>JAVKDP010000116.1:0-8002 GCA_040222185.1 Balneolaceae bacterium | reverse complement strand
ATAGTAACCAATGGTGGACGAGTACTTAATGTTGTGGGCGAAGGCGATACCCATAAAGAAGCAATCGATAGTTCATATGCACAAGTCAAAAAGATTGATTTCGAAAAAGCTTATTTCCGCAATGATATTGGAGCAAAAGGTTTAAAACGTATGTCATGAAATCCTTCAAAGTTTTAGTAGCTATTTTCTTCTTGTATTCGGGGGCACTGTTTGCACAAGAAAAAACTGCTAAACTTGAAGAGCTTTATTCAGGACTAAGCAAGCCAACTTCAATTTATGTTACTCAACAACACATCTTTGTAGTTGAGAGCGGAAAACACAGGGTTCTAAAACTGGATCATTACGGAGAGTTGATAGAAACTGTAGGTGGGCTGGGAAATGGGGATTACCAGTTTGACACTCCTCTTGATATCGATGCTACAAATGGCCTTAAAATCTATGTTGCGGATTACAGGAATAACCGTGTTCAGGTATTTGATCGTAGATTCCAGTTCTTAACGAGTATAAGACGACAACAAAGTACTGGGTTAACCCGTGCTATTCGTCCAACCCAGGCCACAGTCAATAAATTTGGAGAACTGTTCTATTTTGATGAGTCTTCCAAAACTATTATTGGAATTGATGAACAGGGAAATCAACTATACTCCTTTCCGATTTCCAGTGAAATAAAGAGTGTGTCGGATATCCAGTCTGTGAACAGAAACCTTTACATACTTGATCTGGAACAACAGATATATCATGAGCTTTCGGATAATGGTTTGGAAATTTTGAGTTATCCACTGGAGGGTGCAACCCAATTATTTGTTGATAAAAATGAAATAGAATGGCTAATTGGTGGTTCTTCGATAAGGAATTCACGAAGTCCCGAAAGTATAGCCAATTTCTCAGATAATCAGGATGTTGTAGATTTCTTTAAACTAGATAATAGTTTCTTCATTTTGACTGAGAATACAATTAGCAAGCTTACCATTGAAAACTAATCCTTTTGACCTGGAAACATCATTCGATGAAAAAGCACTAGAGGTTTTTGAATTTCAAAAAGCCAATAGCGAAGTATATGGTCGTTTCTGTAAAGCATTGGGTCGGGTTAATGTAGATCAGTTATCTGAGATTCCTCTAATACCTATTCAAGCATTCAAAGATGTACAAGTAATATCATCAACCAAACCTGTAGGTTCACAGGCATTATTCTTTACCAGCAGCGGTACTTCAGGAATGAGTAAAAGCAGGCATGTTGTACTTGATCCAGACTTGTACCGTGAGTCTATCATCAAAGGAATGAAGCATTTTTATCAGTTGGATGAATATGTAGTGCTCGCTTATACACCTGGCTACATTGCAAATCCAAACTCTTCTCTAATCTGGATGTTGAATGTTTTAATAGAAAGGGATAAAACAGGCCTAAGTTGTTTTATAGAATTAGGTAAGCCATTGGATCAAGAGTTAATTGACACTATCTCAAAGTCTGGAAAAAAAGTAATGCTTTTTGGCGCTGCTTTTGGATTATTGGATTTAATCGAACTTGGTGAGTTTAAGCTTCCTGCCGATACAGTAGTTATTGAGACAGGAGGGATGAAGACCTTCCGCAGAGAGATGATTAAAAAGGAACTTCATCAACAATTGGCCAATGGACTAAAACTTGAACCAGAAAACATTCATTCAGAATATGGAATGACAGAGTTGTTGAGTCAGGCTTATAGCAGGGGAAATGAATGGTTTGAATGTGTTCCATGGATGAAAGTCTCAATTCGAGATCCTAAAAACCCTATAGCTGAGTTACCATTTGGAGAAGAAGGATTAATTGGAGTTATAGACCTGGCGAATATCAATTCCTGTTCATTTATTCTTACGGGAGATAAAGGAATGCAGAATGAAAAAGGAGAGTTTCAGGTATTAGGAAGATGGAATACTCAGAACTTACGAGGATGTAATTTTCTAATTGATCAGGATTAGAACTAAAAGGTTAGAATGAGATCATTTGAAGAACATGTTATCAAAGTTGAGGAAGTAGCTAAAAAATGGCTAAGACCTGATAATCAAAGTTTAAAAAAAGCTATTGAAAAGACCGTTAGTGAAGGGTTATTCAGTTTTGAGGATATCAAATTCCAGATCAGGGCATTAAAGCAGAATATAGATTCAGGCCAGGTAAAAGAGTGGGTTACCAAATCAGAGCTTAACGATGACAAGAATGCTATTGGGCAGAAAATACTTTGTCTGCACGCAGGGAATCTTCCTCTTGTAGGATTCCAGGATGCACTAGGGACGATTTTATCCGGCGCTGATTATTATGGAAAGCTCTCAAAGAAAGACCCTTATTTATTGGCTTCATTTCTGAGAGAGTTTGAGAAAGGTGAAATGGAGCAAAAGATTGAATACTCAACTGATTTGGATCATTTCAATGAGTTAGAAGCGGATAAGATTTTATTTGCCGGTTCTTCAGAGTCGATTCCTAAAGTAAAAGATGAGCTTGACCGACTGAATATCTTGCAAACTGAAACTGAAATGGTTATCCGAACGGCTAAATTTTCGATGGCTTATATTACTTCAGAAGAACCCGATATAATTACTGATTTAGTCGAAGCGATATTCAGGTACGGAGGACAGGGGTGTAGGTCAGTAGCCGTAGTTGTTAGCCCAATGAGACTGAATGAGCTTAAATGTCATTTCCAGGATTATATAGAAGCTTTCTGGTTGAAGAACCCTCAGCACAAAAAACCATCAGAAGCTTTGGCTTACCAGTTTGCATACAACAAAGCCATTAATAGACAACAAGCCTGGATGAATGACTTTCTTTTACAAGAGAGTGAAGAGTTTCCAGAACTGGATTTTACTCTGCACTGGGTACAGGGAGACCAGGAAAAGCTAATTGAACTGAAAGAAAAGTATGGAAATGCAGTTCAGACTATATACACAGCCGGGCTAAAAGTTGAAGGCGTTGAAACCGAATTTCTCAGCCAGGCTCAAACTCCGGCACTTTGGTGGGAGCCGGATGGGGTCAATATTTTCAAATCTATTCTCCCATACAATTAGTAATCAAAATACTTATTTTGTGAGCTTTCGAAATTTGAAAACTGAACTCTGAATGCACTCTTATAATCCTTCTGAAATCGAGACCAAGTGGCAAAAGTATTGGCTCGAAAATAAAACGTTCAAAACGCCTACTGATACTTCAAAACCAAAGTATTATGTCCTGGATATGTTTCCGTATCCCAGTGGTTCTGGACTACATGTTGGGCACCCCGAAGGATATACTGCTACTGATATTATCGCCCGATATAAGCGAATGAATGGTTTTAATGTACTTCACCCAATGGGTTGGGATGCATTTGGATTACCTGCTGAGCAATATGCAGTTAAGACCGGTACACATCCTAAAGTAACAACTGAGAAGAATATTAACCGATTCAGGGAACAACTCCAGGCTATTGGCTTCAGCTATGATTGGGATCGGGAAGTAAATACAACGGATCCAAACTATTTCAAATGGACTCAATGGATATTTTTGAAATTATTCGAAATGGGTCTGGCGTATGAGGATGAGATTGCGGTGAACTGGTGTCCTGAATTAGGTACTGTGCTTGCTAATGAAGAAGTGGTTGATGGCAAAAGTGAAGTTGGTGGATTTCCTGTTGTAAGAAAGCCCATGAGGCAGTGGGTATTAAAGATTACGGCTTATGCTGAGCGGTTACTCCAGGATTTAGAAGGTTTGGACTGGCCTGAGTCATTGAAGGATATGCAGCGAAACTGGATTGGTAAATCAGTTGGTGCTGAGATTGATTTCAAGATTGATGGATATGATGAGAAACTAAGAGTATTTACGACCCGACCGGATACTATCTTTGGCGCTACTTATATGGTTCTTGCTCCTGAACATCATTTGGTGGATGACATTACTACCGCGGAACAAAGTGAAGCTGTGCAGAATTATAAAACTGAAGCTTCATTAAAGTCTGATTTAGATCGTCAGGAATTAAGTAAGGAAAAATCGGGAGTATTTACCGGTGCTTATGCTATTAATCCCGCGAATGGAAATAAGATTCCTATCTGGATAGCTGATTATGTGTTGGTAAGTTATGGTACTGGTGCAATTATGGCTGTTCCTGGTCAAGATGAAAGGGATTGGGAATTTGCCGAAAAGTTCGATCTACCGATTATTAGAACTGTTCAACCTAGTGAAGGTTTTGAAGGGAAAGCATATACTGGAAATGGCCCGGCGATAAACAGTGAGTTCTTAGACGGACTTAAAATTAAAGACGCCAAGAGCAAAATTATATATTGGTTGGAGGAAAATGGGGCCGGAACCAAAGCTGTAAACTATAAGCTTAGAGACTGGTTGTTTTCTCGTCAAAGATATTGGGGAGAGCCTTTTCCAATTATCCATAGTGAAGGAAAGGCAAAGGCTATTTCTGAAGATGAATTACCACTAGTATTACCTGAAGTCGAGAAATATCAACCTACGGGGGATGGTGAGCCTCCATTAGCGAATGCAACCGACTGGATTAAAACAACTGATCCACAAACTGGAAAAGAAGCCATCAGAGAAACTAATACTATGCCTCAATGGGCCGGTTCGTGCTGGTATTATTTAAGATATATTTCTCCCGATTGGGAGGGAGGCCCTGTTGATCCGGATTACGAAAAATATTGGATGCCAGTAGATTTATATGTTGGAGGAGCCGAACACGCTGTACTTCACTTGTTGTATGCTCGTTTTTGGCACAAAGTACTTTTTGACTTAGGTGTAGTTTCTACAAAAGAACCATTTCAAAAGCTTGTGAACCAGGGCATGATTCTTGGTGAAATGGAATTTACAGCCTTCAAGGAGAATGGCCAATGGATAAATCATAATTTAGCAAATGATGAGTCTGAAGCTGTGAAGCTTTCTGAGGACGAAGTTGAGAAGAAAGGAGAAGGATTCGTCCTAAAAGGTACTGATGTAAAAGTAGAATCCCGTGCCCATAAAATGTCTAAAAGTCGTGGAAACGTGATCAATCCGGATCATGTGATTGAGAGATTTGGTGCAGATTCATTACGTCTATATGAGATGTTTATGGGACCGCTTGAGCAGGTAAAACCCTGGAGCACCAAAGGTGTTGATGGGGTAAACCGATTTTTGAATAGAGCCTGGAGACTGCTGGTTGATGAAGAATCTGGAGAATTAAAGTCTACACTTTCTGAAACTGATGCTACTAAAGAGCAGTTGAAAGTTCTTCATGAAGCCATCAAAAAAGTTACTGAAGACATTGAAGAGATGCGTTTCAATACAGCTATTTCGGCATTAATGATTTTCGTGAACGAAGCTAACCAGTGGGATAATATTCCGGTTTCAGTAGCCAAGTCATTTGTTCAATTGCTTAATCCGTATGCTCCTCATATTGCCGAAGAATTATGGCATAAACTAGGAGAGGAAGATACAATATCATATTCCGAATGGCCTTCATTTAACCCGGAGTTCCTGGTTTCAGATGAGATTATGTATCCGATCCAGATAAACGGTAAAGTAAGAGCAGACATTTTTGTACCAAGTGATAAATCAAAGGACAAAGAGTTTGTTTTGAATCTTGCTAAGAATGAAGCAAAGATTGCAAAATATCTTTCTGAGGGTAATTTAGTTAAAGAAATCTTTGTACCAGGAAGAATTGTGAACCTGGTTGTTAAGTAAAATTAGCAGAGCATAAAAAAAGCCCAATCAAAATGATTGGGCTTTTTTATTATCAATTAGTTTCTAACTATCGAGACTCTATTGGGGTCCAGTCCAGGTTTTTTTCGCCAACATAAAGAGCTCTTGGACGAATTAAACGATTATTTGCAGCCTGTTCCATAAAGTGACCCGTCCATCCTGAAATACGGCTCATTGTAAAGATGCAAGTAAATAAATCTGGCTGAATACCGATTGAGTAATACACAGTTGCAGAAAAGAAGTCGACGTTAGGATCGATGTTCTTTTCTGATTTCATAGTATTCATCATATCAACCGACCAAGTGTATAACTCTTCGTGACCTGTTTCTTCAGCTAATGCTTTAGCCATTTTTTGAAGATGCTTTCCTCTTGGGTCAAATACTTTATAAACGCGGTGACCAAAGCCCATCAATTTTTCTTTTCTGGCTAATTTGGCTTTTGTAAAAGCAACGGCATCAGCTTTGTCACCCTCTGCTTCAAGTTGAAGTAATGTATTCATTACCGCTGTATTTGCACCACCGTGAAGTGGGCCTTTTAACGCTCCAATAGCAGCAGTAATTGATGAATACATGTCAGACATAGTAGCACAAACTGTTCTTGCAGTAAATGTAGATGCATTCATACCATGTTCAGCGTGAATGATCAAACAAATGTCCATTGTTTTCTCTGCCTGGGCGCCAGGTTTTTCGCCATTCAACATGTATAAGAAGTTAAATGCTGTGCTTCCTTCATTGAGTGGAGCTACTACTTCTTTACCATTTCTAATTCGGTCAAAAGCAGCAATAATACCAGGGATTTTTGCTGTCATAGAGATAGCTTGTTCCATAAACAAACTT
This sequence comes from Balneolaceae bacterium, assembly GCA_040222185.1. Classification (GTDB taxonomy): domain Bacteria; phylum Bacteroidota; class Rhodothermia; order Balneolales; family Balneolaceae; genus JAVKDP01. The sequence continues at coordinate 1,486 of JAVKDP010000116.1, read as the reverse complement.
TCATCAAACTTACCTTTAGTGTCATCAAAATCGGCAAGCATAGAAACAGCTGTTCTAAGTACAGCCATAGGCTCAGAGGCTTTATCAGTAGCAGATATATAATCCAAAACTGGTTGAGGAAGCTCCCGGTGAGCAATTAAGTCTTTATTAAGCTTATCCAGTTCTTCTTTATTAGGTAAGCGATCATTCCACAAAAGAAAGCAAACTTCTTCAAACGTAGCATTTTCGGCAAGTGTATCAATGTTGTAGCCTGAATAAATCAGCTCTCCAATGGAGCCGTCTATGAAACTCTTTGTAGTCGAAAAAGCTACTATTCCTGCAAGTCCCTGGTTGATATAAGGATACTCTTTTTCGTCAAATCCTGTGTGTACGTCTGTCGACATTCTTAATTCCTTTTAATGATTTAATTTCAATAGTGGAACTATTTATTTGAGATACAAATTCCACGTAGCTAACAATTTTTACAAAGCTCGAACCACTTCTTATAGAATTACTAAGAAGGACTATAAAGGTAATGAAACGGAAGGAATTATATAAATAGAAAAAGCACAAAAACTGCATGTAACTGAAAGGAAAGGTCTCCGTACGGTTGCGGGTTAAAAGTTAAATTTAATCCTTGCAGAATGAACTCTTATCAAATGGATCCCCTTGGGTTAGTACATCTTATCTCGGCACTTCTGGCAATGATATTTGGGATGGTTGTAATTTTTAACAAAAAAGGAACAAAATTCCATATCCGCTTTGGGTATGCGTACACCGTAGCAATGCTTGTTCTGAATATCACAGCTTTTATGATTTATAAGTTATTCGGTACGTTTGGTCCATTTCACATTGCAGCATTGATTAGTACAGCTTCATTGTTAGGAGGGATAATTCCTGTCTATTTAAAGAAGCCTGAGAAGGGCTGGCTTCATCTGCATTACGAGTTTATGAACTGGTCAATAATCGGGCTTTATGCAGCTTTCTGGTCCGAAACATTCAGTCGCTTTTTTTCTTTTGCAGGATTTTGGGTTTTAGTGGCTACTGCTACTGCAATGACTCTTGCTATTGGGTTTTATTTTCTAAAAAAGAAGAAGGATGAGATTCTTTCCAGATTCGACGTCTGAATCCTTTAGAGTTCCGTTTTAGACAACTCCCAGTAACTGTCCATTTCTTCAAGTGTAGATTCTTTTAGTGTTTTCCCATTTTGCTTTAACTTTTTCTCCACAAACCGAAATCTCTGTTCGAATTTACGATTCGTTTTCCTGAGACTGTCTTCAGCTACTAAATCGAAATACCGGGCAACATTTACCATTGAAAAAAGGAGGTCACCAAACTCATCTGCCGACCTTTCTTTATTATTTTCAGACAATGTCTCTTTAAATTCAGAAAACTCTTCTTCCAGTTTTTCCCAGGCTTGCCTCCATTCAGGCCAATCGAAACCAACATTAGCAGCCTTTTCCTGCATTCTTTGAGCCCGAATTAGGGCAGGGAGGTGAAGAGGTAA
>JAVKDP010000115.1:0-13366 GCA_040222185.1 Balneolaceae bacterium | reverse complement strand
TAAGCTACCTGTTAGATAACCCAAAACCTAAAGACTGTTATTATAACAGAAATGCCAAATACTTTAATATTTATGCCAAAAATCGTTTGAGAAGAAAATAATCCTTTAAAATTTAAACGAGGGGTTAATATCCTGGGAAAGGCGTTTTTTCATAAGCTTCTCCTCAAACATTCGTTCTACATCTTTCAGGGTATCAGTATCTTTTGGAGCTAAATCCCAGCGTATGGCTTTGAAGCGGGGGAGGCGTAAAGTGTACTTGGCTTTGGTTCGCTTATTGATTTGTATATCCTCAAATTCAAGTTCTACAACGAGTTCAGGTTTGAGGAGCACTGTTGGGCCAAAGCGTTCCTGGGTAAGCGATTTAATACGTTTATTCATTTCAGTGAGCTCTTCATTGGAATACCCACCATATGCTTTGCCAATTGGAATAAACTCTTCTTCATAGCGTTCATCATCTTTAACGGAAATTCCTAGTGTAAAATCAGAATATGTGCCACCTCTTTTACCACTTCCTGCGTGAGCATATAAAATCACTGTATCCAATGAACCACTTGGTCTTTTAACTTTGAGCCATGACTTCCTCCGTTGTCCATATTCATAGGCAGAGTCTTTTCGTTTTAGCATTAACCCTTCATTGCCATGAGCTAATGCTTGTTCAAAAAGTTTCTCTACATCATCATTACTGGTCAACTCCATTTGTGCTGTAATTGGTATCCTATGTTGCTTTACCAGCTCCTCAAGAATCTGCCGTCTCTCTACAAGTGTCTTCTCAAAGATAGGTGAGTTGTTTTCGTAAAGTATATCGTACGCTATGAATAGAACCGGATATTCATCCAGTAATTTTTGAGAAGGTTTTTTTACACCCATTCTTTTTTGCAAGAGTTGGAAGGGTAAAATAGTATTATCCTTGAAAACACATATCTCACCATCCAGAACCATTTCGGGTAAGTTTCTTTTCTGGAAAAAGGAAGTGATTTCTGGAAAAGAATGGGTGACAATATTTAGGTCTCTAGAGAATAGCTCTATTTTTTGACCCGAAATATGAGCCTGGCATCTCATTCCATCAAATTTCTCCTCAGCTATATAGTCTTGCAGGTTTTCCACAGATCTACTTTCTATTGGAGAAGCAAGCATAAAGGAGAGAGGATGAAACAATTCAAAACGGGCGGTATCTAATGTTCCATTTTTTGCAAGAACCGCGGTTTCGCCCAGGCTGCCTGTAATCATATGGGCATATCTAACAGATTCCAGATCTTTATTAAAAGCTTTAGCGATAGCATTTACGACACTCTTGGTTTCAAAACCAATTCGAAGAGAACCCTGACCCATAATCCGGATAAAGTACTTTACTTCTATGGGGGTCATGTTAGTCCATGCATCCAGAACAAGTAGCTGTTTGTCTTCTCTCTTTTTTGTGAGATATAGCTTTTCATAGATCGACTCTACTTCCTGGAGATTAAGTTCTTTTCCCGTCCATTTATTTTTAGCCTGAGGAATATTCTCCATTAAACGTTGTATAGTCTCTGAGGAACTTCCGGTTGCAGTTCTACTTGGTTTGAATACTAACTCATAATCGATCTCACAATACTCAGCCGCCAATGTAGCGATGGTTCTGTACCCAACTGAAGCTCTCTTTCCCGAAACCGTAGAAAAGGCGCCCTCACCCAGGTATTGGGCCGCTAACAGAATATCCTGATTGGATTCCAATGTCTCAAAATAGGCTCTGCATAGGGCTATTTTGGCGTTATTTCCACGAGTTGATGAGATTTTCTGAGCGAGTTCGCAAAGTATTTTAAAAGAAGTATTACTTGCCATTATCACTCCCATTGGAGTCTAAGAAACCAGAGTTTATTCCCAGTTTATCCAAATAATGTTGTACAACCCTGGGGTTTGGAGTATGAGTAATCAACACTTTCTTTGGGTTTATGCTCTTGCACAAATCAATCAACTGAAAGAAATCCAGGTGATCAGAAATAGGAATAAGCTCATCAACTGTAAGTTGAGTTTGCCTCGACTCATTTGCTGCCCAACCAGAGCAGTAGGCCACTTTCGTCTTTTTAACGTTTGATGCAAAACCTGTCCCAATGCCCGTACTTGGTGTAATCAGGATTTTACCTTCACAAGTTTCCCTGTCATAGGTTTCGTATTCTCCTAATGGAAATCCAAAATCTTCATACACTTTACAGAGTTTATAACCGGCACCGTGAATCTGCATAGGATGGTTTAGCGTTTTCAGGATATACATCAGTTCCTGGGCTTTGCCCAGGTTATAGGCTGTAAAAATGGGTGTGAATCCTTTTTCTAAAGACTGGCTGGCAAAATTCCGGATTTGTTCAGCTAATAACTCTTCTGGTTTCCATTTATAAATGGGAAGGCTGAATGTAGCTTCCGTGATAAAATAATCAATAGGGTTTCCAGGTAGTTCAAAGCCTTCGGTAGCGGGAGAAGGGGGCGTCCTGTAATCGCCGGTATATAAGACTGATCCTAAATCACTTTCGATAAAAGTCATAGCAGAGCCAAGAATATGACCAGCAGGAAGTAGAGTAACCCTTGCATAATCTGTTTCTATGGGCTGGTTAAATTCCAGTTTGGTGATTTCACCCTTAAATCCCCTCAGTCTCATAAAAGCAGCGGTAGGAGGTGTAGCAAATACACTTAGCTTCCGGTTACTTGGGATATGGTCGGCGTGTGCGTGCGATACAAAAATATGTTCAGCCCTGGAACCTGAATAGTCTAATCCAATCCCAAGTTGGGGAAGCAGAATACCCTCACGTCCGGCTTTTTTGATTTCAATCATGCCAGAAGATAAAAGGATCCACTGACAACGTTATGTCACTGGTTAATTTTTTTGTTTGGTCGCTCAGTATCATTCTGAGCTGTAGTGAAGAATCTGTGAGTTTATAGGTTTGTAGATCCTTCTTCCAAAGGAATGCCTATGGCAGGAAGTATCCTCAGGATGACAAGGGGAGAGCATCAGTAGTGGATTAATTCGAGACCTCTCATCTCAAGTACTTTATTCTGATCTATTAGGAAATTAGTTACAATGAGTTTTATGAACATTAAGGATGCAAACAACAAAGATAAAGAGGTACAGAGTAAGAGAAGGAATGGGAACTATCATTAAGTAGCCGAAACTTTATAAAGCCAGCGCGTAATCGCTATCTGTTTTGAGGATTGATAAAAAGGGTAAGTATTATGACAGTTTTAGTAGTAGGGGCAACGGGAGCAACCGGGCGTTTATTAACTCAGCAGTTATTGGAGTATGGGCATGAAGTAAAAGCTATTGTACGATCAAAAGAAAAACTGGCTGAGTTGGAAGAATCCTATCCAGGCTTTGTTCAAATAACAGGAACTGTTCTGGATATGTCAGAAACAGATTTAGCTAATCATTTAGAAGGTTGTGATGCAGTTTTCTCTTGCCTGGGACATAACCTGACATGGAAAGGGATGTATGGCAAACCCAGAAAACTCGTTGCTGATTCTGTTGAGAAGCTTTGCGAGGCAATTGTCTTAAATAACCCCAGTGAACCCGTACAGTTTGTCCTGATGAATACAAACGGGAACACAAACAGGGATTTACAGGAGAACTATTCACTTAAAGATAGAATGGTTATATTCCTGGTTCGTGCCCTTATTCCAGCTCATTCAGATAATGAGGATGCAGCGGATTATTTACGGGTTCAAATAGGCCAGGATAATAGCAAAATTGAATGGGTTGTTGTCCGGCCGGATAATCTCATTGATGAACCAGAAGTAAGCGAGTATGAGTTGCATGGTTCACCTGTTCGAGGAGTAATTTTTGATTCCGGGCAAACCAGCCGTGTTAATGTCGCCAATGGTATGGCAACATTGATAACTGAGAAAGAGTTATGGAATAAATGGAAGGGACAAATGCCCGTTATCTTTAATAAAGAGTAAGTAGAGCATTAAAGTTTAAGACCCTACTATTATTCAACAACCAACTCTTCCTTTTGTTCTTTTAAGGAATCAGGGATTGACTCTTTTATCACCTCACCTAAAGCTTTGATCAGGTTTTGTTTTAAGAACTCACGGCTGTAAACCAAGCGGATTTTGCGTGTTGGGATAGGCTCATTGAACTCTTTTATGATTCCATTGGCACAGCGTGTGTCATGATCTTCCATAGACAGGAATGGCATGAGGGTAACACCAAAATCTTGTTCAACAAGTCGTTTAAGTGTTTCAAGGTTACCACTTTCAAAGCTGATAGATCCTTTCTTTAAGCTCTGGTTAGTTTTCTTGCACAGTTTAATGGCCTGATCTCTGAAACAGTGGCCCTCATTGAGCAGCCAAAGATTTTCTTCGTATAAATCATCAAGTGCAATCTTGGGTTGCGAAGCCAAAGGGTGCATAGTGGAGACATATCCAACAAAAGGCTCAAGGAATAAATCTTCCTGGAATAGGTGTTGCTCTGTGGATGTGGCAATAATTCCAACATCCAGACGATCATCTTGTAGAGCATCCAGAACATTCGCTGTTAAAGTTTCTTCAAAAATAAGTTCGACATCCGGGTGTTTCTCAGTAAATCTTTTTAAGAACAACGGTACCAAGTAAGGAGCAACGGTTGGTATAATCCCAATCTTGAACTCGCCTTTCAGGCCTTCTTCGGTAACTGAAACGATGTCTTCAATGTGTTTTGAGCCACTTAGTATAACCTTTGCCTGCGCTACAATCTTCTCACCAATTGCTGTAGGAATAACCGGAGTTTTAGAACGATCGAAAATAAGGACGCCCAATTCATCTTCCAGTTTATGAATCTGCATACTCAAGGTGGGTTGAGTGATATAAATTTTTTGAGCAGCGGTTGCAAAATGGCGGTATTTATCAACAGCAACAATGTAGGAAAGTTGGGTTAGCGTCATAGCCTTACAATTCGATTTTTAGATGCACTTCAAGATTATAGAATAGAGGATTGATTAACAAGTATAATCGTACAAGAATAAATTTTAGTTTTCATTTAGATTGAAAACTCTCAATTATCATTTGCCCTCCCACTCTGATAGAAACCGTTCTACATATTCTTCCATAAAGAGATGACGATTTTCAGCCATCCGGGCGGCGCTTTTAGTATTCATTCTGTCTTTAAGCAGAAATAGTTTTTCATGAAAGTGATTGATAGTGTGGCCTTCGTCTTTTTTGTATTGATCAAAGGAAGAGTGGAGGGTGGGTTTTATTTCAGGATTATATAGTTCTCTGTTCTTATGTCCTCCATACGCAAAGGCACGAGCAATACCGATAGCACCGATTGCATCAAGGCGATCAGCGTCTTGTACTACTTTTCCCTCTATAGTTTTCATGGGAGTTTGTACCTTCGCCCCTTTGAATGATAGGTCTTTTATGATTGTGCACACATGATCTATCGCAGAAGAAGCAACATTCAGTGACTGTAGCCATTTTTTTGCGACTTTTGGACCAACAGTATCATCACCATCATGGAATTTGTGGTCTGCAATATCATGAAGAAGAGCTGCGAGTTCAACTACAAATAAATCGGCTTGTTCTTCTTTTGCCAATGTTAGAGCTGTATTTCGGACCCTGTGAATATGCCACCAATCATGCCCCGATCCTTCCCCTTCCAGCTCATTTCGAACATAGGATTCAGTTAGGGAGATTACATCAGTATTTAGAAGTTCAGACATGTACAAAGATCTTCAATAACATCTTTCTTGAGTTTACCCACTCTTTCCAATGCTAGTTTGATCGTTTCTTCACTCACTTTTCCTTCAGCGATTAATTTTTGAATGATATTAATAGCTTTCTCGGCAATGTCTTCTTCATATACAAGATTATTTCCAAAAATCAGGATATCAACACCTGCATTTAATGATTGCTCTATGGCTGTTTCGAGTCCATATTCTGATCGTATAGCTTCCATTTGCATATCGTCCGAAAACACTACTCCATTAAAGCCCAATGAATCTCTTAGCAATCCATTAATCGTTTTTGGGGATAGGGTAGCAGGCCATTCACTGTCCAGGTTGGCATTAAATATATGTGCTGTCATTACAGCATTTATATCGCCTCTGGCAAATAATTTCTTATAAGGAATGAGTTCATCAGGGTGCCATGTATCAGTTACATCAGTAACTCCCAGGTGAGAGTCAGTAGTTGAACTGCCATGTCCAGGGAAATGCTTTAAAACAGAAAGAATACCTTCTACACCAAATTCATCCAAAACATATCCAGCATGTTCAGCAACTTTTTCAGGATCAGAAGAAAAACTTCTTTCATAATTGGCTATAACAGGATTATCCGGGTTTGTATTTACATCAATAACAGGAGCGAAGTTGGTATTTACTCCCACTACCATGAATTCCTGGGCAATGGTTCGGGCATAATGGCGGGTAGAGTCTTCGCTGTCCAGGTTCCCAAGATATTCAGCTGAAACAGTTTTAGGGAATCCATAACGTTCTTTTAGTCGTGACACCTGTCCACCTTCCTGGTCAATCGCAATAATTGGTGGAGTGGAAGAGTATGCTACTAATGAGCTGGCTAGTTTAAGTAACTGATCAGCTGACTCAATATTCCTTCCATAGCTTTTGGATTCAAGGTCATAATCAAATAGAACAACGCCACCTATATTCAGATTCTTCATATCCTGAACAATATCGCTATCGCTGGATACTTCAGTTCCCCTAAATCCGAGAACCAACAGTTGCCCTAATTCTTTATCAGTGAAAGCAGTTTCCTTTTTCTCTTCACTGGGCTTGGCTGCACATGAAATAAAAAGCGTATAAATTAATAAAGGGAGTATTAGTCTCATTCTGAGGAAGATGATTTGTTTTTGTATTCGAGTATCAAATTATCCAATACTTCAATGAAATTAAAGGATGGACGAATATCATTATAGCGTATAATATTACCGTACGGATCCAGCAGGATGTAGAAAGGAATTCCACCCCCTTTATATGCTTTAAATGTTTCTTGTTCCACACCTTTTCCTCCGTACAATTGAGGCCAGGGGTTTTGGAACTTATTGATATCCTGTATCCAGACTCTTTTATCCACTTCGGTCGAGATAGCTAGTATCTCCAGGTCGTCCCGGGAGTATTTGCTGTAAATATCCCGCATATATGAAAATTCAGCTAAACAAGGCTGGCACCAGCCCGCCCAGAAATCGAGTAGCACAAACTTTCCTTTATATTCATCAAGAGTATGCAGGTTTCCGTCTCTATCGGGGAGTGAAAATGGGATTCCGGGTTGTCCGGGTGATACAGATTCTATTTCTTCATAGAAATACGTAAGGAAACTAGTGTACTCAGGGTATTCTGAATATTCCGTCAGATAGTTGGTGTATGTTGGTTTTGAGATTTCGAATGGTTGTTCTCCAATCCTTTCTGCAACTAAAAACATCCTGGCATAAGCTTTAGCCTGTGGTTCTTTGATATACTCAATAACTTCGAGTCTTCTTTTATCGAGTACTTCATATGCTAACCTTTTTAGATCATATTCAGCTAATTCGAGTTTATATTCTGCCAATACACTATCATAAATACCGAATGTTCTTGAGTAGTAATGTGTGAAGTCCCGAATTCCGGCTCGTTGAGCGACTAATGATTCCAGGCTAAAGAAATCAAGTTGCTGAGCTTCAGCAAATATCTTGTCTCTACCTGCTTCTGCATCAAATGAAGCTATATGACGATCAGAATACTCAACAGCTCTTAGTTTAAGGACTAAGTCTTCCCCGACTACTTTTAAGTAAAGATCATTGAATGGAGTACCCGCAAGGTACTTTTTAGCTATATCTAACTTCTGTTGGCTATAAGCAAGGGCCCGGTTCTGTTCACCAACCTTAAACTTATCCATCTCAACCTTAATTATTTTATCAAGTTCTGTAGTCTCTTTCAGGAAGTTGTTGTAAGAAAGATCAATATCGCTGTCATAACCAGTTACATTTACATCAAAAGGGAAACTGGCTCGGTTTATTTCTAATGAAAGAGAAGCTCCTGGTTCAACATATAGCGGGTATTTAATGTCTTGTAATACCATCCATATTATCTGGGGCTTATCTATTTGAATTTCTGTTGAGAAGCCTTTCCCTTCAACAGTTAGTTCGTGCTTATCTTTAACAGAATATTTATAATGCAGGGGTTGTTTTTCGAGATAAAACTCAGCTTCTCCAACATAATCGATAGTCCCGGATATCTTTGTTTGAGAAGGAGACTGACATCCAAGAATAACTATAGAAAAAATTAATAATAACGTACTAAATTGATGTAATAATTTCATGTTAAGCGTCTTATTTAATATGAATTTAGAATATTTAGAGTAGATAGTGAACAGTTTTGTAAAGTAGGTAAGAAAGATTTTTAAAAGTTGTGTAACAAAAGTATGTAGCTTCTCTCTTAATAGTTGTTAAGCAACTGTTCAGTAATATGAACGTTGTGTTGTGAGATGTTTAATCGGGTATCAAATAATTAATTCAGCAAGTGTGGAGTTCGCTTTCTTGATTATTGCAGTAGTAACCCTTTGTAAAGAATATCAATAATAAGTTCGTGGTTTAATCAAAATGATTGAAAGTAATTTTAAAAGAGCCCTTGAGAGAAAAATCGACTTGTATGTCAACGGTAAGTTGAATGAAGAAGAAGTGGATGAACTTTGGGCTGAACTAATTCAAGATGAATATTATCTGGAATACACTAAGAGTGTAGCCAACTTAAAGGCTGTTATTGAAAGGCAACGTGGCACCAAGAAACAGGCTCCAGTATTCAGGCTTAGAGAATATGCTAATTATGGAGTAGCTGCTGCAATAGCCATCATAATTGGGGTTGTAGGCGTTTTAAACTATTCAGGTACCGGAACAGGGCTGGATATATCACCACAAGCAACCCTTACTCTTGATAATATCAGGGGAGGGGGAGCAGAGGAAGTAACTACTCCAAATGACAATGAAACTATCAAGGAAGCCATTCGCCTTGCTACCGATGGTGAGATAGAAGCTGCGATTGTATTGCTTCAAAATGAGCTTGATAGAGAAGAGTCTCCGGAACTAATTGCCGAACTTTCTCTTACTCTTGGGTCTATTCAATATAATTATGGTGATTACAATGCTTCGTTAGCTAGTTTTCAGAATGTTATCACCCAGGAAGGTATTGATGATCTAACCTTAGAAAAAGGTTACTGGTTTTTAGGTAACACCTATTTCCAGCTTGACAGACTCAAAGAGGCACAAGAAGCATTTCAGAAGGTATACGACTTTGACAAACAGTATAGTCGCATCGCTAAGAGTTATATTGACGCTCTCAGTAGTGTTGAATAGGATGCTTTAGTGTAGAGTTGCTTCTGATAGAGAAGCCTGCAACTAATATGACTATTATTAGAAAAGGATATAAAAAGCCGGCACTTGCTGGCTTTTTTTCTATCAGGGAAGAAGGGTTACCAATCAACATATAGGCACCCCAATAATGCGGATTGGCATTACCAGTTTTAAGTAAGTTGAGTTTGGCGTTTCTCATCGCTTCAGTTTTTGAAAGCCCTTTGTCAATTGAAGTATAGAACTCAGTGGCGAACTCAGAAGCCACTTTGTCATTAACTGACCATAAGTTTAGAGCAAGGCTTTTTGCTCCTGCATATCTCAGCGCTCTGCTTATACCCATAATACCGCTTCCCTGTAAAAACTCGCCAGACCCCGAGCTGCATGAGTTCAGCATAATGAGGTCACTATTCATTCTGGTATTGAATAACTCATAAGCATACAGTGTACTAGGTGCTGAGTTGTCGTTATTACGTGTAGGGTTATTAAGGTAAATGGTAGAAAACAGTGGGTCCAATTCAGAAATTTCACTGTGCGTAGCTATATGTACAATTCTTGATGAAGAAGCTTCTTGAATAAAAGATGCTTTAGTAGCATCGTTTTCAAGGTAGATATTCTTGTTCGAAATAGATGTTAGTGAGACGTCTATATTTCTTACTTCCTGGGTAGCATAGGGTAGTGATGGTAAATCTTTGTTACCCAGATTCGAGAAGTTGGATATTGCGAAAGCCGAAAAGTCGTTTAATGCATTACTCCTGGTGTTTCTCGAATTTTCAATGAGCTCGCTTAATGAAGAAAAATATTCAAAATGATAGTCTTCAAGTAGATAAACGGCTGAGCCATAGCTAGTTGAAGAACCGGGTACAGATTTAGGTAAAATTTCTATAGGAATACGATACAAGTAATTATCGGGTATTACTGTAAGCTTACTTATTCCATCCGGGATGCTATTCTCCAGGTTTAACTTTTCATAGATCGAGTATAGCTGATTCAGATCGGTTGTTGACGATCCTAAGTTATCTGCACTTTCCTTAAACAGGGTTTTCAATTCCTTGTTCAGGTCAATAATTTCGATCTCAATATCCTGTTTTGTTATATAACTGGTGTACAGTTTGTCTCCAATCTCTGTGTAATGAATGATTATTTCATCATTATCGAGCTTCCTCTGTATGTTCCACACTGAGATAGCACTTTTAGGCAGATCTGTTCTTATTTTATTTAATACATCTTCTCTTCTCGCCGAGAGTATATCGATTTGGGATTTGATGTTGATTTTTTCACTTGCTGAAGAGTTGTTCAGGTATTCAGTACGTAGTGATTCAATCTGGTCATTTAAAATCTTATCCTGGGCCAGATCTTCCTCAGAAAGTTTATTGGCTCTTAAGATTGGACTATTATAGAGAGCCGCATCATTAATGGTTTTTATCTCATCTAATAGCTGAATTGCTTTTTCTTGCTCTCCAAGGTTGATTAACATGGTAAGAATAGAATTGAAAGCATCAATATATTCTTGTTCAATAGTCTAGAAGCCTGTTTGAGTATCGATACTTGTTCTTGCTCTTTCGATAACCTGTTCGATTACAGGAGCAAGCCCCTCATATGCCTTTCTTTTATTTTGAGTCAGAAACTCAAGATCAGATTTTAGTGTAGAATATTTAACAGATGTTTCAAAGTATAGATTATCTAATGGGTAAAGTGAGATTTCTTCCAGAATTGCAGAGGCCTGGGTAAAGTCGCCACGCAGGTTTGCCAATTTTGTTAAACCAATTAGTGCATATAAGTAATTTGGAGTATCGGATTTAGTTAATGCAGTTTCTTTAAGCTCATTTAAGACTTCTTCGGCTCGGTCCAGTGAGTCAACACTTGTATATATTTCAGAGATATCTTTGACGGCAGTTACATAACTATAGTAATGATTATCGATATCGAAATTATTCTTAGCCCGGTTTAATTCAGCTAAAGCAAGTTCAGCGTTCTGCTCAGTTTCCCAATAAAATAACCCGGTAAAAGAGTGGATTGCAGCTAGTTCAAAATAATCATCATTATTAAGCGCTATTTTTTCGGCCTGCTGTAAGTATTGAAAGGAGGAGTTATAGTCATTTATGGAAGAATAGTAATCTACAAGATTTTTCAGGATAGTAAGCTTAATCTTGTACTTATCTCCTTCATCAGAGATAGATAATGCCTCAAGCAAGTAATTGACGTACTTATTTTTCTCTCCTAGTTGCAGATAGCAGATACTTAGATTATTAAATAACTCAGCTTCTCCAATCGTAGAAGTGCTGTCATAGTATATTTCTTCAAAGATTTCTTTTGCTTCTTGGAATTTACCAAGCGAATACAAGTTAATACCTTCTCTAAAGCGGGCACTTTCATTTAAAGTTTTCAACTCCAGGTAAGTAGAAAAAGGAAGTTGGTAATCACGAATTAATCGGAGTGCTTCATCATATCTTCCTACCGTATTAAAAGAATATATAAGACCATTGAAGATGCTTATTTTCTTTAATGAGTTAGGAAAATCTTTCTGATTTATGAAAGATGGCAGAAATGAATGAAGAGCTCCATATTCGTCCAGTATATAGAGATGTAAAACTATGCTCGAAGCCTGAATAGCTGATTTGATTGTACTATCAGTATATCTTAGGTCGAAAGTATCGAGCCAGGTAACTGCAAGTTCATTCGGATCAAGCAAAGGGAAAAAAGTGCCTAGTTCGTATTCAAATAATATGGAATACATCACTAATTCATATGATTCATCTGGTATCAGAGAGATATCAAAGGGGTCATAATTTAGTACAGATCTTAAGATCGTTTCTTCATTTTCAGAAAGAGAGCTTTCAAAAGCCTGTAGAAATTGATTATGAAATTTCTGAACAGAGTCAGATTCCGATTCATTGAGCATATAGTAAATCGCGATACTAAACAGACCTTCATTCAGAGATATTCTTTTAAGTCGGTCTAGTTTATTTCGGATTTTTTCTTCCTGGCTAATTCCACAAGGGTATTCCAGGAAATACTCTTTAACATCCTGGACTTCAGAAGTTAAAATACCCTTAGTTACAGTCTGGCTAACTCCACAGGTAGCTTCATGCAATTCAATTAGAGCCCAGTAATTTTCGGATAAGTTTTCCCGATTATCAATTTTTTGTAAATAACTATTTGTCTGGTCCGCAACCTGATTTTCATAGCTCGGTTGAACTATCAATAAGAAAAAAGTAAAAATGTAAGATATGACCATACAAATCCTTCAAAATAGTCGGAGCAACATATCTATAAAGGAACTAAAAAGAAAAACTAAATAACAGGTTTTGAATCAGCGGTACCTTGTTTTCCACCACCGAATACAGCATCAGCCGGAGCGTTGATTTCGGTATCAGGGGTATCAGGTTCTTCGGTAAGGCTGGCATCAGTAACTGAGGCACACGCGAAAGACATTGAGACAATAGCTAGTAGGGCGAATAGAGACTTAAGAGACTTCATAAATATATTTATAGAATTTCGAATAGGGGTATTGAGTGTGAATTAGATTTTTGGCTTTGAATCGGCTGTTCCACCATCTCCGAATACAGCACCAGCCGGAGCGTTGATTTCAGTATCAGGGGTATCAGGTTCTTCGGTAAGGCTGGCATCAGTAACTGAGGCACACGCGAAAGACATTGAAACGATAGTTAGTAGGGCGAATAGAGACTTAAGAGACTTCATAGTATGTAATTTGAAATTTATAGTTAGAGACTAAAGAGATGATCTAGATTTTTGGCTTTGTATCAGCAGTACCTTGCTTGTCACCACCAAAAATCTAGATCATCTCTTTAGTCTCTAACTATAAATTTCAAATTACATACTATGAAATCTCTTAAGTCTCTATTCGCCCTACTAACTATCGTTTCAATGTCTTTCGCGTGTGCCTCAGTTACTGATGCCAACCTTACCGAAGAACCTGATACTCCCGATACTGAAATCAACGCTCCGGCTGGAACTGTTTTTGGTGGTGACAAGCAAGGTACTGCTGATACAAAGCCAAAAATCTAGATCATCTCTTTAGTCTCTAACTATAAATTTCAAATTACATACTATGAAGTCTCTTAAGTCTCTATT
>JAVKDP010000114.1:0-37003 GCA_040222185.1 Balneolaceae bacterium | reverse complement strand
TATAGCTGTTCAAATACTTCCCATTCATGTTCATCCTCAATGCCTTGCTCAATCAGGTTGTTAATCTGGTTGAAGTACCTTCTCGGGAGTTTGTCTCCTAATTCCTTCTTCTGCTTAATAAGCTCGTCCCTCAGTGTGGATAGAAGATTATTTTTTCTCATTATCGCCATCGTATTTGAGGCCAACTGTGCAGATTTATGCTCAATTTCTATTTGGAGTTTTTCATTAGTAAGCTTGAAAACTTCCTGCTCGGCTTTCTCTCTGTCTCGCTGTGCTTTTTTATGTTTTTGCTCCAATTCTTTACCAAGTTTCTTCCATTGTTTACGAGAAACATAAAGCCGGATCATAAATCCAAACGATGCAAGGATAAGGAAGAAAAGCACATAGGCCCCTGTAGATAAATACCAGGGTTGATTAATGACAAAAGGAAAAGATATAGTTTCGGTGAGTAGCCCCTTTATACCCATCGATCGGACCTGGAAATTGTATGAACCAGGTTGCAAGCGGTCGAAGCTTGCCTGTGTGTCGGTAGTCCATTTATTCCAGTCATCTTCCAAACCTTCAAGCCGGTATTGAAAAAAAGCTTTATTCCCGACTACCTGGGAAGTAGACCAGACAAAGTGAATGCTGTTGTTTCGATTTGAAATATCTATAGGGTTTGACGTTCGGGGCCTGATCGCAATGCTCTCCTGTCCGGAACTCGAAACACTCACAGTTTGAAATTCTAATGATGGATCTGGGTATTTGGATGACTGAATAAGCTCAAGGTTTAGGATAGCAAAACCATCATCCAGGCTTATCAAATGTAGGTTTTCATTCAGTGTAATCACATTTTCATAATTCTCAACCAGGCTGAAGTCAAACATCTCTGGTATCATTCGGTATAAAAGTCGGGTAGTGTTAAAGTGAACCTCAAATAAGCTTAATTCTGAGTTTTTGATAACCCAGTACTTTTGATTGCCGGTAGGAAGGATGTTTTTTACTGAGCCTTTTTGAGTAAAATGGCTATCCAGCTTAGTAAAGTGTACAAACTGCTCGTCAATAGCATCCCATTCAAAAAGAGAGTCATCAAAAGATGTCATGATCCGGTTATCAAGCTTGAACACGCGATTAGTGCTTTTGGATAGCCCCTCAGCTTTTCCAACTCTTTGAACTTCCTGGATAGTATCAAATTGAATATTGGGCTGGAGCTTAAACATCCCTTTCACAGCATGACCTAACCAAATATTTCCGATATGATCGAATTCTAAAAATCTTGCAGGAGTAGAAAAGCCCCGGAGAGTATATGACTGCTCCCATGTATCATTTTCCTTTTCAAACACTACTAAATCGCTGTATGTACTTTGCAAGAGTACATCAAGATTGTTTTTCGAATAAGGAGTCAGGTTGTATCCACCAAATACACTACTCACTTTTTGGAGTTTTTTATCCCGGATAACATACGTTCCATCATTCAATCCGCCATAAAGATAACCGTCAAACTCTTCCAGGAACCAAACCTGCCCTTGAGAACCCGGGATTAATTGTTTATCAAAGAAATTGCCGTTGTTATCCCTTTTATACCAATACACTCCCTGGTTTGTACCAATATATAATTCATCCTGGTAGAGCGCGGCTGCATAAACACTTCCTATACCATGAGTTGGGTCGCGGTAGGTATGTACAGGAGTGTCGAAAGCGATATAAGCAAAGCCCTTATCCATTCCCACCCAAAGATTATCATACGCATCAATAGCCAGGGAAAGAATGGTATTATTATTCAATCGATTTTCAGTATTGATATTCTTTAGCAGTTTGAAGTTCAGATCATAGACATATAGTCCATTCAGGATAGTACCAATAATGATTTTATCCTCCGTCCTTATCATCGTGTTTATATTATTCCGAACAACCTCATCAGCTCTTTCTGCTTCCCAGTTATTAAAGCTGGATCCATCATAACTATAGATTCCTTTTGTAGTTCCTATGAGCACAGAGTTATCCGGCAGCCTGGTAAATGATTTAACTTCTTCATTTTGTAGAAACTCACTATTCGGAACCAGTTGAAATTCATCATTGGTTAGTTTGTACATACCGCCTCTTACTTTTTGAGTATATACTTCCTCTCCGATTTTATGTAGGAACATGAAGGAACCTTCCGTATCCAACCTGTACACTTTTTCCTGGTCATAACAGTAGATAGAGCCAAAACTATGAAAGTAGATTTTCCCTTCGTGTTCAATGATTTTCCAAATTGCATCATTATTCATCTCCGGGTAGTCAAGTAAAGAGACCAGTGAGTGATATTCTAATTCCTGGTTTTCATCTTCAAGCCAGTACCCAAAGTCCTCAAATGAGCCCGTGAAAATCGTGTCATTGATATAGGCTACTGATCTGAATATCGTTTCATCATCGTGCCTGTAAAGTCTTGCATTAGTATTCTCAAGAATAAGAAGCCCATAATTGTTGGCCACGAAAATACGCTGATCACCGTCCCCTGAAATGTCCCAGTTCTGGTTACCAACCCCATTCTCTTTTAGATCATAGTTACTAATCTGAAAGCTAAGTTGGGCAAAACTCAGAGAGGAATTACAGACAAATAAGATGAATATTAGCGCTAGAAAACGAACCATAGAGTCCCAGGGGTTAAAAAAGGGTAAAGTGCCGGTTATTTAGCGAATAGCACCGGGTTTTTAACACGTAATTAAGATAATAAAATAACGAAGAGCTCACATTTTTTGATCAAAGAAAAGGTCATGATGCTTACTTACTTTTTTTGTAGAGTTCCAGGATTCTGATAACAGAGAAACTCAGGCTGGTTGAAAGAAATATTACTGCTCCAAATACCAATACAAGTACATCAATTATTTCCTTTACATGGTCATCAGGTGTTAACTGAACACAACACCAAAATGCACCTATAACACCGAAAAGGAAGGTCCATCTCATCAACAACTTAATCGAGAGTTCCTTCTTTTTCATTTTAGAATAAACAAACCCGGCAACTACGCCAGCCAGCACTCCCTTACCAATATGGGCATATGGCCAGTAAAACGGACCACTCTTAAATTGCAAGAAGATGATTAATGCAAAAATCAAAACTGCAAAAAGTATGTAGCTGAAGTCGAGGAGTCCTTTTTTATTTACCATCGTTAAGAATACCTATTTTTGGAATACTTTATATTGTCTGAAATAATCATCCAAACTTTCCATGAAGAAGCTCTTTTACCTGGTCATTTTCATAATAACAAGCAGTACGTTTGTACAAGCTCAGCTCTTTCAGCCACAAACCGAATTTTCGAGAAAGGATACACTTCGTGGTACCATTACTGATGAAAGAGCCTGGTGGGATGTTACCTATTATCATCTGGATGTAGCGGTTCATTTTGAAGACAGTACCATTTCTGGATCTAACACCATCCAATATCGGGTTGATTCTACTACAACCAATATAATGCAGGTTGACCTCCAGGTACCTATGAATATCGAAAAGGTAATTGAGGACGGGGTAGAACTGGAATTTGAACGAGATACCAATGCCTTCTTTATCACACTTAAGAAAGAACAGATAGTAGGCGATGTAAACGAGATAACGTTGCACTATAGTGGCAAGCCAAAAAAAGCTGTTCGTCCGCCTTGGGATGGAGGTATTACCTGGACAAGAGACGAAAATGGAAATCCTTTCATAGCCAGTTCTAACCAGGGGCTGGGCGCTAGTGTGTGGTGGCCGAACAAAGATCATGGCTACGATGAGCCTGATAGCATGTTAATCAGTGTGACCATCCCGGAGAACCTGATGGATGTATCAAATGGCAGGTTGAGGAGTGTGGAAGAGAATTCAGATGGCACAAAAACATGGAACTGGTTTGTCTCAAACCCGATCAATAATTACGGGGTGAATATCAATATTGCTGATTATGTTCACTTTGAAGAGACTTTTGGAGGAGAAAAAGGAGCTCTTGATATGGATTATTATGTGCTTAGCTACAATAAAGAAAAAGCCATCAAACAGTTTGCGGATGCTCCAAGAACCATTGAAGCATTTGAACATTGGTTTGGCCCATATCCTTTTTATGAAGACAGCTATAAGCTGGTAGAAGCACCTTATCTAGGAATGGAACACCAAAGTTCAGTTACCTATGGAAACGGATATGAGAATGGATACCTGGGAAGAGATTTAAGTGGATCAGGCTGGGGGTTAAAGTTCGATTTCATCATAGTTCATGAAACGGGGCACGAATGGTTTGCCAATAACATCACCTATAGAGATGTAGCAGATATGTGGATCCATGAAAGCTTTACACACTATTCAGAAAACCTCTTCCTTGAATATCACTTTGGCAAAGAGGCTGGAAGCGAATATGTCAGAGGAGTTCGGTTCAGCATCCAAAATGACAGGCCAATTATTGGCATTTACAATGTTAATCATGAAGGTTCTTCCGACATGTACTATAAAGGTGGGAATATGCTTCATACACTCCGCCAGGTATTTGATAACGATTCACTTTGGCGTGCCAGTTTAAGAGGCTTGAACTCTGAATTCTATCATCAGACGGTTACTACTGAACAGGTAGAGGGTTATTTAAGTGAGAAGCTTGAAAATGACCTGACCCCATTCTTCGATCAATATCTTAGAGATGTTCGGGTTCCTATCCTTGAATATGCATTTCGAGATGGTTTTTTACTTTACCGTTGGGGAAATTCAGTAACAGGCTTCAATATGCCCGTCAAGATTTCACTGGATGGCAAAGAGCTTTGGTTAAAACCACGTACTGTATGGCAGAGAATGGAGTCGTTTGGGAAAGAGTTAATTGTTAATCCCGACTTTTATGTGGGGAGTACGAATCTATTGGGTAACTAACGCCAGCCAGTCAGCATCTAAATCTCCTGGCCAAATGCGATGTCATAACCATCCAGGTCCTGGATGCCAAACTCCAGGCATCCATAATCCTTTTTGCTCAAGTGGTAGTCAATGGTTGCACCTGAATCAATGAATTCCTGGTATAGTTTTTGAGCATCATCAACCCAAAAATATACATTCCACATTTGGTGAACGACTTTATAGTGTGGTACAATATGCCTTGGGTTGTCTACTCGACTGAGCATTAAACTGAATTGATCACGATGAAGAATGCAAAAACCTGGTGGTTCACCCCAAAGCCTATCATAGTTAAAACCAACTTTGTCTCTGTAATAGTTTGCGGATTCAACTACATCCTTAACTAGTAGAATAGGTGCACTTCCGATAATTTTTGCTTTATCCATTTCTTCTAAACCAGGTTATGGAACACACGCTGAACATCTTCATCCTGTTCGAGTTTATCAATAAGAGTTAAAACCTCATCTGATTCCTCTTCGCCTAAGGAAACGGTTGACTGTGGAATCCAATCCGTTTCGGCGCTAAGAGGTTCAATACCTTTTTCTTCCAGGGCATGTTGCATATTTCCGAACTCAACAAATTCACATCGAATGACCAAAATGCGTTCCCCTTCATCATTTTCAGACTCGCCCATTTCTGAGAGGCCATAATCAATCAATTCCAGCTCTAGCTCCTCTTCGTCAAAATCGCCAGGTTTTATTTTGAATGATCCTACCTGTGTAAACTGAAAAGCTACACTGCCTGAATTACCAAGGTTCCCACCGTTTTTTGTGAAGATAGGGCGGACATTACCTACAGTACGGGTATTATTATCGGTAGCAGTTTCAACCAGCACAGCAACTCCATGAGGAGCATATCCCTCAAACAAAACTTCAACATAATCAGTAGAATCTTTTCCGAGTGATCTTTTGATAGCACGCTCGATAAGATCTTTGGGCATATTTACGCCACGTCCGTTCTGAATGGCTCTTCGAAGGGCTGGATTCGTTTCTGGATCGCCACCACCTTGTTTTACGGCGATTACAATTTCCTTTCCGATCCGGGAAAACTGTTTAGCCATACGATCCCATCGTGCAAATTTGGCTGCTTTCCGAACTTCAAAAATTCTACCCATGTGAATACCTGATCTTAAGTCTGATTGATTTTATCGCGATGAATTTACAATGTTATTAAAATAATTGGGAGTGCGAATTTTAAGCTACCTCAATTATCAATGAGCAGGTACAGTAATTTCCTTTCTTTGATACAGTAAAAAACTAATATCTACTAGTCATATCAATCAGAGAGAAATGCAATACAAACCGGTGTTCCCACATTCAATGATGAACCTGTATAGCTTAATGCCCCTGTTTCTGCATTAAGCTCAAAGATTGTGATGTTATTGGTGTTTTGGTTTGCAACAAATAAGGTTTCACCGTTTGGGTAGATAGCGAAATTCCTTGGAAACTCACCTTCCGTAGAAGTGTGGGCTAAAAATGATAGTTCACCACTTGTTTCATTAATGGAATAACTCACAATACTGTTATGCCCACGGTTTGATCCATATAGGAACTTGCCACTTGGGTGCACATGGATATCGGCTGTAGAATTCCAGTCAGTGAATGAAGTAGGGAGTGTCGTTATGGTTTGTTTTTCGGTTAAAGACCCGGTGGTTGAGTCATAATCAAAAACAGTTACAGTGCTGTTAAGCTCATTCATCACATAAGCAATTGTACCATTGGGATGGAAATCCATATGACGTGGGCCGGCGCCAGCAGCAACAGCACCGAACTCCTGGTCAGTTTTCGTCAAAGACTTGGTCTCATGATTGATTTTATAACTCCAAACCTTGTCACTGCCTAAATCAGGGATGAAAAGATAGTTGTTATCAGGGCTCACCTTCACCATATGTGTGTGTGAACCATTTTGATTTTGATGAGGTCCTGAACCGGAGTGGTCAAGTTGCTGAAGGAATTCGAGGCTTCCGTCTTCTTTTCTTTCGTATACCATCGCTACTCCGCCTTGATAATTCGTTGCAAAAACAAATTTTCCAGTAGCATCTACAGAAACATGAGCCGGAGATTTAGCATTAGTAGGATATTTAGCGATAAAAGTGAGGCTCAAATCTTCCTCGATAGTGAAGGCATGAACAAAACCGGTTGGCTCGTTTCCTCTTCCCAGTTCGCTAACAGCGTATAAGTTTTTTTGATCCGGAGAAATACTGACAAAAGAGGGGTTGATAACCTCAGCAGCTGTCTGATCCAGTGTTAAAGCACCATCTTCTCCAATACCTGCCCTGTAAATTCCGTCTGCTTGTCCATTTACCCATCCTTCATCGCGTGTATAAGTTCCAATAAACATTTTTGTAGGAAGAACAATTACACCATCATCATCAATGGGTCCCGAATCATCAGTTGATTGATTTTCACAAGAGGTTATTAAAACAAGAAGAGTTAAGAAAATGAGTGAAGACTTCATAAATAATTTGAGTGAGTAGTGATCTCGATTAAGATATAAGGTTAGGAGCAAAAATCATTGTGAGAAGATTTTTCTTTGGTTTTAATGTCCCTGTATTTAAGTGGTAAGGGTTCTTGTTTTAACTTAAGTAGCTGAACTAATTAGCAACAAGAGCAAATAGCTTGTCATGCTGAATTTAGTTCAGCATCTAGACTGAGTGAATAGTAATTAATTAATACCCAGTTTCTCCCTTAACCAATACTTTCGATTTATCGAATTCTAGCTCGCTATCATCCACTACACGTTCATCAATATTGGTTACCTGATCTACTCTCTTAAGAAAGGGATAAACAAACGCTTCATTTCTGATACTGATAGAACCTGATTCATTAATAAATAAATGCCAGAAATTAAGTTTATGCTCAGCATAAACCTTTTTATTTAGTTTATGTTCTGGCATAAAATAGTGGGTACTTACAATTCTTTCTACATATGGATCATCAGGAATGTATTCTAGAGTAACAGATTCTCTCAGTTCATCAAATAGGTATTTCTTTTCTGCTTTATTTCTTTGAATACTAATTAGTTCTCCTGGCTCTTCATCTAACGGATACCATTTAACAGTGTCTGACATTGAGCTTTCGATATAGACTTTCTTTTCCCTTAAGTCATAATAGGTTATCGTTGTTCCTTCACTTTCCGATATTGTTATGGTTTTATATTTGTACTCTTTTACAACACCAACAAGCGAATTTCCAAAAACGTAATGCCAGTAATCGTCAGGGATTTGAGGGTCAAGAGATTCAAATTCAGAAGTAAATGTTACTTCCCCTTCAAAATACTTGTAATGTTCTTGCGAAAAACCATTTTGTTGAAAGAGTATAAGTAAGAGAGGTAAGAATTTGAGATATTTTTTCTTCATGGAAAAGACTATGGTGTATAACGATTCATATTGTAAGACATGAGCGCTAATAGTTTTTGTGAAAGTAACAGAATCGATTAGTTAGCAACAAGAGTAATTCAAAATATTGTCTGTATAGCTTAGAAATCATGGGTTTAGTTTTGAGAAAAGTGTTCAATCAAATCCATCCACTCAGGAACTGAAGTAGCAAACTGTAACTTCATTTGTTCATTCACTGTATCTCTCATTTCTTTAGGGAAGACATCCTTCCCATGAATGGCACCCAGGTAAGCACCCATTACCTGCATATAAGAATCTGTATCATGCCCAAATTCGATGAGGATTTGCATAGAAGCGAGAGGATGGTAATTGGTTAACTCTGCAACCGAGAATACTACTACCAATGGAACCCAGGCTTCCCACCAATAGGTTGTTTTTAAATCGCTCTCCAGGAGTGTGAAAAGGGTTGCAATATTACCGTCTGCTCTTTTCACTATGCTTTGTGCAAGATCCAGCCATTGGGTAGTGGCCCGGCTTACATAAGTTGTTTTGTTGTATCCATATGGATCAACCGTTCGCATGGCTTCTTCCACATTTTTCCAGTTTCCATCAGCAGCCAGGGCCCTTGATAATCCAGCTACAATAGCTGAGTTGATATCTTTGGCACTTCCATTATCAAAATAACCCACTTCGTAGGTTTTCAGATAGGCTGATTCAGGTTGATTCGGATAAAGTCCGGCGATAGGTAACAGAGCCATTGACCCCATAACTGTAGGAACTCCTCCCCAAATACGTTCTGTTGGATATGCATTATCCCTTTCTCCCAATACCCATCTTGAAGCATATCCAATTTCCTGCATCCATTCTTTATTGATGACTTTATACTTGTCCTGGATATGATTTCCAAAATCTAAGGTAGCTCGGGCCAGTGCTATATCCGTCAGGTTGCCATCAGACTCTTCAAGGGCGTTAAACAAAATGATTTTGAGTCGGCTGTCATCAGTAATAGTACCAGCCGGAGGTTGATTATCCCAGACTCCAAAAGGTTCCGCAGGTCGAGGGTAATCCCTTAACCGAAAAAGAGAAGCTAACTCTTCCAATCCTTTAGCTGTAATTTTTTGATCGGTGGTGCTCCAATAGCTCCGTTCGGGGGTTGCAAATTCTGTAGGTCCTCCTGCGGCATCTCCAATTACAGAACCAATAAGCATTCCTTCAATTTTATCCTCAAGGGTAGGTTGGGCTAAAACAAGAGGAGCAGTAAAAAGGAACAGGAGTGAGAAGAAGAAGTACTTCATAGAAGAATTTAGTTTGATTCACTTTTTGTATGGTTTCTTTTCTTTCTAAAGTAGAAACCAGCTGGAACTACTATCCATGCCAGGAAAAAAATATTCGTGAAGTTTATATAGTAAGGCCTTAGGGTAACTGGCTTTGTGAAAGCACTATCTAATAAGGCTATTTCATCTCTGAAGGGTGCTTCAGTTTTGTGCCAATCTACTTTTTTAAGTCTAAAACAAGCTATAGTAGTCATTCTTGAGTCTGCGAAATCTAAATCATAAAATATTGGGTTATCAAATCTTTTAGCAATTACCTCAGCTAATTGGCTATAACTCTTATAAGCATAGATTATATACTCTGCTGGATATTTCGTATCGAGACTTGGAGCGCATCCACTCTGTCTAAATATTTCTATTCGATTAGAAGAGCTACCTTTCCATTTTTTGCTTATTTCGAATACATACTTGAGTTCAGAGGTATCAAAAAAAGGATATTCATCAGTTTCAGAGCTAATTATTTTCCCCAAAAAAATCTCATCTGCTGCATTAACTGAAAAATCAAAATCCCATTCGCCACACATACAAGCATAGCTCACAGAAGAGAGGATGAGTACAAGAAATATTGAAATAGAAAAGGCTCTCATATCCAACAATAACAAAGTTCATTGAAAGAACATAGAAAGCTCTTAAAAAGTATCCTGGTCGTTCTTAAGATCCCGGATCAAGTCCGGGATGACAGGCTAAGAGTAGGGTTAGGGATGACGGGTTAAATGAGATGACGGATTTAGTTTGAGTACCAATCCTTCAAGCGGATTTCAGTATCAATCTGTGCTATTTCAATAAGGGTTTTAAATTTCTCAATATCCTGTCCACGATGATGGTATGGGTACATCACAACTGGTTCGAATTCGATTACTGCACTTGCAGCCTGGTAAATATCCATTGTGTAAGGCAGGTTCATACATACAAAAGCGATATCGATATTCTCTAAACTCCTCATTTCAGGAACATCTTCTGTATCACCGGATAAATAGACATGCTTTCCTCCAAAATCAATCACATATCCATTACCTCGTCCTTTGGAGTGT
The DNA here is from genome assembly GCA_040222185.1 of Balneolaceae bacterium. Taxonomy (GTDB): domain Bacteria; phylum Bacteroidota; class Rhodothermia; order Balneolales; family Balneolaceae; genus JAVKDP01. The sequence goes on along the minus strand of JAVKDP010000114.1, from coordinate 26,446 downwards.
CTGGAAGATTCGTTATCAGGTAAGTTATACATCGCAACTCCTGTCACATCCATACCCAGCACTGTTTTGGTTTCTTCATTAGCCAGGATGACTAGCTGATCTTTGTACGACTCATCCATGCGGTCAGCTACTGCTTGTGGTACAACAAATGTAGTGTTCCTGGTGTCTAAACCGTCCAGGGTATTTGTATTCAGATGATCACCATGGATATCTGTAATAAGTATAAGGTCGGGGGCATCGAAACGGCTAAACTTTTCTGCTCCACCATAAGGGTCCACGAAAATAGTTTTCCCATCAAATGTAAAGGCAACGGTTCCGTGATTAATCGGATAAATGGCCAATTCTCCTTTATCAGTCTCAAACATATCGGGAGAGTTAGAAAGCTGAGCGAATAAGGAGGCTGATGATATTGCAATAAAAGCGAATAATAGGGTCAGTTTTTTCATAATATATTGAAGATAGTTAGCCATTTAATGTAACACAGAACCAGAAATATGCAATCAACATTCATGCTAAGTTTTCTAATAAAAGAAGAATGGTTGATACAAGGAACTGGGTGTGTATCGTTTTTGTCTTTTATTGTGCTTATGGTTAATCTGTGGGCTGAGAGAAAAACACAAAATTTAAGTTCGTAAAAGAATAATTTAGCAATGAGAACTACACTTTTTTCAAGATTATTGATAATGAGTTTTTTGGTGGTTTTTGCGTCTGCATGTAAAAGCACAGATACAGCAACTACATCAAATAATACAGTTACAACTCAGAATTCAGCACAAAACGCTGAGTTAGAAGCTCAATACTGGGAGCAAATCAAAAAGTCGAAGATGCAGTTTGTACAAGCTGATGTGGACTTCATGACCGGGATGATTGGTCATCATGCCCAGGCTTTAATAATGTCTGACCTTGCTCCCAAAAACGGGGCAAACCAGGAAATCCAAACCTTGGCAGCAAGAATCATTAATGCTCAGAAAGATGAAATTGCTTCTATGCAGCAATGGCTTAAAGATCGTGACCAGCCTGTGCCTGAAGTTCATATCGATGGATTAAACCTTATGATTCACGGTGTAGAAGGCCATCATGGTGGTCATATGGATCATATGAATATGGCTGGTATGCTTTCTATGGATCAACTTAATGAACTTGCTGAAGCTAAAGGTCATGAGTTTGATAAACTATTTTTAAAGTACATGATTCAACATCACACCGGAGCGTTAACAATGGTGAAAGAATTGATTGCATCTGATGGAGCAGTTCAGGATGAGCAAGCTTTCAAGATATCATCTGATATAAATGTGGATCAGATTACTGAAATTGAAAGAATGAAATTAATGCTCATTCAATTAGAAAATGAAACCATTGATTTTTAATCAATAAACAGATTTTTTTAACTAAGATCACAATAACTACTACAAGGAAAAATGAAAAATAATTACTTAACAAATAAGAACTCTATAGGATACCGATGGGCGCTTATGCTGGTTGCTGCAGCATTGGTAACTTATGCATGTTCTTCTTCTGAAAAGCTGGTACAGGTACCATTTACTACCCCAACAGTTTCTTCAATTAATAATGTAGATGCACCAGTTCCTGATCCTCGTGTTGGATTAAGTGCCGGCCTTTTTGATGCTGGTGAAGCAATCTGGAATATGGAATTAACTTCAAAAACTCCTCCACCGGAAGATTTCCTTGGAGTAACAAACTCTGACCTTGCATTTAGTGGAAACTATGCGTTTCAGGGTAATTATAATGGTGTGATCATCTGGGATATCTCAGATCCAGCTAACCCTGTTTTGGTAAAAGATTACCTCTGCCCTGCATCTCAAAGTGATGTTTCTGTTTACGGAAACCTGATGTTTATTTCTGGTGAAGGTTATGGCGGTCGCCTTGACTGTGGAACAGAAGGTGTTTCAGAAGCTATCAGCCAGGACAGATTAAGAGGTATTCGTATTTTTGATATTACTGATATCAGCAATCCTGAATACCTGACCAACGTACAAACTTGCCGTGGATCGCATACACACTCTGTACTTAAAGATCCTTCTGATGATGACAACGTTTACATTTATGTTTCAGGTTCTGCTCCTGTTCGTTCTGACGAAGAGCTTCCTGGATGTTCTGACTTACAACCGGAAGAAGATGAAAATTCTGCCTTATTCCGTATTGAAGTAATCAAAGTTCCTCTGGATAATCCTGAGATGTCAGCGATTGTTAGCTCACCAAGAATCTTTGAAGATCTTGAAGAGCCTCCAACGCACGGTAGAGCTCCTGCTGATCAGGCTGCTTTTGATGCAAGAAAAGCTGAAGGTGCATTTATTTTTGAATTAGGTGGCCAGGAACAAGCTTTATCTAATGGGTTTACTCGTCGTTTATTAAGTAATATTGTAGCTGAAAGAGGCGGAGAAGGTGAACCTACTGCTGAGGATAGTGCGAAATTAAGAATCGACTTGCAGGGAATTGTCGATGAGATGGTTGGTGCAGGAGATGAAACTGCTAGAAAAGGACCTACTCAGTGTCATGATATTACTCTTTATCCTGAGATTGGATTAGCAGGTGGTGCTTGTGAAGGATATGGTTTACTACTCGATATTTCTGATCCGGCAAACCCTGTTCGTATCGATGCTGTTGCAGATTCAAACTTTGCATACTGGCATTCTGCTACTTTCAATAACGATGGTGACCAGGTTCTGTTTACTGATGAGTGGGGCGGTGGTGGACAGCCAAAGTGCCGTGATACCGATCCAATGGAGTGGGGTGCAAATGCAATCTTTACTCTTGATAACGGTAAAATGAATTTCACAGAATACTTCAAGATACCAGCAGCTCAATCGGTACAGGAAAACTGTGTAGCTCATAATGGATCATTAATCCCGGTTCCAAACCGTGATATTATGGTTCAATCTTGGTACCAGGGTGGTATTACAGTATTTGACTGGACTGATCCAAATAATCCTGTTGAGATTGCATACCATGACAGAGGCCCTGTTTCTGGTGAAAGAATGCAGATGGGTGGAAGCTGGTCAGTTTACTGGTACAATGGTTTAATTGTGAGTTCTGAGATCGCAAGAGGTCTTGATATTTTTACTCTACAAGCAAGCCCATACCTTACTGAGAATGAAATTGCAGCTGCTAATACAGTTCAATTGGAATACCTGAATGCACAGGGTCAGCCTAAATTTACATGGCCTTCTACTTTTGCTCTTTCACAAGCTTATGTTGATCAGCTAGCCAGAGAAAAAGGACTAAATGATGTTGGGCTTACCATGGTACGCCAGGGACTGGCTAATGCGGAAAGTGCTTCTCCTAAAATGAGAACAAAAGTGCTTAACGAACTTGCTACAAAAGTAGAAGCATTAGCACCTGCATCAAGCAATTCAGATAAAGTTGAAAAGCTTGCAAGCATTATGAGAGATTTAGCTTCCAATCCATAATAGACTGGTAGCTAAAACATAGCTTTTAAATAAATCCTGGTGTCGAAACTTTGTAAGTAATTCGGCACCAGGATTTTTTATTTTCGGGAAATAAAAAATCCTATTCATGCAAAAAGAGCTTCAACTTAGAGTTTCTCCTGAAATAGCTGGTGAGCCAGAGCTTCTTAAGAAGTACGTCTCAGATAAAACCAGGATCGAAAACTCTGAGATCAGGCATATCGAGATTCTAAAACGCTCTATTGATGCAAGGCAAAGGAATATCATAGTTAACCTGAAAGTGCAGGTATATGCCGGAGAAGACTTTATTGAGAATAAAATCCACCTTCCGAATTACCAGGACGTTAAAAATGCCGAAGAAGTATTAATTATTGGAGCTGGACCGGCGGGTTTGTTTGCAGCCTTACGTTTAATAGAAGAAGGGAAGAAGCCAATAGTCCTGGAGCGTGGCAAAGATGTGAAGGAAAGGATAAAGGACCTAAAAGGAATTAATGTCGACCATATTGTAAATGAAGACTCCAACTACTGTTTTGGAGAAGGAGGAGCAGGGACCTATTCGGATGGGAAGCTGTATACACGATCAAAGAAGAGAGGAGATGTTCAAAGAATATTAGAACTACTGGTTGGTTTTGGTGCTGTTAAAGATATCATGGTAGAAGCACATCCTCATATCGGTACAAATAAGTTGCCCGGGATTATCGCAAACATGCGAAAATGCATCATTGAGTTTGGAGGAGAAATACGTTTCAATACCAGGGTTACCGATTTTCTGATAACAGGGAGCGAAATAAGAGGAGTTAAGACTTTGAATGGTGAAACCTTCAAAGCCAATAAAGTAATTTTAGCTACGGGCCATTCAGCTCGTGATATTTTTGAGCTACTATATCAAAAAGAAATTGAAATAGAACTCAAGCCTTTGGCAATAGGTGTTCGTGTTGAACACGCACAGGCACTTATTGATTCTATCCAGTATAAATGTGACGTGCGAAGTAAATATCTTCCGGCTTCTCCATACAGCATTGTTAGGCAGGTTGGAGGCCGTGGAGTGTACTCCTTTTGTATGTGCCCGGGGGGTGTGGTGGCACCTTGTGCTACAAGCCCTGGTGAGATTGTAACAAATGGTTGGTCTTCATCCAGAAGGGCAAGAGCAACAGCTAATTCAGGTATTGTAGTAGAATTAAGTGAAGAAGATTTTAAACCCTTCAGAAAGTTTGGACCTTTAGCAGCTGTTGAGTTCCAGAAGTCTATAGAGCAAAAAGCCTGGGAGTTAGGAGGTAAAACTCAAACTGCACCGGCGCAGCGATTAGTTGACTTTACAGAGGGTAGAATATCAGGCGATCTGCCAAAAACTTCATACTCACCGGGAATAGCCTCAGTAGAATTAGGAGAAGTGCTACCAGATTTTATATACAAGACACTACAGAACGGTTTTAGGGCTTTCGGACAGTCTATGAAAGGATATATGACCAATGATGCCGTAGTTCATGCTCCTGAAACCAGGACTTCATCTCCTGTCCGGATTCCCAGAGACAAAGAAACTCTTGAACATGTCCGGATTAAAGGTTTATATCCATGTGGAGAAGGAGCTGGATATGCAGGAGGAATTATATCCGCAGCTATAGATGGAGAGAAAGTGGCCAAAGCAGTAGCATTAACTTAAAATAAGCGTAGAATTTTGAAAAGAATAAAGACAACAGTTTTCATACTAATATTATTACCATTTCTTGCAAGCGAAACAAATGCCCAGGTCATCGGACTTTGGGAAGTGACTAAAGTAACAGTAGGAAGCCAGGAAAGGACTCCCATAGCCCGATGGAGCAAAATAAACCCGGATCAAACTTATGAAAGTGGTAACGGTTGGTTACAGAATTCGGATGGAGCCTGGGAGTTTGATTCAGATAAGATGGAACTTACTATGGTTCCTAAAACCGGTTATGATGATCCATTCGGACCTTTTAAAGTCAGCTTTATTGATGAAAATGTTATGACATGGAAGAGGGTTGAAGAAGGGGAAGAAGTAACCGTGTATAACCAGAGAATTGAAATGGTGCCAAAATCACCATCAGATCTGGTAACCGGGATATGGGATTTAAGTTCAGCGGAAAGGAATGGTAAAGATGCTCTTGAAGAATTTGACCCTTCGGGTAATAGGTTCGTTTTTTTAAGACCAGATCATCTTTTCCGTGACTTTACCAAGGATGGCAGAGTATCTGGCATCTGGAAAGTAGATGCCCATCGTCCGGTATTGGATATTTTGTACTATGATGACTCTAAACCTCTGGATTACTGGGCAATTTCTTTTGTTGAAGAAAACACTATGGTTTGGGAAAGAGATGAGATAAAACTTACTTTTTCAAGACTAAGAAGCTTTCCGGAGTAATAATGAATATATACCAGGCCACAATCGATGACCTTGAAGAGTTAACAGAACTATTTGATGGATATCGTGTTTTTTATGAAAAGGAATCGGACAAAGAAGGAGCATATTCTTTCTTAAAAGAGAGAATTGAAAAAAATGAGTCTGTAATTTTTATAACTAGAAACTCGTATGGAAAGGCAACCGGGTTTACTCAATTGTATCCCCTTTTTTCATCTACACGGATGAAAAGAGGATGGCTTTTAAATGATTTGTTTGTTGACCCTAAATACAGAGCCATGGGCTATTCAATTGCATTAATTGAACGAGCAAAAAGGCATTGTAAAGAAACAGGTTCAGTTGGGATGACCCTGGAAACTGCAAAAGATAATTATGTAGGTAACCGGCTTTATCCAAAAACGGGCTGGACATTAGATAAAGAGCATAATTTCTATTACTGGGAAGTTGAGTAACATCAAAATAACTTTGTTAGAACCTTTTTTTTCAGGTTCCCACCGTCAATGGGCTGAAGGTCTGCAAAAGCATTCTGGTCATCAAATCGACATACTAAGCTTACCCGGAAGACATTGGAAATGGAGAATGCATGGAGGTGCCATTTCTTTAGCAAAACAGTTTATGAATCAGGACGAAAATCCGGATCTTATTCTCGCTACTTCAATGTTGGACTTAACCACTTTTCTGTCACTCACCAGAAGTAAATCACAGAACATACCAACAGCGATTTACTTCCATGAAAATCAGCTTACGTATCCATGGTCTCCCCAGGATCGGGATGTTAAAAACAAAAGGGATAACCATTATGCATTCATAAATTATACGTCAGCACTAGTAGCTGATAGAGTATTTTTTAACTCACATTATCACAGAGACTCTTTCCTGGATGCTTTACCAAAATTCCTGAATCAGTTCCCTGATAAGCAGGGCAAAGAGAATGTAGAACTGATCCGGGATAAGAGTGAGGTACTGTACTTAGGCATGGATTTAGCCCGGTTCGATAAATTTGAGTCAAAGGAGCGGCAAACCTACCCCGTTATTCTTTGGAATCATAGGTGGGAATATGACAAATGCCCTGAAGTATTCTTTTCAACACTTTTTAAGCTCAAAGAAAAAGGAGTAAAGTTTAGGTTAGTGGTGCTGGGTGAACAAAATGATGTTAACCCTCCTGTTTTTGATGAGGCTAAAGAACGTTTGAGCGATGAAATCCTGCATTGGGGTTACGCCGAAAGCTTTGAAGAGTATGCCAGGTGGGTACATCAATCAGATATTTTACCCGTGACTTCTAACCAGGATTTTTTTGGCGGAAGTGTAGTAGAAGCTATGTATTGTAATTGTATACCGATCTTACCAAACAGGCTTGCTTACCCGGAGCACCTTTCAGAGGAGCTTAAGCCAAGGTGTTTGTACAAGGAGGGTGAGTTGGAAATATCATTAAAATCTGCCATTAAGCAGATAGATGAGATGAGAAAAACAGATTATCGTTCGTTGGTTAAGAAGTACGACTGGGGAGAATCAATAAGTGAATATGATACTAGTTTGTCCAGCATAAATTGAAGTTAAAACAACAAATAATACCGGTGTTGCTAATTCTCGGGATGTTACCTGTTCTATTTGGTTTCTTGGGGAAATTACATTGGTTTTTGGATGTCTTTAGCCACTTTAGGGTTTACTATATCATTTATTTTGTATTCGTATCTCTTCTTGCAGTAGCATCAAAAAAGTGGAAGGAGGTTGCGGTTTCAGTTTTTATAGCTTCGGTATTGGTAATTCCATTAATGAAATTTTATCTGCCAGCTGCTATAGAAACGAACTCAAAAACAGGATTAAAAGTAGCGGCTTTAAATTTGCTCTCTTCAAACCAGGAGTATAACCGGGTAATTGATTATTTAGATGAAGAAAAGTTTGATATAATCTTTTTCCTGGAGCTTAACTCAGAGTGGGATAAAAGCCTTATGAGGATCGATGAAGAGTATCCTTATAAATTAATGATTCCGAGGAGTGATAACTTTGGTATAGGGCTCATAAGTAAAGTTCCATTAGTAGATGTGCAGAATATTGGATTCAGTAATACTGGTATTCCATCGATATTAGTATCCCTACTTCATGACGATAAAGAGTTGAAAATTATTGGTACCCATCCATTGCCACCAGTCGGGGAGCAATATTTTAGTTCAAGAAATGCTCAGTTTGAGGCATTAAATGATTTCATAAAGAATCAAGAATCAGAAGTGCTACTAATTGGAGATTTAAACTCTACTGTTTTTTCTCCAAACTTTAAAATACTTACTAAAGATATCGGATTAATAGATTCAAGGCTGGGATATGGATTATTCACAAGTTGGAATGCACAATGGAGTTTGATCTCCGTTGCAATAGATCACGCTTTCGTAACTAATGGTATTGAAGTAATTAATCGTGGGGTAGGCAAGGAAATTGGTTCAGATCATTTGCCAATTACTATTGAAATAGGGTGGAAAGAATAGATCAAATACTATGCACTCTTACAGGTTTAAAAAATAATCGTCTTTTTTTGGTGATACTTTGTTTTCTTAAAACACGTAGTAATAAAGAACACTATGAAAATGATAGAACCAAAAGAAGAAACCAGTTATTCAATGCAGGAAAAGTTTATGGAACTCTATGAGCAGTTATTCCCTGTAGTAGCTGTCTATATTTCTAAAAGAGGAGGTTCTTATGAAGAAGCAAAAGATGTTTTTCAGGATGCGCTTATTATTTATCATGAAAAAGTTACTCTCGATACTTTAGAAATTGAAAATGCTGAAGCCTATATCACTCAAACCTCCAAATATATTTGGTTCAAGAGATTTAAAGAGAGTCAATATTGGGTTGAGATAGAAGATTTTGAAGAGTCCATTGCATCTTCGGTTGAAGAATATGAAAAACCGGTTCAGGGAAAGCTTATCCGGTTTATCCAGGTGGCAGGAGCTAAATGTATGAACCTGCTCAAAGCATTTTATTATCAAAGAGCCTCTCTGGATGATATTGCAGAGGAATACGGCTTTTCAGGCACAAGATCTGCTACCGTACAAAAATACAAGTGCCTTGAGAAGCTGAGAGATGAAGTTAAACGAAAGGAGATAAGCTATGCGGACTTCTTTGAATGAAATAAGGAGCATTGAAATACAACTTCAAAAGGCTGAAAAAAATTCCGAAGAATACCTGTATTGGAAAGCCAGGTTGCTTATTGATCCTGAACTAAATGCCAAAGTAAAGTGGCAGGAGAAAGCGTACAAACTCATCAGGTATTTTGGAAGAAAAAGCCTGAAAAAGGATCTTAATACCCTGCATCAAAACCTCATGCTAAATCCAGCTAATAAACATTTCCAGCTGAGAGTGCGAGAGATATTCTCTAACTCATAATCTTAAATAAATGATTGAATCTAATATAATTCCAGTTGTCATCGACAACGTGGGCAGGAATGAACGTGCCTATGATATTTATAGCCTTCTACTCAAAGAGCGGATCATTTTCCTGGGTACTTCTATAACCGATCAGGTAGCGAACGTGGTTATCGCACAGCTTTTATATTTGAATGGCCAGGATCCTGAGAAAAAGATCGATATGTATATTCAAAGCCCCGGAGGAAGTGTGTATGCCGGGCTTGGGATTTATGACGCTATGCAAATGATATCAGCTCCTGTTTCTACAGTTGCCGTTGGTTTTTCAGGGAGTATGGCTACAGCTTTGTTAACCTCAGGTACGAAAGGCATCCGATACGCTTTGCCTCAATCAACTATTCATATGCATCCTACAGGGGGAGGAGCGAAAGGCTATACCGAAGACGTCCGGATTGCAACCAGGGAACAGGAAAGGCTTCAGGCGCAGTTATTTCATATTATCGGGAAGAATACAGGGCATAGTTGGAAGGAAATCGAAGAATTCTTTCTTAGAGATCGTTTCTTAAATGCTCTTGAAGCGAAAAGGTACGGGCTGGTTGATGATGTACTTGGAGATACTGACCTGGTAGTACAAGTTGAACATCCTGATTTGAAAGTAAAAACCAGCCGTTGATACTAGCAGTAACTACTTGGAGAATAATCTAACCCACAACTCTTCTACCTGAGATCGAGCCCATTCGTGCCTACGAAGAAAGTGTAGGCTTGATTTCACAGACGGGTCATTCTTGAAACAGTTAATGTTTATGTGATTACTTAACTGCTCCCAACCATAATAGTCTACAAGGTCTTCAACTACTTGCTTAAGCTTAACACCATGTAGTGGATTGTTGGGTTGTTCCGACATGCTTAAATGTAAGAAGAATTACTTTTCGATAATATAATATGCACAAGTAGTTAGAAAATTTCTGAGAACCGGAATAGCAGAAATAAGAGGTAACTGCATTCTTGTTTTCAGGTTAAACTTGTACTTATAAATCGGGTTTAAAAAGAAAAACTGCTTTTTAAGGATAGTTAGGTTTTCCTTTTTGATGATTCGTTCGAGCCGTTCAATCGAAATGCCCGTGTCCTTTATTTCAATTAACCCGGCAATTTTTCTATCTGTTTCACCAAATAGTTTCAAAACAGCTTTATAAGCACCGTATGGAAGCAGGTGGAAGTAAGGTAGAAAGCCCAGGAATTTACTTTCACACACTTGCTGGTGCCCTCCAAAAGGCATTTGCCAGGGAGGGAATCCAAAGAAAATCTTGCCTGTTGGGGTCAGAAAATCTTTAAGTTTATGTATGAATACTTCCTGGTTTGGAATATGCTCAATTACATCTTTAAGAATAACCAGGTCAAATTTATGGCCAATATCCTTCTCAATGTCGATGTCGTAAATATCCTTTATGATAAATCGAACCTGCTTGTTTTTAACTTCCTCAGCCATAAACTCTTCGGCAAGTTTAATACGGCTGGGACTTAGCTCGATTCCTACACAGTCATGACCTTCTTCAGTAAAAGCTTTTAATACTCCGGCTTCAGCGCATCCAATCTCAAGAACTTTAAATTCAGGCTTGAGATCATAGGATTTTCTGAGGAATGGAATAATGTACTCTTTAGCCGCTCTGTATTGATAGGTAAAATAAGTACTCTTGCTTTTATGAAAATCAAACATTTAGGATAGTTGAGGGCTTTTTAAGATTCTTCAGCCACTTCTTTAAGAATAGGGAGTGCTACTTTCCAACCTTTTTGAGTTTCAATGTATCTCTCCATTCCTTGCTCAACGTATTTGAAACCTTTTTGGGTGATGGTAAGCTCGGTTTCTGTACCATTAGGAATCAACTCGTAGCTTATAACCAGGTAGTTTTCCAAACTGTCTTCAATACCTGATTTAGCAGGAAAAAGAGTATGCTCCAGGTAAGTATGTGGTTCCGATTTAATAACCTCTCCTTTTACAACGGTTACCTGTTTACCATCCTGTTCAACAAAGAAATTGGATTTACTACCAGGTTTCCAATCGCTCTCGCAACGTGCCCCAAACATATACTTTTCAATCTTGTCAGGATTTGTAATAGTATCCCAAACTTGCTCTGCGCTAGCTGAAATGGTAGTCTTTAACTCAATTCTGTTTTCCATCCGTAATAATTATTTGATTTCCTTTACTCTTCCAATTTGTCCGTCAGTTAACCTAACTTTTATCCCATGATGATGGGTTGGACTTTTAGTTAATAAGTCTTTAACAACTCCATATGTGAGTGTGCCGGATCGTTGATCTTTTTTAAGTACAATGGCTACTTCGGTTCCAGGTTTAATGTTACTGCGAACTGTTCCCGGCATTAATCTGTGATTGTATATTTTGTTTCCACGGCTTTCAATGATTCTAAAATTAAGGCAGAAAGCATATCAATATCCATATCAGAAAGTCTTTTTATATAAAAACAAGATTTCCCGGTTTTATGAGGCCCAATCTTACTTAAGAGTTCATCATGTTTTTTAAATCCACCCATAATATACAATGTTATAGCCTGTTTCCGATTTGAAAAACCTGTAGCCAGCATATTACCTTCCCGTCCGCTCTCATACTTGTAGTGATAACTTCCGAAACCCACAATAGTTTTTCCCCACATCCTGGGTTCCCTGCCAGTTAGTTTTTTCATCAAGTTGCATATAGCTATGCAATCAGCTTTACGCTGAGGATGTTCAATCGCATCCAGGTAGTCCTGGACGCTTAACTCTGTAGGAACTGTTTTGTTTTCAGCCATTAAGCCTGATTTATAAAAGATGGATGATTATAAAATCTTTCTCTTTAATAATAATTTTATAGATTGATAAATGAAAGTGTCATAACACTTTAGCGAACTAACTTTTTTAGGACATTGAAGAAAATACTATCAAAGTACTTTGGACCTAGTACATTAATTACTGCTGCGTTTATTGGTCCCGGAACAGTAACGGTATGTACACTTGCGGGAGTACGGTCTGGATATATGCTATTGTGGGCTATTCTTTTCTCGGTTATTGCGACAATCATATTACAGGAAATGACAGCAAGGTTGGGTTTAGTAACTCAGAAGGGATTTGGTGAGGCAATCCGAAATGAGCTGGAGCATCCAATATTGAAGGTTTTGGGTATATTTTTAGTATTAGGAGCAATAGTTGTTGGCAATGCGGCTTATGAAGGTGGAAATATTTCCGGAGCCGTTCTGGGCTTCGAGGAGTTGGTTTTTGGGTTTGGGTTTCAACTTGGTGGTATCAATGTTTCGGTTACTCCGTTTTTTATAGGCATTATTGCTTTTGGTTTATTGTATACGGGAAGTTTTAAAGTGATTGAACGATCGTTAATTGGATTGGTACTTATTATGAGTCTGGTTTTTTTAACTACTGCCATAGTTGTACAACCCAGCATTATTTCCATTTTGAAAGGGCTATTAATACCGACTGCAAGTACGGATCAACTACTTACTGTAATGGCGCTTATTGGAACGACTGTAGTTCCATATAACCTGTTTCTTCATGCTTCAATTGTACAGGAGAAATACAAGGATGTAGAACAACTTCCCGATCTAAGAAAGGAAAATGCTACGGCTATTATTATTGGTGGTATTATTTCGATGAGTATAATCATTACCAGTGCAGCAACTCTATTTGGAGAGCAGGGGATTAGCAATGCTTCAGATATGGCGGCACAACTGGAACCATTATTGGGAAGTTGGTCAGGTTATTTTTTGGGCCTGGGTTTGTTTGCCGCTGGAATTTCTTCAGCTATTACAGCACCACTTGCAGCGGCATATGCTGCAAAAGGAATACTAGGATGGAGTGTTGAAGCTAATTCCTGGAAATTCCGATCTGTCTGGATGACAATTCTGTTTATTGGGATGTTGTTCTCAATGTTTGGAGTAAATCCAATATCTGTAATCCAGTTTGCCCAGGTAGCGAATGGAATACTCTTGCCTTTAATAGCAGTTTTTTTACTATATATAATGAACAAGAAAACCTTGCTCGGAGTCTATTCAAATTCCCGGGTTCAGAACATTCTCGGGTTTATTGTAATCGCTGTAGCGATACTTGTTGGATTCAGGAGCCTTAACACTGTATTTCATTTTTTATAATGGAAAGAAAAATTGACTTAAATTGCGATCTGGGTGAGTGGAAGGATGGAGAGAGTCCTTCTATTGATAAGGCCATTATGCCATACATTTCATCATGTAACATAGCTTGCGGTGGGCATATTGGGGATGAAAAATCAATGCTTGCAACTGTAAAGCTGGCTATTAAACATGGAGTTGAAGTGGGAGCACATCCGGGTTATCCGGATAGAGAAAACTTCGGACGGGTCTTTATCGATATTGATCCCGGTGAACTTGAGAGTAGCTTGCGAACACAAATTCAATCTTTGAAAGATATCGTTGAATCAGAAGGCAAAGAGCTACATCATGTAAAGCCGCATGGAGCATTATATAACATTGCCGCTGTTGATAAGACAACAGCAGAAGCTGTGGTTTCTGCCATAAAATCTATCTCCAGTGATATCCCGGTGTACCTGCCACCAAATTCCATTTCAAGAGAGGTAGCACTGGCTGCCCAACTAAAAGTAATTAACGAAGCCTTTGCTGACCGAATGTATGAGGACGATTTGAGTCTGAGGCTTAGAAGTTTTGATAATGCAGTACTACACAAATCGGAAGACGTTATTGCCCAGCTGAGAAATATCGTATTCAAGGACAGGGTGTTAAGTTCAACAAATAATTTTCTACCTATAAAAGCAGAAACCATTTGTCTACATAGTGATACACAAGGAGCTATCTGGCTGGCAAGAACCATACATGAATATTTAAAGGCCAATGGAGTTACAATCACTGCAACGTAAAGGAGCTGTCTGGAAATGTCTTAGAATAGGCGAACATGCATTACTTTTAGAGATTGATGGTCAAGAAGAGCAGTTAGAATTGGTTCATGAGTTTACTAATGCCCTGAACCGTGCCGAAATAAATGGAATACAGGATGTAGTCCCTGCATACAAAACCATTGGGCTAATATTTGACGGAAGTGTGCTGGATCACGACAAACTTATTAGAAAGATCGAAACTAAGCTGGATTCAGGTAATGAGTATTCCAAGAAATCTCAACTATTTAAAATTCCGGTTTGCTATGATTTAGGTTTAGACTGGGATGAAGTTGAAAAAAAGACAAAGCTCTCAAAACGAGAAATTATAGAAGAGCATACTTCAAAAGATTATACCATTGCGATGATGGGTTTTACACCTGGTTTTGTTTTTCTAAATGGGTTAAGTGAACGAATTTGGTGTAGTAGAAGAGAAAACCCTCGAGTATCAATTCCAAAAGGTTCGATAGGAATTGGAGGTAAACAAACCGGGTTTTATTCATTAGAAAGTCCAGGAGGCTGGCAGATTATAGGGCAAACCCCAATTTCTTTTTTCGATTCAGAGAAGAGTCCTCCATCGGAGTTAGGAGCTGGAGATAAAGTTCTGTTTTACGCTATTGATGAGCTGGAATTCAAAGAGATAACCCTGGAACAATCATAATGAGTGCTCTAAAAGTTATAGACCCGGGCTTATATACCTCCGTGCAAGATGCCGGAAGGGTGGGGTACCGGAAATTTGGCGTACCTACATCTGGTGCAATGGATATGAAAGCATATGATCTTGCCAATTGGCTTGTTGGAAATGAACAAGGAGGGGCAGTGCTAGAATGTACCATTAAAGGAGGGAAATATAAGTTTGAGACGAATGCTAATATTGCAATAACAGGAGCTCAAATGCAGCCAAAGCTTAACAGTGTTGATATGCCTATGAATCAAACTGCTCAGGTGAACAAAGGGGATATCCTTGAATTAGGATTTTCAAAAAGAGGATGCAGGGCCTATGTAGCTATCCGAGGTAAGTTGGATATTAAAAAAGTGATGGATTCCTATTCTACTTATGGGATAGGAAAGTTTGGAGGTTTTGAAGGAAGGGCACTAAAAAAAGGCGATTCATTAAGTTGGGACACGCCAAATGATGAACCAATAATAAGGAAAGCCCCTACAGAAGAAATTCCTTATTACTCATCAAAATTAACCCTTACTGTGCAAAAAGGATTGGAGTGGGATTGGCTGGCTGTTACTACCCAGGAAAAATTTTTAAATATCGAGTTTAAAGTTAGTTCTCAAAGCAACCGAATGGGTATTAGGTTGAAAGGAGAACCATTGGAAAAACTGAATAAGGAAATGATTTCTTCTCCGGTGATTCCAGGTATAATCCAGTTACCACCCAATGGGTTACCCATTATCCTGGCTCAGGATGGACAGACCATTGGTGGTTATCCAAGAATCGCAAAAGTTGCAGACAATGAACTATGGAGACTTGGACAGCTGAAGCCGGGTGATACAGTAAGCTTCAGGGTTATTTGATCTTTATTCCGCTCATGTCAGAGAGCTTAGCTTTTAAGCCCCAACCTCCAAAATTCTCGCTTACTACAAAAACGACTTCATTATCTCCCTTCTCCAGTGGAAGATAAACAGCATCAAAGAACCCAATAGTACCAAGATATCGGTAATCCCTTGACCTGAAATCATTTCTTCCACCATACATTAGCTGTCCGTTTACATATACCCAGGTAAAGTCGCTGTAGCCAAATTGCAGCTCTTTAGTAGTTTTTTTATCTGACTGGATTTTCACTTTTACCAGGGCTGTATTCATACCTTCATCTCTTAGAAGATATTTGGCAATATTTAGAGTTCCAGAATCTTCAGTAGTTCGTGTTGTCCATGCCAGATTACTGGTGTTGATGTTTACTTTGCTTTGATAATCAGTGTCTTTAACAAGGTTTGATAACTGCCACGAAGTAATCAAGCCAGCCGAAGTTTCATTTTCATCCGTAGCATCATTTCTTTCAACCAACCGGGGTTTTTCTGTTGAGTAGCTAAAATTAGCATAGTGAACCGGCGCTCCAGTATTCACTCCTATTTCTCCTGTTTTTTTATCACGTTTCAAATCAGTAACAATAAGGTGGGGCGTATCCATATCATTAAAATAGATGTCAGCCTGATCTCCTGATACATTGATTTTAATACGATGCCAGGTGTTAGGTTCAAGGTTCAATATATCACCGTGACCTTCGCCATGGTATAGTTGCCATCCAGCTAAACCATTAAATATGGGAGTATACTGAGATGCATCAGGATTACCGGATTGATGTGGTCGGATATAAAAACTCTCCAGGTTTCCGGGGCCGGTTTTTCGAAAGAAGACTCCGGGGAAGAACCGGGCATCAGGGAAGTTAATATCAACTTCAATGGTACCATCAATGAAGGCTACATCCTTTACCGATAGACTACCACTCTTCAATAATACACTTTCCTGACCCATATAGGTTTCGAATTCCATATCACTATTACCAACATCCCAGTTTGTAGTATTAAAAGGAACACCGGTTGTTTGCTGAGCCAGTATTACAGGCGATAGAAAGAGCAGGGAGAAGACTAGATTAAAGATCTTTTTCATTATGTAATAGATTATTTGATTTGATTGCTACCATTTTCAATAAATCTGAACGTATTAGAAAATCATTACCCGTTTATTTATTGATCAAATACCGTTTAATTATTGCATCCCATAACTTTTTAGAAATTTCGGAGTAAATTCCTGCATGGATTCGACGGAGAATGATTATTTACAGCTTTGCATAAATCAGATTGAGGAGAAGTACCACCCGGCTGGTTCTGATGTTCAGATGAAGCAAAGAGATTTTGAATATCTGATCGATTTAATTGAGGAGAATTCGGGAATAAAACTTAGCGTTTCCACTTTAAAAAGACTCTGGCGAGATAAAGGAAATCAGAATCCTCATCCAAGTACTCTTGATGGCCTAAGTTCATTATTAGGCTATAAAGACTGGCTGGATTTTAAACTAAATAACAAAAAAGAAGTTCTAGCTGATGAGAGAAAAAAAGTCACTTTTACTCCGTTAAATCATTCTACCATTCTTGGAGCTTTTGTTTTTATTCTGATAGCATTCGGAATGATTGGTGCTATCTATTTTGAACTATTCGAGTCAAAGAGTTATTCCGAAGATGTGGACTTCTCAGCTACAAACACAGTTTCAAAAGGAGTGCCTAATACTGTAATATTTAACTATGACTTCAAGGGTATTGAAGCGGATAGCTTTTTTATTCAACAGGATTGGAACCCAAAGCATAAGGATAGAATTGATCCCGAAGCCAGGTATTTCTCAAGCATTTATTATATGCCAGGATTTCATAAGGCAAAACTAATTGCTGACGAAACTATTCTTAAAATTGAACGAGTTCATATACAGACAGATGGATGGATGTCTTCGGCTTTATATAACTATGATGAACGCCCTGTGTATCTTAGAAAAGATGAGTCACCTGACGGAATACTCACTGCGAATGAGCAGGATATTTTAGACAGTAGTGTTGATATCGAGCGATTTGATGCACTTGTGCTCCTGAATATAAGAGAGTACGGAGATTTGGATGGCCATAACTTTAAATTTGATACAAAGTTCAGGTATAAGACTTTTCTGAATGACCCTTGCCCAAGCATGAGGTTTACCATTCATACTGAAGTTCATATTTATTTTGTTCCGCTTACGCTAAAAGGCTGTGTGAGTAATATCGATGTAAAAGTTGGAGAGAATTACCTTTCCGGGAGAGAGAATGATTTCTCGAATTTCGGAGCCGATATATACGAGTGGCAGGATCTATCCTTACACGTAGAAGATAAAATCGGGAAAGTATATCTGAATGGTGAGCAAATATTCGAAACAACCTTCGAAGAAGATTTTGGAAAAATTGTAGGACTAGACTATCGCTTTAGCGGGCTGGGAGAAGTTGATTATCTAAAGCTATCCGACTTAAGCGATAACATAGTATATGAAGACACTTTTGATGAATAACATTTGCATAACTATCCTTTAAAAGGATAGGTGTTTATTACTTCAAGATGTGTGTTTGATTTTCACTCCACCGTTTGTAGTAGTAGCTTTTACAGTGTTTCCACCATTGCCTATAGTAACAGAAATATTTCTGCTTATCCTACCACTAACAGTAACTGGAAAATCTAAATCTAATGAACCATTAACGGTTGCCGTTTCAAGTTGTGCATTATAGTCTTCAGGAACTAGGAATAGAACGCCACCATTCATAGTGCGTACATCCAGTTTTTCGCCTTCCCATTCAGATCCTTCTAGTTCTACTCTTAATCCACCATTTGTTGTTTTACCTCTTACATCCCCACCAAGTCCGATGAGTTTAACACCGCCATTTAAGGCGTCAAACCTGATATCGCCAGAAACCTCACTAATCATGATGCCACCATTGAATGTTTCAAGATCAAGGTCTGAATTGTGAGGTACAAAGATGTGGTAGGTAACTGAAATACTCTCCTTACGTTTAGTATTTGGAACATCAGACTCAATAACTCTACCTGTCTCAATCTCTACACCACGTACTAATTCAATTGCATCTTCCTTTGATCTGGCCCAGCTTTTAACTTTTACTTTCACAAGGATTTCATTTCTGTCCCAGCCTTCGACTTTTATACCGCCATTCTTTCCACCATCAACCCGTATTACATCTCTATCAGCTGCCAGAGTAGTTTCCCAGACTTCACAGTGTTTTTCTCTATTGCCATTTCTGTATTCATTGCTCTCTTCACACCATTTTTTATCATCTGAGGTAGTAAAGTTTTGAGCGTTTGCTTGAGGTGATAGAAATAAAGCCACAGCTAAAAGAAAAAATAGAGATTTCATAGAAAAGAATATTTATTAATCATCAACAAAACGTACACGAGAGAAAATCGGTTTCGTTACACTAAAACCGATTTTCTAATGTTCTACGATTTTAAACTCTCAACAGGATTCATAAGAGCTGCTTTGATAGATTGGTAACTGATCGTAAGAATAGCAACCAGGGCAGTCCCAATCCCGGCTATAAGGAATACATCCCATCCTATCCCAATTTTATATTCAAAGTCAGAAAGCCATTTCTCCATCACATACCACGCAATAGGTATAGAAATAAATAGGGAAACCAAAACTAACCTAAGAAAGTTGAAGGTGAGCAGGTTAAAAATACTGGTCAATGATGCACCTAATACCAGGCGAATGCTTATTTCTTTACTTCGCTGCTCTACCATAAATGCGGATAGGGCAAAGAGTCCTAAACAGGCTACAAGTATTGCAAATACTGCAAAACTAGTCAGGATTAAGCCCATTCGTAAAACATCATTGTACATCACGGCAAAGCGCTGATCTAAAAATGAATAGCGAATGGTTTGGTTAGGAGAAAATTTATTCCATATATCAGTTATCATAGGAATAACAGAAGCTACTTCTGCAGAGTTAATTCGTACAGCAAGGGTACCTTGATTACTGCCGATAGTCATACAAATTGGTGAAATATCCTCTCTCAAAGACTCGAAATGGAAATCTTTTACTACTCCGATAATAGTCCAAATATCACCGGAATTAGTGATTTCCTTACCAATCGGGTCTTCTAAACCAAGTTCCTTGGCAAGAGTCTCATTTATAATCACAGCTTGAGAGTCAGTAGCCATTTCGAGCGAGAAGTTCCGTCCTTTGGCGAGTTCAATTCCCATTGTAGGAATATAGTCGTGGTCAATGCGCCAATACTGTCCATATGTAGGGTTGTCAATTTCAACTCTTCCGGCTTTCCAGAAACCATTTCCATTTCGTTTGGTTTTTGAAACAGGAAGGTAGTCACTGAGTGTTGCCGAGCTGACATCCGAAAGATTTACTATTTCTTGTTTAAGGGTTTCCCTATCACTCAAGGTTTGAACTCCTTCCAAAACAATAACCTGCTCTTTATCAAATCCCAGTTGTTTGTTAAGCATGAAATCTGTTTGCCGGTAAATAATGAGCGTTCCAATAATGAGAACAAGGGAGGTAGTGAATTGGAATACAACCAATGTACTTCTAAGTCCTGAGCTTTTGCTTCCAGAACTAATACTTCCTTTTAATACATCAATCGGCCTGAAAGAGGAGAGATAGAAGGAGGGGTATATACCAGCCAAAATACCTATTAATATAGTTGAAAAGGCTATTGTTGGAATAAGCCACCATTCAGTCCATGGGATTACTAAACTTTTGTCGGCCAGGATATTAAAGTATGGTATCAAAGCTTGTGCAAGTATCAAACCCACTATAAATGCTGCTATACAGTACACAAAAGACTCTGTCAAAAACTGACTGACTAAATTTCCTTTATAGGAACCGACAGTTTTTCTTAGCCCAACTTCAATCGCACGATTTGCTGATTTAGCAGTAGACAGGTTTATGAAGTTGATGCAAGCGATAATAAGTATAAAGGCAGCTATAGCTCCAAACATCCAAACGAATCGGATATCTCCGTGAGATAAACCATCAGCAATTCCAGCTGAACGTAGATGTATATCACTCACAGGTTGGAGTTCTAAGGAAGCCATTTCTATTTCTTCCGCAACTCCTTTAAGCCCAACTTCCTCGTAGGAAGGCAATAAATAATCGTACATCACAGACTTTAGTTTCGCAGATAACTGACCCGAGTCAACACCATCCCGAACTTTGATATAAGTATGATAGTTGTTTGCCAACCAAAAAGTTTGCTCACCTGGCCAGAACTCTCTTCCAGTCATAGTGATCAAAAAGTTAAATTTGAAGTGAGAGTTGTCAGGGAAATCTTCTATGACACCACCAATGGTTAATGGCTCATCAGAAACATTGCTTACATATACTGTTTTGCCAATTGGATTTTCATTTGGGAAGTATTTATCTGCTTTACTTTTTGTAAGTACAATGGAATTAGGTTGGCTTAATGCTTTACTTCGATTTCCATATATCATAGGTAATTGAAAAATATCCAGTATGTCCTGATCAGCGTATGTAAAGCCTTGTTCGTGTGTACTTCTTAACTGATCACCAATTCTAAATTCATTTTCTCCACCTCCAAAAAGGCGTCCCATATTAATACGGCCAGCTTGTTCAATTTCAGGAAAGTCGTTTACAAGGACTCCCGCAAAAGGTGCCTGGAACCAGACATCTCTTTCCATCTCACCATTATTGTTAAAAGCACTAACTACCCGGTAGATTTTATCACGATCAGGATATTGTTTGTCATAGCTTAGTTCATCCTTTATAAATAGAGCAATGAGCAAACATGCTGCTATACCAAGCGCAAAGCCTCCGATTTTGATGGTGGAATACATTTTCTGTTTATACAGATTTCTCCATGCAATTTTAAAGTAGTTCTGAAACATATCGAAGTGGATTGAGGTTGCGGATTGCTTTTTTCGAATGGCAAAAGGACGTGCATAATTGAATACCTGATACCAATAATTCATCTTTGCCCTGAATAATGATTTCTTTACCAGCACTGAGTAAAATTTTTCTTCCAGATCACCAAGAACTTCTTCGGCCAAATCATCTCTTAGGAACAATAGGAGAAGCCTCTCAGCGCGTTTTGGAGGAGTATGTCGCTCAGATTTCATTTCTCAAGACCAAAAGTTAAACTTTGGAAATTAAATGCCGGATACTGATTCCATAGAGACACTTTTAGATTTCTTGAATCCTCAAGAGCTTTTTTACCTGAAGCTGTAATGGAATAGATTCTTTTTCTTCGACCTCCCCGTTCAGAGATAGGTTTAGTCATTTCCGAAGTGAGGAACCCTTTTTCACCTAACCGATTAAGAGCTGAGTGTACAGCGCCAATTGATGAATTTCTTTTAACTTGAGATTCGAATTCCTCTGCTATTTTGAATGCATATGCTTCATCTCCGAGTATTCCTACTAAAAGCAGTATAGTTTCTTCGAAGTCTCCAAGGCGTGTTTCTTTCATTTTTCAGTTTTGTTACTAAAATGTAGAACAAACCTACGCAGAGAATTCGGATTTGTTCTACTTTTATGAAAGAAATTATTTGAAGTATAAAAAGGTCGTTTCTACTTCATTAGAAGCATTTTTCGGGTTTGGATACCAGCAGGTGAAACCATTCTTAAGAAATAAACTCCACTCGCCTGTGAATCTGCTTTCCAGGATATTGAATAACTCCCAGCCGTTTTTTGTTCATTAACCAAAGTCTCAACCAGTCGACCTGTCATATCAAATATTTGAAGTGAAATCTGAGATGTTTCAGCTACATCAAACTGAATTGTGGTACTTGGGTTAAAAGGATTAGGGTAGTTTTGATCCAGAGAGAATTCTGTAGGTAGTTCATCATCCTCTTCATTAGAGGTTTGAAGTGGACTGCCGTAAATACGCAGATTAAACAAGCGGTATAACCTTTGATCATCTGTTTCTTTATAATCCTGATCATTCCAGGGTTGGCCAATGCCACCAAAAACCTTAGTCCACACAATATCATTCTCGTGATCTTGCCAGTAGGCCTCTACTTCAGAATCGATTACAGCTTGTCTACTTTCAACAGGTTGGAAAACATGTTTTAGCGAAAAATTAGTAGGCCATTCAGCATGTACCTGGTCAAAGAAATCAGAGTAGGAAGAGCTGTATACCTGCCCCACTTCATAATCGCCGGAATATTCAATGGCTAAAACCAATGTATCCTGGTCTGTGAGCATGTTTTCAATAGAGAAAGCAATATCAGAAACCGTGTCGATATCAGGAAATTCGAGGGAGTAATAACTACTTGGGTGAGCTGCAAAATGACGCATATGTGCGAGGAGTTCTGTTGTGCTTCCAATGCCATTAATATCCCATGATCCAACTTCATTGAATTGATCATCTAGCCGATCTACAGAAATAGCCATCAGATCTTCCCACGGCAAATTCTCTCTGTTGAGTACAAAGTGATTAAAGCCATAGAAGGGGCCTTCTACCACAACGCCTCCCATTTCGGGGCCTGGTTCTGGTTGGAATGGCGTCTGACCATAAGTAAAAAAAGGAGTATCATATACCAGGTATCCATTTTCAGCTGTTCCACCCCAGTTTCTATTCGGATCCCATAGAGCGCCAGCCAATGCAAAGTAATTAAATGGGGCCATTAGTTTAACACCAACATGAGAATCGATAAGTATATTACCAATATTTCTGACCTGGCCTTTATCAACCGGGCGTATATAATAATCTTCTGTAGCGAAAGTACCACTTCGGGTATTTGGTACCATTGGAAAGTTCACAACAATATTATTCTTAATATCAAAAGCACTGTGATAGGTGGCAAATGCTACGGGCGCCTCTGTATTACCTAGAATATCAGTGTATTCCCTTCGGCCAGTTCCATTCATGGAATAATTCAGGCTCGTACCTACTACTAAGCTTCTTTCAATCACACCATCAGCGCCAGATCCAGCAAAAAATCGCCCTACATTATCAGCAGAAACAACTCCAAAATTGTCCGGCCAAACTCCTCTGTCCCAAATTCCGCTCGATCCATTTTTCCAGGTTTTGTACCGTGTTAATTGAAACCTTCTTCGTGTCTCAAAAGGCCATACAGGTGGCCTGCCATTAGTTGTGGATTCGTATTGAAGTTCCAGTGTAGTGCCATCATTATCGATTTCAACACGATCAAGCATAATCCCTTCAACTCTGTTAGAATGTGTAGTGTTATTATCAAACACCCCAAAACGAATTCTGCTCGGGTTCATGATAAGTCCATCTTCGGCTAATGTATTTTGATGGTCTCCCCAGGGGTTAGGAGGGAAGGCAAACCAAAAACCATTCGTTTCCGAATCAGCAACATGGTTATTCGTGATAATATTATCAGGATTACTGATCCAGAAGGCAGAAGCACCACGCTCGCCTGTCTCATGGAGTTTTAGTGCAAGTTCATAAGGTTGATTTCGAATATGAAGAACAAGGTTGCCATCAATCGTATTTCTTCTCTCTACTGCGTCTTCTGTGAAAACTCCATGACCCCGGATATCAAAAAGAACATTATTCTGAACCAGGACTCCGTTTGTTCCGTGAATAACAATTCCTCTATTGCGCGAGCTGTTAACTGTAGAGTTTATTATGTACTGCCCGGTAGCGTCTTCTAAAGTTTCAGCTCCGAAATAACTTAAAATATGCCAATGGAAAGTATACCTTCTTATCAGCCCTTGTTGCCCACCTCGTCGAAATTCAACACCATTTACTTTTGCAGATCCACTCGGCATAATCATCGTATGTACACCAAACCCTTGATTTTGCCAAAGCTCATCATCAGGTGACTGAATCACTATATTCCTGGACAGGTTACCAACAGGAGCTCTTTCATCAAGAAATAATGGAGTTGATATTGAATCAGTGTCTGGAATAGGAGCCTCAACCACATTTTCGGGCGAAAGACTCATACCTTCGAGTGTTGGATATTGTAATGCTCCCCAACGATGGGCGTTAAGGCCTGTACCTAGAGCTAGATCCGTTCCTGATACACCAGTTAATTCTATCTTTTGTGAAACGGAGATTCCATTTCCAGCTTCGTAATAATCTGTAGGCCCAATTACAATTTCATCTCCAACATTCCAGTTCACAGGTTCCATCAAGGTCAGAGAAGTGCTGCCAATATCTGCGCTTTCATTAATTTTTGTCCAGACTGTTGATGGAGGGTTGCCATGAAGTTCCAGTTCCCCCATTACCATGATTCCACGGGTCCCCATTCCCATAATACTCTGTTCAATATCGTCCCCGGTAAGTGTAAAGATAGCCGAATGTGTAAATGGATCTTCTTCCGTACCCACCTCCAGCTTTCCATTGACCAGAATCCAGTCTGAGTTTAGCTCGAGGTCCATTTGGGCAAAAATTAAAGTACCATCAATAGTTAGGCCTGAAAAAGCAGGAATAGCTTCATCAAGGAGGATAATCGTTTCTGAAGGAATGACTACTAAATCTCCTTCAATGGGTTTAGAACCGCCCCATGTAGCAGGATCAGACCAAAGCAGTGTATCTGAAAGTTGACTGGTAAATAAACCTGCAGTTGCAGAAGAAAAAAAGAACAGGTTCACCAGGAGGATAAGTAAAATGCTCAGCTTCTTATCGTAAATCATGATCAATAAAATTTATGTGTAGGTATTCGAAGTTAATAACTTCAGAACATTAATTATACAATATTAACTATACCCAGTGGTATCATAAAATAACATGTCGAAGATTTGATACAAATAAAAAGCCTTAAACCAATCTGGAATAAGGCTTTTTGACTAAAATTGAATAGAGATTAGTACCTAAGACTTTTCAAATAAACAATACTTTCCGGTACCTGTGTTAATAAACGATCACTTTCATCTTCAATAAAGAAATGCTTAATACCAATCTCATTTGCGGTTTTAAGAATTCCTTCAAAATCTATTTCACCATCACCCAATACAACATTCGTACTGTTATCAGATAAACCTGTATGATCTTTCAAGGTACCTTTCTGCATATCTTTTAAATGCAGAGATTTCCAACGGTCAGGGTATTTTCTAAGTAAATGCTCTGGGTTTCCTCCACCAAACTGAATCCAGTACACATCCATTTGAAAATTCACATACTCCGGGTTTGTGTTTTCCACCATATAGTCTAGCAAGGTACCGTCCTTATGCGGAATGATTTCATATCCATGAAAGTGATACACAAGAGTTAGCCCATTTTCAGCAAGTACTTTTCCAGCATTGGTGAAATCTTCTACTGCCTGGCTGGCATTTATAAAATTAAAACTGCCAACGGTATGAGGTATCCAAGCAACCATAACATGCTTTGCACCAAGGAATTTTGCATTTTTAGCAATAGTTTGAGGGTCCTCAACAAGAGCGTTGTAATCAGCGCCCATAGAAGGGGTAGTTAGTCCTCTGGCGTCCATCATTTCTTTATACTGTTGCAGTGTTACCCCATCAGCACCACCACCTTCAACTTCGGTAATCCCCATACCTTTTATAATATCCAGTGTGGCTTCCACACCTTTTTCTTTTAAGACATTCCTGAACGTGTACATCTGAACTCCAAACTCAGCGGTATAGACCGGGTCTCCGGGATTCTGTGCATAAGTCTCTTCATTTGGGAAAATAATAGCAACAAAGAGTAGTAGAAGTGAGAGTTGTTTTTTCATAGTGAGTTATTTTTTAGTGTGTGATATAATGTCGCTTGGTTTGTAGCCAATTCTATGAGCCTGAACTTTAACCGTTTCTCCGGAAGTAAGAGGAATAAGTTCAGAATCAGTATAAATATTCCAATCGTTAGGTTCTGATTCACCGGTTTTGAAAAGTTTATACCCTATTGAAGCACCTTCTGTTAGTGAACTAAAGAATGCATGATTTC
>JAVKDP010000113.1:0-13946 GCA_040222185.1 Balneolaceae bacterium | reverse complement strand
TAATTACTTTTGAAGGAATTGACGGTAGTGGTAAGTCTACTCAAATAGCACTACTCCAAAAAAAACTTCTTAAAGCAGGTAAAACAGTCAATGTATTTCGGGAACCAGGTGGAACAGCAGTTTCTGAGTTAATACGGAAGATTCTGTTGAATCCTGAAGTTGAATTAAATACGGTTACAGAGTTATTACTTTTCTCATCCGCACGCTCACAATTGGTAACCGAAAAAGTAATCCCGGCTTTGAATAGAGATGAGATTGTAATCCTCGATCGATTCTATGATTCAACAACGGCTTACCAGGGTCATGGCAGAAATAGCCTTCCTATTGAGCAAATCAATCAGATCAACCTGATCGCCTCCCATGCTCTAAAACCTGACATCACATTTTATCTAAGATTAAGTATTGAAGAGTCAAATAAGCGCAGAGCAGATTTATCCAAAGACAGGATGGAGCAAGCTGGAGATGAGTTCTTTAATAATGTAATTAAAGGTTTTGATGAATTGGCAGTGAGTAACGAACAATTCGTTACTATCGAAGCATCGCAAGCCATTGATCACATACATGAACAAATATTAGAAAGTGTTCTGAAGAATCTCAGGAGACAGGTTTAATAATCCTTAATTGAATCGAATTGAAGTAACTTCTCTGCAACATTAGACTCTTTAAATAGGATAGGTAGGGTTTCAAAGGATTAGATTTAGCGGGCATATTTGGAAAAAAGAAAGTTATTCAGTTATTTATTACTCTTTTATCAAATGGTTATTGAGGCTTAATCAATTTATCCTTAAATTTGACTCAATATGGATGAATCCTTCCTGTTTCCCAACTACTGATTCATCAATGACAATACCAACCGTTTTAACTTCCAGAAAATTATTATGGCGCACGAAAGAATCGAGATTGATTTGCCTCTTGCTAAAGTTTACGAACTATTAAGCAACCCAGTTGACTTCCCAAAATTTTTGGACCGAATTGATTCTGTAGAAAGAATTAATTCCCAGACTTTTGAATACAAAACAAAAGTTGGTAATGATGAGTTTGTTTGGACAACAAATCTTATTGATAACCTACGTAATACACGTTTTGCTTGGATTACTATCAACGGAAACTTGAACCAAACAGGTACAATTCGTTTCACTCCACTTGATAATGGTACACGAACTTGTGTTGAATTTTCTCTTGACTACCGCACTTTCTTTGGAGATCCAACTGAAGAGTTAGCTGCATTTATCGAGGAATCTCCTGCACAATTAGTTAAAGATCTCGAGAAATTTAAGCAACTTGCTGAATCAGATACTTTTAAAGAAGGGCAACTTGAGCCTTCAGAAGAAGAAGTAACAGCTTAAGTTTTCCAATAAATATTTACTTATTGTTAATGCACATCTTTTAGATGTGCATTTTTTTTGTCCATATTTTTCTATATGAATTTCCAACAATTTCTTAAATCAGAAGAAAGTAAAAAACCTCATTACCTACTTATTGGTAACCCGGTGAGCCATAGTGTATCACCGATTATGCACAATACAGCACTTGAACATTACGGTATTGATGCAAAGTATCATGCTATTCAGGTTAGGCACGAAGACATGACTTCTCTCATATCACATTTTAACAAGGATGCGTTTCTCGGGGCCAATATCACAATACCATACAAGCAAACTTTTTTGGAAGTAGTAGACTCCATCAGTGAACAGGCCAAAGAAATTTCTGCTATTAACACAATCAGAAGAGAAGGAACTACTTTACATGGAGATAATACAGACTCCTACGGTTTCTCTGTACCAATCCTGGAGCTAGAGGAAGAAATCGATAAAGACAGGGCTATTATTTTTGGAACCGGTGGAGCAACGAAAGCAATAGTTTATGCACTGAATGATTTAGGATTTGAAGAAGTTATCATGGTATCACGAAGACCTCAATTGGCAGATTCTGCTCCAGGTACTATTATTATTGACTACGACCAATGGACTGATTTTGCAGAGGAATCTTCTCTTATTATTAACGCTACACCACTTGGAATGATACCAGATATACATACTTCTCCTGTGAAAGACTTTGAAGTCTCTTTTTTAGCACATAAAGTGTGTTATGATATTGTATATAATCCTCAGCAGACCATGTTTTTAGATCAAGCTCTTGAAGCTTCCGCGCAGCCAATCGGGGGCCTTGATATGCTAATTCATCAAGGAGCAAAATCATTTAAGCTTTGGACGGGTAAAGAATTTCCAATTGGTCTGATAAAAATGAAACTAGACCATGTCTTCTAAACTCGATTTTATAAGACCTAAAAACCTTAATGAAGCTCGTATACTTTCCTGGTTCACATATAAGAACCCGGATTATTTCGCTCAGGATAGTAAAATACCCGGACTTAATATTGGTTTTAATTCAGATGAAAGTCAGGGAGTATTACTGCACAACATAAATGTACTTTCCCAGGAGATTGGAACTAAAATTTCTGATATAGCTCTGGCTGAACAGATTCATGGATCTCATATCGAGTTAATATCAAAGGGAGGGGTTTACCCCAATACAGATGGGTTTGTTTCCAATAAACCAGGAATGGCGTTGGCTATTCAGGTAGCAGATTGTGGCGCGGTACTATTCGGCGATTCAAAGAACAAAGTCATTGGTGCCGCACATGCAGGTTGGAGAGGAGCAGTAGATAAAATTGTTCCTAAAACCATTGAAAAAATGTTGGAATTAGGAGCTGATATTAAACATATACAGGTGTTCGTAAGTCCTTGTATTGCAATACATAACTTTGAAGTTGGAGACGAAGTAGCAAGCCAGTTTCCTGATGAGCTGGTTGACCGTAAATCATATTCAAAGCCGCATTTAAATCTAAAAGGGCTTATTCAATTACAACTCCAGAAACTTGGGATACCTTCGAGGAATATTAACATAGATAGTAGATGTACCATAGATCACGAGAATCTCTTTTACAGTTATAGAAGAGAGAAAAAGAAAAGTGGACGAATGGTGGCAGTTATTAAGCTTAGTAAATTGAAGTAGACATTTGAGATAAGAATTCCGGATTAAGTCCTAAGTTTTACCCGAATTAATATGAAATAAGAGTGTAGAAGCTTTACATTCAGCCCTCACAAAAAAAACTATTTTGACAAGACAAAGACTGGCAATACTTGGTTCAACTGGCTCTATCGGAACACAGGTTTTAGAAATTGTACGCCAGCATCCCGATAAATTTGAGATTGTAGTACTAACAGCGAATACAAATATTGATCTGTTAGCAGATCAGATAAATGAATTTAATCCAAAATATGGACTCATCTGTAAGGATATCCTCTTCAAAAACCTTAAAGAAAAGGTTAACACTGATACTCATTTAATCTCAGGTGTCGAACACTTAAAAAGTCTTGTGGCACTTGATGAAGTAGATACAGTATTGAATAGCCTTGTTGGGTTCGCCGGCTTTTCCCCTACATATGAAGCCATTAAAGCTAACAAGAAAGTTGCTTTAGCTAATAAAGAGTCGCTTGTAGTAGGTGGGGAATTAATAGCCGCTGCGCTTAAATCATCAAGATCAGAATTAATTCCGGTAGATTCTGAACACAGTGCAATGCTTCAGTGTATGGTTGGAGAGCCTACCGAAAAGATTGAAAAGATTATAATCACAGCCAGTGGAGGTCCTTTCCGGGAGTTTACTCAAAAGCAGATGGAGAATGTTACTGTAGAACAAGCACTCAAGCACCCAAACTGGGATATGGGAGCAAAAATCACCATCGATTCTTCTACCATGATGAACAAAGGCCTGGAGATAATTGAAGCGTATTGGCTTTTTGATATACCCGTTGATAAAATAGAACCGGTAGTTCATCCTCAAAGTATCATTCACTCTATTGTAACCTATATTGATGGATCGAGTAAAGCGCAGCTTGGCCCACCTGATATGAAGGTGCCCATAATTTATGCATTAACTTATCCCGACAGGATGTACTTAGAAACTCCAAGAATGGATTGGGCAGCAGCACAAGAACTTAGCTTTAGCCCCGTTGATTATGAGCGTTTCCCTTGCGTTAAACTAGCAATGGATGCTATCAAAATTGGGAATACCGCTCCGGCTGTACTTAATGCGGCAAATGAAGTAGCAGTACAGCGCTTTTTAAATAAGGAAATTAGTTATATTAGCATCCCTAAAATTATAGAGAAAAGTTTAGACAGGTTTTCGCAAGGGGATAAGATCACACTTAATACACTACAACAAATAGACACTGAAACAAGAGCCTTTGCCTCTAGAATAAATTGATTTAATGGAAATTGTAGACATTTTAAAAACAATAGGCATCTTTGTTGGTGCTTTAATGATTCTGGTTTTTATCCATGAATTAGGTCATTTCTTAGCTGCCAAACTTTTTGGTATGAGAGTAGAGAGATTCTCAGTAGGTTTTCCACCAAGGATTTGGGGGTTTCAAAAGGGTGATACTGATTACTGTATTGGAGCTACTCCGCTTGGAGGGTACGTTAAAATTTCGGGAATGGTTGATGAAAGTATGGACAACGAATTTCTCGAGCAGGAACCTCAGCCCTGGGAATATCGAAGTAAGCCGGTTTGGCAA
Organism: Balneolaceae bacterium; assembly: GCA_040222185.1. Lineage (GTDB taxonomy): Bacteria > Bacteroidota > Rhodothermia > Balneolales > Balneolaceae > JAVKDP01. The sequence continues at coordinate 9,369 of JAVKDP010000113.1, read as the reverse complement.
AGGATAATAGTGATTACGGCAGGGGTTATATTTAACATGATCCTGGCTTTTTTCATTTTTACTGGAATGACTTTTTCCGAAGGTAAACTTACCCTGCCACTAGAGAACGTTTCTGGTCTCTATATACCGGAAACTTCACTATTACACGAAATAGGATTCAGAACAGACGATAGAATCATTGGGGTAAATGGCGAGCTAGTATCCGGATTTGAAGATTTGGTTTCTCCATCAAGAATCACTGCCAGTAACCTTTATTACCAGGTTATCAGGAATGGAGAAGAAATCAGTATCCCTGTTTCTCCTAATTATTTGGATAGCTTACAAACAAGAAATTTCATAAGTCCGGCATATGCACTTCCTAGTATAATATCTAGTGTAAATCTAGGTTCTCCTGCTGAAAAAGCGGGCTTAGTTGCAGGCGATCAGATTATTGCAATAGATAGTGTTGATGTTAAGTACTGGGTTCAGCTTACTAGCATAATCCGAAGTTCTGAAGGAGAACTGGCATTTCGCATACAAAGATCAGATTCTACTTTTGATGTAAATATCACAGCTGACCCAGAAACCAAGCTTGTTGGAATCGGTATTCCATCACTTGAAATGGCAGGCGGCGAACATAATGAAATAGGGTTCATAGCTTCATTTGGTGAAGGCTGGGATCAAACATGGGAGCAAACTTCAGGAATCCTGGGTGGTTTTGCCCGAATGATTTCTGGCGATATTTCAGTGCGTCAAAACCTTGGGGGGCCAATTGCGATTGCGAGTATTACAAGACAAGCTACAGAGCAGGCAGGATGGAGTGGTTTCTGGAGAATTACAGCACTTCTGAGTATCACACTTGCAATTATGAATATATTACCAATACCAGCGCTTGATGGTGGGCACCTTGTATTCCTTATCTATGAGGGAATTGCCAGGAAAGAACCGTCAGAAAAAGTAAGAATCGTTGCTCAGAATATCGGATTTGTAGTGCTGTTAACACTAATGGTATTTGTGATCTTTAATGATGTACTAAAGTACTTTTAAGAATGTTTGCTAAAGAAGGGTACCCAACTATGACCTTGGCTACGATTGTAGCTCTGGGAATATCTTATCTGGCTTATGCCTTTCTCCATCAATGGTTAGCTTATCCTGTTTACCTGGTTATGGCGGTTTTATGGGGTATTGTGATTTATTTCTTTCGGGATCCTGATAGAATAGCTCCTGAAGGAGAAAACCTGGTTATCTCTCCAGCCGATGGAAAAGTAGTACTTATAAAAGAAATTGATGAAGATGTTTACTTAAAAGGAAAAGCAACTCAGGTAAGCATTTTCCTTTCTCCTTTAAATGTACATGTGAACAGAAATCCTATTTCGGGGAAACTGGAATACCTTAAATATCATCCGGGAAAATACCTTATGGCCTGGGATGAAAATGCTTCTGACTTAAATGAAAGGGCAGACTTTGGAGTTCTTCATTCATCCGGAACAAAACTTTTCTTTAAGCAGATTACAGGCTTCCTGGCTCGTAGAATTGTTTATCACATTGAAGAAGGAGATGATCTTACTGTAGGTGAACGCTTTGGTATGATGAAGTTTGGTAGCAGGATGGATGTTATTGTACCTGCTAATGTAAAAATTGATGTAAAAGTAGGAGATCGTACCTGGGCTGGACAATCTATTTTGGGTAAAATAAACTAAGATGAAATACCCGATTCAGAAAAAATATAACACCTTTAAACAACGTCGTGAAAAGCTAAAACAAAGCAGGCCGCCTGTTAACCCCAGGATTGCTGTTCCCAGTTTCTTCACCCTGATGAATCTCTTCTGTGGATTCTTAGCTATTATTTCTATTTCTGAAGGTAATCTGTTTATGGGAGCCTGGCTCATAATGGCAGCTGGTTTGTTTGATGTATTTGATGGATTAATGGCCCGACTGGCTAATGCAGATAGTGACTTTGGGATAGAACTGGATTCTTTAAGCGACGTGGTTTCATTTGGAGTAGCTCCGGGATTCCTGATTTATAACTTTGCTTTATATGAGTTCAACTTCCTTGGTGTGATAATAAGTGCCATTCCTCCACTTTGTGGAGCTGTGCGTCTAGCTCGATTCAATGTAAATGCAAGGCTCACGCCTTCTAAGGATACCTTTATAGGTCTTCCAATTCCTTCCCAGGCAATAATCCTAATTGCATTCTTTTTAACCTTCAGAGACGATTTGACCTTGTTTGAATACTTCAATAATGGAGTATATACCGTTCTGGTACCTTTGGTTGTAATTGTTTCCTTCCTAATGGTGAGCACCATTCCATTTGATAAAATTCCAAGATTTGACAGAGAGTCTATCAAGAACAAGAAATTCAATTTCTTTCTCTTCTTATCCTATTTACTACTTATGATTCTCTTTAAGGAATATGGATTAATTATTGCCATAGTGATTTATATCTCTAAAGGAGTGATAGGAGGAGCTATGCGTTTCTTCAAAGACGACTATACCGGAGAGAACGAGCCCTTCCAGGATTTTAGTTAATCAACTAAACCTTTATAGACAGCCAGTGTTTTACTGGCAACAACTTCCCAGGAGAAGCTATCTTTAATATGTGCAGCTAAGGAGCTTTGCTTTCCTTTTGCAAGTGACTTATTGAGACCTTTTTTGATTGATGTGAGTGAAGATGGAGAAACATATTCTGCAAAATTCCCAAAATAGTCTTCGGTTCCTCCCTTATTGGTAATAACTACATTAGCTCCTGTTAAAGCAGCTTCCATCGCGGCAATACCTGGAGTTTCAAACAAGGAGGGAAGTATGAACGTATGGCAAGTGGCATAAGCTGATTCCAGTAGCTCGGAATTATGCTCCAGGGTTTCAATCAAAGTAACATTGGATGCTTTATTAGCTAAAGTCTTGCAGCGACTTCCATACTCGTCATCATAAAAAGATCCTATGATTACAACTTGGGAATTAATAGATGGAGCTACTTCAAGGAGTTTAATCACATTCTTTCTCGGTGCTCCAGATTGACCTACGAATAGTACAAAATCCTTAATACCATAAGTGTCTGTAAATAAATCCGGTGTAGCTTCAGCAAACCTCAATTCAACGCCATTAGGAACCACTTCAATTTTCCTGGTAGAAATTCCAAAACCGTTATGTATTAACTCTTTTTCAGCATTGGTATTCGGTAACACTTTATCTGCAAGGCTACATGCTTGCGCCTTAATACCGAAATCAGATCGAATACCTGAGCCAATAGCTGAGAGTATCTTTTCAACTTTAAGGCTTGTTGAAATAGTAGAAGCAGATCGGTTTGAAAAGAAGACAGGCGACAGAACTACTTTTATTCCCAGCTCAGTGCATCTTTTTATAATACCCAAAGTATCTGGTCCGGCTACAAAAACATGAACAAGATCTACATAAAGAGAATCACTCCATGTGGAAATGAACTGAACTTCAACACCAAGCTTTTCAAGGTGAATAGCAGTTTGCTGGGCCTGGGTTCTGACTCCACCATTTACAGCAGCAATTCCTAAAGGAGCAATAAACCCGACTTTCATAGTTTTTTCCTGTTTCTCCAATCCAGTAATGAGGTTTTAAGTAGCTGAAGCTTACCTGATTTTAATTGATCAAGTTCTGCTATTTCAGGCTGAGAGGTTTGATGATACTCAAATTTCCCGGAACTTTTAACTTCCTGGTCAATATTCGACTTAACAAGATCAAACGTTGAATGAGAACCAGAAACCTGGAGAAACAAATCATTTAGCTCACCAGATATAGAAACCGAAGTTGAATCTGTATCAAGATATGCTTCAAATGAAGTGCTATTTCTCTTTTTCCAGAATGTTGCATACTCTGAAAAACTTAATGTACATAGTCCCAGTTCATTAACAGATTTAAATACATCATTCCAAAGTTCTGTTCCGGGCTGTAAGGGGTGATGGTAAAATACAGCAGGTTCAAACCTGGCAACCTTATTAGCTAATATCTTTAAGAAATACTCCCTCATGCCATCAACAGGTATGCGTTTTCTATTTAAACTGCCTGTACAAATCGGGTGGATAGGAATCTGGAGAGTATCCATTTCTTCATTCTGGTGAAGAGGCTGAAATGGTAACCCGTCATAGCCTACGGTAAATTCGGAACTGTATGCGAACTCGAACTTTTTTAAGACTTCAGCCAACGAGTCATTCCAGATTGCATAGGGAACACAGAAACCCTGAGGGTTAAAGTCAGCATCTTTCAAGACCTGCAGGCCTTTCTCAATATTGTTGAATATGTTTTCATATGAATCAGAAGTGCCATGCTCATAACCATGTAGCGCTATTTCCTGCCCTTTAAAGTCGTGGAATACTGAAAGCCAGTCTTCATGTGCTTCTACATGGAGAAACCACGTCATAGGGATGTTATGAGCTTTGCCTGCCTCATAGAGTTTAGTAATCGATTCCTCGGTTCCGAAATCGCTATCTATTCTGAAAGCGAAGATGGGTTTTTCTTTAGGAGAAGTCCATTTATTGACAAAGGGGAGTCCCTGCTGAAAGTGGAGTTCCTTTAAAATAGAGATAAGAAGTTCTGTTATACTGGCTTTTGAGGCATTACTAACCAATTCATCAGGGTGCTGATCTTCCTTATTAAGAAAACGTTTACGTGAAAATGAGTTATCAGAAATCAGCTCATCAGGATTCAAGCCGAGGTTACAGACAATACCTTTTTCATGTTTCTCGAAATCAATAATACCATCAAAATTATCCATTCCATTATAGAGTTCAGCTTTCGCATACACATCTATGAAAGGAATATGATTTAAAAATGGGATGGTTTTTGGATTCACAAGGCGTTCTACTTTCTTAACCGCCGTAAAACGAGCATAAGAAAAAGTTGTGCCACCCATAGTCTCGAGTACAGATCCGCCGCCATCTGTAAACTCATGGAGTTTTTGTTCTTCATCTTCAGATAACGAAGCATTTAAGATTATTACCGAGTAGCGGCTTGATACATCGGAGATGTCAGATATCTTTTCATACCAAACTCCCATTTGATCAAGAATTACTTTCCATCCCGGGGTAAGATTAATAATCCCAATACAAAGCCTTTTCATTATCCCAATTTCTCCTTAAGCCATTTTAAATCATCCACAGAGCATACCTTGAGTATAAAAAGCATTGGTACGAAAATAAACAGAACCAGGATTGCTTCAAGATATGAAGGGAGCAGAAGAACTGTACTCGCATAGAAAAGAGCCAGACCAACAAAAAGGGTTATAATTGTCGGAGCAATAGATTTAATATCAACAAACCTACTGAACCACGTAAATGAAATAAGTGTGATCAGGATTTCAGAGGCAGAAATAACAATAGCAACTGTGATCAGGGAACCAAAGCTTGCTGACAATAAGATCATAAGTATGGTAAGCGACCCACTAACTACTGTGGAATAGAGAAACTCTTTGTCTTTTCCGATTGCAATTAAGCCAAAAGTGAATAAGCTATTCTGGAAAGTGAAGAACAGGAGAATTGTCAGAACAGCAAGTACTCCCGAGCTCTCAGCATATTCGTTTCCATATACCAGTGATATTATATCAGGAGAGGCTACAGCAATTGATAATGAGCAAACTCCTCCTATAAAAGGTAGAATTCGATATACCTTGTTCAGGTTTTCAGTAGCCAGGGTCTTATTCAACTCCCATTTAGAAGAAAGGTTAGGAAGTAGCAGATTCACGAATATCTTATCCAGCAGCATAACGATGAAAATTATCCGGATAGCAGCACCGTAAATACCCGCATCTCTAACTGATAAAAAGAGACCGATTGCTAAAGGAGGAAGTAGTTGTAAAACTTGTGAGAAAAATGATCCCAGACCAAGTATAAAAGCAGAATTAAATAACTCTTTAAAAATTCCAAAACTTCTAAGACCTTGCTTAAACGGGTTCTCTTTAATTGAAAAAAGCAATAGAATAAACGCGGAAGCACTTAGACCGGATGTGTACAGAATTGGAACAGACTCCAGGTCAGCTTCCGACTTAACAAGGAATATTACCAGGGCCAGGTAAACGAATCCATTAACTATTTTAGAAAGAGCAACTTTCCCAAAAAACTGCTTTCCATTATAATACCATTCCATCAAAAAAGAGTAGGGAATAAGGGCATAAGAAAATCCGAGAATAATCCTCTTTTGAAGTGATTCTATAGGTAACTGAGGAACAATCCATTGTAAAAAGCTCAGTACAACTAGCCCCAAAACAATTTTAAAAAGAAATATTTCCCCTGCCCTGAAAGCTCTGCTTTCTTCCTTTTTTGCCATTTCCCTGGCACCAATATTCAGTAAACCCAGGTCTGCAAACCATATTGAATAACCAAGGAAAGAAAGAGCTACGGTAATTAACCCAAACGACTCAGCCCCAAGTACACGAGCAAGATAAATGGTAGTAATAACCCCAAATCCACGGCCTAATATATCCCCAAAAGCTATCCTGAATACTTTATCCTTTAGTTTAGCCATCAGCTCCTACTTTAAGAAAATGACTAATAAGCTCTTTCAGTTCTCCTGGCGAATTGAATAGAGAAACGTTTGATAAACCTTCATAATCACTCAAACTACCTTTATATGGCGCTATAATTTGTTTCTTATATGCCAGGGCCATTTCTATGCCCCCGGAAGTAAGGATATCATCATAATTGAATACGCAAATATCAGAAGCACTAAATAGTAGTGGATAATCCTCCTCGGGAATGAATGCTGGAATCAGAATTATTCGTTCATCTGTTTCAGCCATCTTTGTGAGTTTATCCTCAAGTACGCCCTGACCTTTTTTAAAAGGTCCTGCAATCAGAAGTGCAAAAGGAGAAGTTTCACCATTTAAAATTTTGGCGATTTCTTCAATCCCTTTATAGGCGCTTAAACCTCCGAATATGAGAAAGGTGGGAGTCTTAAATCGTTCTGTGCCAATTGAGTAGTTTTTTGAAAAGCGTTCAATGGCTTCTTTTTTTGATACTGTAACTGAAGGAAATTCCGGATGAGCAAGTACTATACACTTTGATTCATCAACATCAAGGAAATCAGAAACTCTTTCAACAACACTTCCAGAATGTACGTGTAAAACAGATGCTTTCTTTGCCATCCATTGGTGAATACTCCTATGAAGAGAAAGAAAACGTTTATCATGAGGAGTTAGGTTGTGAATAGTCCATACTATATGCCCACCTAGTAATTTATACAAGGCAATACAGAGCAGCTTATATGGCATTCCCAAAAGCGACTTCATATCCTGGAACTCCAGCCAATGATAATGCAGAATAGTATTTTGGTTTAGAAGAGCCCCAAATACCATTCTTATATGTGCAAAAACACTTAAATCCTTAAGCTTTATATCACTGCTGCCCTCAATAAGACCCTTATAAAAAAGATAGAGATAGTCGGTCTTCTTGAAGTCATATCGGATAAGAGGCACTACATATACAGTAGAAACAGGGTTAGTAACCCGGGAATAAAGCTCCGAAATTAATTTGACCTCCATAGAAAGAGAAGAAGACTACAATTGATATTGAATACCAATTGAATGTACCGTTCCAAAACCGGTATTAAAAGGGATTAATGCATAATTAAAAGTCACTTTATCAGTGATTAATCCCAGACCAAAAGAATATGGCCGAGTATTATCGCCCGTCTTATAGCCACCATTAATTTCAACAACTTCAGCTACAACAAACCCGACTCCGAAATTGAAAAAGTTTTCCTCAGGGTTGTAATCTGTAAAGCTATCCCGGTCATTCGTTTCGATAGGGGAAACAAAATCTGCCATTACAGTTATTGAGATAGGGAGGTCCGGCTTTTTATAATGGCTAAACTCTAATACATCAGCGGAAAAACCAATCGTAAATGAAGTAGGCAGTTCAGTAGAAACTTCGTTTAACTCCTCCATTTCACCAATATTTTGAATAGAAGCACCAACTCTGAGCTTTTCATCCAGAAAAGAACTGGCAATACCCGCATTAAAAGCATAACCGGTGGCACGGTAAGGGAAAATTTCCTCATTCAAATAGTGCGCGGAAACTCCAACAGCTAACAATTTAAAATCATAAGCATAAGCACCGGAAATAGATAAATACTGTATATCAAAGCTACCATTTGACTCACCTGGTCCATCTCTTTGTTCCAACCCTGAAACACCAGAAGTATAGAAAGAAAAGGCTACAGCCCGATTGCTTTTCTTAAAGTTAATACCACCAAAGAGGTTGTTTGAGTCCGAGATCCAGTTTGTATATCCAAGCCCGATAGTAGTGTGTTCGGAGAGAGCTAGTAAAGCCGGGTTAGAATATATGGATGCAGAGCCATTAGGAGTGGCTACAGAAGCCTCAGAACGAGAAAGTTCCTGGGGTGTAGGAGCAATTTGCAATAATTGAAGGCCTGATTGGGCAAACAGAACCGGGCTAAATATAAGTGCTACTAAGAGTGAACTGAGTTTTTTCATAAATGTAAACGTAATGCAAAAACGTGCATGTTTGCAACTCCGTACGGCTCGATTACAAAAGCATAATCAATAGATGGCGCAAAAGAGTCGAAAGGTAAATGAACAGAAAATCCTGTACTGAAAGAACCACTTTCTGAATTAGTAGTATCCGTTAGCTTATAGCCACCACGGAGTGTAAAGCGCTCATGAGTGTTCCAGGAACCACCCAAACGAAATATTCCCGAGCTCGTATTTATTTCTCTGTTGTTTTCGAAGATAGTAGGAGAATTATTTCCACTTACAAATACCTCGCGAAAAGTAACCTCAGAAACATAGGCTTGTACTTCGAACTCTGTTGAAATGGTGTATTTCTCCTTCTGGAACGCCAATCCCCACTTAAATCGAGTAGGGAAAGTGTTTACTACATTCCGTGCTTGTGAAGTATTATAAAGGTCAGAAGAATTCCACGTGTAGTTTGCGAACATATCCTGGATTGTAAATCCGAAGTTTAAATGTGGCCTGATGAAATAGAGCAAGCCTAAATCTATCCCAACCCCTGTAGTAGAAGACAGATCAGGATGGTAATTCGCATAATTGAGTTTGAAGCTAATCCCAGCTTTCACCTTTTCACTGAAATTGATTCCAAAAGCAGTGGTAAACTGGTACTCAGAGGCATCAAATGTTCCAAGCGGATAACCACTTAAGGTACGTTCATCAAAATCTTTAACCCCGGCTCTGATTATACCCACATATAAACCAGCATTAGGAGGGAGCCTGAATTGGAGACTTGCTGTTTGAAAGATTCGGTCAAATTCTAAAGAAGAAGCAGCTAAATCCAATTGTTTGGTATCTGACTGAATTGCAGCGTGAGCTGGATTGTAATAAGGGTAAATGCCTTCAGACGTAACGGCTGTAAAAGCATCGGCCATTGCAATACCTCGTGGCCCAAATCC
>JAVKDP010000112.1:0-9807 GCA_040222185.1 Balneolaceae bacterium | reverse complement strand
ATGTTCTTCAATTATTTTCTTGGAAATTGCAAGACCAAGACCTGTGCCACTTGATTTGGTAGAGAAATTCGGGACAAAGATACGCTTCTGGTTTTCTTCTGAAATGCCTTCACCACTATCAGAAACCTTAATGAGAGCGTTTTGCTTTGCATTATCTGGTATCGTAGTAATAGAAACGGCACTTCCTTCTTTTGAGGCTTCTTTCGCATTCTTTATCAGGTTTACTAACACTCTTCTCAGTTCTTCTTTAACTCCAAGAATAGTTAGAGTTGAAGCGGATGTTTCAACTTCAAGTACAAAGCTTTTATCTATAGTGTAAAGTTCAGACACAGATCTAACCAAATCATTCAAATCAATAGGAGTAAACTTTTCTTGGATAGGTTTAGCAAATTTCGAAAAATCGGAAGCAATTTTGTTAAGTGAATCTATCTGCTCAATCATACTATTCGTAATCTTGGCAATTTTTGGTTTTACCTCACTTAGGTTTTCATCCGTTGATTCCATTTGACGCTCGAGATGTTGGAGGTTAAGCTTCATTGGTGTTAGCGGGTTTTTAATTTCATGCGCTACTTGTTGAGCCATTTCTTTCCATGCAGCCTCTCTCTCTGTTTTAGCAAGTTCTTCCTGAACATGTTTAAGCCTGGTTCCCATTTTATTATAAGCAGAAGTTAAAGCACCAATTTCGTCTGTACTTTTAACAGGGAGTGTAGTTTCTAAATCTCCCTCTGAAATCTTTTTTAAACCGCCTCTTAAAGCCTCTAAGGGGGAAGTAAGTTGGGATGAAATGAACCCAATTGTTAACATCAAAAAACCAAAAATTAATGTATAGAAGCCAACTAAATAACTGGTTGTAGAAAGCAGGCGTTCATAAAATTTAGGAGCTTTTAGGAAGGTTGGAATAGCAGCAATTCCCGCAATCTCGTTGTTTTCATTAAACCAGGGCGCATACCCGATCATCATTTCCTGATTATCCAATACTACAATTTCAAGTTCTTTGCTGCCTCCCTGACTGGTTATCTTTTGATATATATTCTGAGGCACTGTAGTAGGTAAAAGATGTTGCGTGAAAACCTGAGATATTGTGGAATTTTTTAGAACTCCTTCAATGTATAATGATGCATCAATATCTAGCAGGGAGGTTATTGCCTGAAGGTTTTCTCCATCAGTTACATCTACGTCTGGTTGATTTTCGAGGTTAGAAATGAGTCGGTCAAGTTGTCCAAGTAATCGCTCCCGAACATCCTCTGTATTTTGATTGCTGAGCACATAGTAAGAACTGGCTACCAAAAAAATAAGGCAAAGCAGGCTAGCTAAAATAGATCGGTCCAGCAGTCGATCTTTAAATCTTCGTGAATGACCAAACATGTGCCAGTCCTTATTCCATGAAAGGATGAGCATCGAAAAAACTCCTAGCAACACAAGCGTAAAGAAAAGTCTTAGAAAGGAAAAAAGATGTAGTGTTAAGTTCGTTTTTGGAGCAGCTATCCTGACAATTTGGCTCTGGGCACCTTCCAGGTAAAGCTCAACTACTTCTACACCACCATAAGAGGTGGTAGTATTAAAAATGGAATCTCTTTTTACTTTTTGAATCAAGGATGGGGAGAGGTTTGCCGGGCCGGGTATTTCCAATGGTACACCTGAAATTGAGCTTCTTACAGGGATTCCATCCAGGAATGAAGTAGCACTAAGTGTTTGGTTGGCGTTAGAATGATTGCTGGCATAGATAACAGTTCGTAATGGACGATTGAGTTGCGGAATTTCTTTGTATACCGAGCATAAAATCCAACCGGTTTTTGTATCTGATATTTCGTTTTCGAACAGAGGTATCCAGCCTCTTCTAAAAGAAGAGTAACTGGCATTTATAGTATTAATTGGACGAGACCTTATTACCGGCCTAAGGTTGTCGCGTTGAATTTGTTCGTCTTCAAATGGGATTTCAAGTTCCTGGATACGAAAGTCGGTACTCCATTGAGGAGGCGATAAGCTTGTGGTATAGTCGGTAAAAGCATCTCCGGTACTATCAATTAATTGGATTGAAATGGTGTACCTAAGCCATTCGGGCTTAAGTATATCTTCAACGAGTTGATTCGAAAAAGTATCTTCAAGAGCATTTAAGGGAGTATCTCTAAGCTCAGATTCAAGAGAGTTAAGAAGGTCTGTGGTAATCTGCTGTATTTCATTCTCTTCATCTACTGAAAATATTACTCCTTCTTGGAGCATTAAATCTTGTTGGCGAATTGCATCGCCACTGGAATAAGCGATATACACAAAACAACCTGATAAGTAGCTGAAGAAGAATAGTAACCTGAGTTTCGAAGAGTATAAAAAGGAAGGGGTTTTTTTTAACAAGAAGATCGAAAACATTAAGATCATCAAGAATAACAAGACAGTTATGTAAACAATCCAATCAAGGTTTGCTTCGCTACTCATTGCAAGAAATGCTAATGCTGAGATAAAACTCATTCCAACTGCCAGGCCAAGCAGATTTACCCAAAACTCACTTTTATAGGTATGGAGTATATACCAGTAAATGGTTGTGAAGAGGTAGACTATACTTGCAAAAAAAGTACTTGATGAAATATAAAACACTAGTGTTTCCATGTTTGGCAACAACTCAAGATCTATTACCTGTACATTAGTTGAGGTGACGAGACTGGTAGTTTTGAATAAGAAGAAGTAGAAAATAAACCCAGAGAATGCACCAACCAGGAAGCTGAGAAAAACTACTTTAGAACCGATTTGACCAGGGTTTCTGTGCTTTCTTTTTCTTAGGAAAGGGGATATCGAAATACAAACCAGCAAGGCATAAATTGTATCAACCAGGTAAAGTATAATCGCTTCATTAGTTAACAAGTTGGTAGAGAGAGATTCATTTTCGGGGAAGTCGAAAAGCGGGAAGACGGTTTTTATTAAAACGAGTGCAGTTGTATATGCCAATAACTGAACCAGGATACGTTGAGTATTATTGAGATTCAGTGAATAGAAGAAAACCAAAGTTCCGCCAACAAATAAGAAAAGGATAAAAAATAAAGCTCTCCAAACTGTCAGCTTTTCTTTTTGTGATGTAAAGAATGCTTCAAAATCTGTAGAACGAGTGTTTATTGTGGCAACAGAGTCTGAGCCAGGGGTAGTAATCCAGGCTGAAGCAAGTGTATTTTCATTAAAGAGGTTTTCAAACTGAAAGCGTATTGGGTAATCTGAGTTTAAGTTTAACAAAGACTTTATATCCAGCTCTAAATCTTTGCCAAGTGTAAGAATGTTTTCTTGCGATAATCTTACCCTGGTATAAACATCGAATCTGGTTTCGATTGAATCATCAGGAACAAAGAATGGAGTCCTGGAAAATAGATATGTAACATTATTGTTGCTCTCAATAGATATGTAAGAATTTCTTCTATTGTTTAGAGAATCGATTGTAAGAGTGTCAGGTACAAAACCATTCCAGGTAATTAGGTTTCCGTTCTTGTAGATTCCAGTGCCCCAGAAATCAAACTCTTTGTTCTCAATTAGGGAGCTTTGGTCCAGAGATTCTTGATTCAGGATCTCAGGTTCAACATTTTTTACAAAGGCCGTAGAGTTTTTTGAAAACTCAAAAATAAACTCCTGAAAACTATTGCCAGCTTCTTCTACTGAGTTCAGTGCCAGTTGAGACTGATTTGAAAATTCATCGATGGATTTGGAAGCGTTCCATTCAAAAAAAGCATAGCCAACTAATACCAGGCAAAGAGTGGTAAAAAGAAGTACAATTCTATGTTGCTTAAATAGAGTCACATTTTACGAACGAAGGAGTACTAAAATCCGGTATACTTACTTAGTAACCAAATTATGAATTTCGTCTACAGGAGTTCCATTCAACACTTTCTCTATTGCTGAAGCAGCAAGAAGCCCAATATTTCTTCTCGTTTCGAATGTAGCACTGGCGATATGAGGAAGTATTGTACAGTTAGGCGCAGTTAGAATCCTTGGGTGTACAATTGGTTCTTTTTCAAACACATCTAATCCCGCTCCACCAATAGAGCGATTATGCAGAGCTTCAGCTAAAGCAGCTTCATCCACAACAGGCCCCCTTGAAGTGTTAAGCAGGATCGAGTGGTCAGGCATAATTTCCAAGATCTCTTTATTAATTAAGTGATGAGTCTCCGGTGTCAGGGGACAGTTCAAACTTAATACATCACTTTTCCGTGCAAGTTCCCGCAAATCAGGAATAAAACAAGCTTCAAGCTCATCTTCCGTTTCTTTGGGTAACTGTTTACGGTTTGTATAAAATATCTGCATTCCAAAGGCCCTGGCACGATGAGCAAATGCCTGACCAATTCGACCCATTCCAACTATGCCCAGGTTTTTATTTCTGAGTTCCATCCCAAGGAAACCGATTGGGTTCCAGCTCTTAAACTTTCCTTCTCGCAGATAGTTCTCTGCCTCAAAGAATTTTCTGGTAGTTGCCATTAATAGAGCCATTGCAAAATCACCGCATGCCTCAGTAAGCACATCAGGAGTATTGGCTACTTTTATGCCAAGGCTTGATGCGGCTTCAATGTCAATATTGTTATAGCCTACTGCATAATTGGAAATAACTTTGATATCCGGCGCTGATTCAAGTACAGTTTTAGTGATGGGAGTAGAAAGCATGCATAGTAAAGCATCATACTTGTTTAGGTCTCGAATTAATGCGGACTCATAGTCATAGTCCCCTTTTAAACCTACATCAACATTGGCAAATTCTTCAATAAATTCGATTACTTCTTCCGGAATCGGCTCAGTAATAAGAACTCGATATTTGCCCATAATTCGGACCTGTTATTCTTCTTCCCCAATATGGGTTACTTTAGCATCATTCCACATGCGCTCAATATCATAAAACTCTCTTTTTTCTTTACTCATCACGTGTACTACTGTATTGATATAGTCGAGTATTATCCAGGAGCGAGCTTGAAGTCCTTCTTTTTTCCAGGCCTTTTCCCTGGTTTTTTCAAGAAGTTCTTCTTCAATAGAATCAGCAATAGCCTTAACCTGAGTGTCAGAGTTACCACTACATATCACAAAGTAATCAGTAAGAGTGGTAAGGTCAGAAACATCCAGTACAACAATATTTAGGGCTTTAATTTTTTTCATTCCCTCAACAATATGTTCAACCAGGGTTTTGGAGTCTGGTTTAGCATTTTCAAATTGATCCTTTGAGGGATTTTTAATTTTCGTCATTTAGTCTTTATTAAGTAATTCATGATCGTGGCCAATTACCACGGTAACATCTAAGTAGAAATCCGGCGATTCTTCCCGGAGAACATTTATCTCTTTAACGCCTAACGCACTTGCCACCCTTTTTGCATTGTCGAGCACTCCACTTCTGGATATGATAATCGTTTCCTCAAGATTGAAGTGGTCAAAGTTACCAGTTTCCACCACATCAAACCCATTTTTTCTTAATAGCCCGGTGAATGAATTTGCAATACCCGGAATTCCGCACCCATTCAAAACTTCAATCTGTATGATCTCACTAATTAACTGTGACTCAGTTTCAACTCTCTGATTAAAGATTCTTGGGTAAATAATTCGCGTTGTTAAGGCAACAAGTAGAATAATCAACAGAACACTTAAGAAACCAATGGCAGAGTTTAAAAAAAGGCTATTGAAATTAGGGGTATTTTTTTCCCTGGAGTCTTCAGCCATTCATGCTTTCTTTAGTACCAGTAACCGAAATTGGATCGGTTGAAACGATTGTATCCATATGGATTAAACCCGTAGTGAGAAGGAAGCTGTTGGTATTGAAGTCGAATAAAAGCTTTGTCATTTATTTTATAATTCAACTCAGCATTTCGGATCATGATCTGATTATCAAATCCATTTTGTCCGGAATAAGAAGTTCCTCCAAAGGGAGAATGAAGAAAAGATACATCAACCCTACCACCTAGCTTGTCACTGAAGGCAAACTCCATTGTATTGGTATATGCATTTACATTTTGATAAGAACCACCAAAAGAAGAAAAAGACATATCATATGAGTGGCTCATCTTTATGCTACTAAAGAAACGGTTTAATCCATTCTGTACAGTAGGAGCTTTCGAGTTAATAATGGTTCCTCCAAAATCATATGGAGATGAAAGGTCATCACGTAATTGAGCCTGGGCTAAACCAATTGCGAAAAGCGAAATGAATAAAAGAGAGAATGTAAATTTTTTCATGTGCTCTGGTAATTTCAAAATCAAACGAAAGAGCTTAACCGATAGTATAACAATTTGGCATTTAAGAATAAACTATTACTAGATGTATTATGGATTGATATAAATCGGAAAAAAGGATACTTTATCTCTCTTTTGAAAAAGTACAACTAACCTCCCAATTAATCAGTAGGAGAGATGAAACTCACCGATTTTAGATACGAGATTGAAGGATTAAACGTTCCTGACAAACCTTTAGAAAAACGCGACTCTGCAAAATTAATGGTGCTCAACCGCGCAGAGCAAACTATTGAACATAAAACATTTTCTGATATACATGAGTATTTGAACGAAGGAGATGTTGTTATCTACAATAACACCAAAGTTTTTCCAGCTCGTTTAAATGGTAAAAAAGAAAAGACAGAGGCTGATATTGAGGTTTTTCTTTTAAGAGAATTGCAACCGGAAAATATGCTTTGGGATGTTTTGGTTGAGCCGGCACGAAAAATCCGAATTGGGAATAAGCTTTATTTTGGAGAAGGTGAAGATGAGTTAATGGCTGAGGTTGTGGATAACACGACCTCCAGAGGTAGAACAGTTCGTTTCCTTTTTGAAGGTACAAACTTTGAGCTTTATGAGCGCCTGGATGCACTTGGCAAAATGCCGCTTCCTCCATACATCGAAAGAGAGCCGGTTGAAGAAGATAAGGAGAGGTACCAAACAGTATATGCATCTGAAAGAGGAGCAGTTGCTGCCCCTACAGCTGGTATGCATTTTACAAAAGAACTCATAGAGAAGATTGAGGCAAAAGGTGTGGAGTTTCTACCGGTAACACTTCACATAGGTTGGGGAACATTTAGAAACGTTGAGGTTGAAGATCTGACCAAACATAGAATGGATTCAGAAAATTACTTCCTTTCTAAAGACACTTCAGATAAAATTAATATCGCACTCAAGAAGAAAAAGAATAAAGTAGTTGCGATTGGAACAAGTGCTGTTCGAGTAATCGAGACTAGTGTTATGGCGAGTGGTATGTCGAAAATGGGAACCGGATGGACGGACAAGTTTATATATCCACCATATAAATTCAAGATTACCGAAGCATTGATTACGAATTTTCATCGTCCTGAATCTACATTGTTAATGCTTGGCGCAGCTTTCGCTGAGTACGATTTCCTGATGAAGGCGTATGAAGAAGCCAAACAGAAAGGATATCGTCTGTTCTCCTTTGGCGATGCAATGCTTATTATATAAATGGCAAAGCTGGCGGTCATAATTCCGGCTGCCGGTTCGGGAACACGTATGGGTTCCCGACTTCCAAAACCTTTTATAGAGTTAATGGGTGTTCCGATATTGGAGCATACCATACGGAGCTTTGTTGAAGTAGGTATTATTTCTCAAATCCTGATAGCTACTTCAAAAGAATGGTTCGGAGCTGTTGAAAAAATCTTTCAAAGTTTTTCAGAGTTTGGAATTGATATGCAGATAGTTGAAGGTGGGGAAGAGAGGCAATACTCCATTCATAACGCTATTTCTCATATCCGTAATGATATAGATTTGATTGCTGTTCATGATGCAGTTCGTCCATTTGTTAAGAAGTCTCAAATCGAGCAATGTTGTGATGTTGCGCTTGAGGTAGGCGGAAGTATTTTAGCTGTTCCTGCCAAGGATACAATTAAGAAAGTTGATGAACATTTTGTGATTGAAAGTACTCCAGATAGATCGGTTTTATGGCAGGCTCAAACTCCGCAGGTTTTTAAAAAAGACTTATTGATTTCTTCATATAAGTCTGCGTTGGAATCTGGTTATCTTGGAACTGATGATGCATCTCTTGTAGAGAGATTCGGTGGGCAAGTGAAGGTGGTTGAAGGAGATCGTGAAAATCTGAAAATTACATATCCGATTGACCTGGAAGTTGCTAAGCTAATTTTAAGAATGGATAAGAAATGAGAATAGGCTACGGTTTTGATATTCACCAGCTAGTTGAAGGAAGGAAATTAATCCTTGGTGGTGTTGAAATTCCTTTTGAAAAAGGGTTATTGGGACATTCTGATGCTGATGTTCTGCTACATGCAATCACCGATGCTTTACTTGGCTCTCTCGCCCTGGGAGATATTGGTAAACATTTTCCTGATACCGATCAAAAGCATAAAAACGCAGATAGCAGAGAGATACTCAGGCATTGCTATCAATTGATTTTGGACAAAGGTTATGAGTTGGTAAATCTTGACGCTACCGTTGTTGCAGAAAAACCAAAACTTCTCCCGTATATTCAAAAGATCAGAGAAGTCATTTCACAGGACTTAAACGTTGAGATTAATCAGGTTTCTGTAAAAGCCACAACATCTGAGAAAATGGGTTTCGTTGGACGGCAAGAAGGGATTTCAGCAACATCTGTTGTTTTGATTCGAAATAAAGCGAATGGTTGATCAGGTTATTCAAAGTATCGTTGACTGGATTAGTATAGTACCTCCATTAGGTATCTATCTCATTTTTTTTGCTGTAGCATATCTTGAAAATGTATTACCCCCTGTTCCGGGTGATGTATTGATTGCCTTTGCAGGCTACCTGGCTGCTGATGGGTTAATAGAGTTGTTTCCGATTTGGAGTATAACGGTAGTTGCCTCAGTGATTGGCTTTATGAATATGTATTGGTTTGGCTACAAACTGGGAAGCCAGATTGATAATAACAGGGAGGAGCATTTTCTGCTTCGTTTTATCAATTACCGGTATTTCAGAAAAGGCAAGATCTGGATGTATCGTTACGGGCAATGGGTTGTAGTTGCAAACAGGTTTCTGGCGGGTACCAGGTCAGTAATTTCCATGACTGCCGGGATGTCTCATTTGAATGTTAAACTAACCATCGTTAACTCTCTGATTAGCTCCGCATTATGGAACGCCGCGCTCTTGGGTTTAGGGTGGTTTATCAGGGATAACTGGATGGTGATAGGTGAATATCTTTCAGGCTATGGAAAAGTTATAATGATATGTATCGGACTAGTGGTTTTAGCGCGGTTTTTTTGGCTAAAGAGAGTAAGAAGAGAACAGCCTGAAGAATAGAGAAAATTCTTAAAAAAATTCTCGATTTGATATTGACAATCTTTAATTACATAGGTAATTTAGTAGTCTTTCGCAAAAAGCCAGTGTAGCTCAGTTGGTAGAGCAACGGTTTTGTAAACCGTCGGTCATCGGTTCAAATCCGGTCACTGGCTCATTTGTGGATGGGGAGATACCAAAGCGGCCAACTGGGGCAGACTGTAAATCTGTTGTCTTACGACTTCGTAGGTTCGAATCCTGCTCTCCCCACTGAAAAAGCGAGCGTAACTCAATTGGTAGAGTGTCAGCCTTCCAAGCTGAATGTTGCCGGTTCGATCCCGGTCGCTCGCTCAGTTAGCCGATATAGCTCAGAGGTAGAGCACTTCCATGGTAAGGAAGGGGTCGTCGGTTCAAATCCGACTATCGGCTCTGTTGATGATCGGACTAGAAAATTTTTTACTAATACTAAACAATAGATTTAAGACATGGCAAAAGAGACCTTTCAGCGAACCAAACCCCACGTGAATGTGGGCACCATCGGTCACGTAGATCATGGTAAGACAACGTTGACCGCAGCGATTACAACAGTGATGGCCAAGACGTACGGTGGAACAGC
>JAVKDP010000111.1:0-34005 GCA_040222185.1 Balneolaceae bacterium | reverse complement strand
GTTTAGATTCTTAACCCTTGTAGAGTCGATTGTAGGGTTGGTTTCAACTTCATTGGTAAGTGAGTCGATACGTGCTTTTTGTTGAGCATTAGCAGTATCAGTTAAAAAAAGGAAGCCTATTAGTAGAGAGAGACAATAAATACGTTTCATAAACCCTTTGTTTTTATTTGAGCCCAGTATACCAAATTTAGACCAATTTGATTTTTTTTGAAGTGTCGACAAAGTGTCTACATGGCAAAAAAGATTAATGATCTTTCGGATCTAACCATCTCAACGTCTCCCACCGGTACATCCCTGAATTGTGCCCGTCGATCCACACAATTTGAATAGCGTGGTTCCCAACCTGGTTGATATTCGTAATATTCATCAACGGCGGGTTCTCAATAAAAAAAGCTTCCGGCTCAAAAGTATTCATGCGATCATGCCCACCCCGGCACATTACACAAGGGCAGTTTTTCCGTAATCCATACAAAGGATATGTTGAAGTAACCCCATCTTCCCATTTAATCTCGAGAGTTTGTTCTTCGTTACTAACTTCAATGCCAGTTGCTGTGGTCGATGAATCCATGAATGTTTATCTTTGATGATTAACTTCAAAATTAAGAAATGATCTGGATAATTATCTCCGCTATTATATCAGGCCTGGCAAGTGTTTGGCTGGGATATAAACGCCTGATTTACCTTTACCAGGTAACAGGAAGGCGGTTTTTAATTGCATCCCTCCTTGCACTCAGTTTGTATTCCTTACTCCTGTTTCTTTTTAAAATTGAAGTTCTGAGTGAAGCAGTAGCTGGGGCAATTATTACCAATGTATATGCTTCAATATTTGGTTTTTTTACAGGCTCAGCTTTTAACCAATTTCAGTATCGTAAGGAAAACGGACCTGTACTGTATTGTTATAGATCTTTCATCTCTGAACACCTTCCGGTAATTATAGCTCTCTCTTTAATCTTGTTTGGAGTTTATCGCTCAGCTGTTTTCACTGATTTGATTGTGACGCCAATCCGGGTTTCATCCGGACTCTCTCTCCTTTCTGTTGGCTTATGGGGTATCACACTTCGTTTGGTGCCAGAGTTCAGAGCAAACGGGATTATTTTATTAGACTTAATTATCGATTGGGATAGCGTACTTAGTTATCGTTGGTTTGGTGAAGAAGTTATTGAGATCGAATACACACAAAATGATGCTATTCGTCACTTTAAAACCCTGGTACCTATGGATGAAAGAAGCGAAATAGAAAGTCTGCTCTCCAAAAAAATGAGAGAGAAAATGGAAAAAGAAGATTCATAAATGATGAATGGATATTGTTATCTTCGCAAAATAAAATTCAAGAATAACACAAAGTTTTGATCAAATGGCCTCTTTTGATATCGTAAATGAAATTAATGCTCAAGAAGTTGATAACGCTATAAATAATACGCTGAAAGAAATCAGTACACGTTATGATTTCCGTGGGTTACATACTGAAGTTACATTTCACAAAAATGAAAACCGCATTCATTTAGTGGCTGCAGAAAGCATGAAGATGCAAGCTGTTAAAGAGATGGTTATCAAAAACTTTATAAAACGTGGTATTAGTTCAAAAGTACTTGATTTTGGAGATGAGCAAGGAACCTCTCAAGGACATTTGAAAATGGATGTTCATATGAAAGAAGGCATCGATCGGGAAACTGCAAAAAAGATTGTGAAAGAGATCAAAGACCTGAAGATCAAAGTTCAGCCACAAATCCAGGACGACCAGGTGCGTGTTACAGGCAAGAAAATTGATGACTTACAATCTGTGATCGCCCATCTTAAAAGCAAGGATATGGGTGTTCCCCTTCAGTTCACTAATATGAAGTAGTCATGGATTATGAATGCTGAATTTTGAATTACTTTGGTAGTGCAATACTCAGTTGTATAAAACACAAAAATAACTATGTCAATTTCGATTAGGGTTTAGATATCTAATCTCTTAATTCAAAATTCAGCATTCATAATCCTAATGTAGGCGATCTAGCTCAACCATAATACACACGTTTCTTATGTAAGGCAGCGAAGCTTCTTCAGCTTTGAGTTCGGCTTCAGGGGATGAAACATCTAATTGTGTCCAGATAACAGGGTTTTGCCCGGTTTTTTCCTTCCATTTCGCGACTTCATCTACTTCATTAGCAGTATATCTTTTATTCCGAAATACATTCACAATATCAATCTGAATATCCTCAGGGATATCATTTATGCTCGGGTAGCACTTTTGCCCTAATATCGTTTCTTCCATGGGATTAACCGGGATCATGGCATACCCCCTATCTAACAAATACTTTGCGGCATAGTTACTCGTACGATAGGGATTTGCAGAGCATCCTATTACAGCGACAGTTTTCGAGTTTTTTAGTGTTTCCTGAATACTAAGATGAGTTTTCGACATAGAGATTTGAACATTTTTCTAACTGGTAAGTTGCGTATCTTTGAGCCACTTAACAATTTATAATTCTTTAAAAGAGATCATTTTGTCTACTATCAAAAACGGAGACACCGTAAAAGTCCATTATACCGGAACCCTTAAAGACGGAGAAGTATTTGATTCTTCTCTTTCGCGTGAACCTTTAGAGTTTACTCTTGGAAATGGTCAGCTCATCCCTGGATTCGAAGCTGCTGTTATCGGACTTAAAGTCGGTGATACTACTACTGCCAATATCCCGAGTGCTGAAGCCTATGGCGAGCACAATCCACAAATGGAGATTACAGTACCAAAAGGTCAACTTCCTCCGGATATGGAACCTGAAGCTGGAATGCAGCTTTCACTTAACCAGCCAGACGGACAAGTAATACCTGTAGTTATTACTAAAGTTGAAGGAGATGATGTTACTATTGATGCAAACCATCCCCTTGCAGGACAAGACTTAACATTCAACATCGAAGTTGTTGAAATAGCTTAATTCTTTCTTGATTTTTAATAGCGGGTTGAATTTTCAGCCCGCTATTTTCTTTTCTATCTACATCCTCCCATCTTAAAAACTCATATTCGCTTTGGCTGACTTTTCGGAACAATCCACTATCTCAATTACCTGTCCTAAAGGTATCGTCCCTTATTTAAAAGAAGAGCTGATTGAACTTGGATTCCCTGTTATATCTACCCGGGAAGCAGGCGTAGAAACAAAAGGTTCTTTGAATGACTGCATGAAGCTGAACCTGACTCTAAGAACAGCGCATAGAGTTCACTTCTTATTAGGAACCTTTGAAGCCGAAAATGCTGAAGAGCTTAAAGAAGAGCTTTCAACTATCCCGTGGGAAAACTACATCGACAGGCATGGATACCTGAGTATCACATCGTTTATCAAAAACAGCAGCATTACCAATACCCAGTTTGCAAACCTTTCTGTTAAAGATGCCATTGTTGACCGAATAAGAATGAGACGCGGTGCAAGGCCAGATTCAGGTCCAGGTTTAAACGATACGGTTGTATTCCTCTTCTGGAAAGGAAACGAGGCTTCCATTTATATGGATACTTCGGGTGAGTCTATATCGAGACGGGGTTACCGAATGTCGAATCATACAGCTCCTATGCAGGAGACACTGGCTGCATCTATAATCAAAGCCAGTAAATGGGAACCTGGCCAGCATTTCATAAACCCGATGTGCGGTAGCGGTACAATCGCCATTGAAGCCGCTCTGATTGCCCTTAACAGAGCTCCAGGACAATTAAGACCTAATTATGGCATTAAACACATTCTTGGCTTTGACGAGGCGAAATGGAGTGAACTTCGCCTTTCTCTCAAAAACGATTCGCTAAAAGATTTTCCTGATCATAGTCGCATCCTTGCAACCGATATTGATAAACGAGCCATTGAAGCAGCTAAAAGAAATGCTAAAACAGCCGGGGTTGATCATCTGATTGAGTTTAGGCAATGTGATTTCCGTGATACTGAAGTTCCTTATGGTGATGGTGTAGTTGTGATAAATCCACCTTATGGTGAAAGAATCGGGCATGACCAGGAGCTTGTAGGTTTATATAAAACCATTGGCGATTTCTTTAAACAAGATTGCAGCGGTAAATGGGGATATGTATTTACCGGAAATTTTGCGCTGGCTAAAAAAGTCGGATTACGCAGCAGTAGAAGACTTGAGTTTTATAACTCAACCATTGAATGCAGGCTATTGGAGTATGAATTGTATTGATAAGCTAGAAGAAAAGCTCCCATTCAATTCACATTTCTCTTCTTGGTTTTTAATATATCCAGGTATTCTTCAAACGAATCCAGCCTGTTTTCCCAAAGCGCTCTGAATTGTTCAACCCAGTTCGAGACGATGGTTAAGTTCTGAGGCTGAATAGAACAATACCGCTCCCTTCCCTTCTTCTTAATTACAACAAGCCCGCACTCTGTCAGGATTTTGATATGCTTGGAAATAGCTGGACGACTTATATCAAAATTCTCGGCCACTGAATTCAGGTTTAAGGTCTCCTGGGCTAATAAACCAATAATGTCTCTTCGTACCGGGTCGGCTATGGCTTGAAATACATCTCTTCTCATGCGTACTAGTTGTTATTTATGTAACTGAATGGTTACAAATATAGAGTTAAGAGTATGGCTGTGCAAGCTTTTTCTTTTCACTTTTTTGAATGAAATCATAAATCAACTTCTCACTTTGTAAATAATTTTTACCAAACTGAACTTCCGCTCATCATCTATTATATTCACCTAATAACATGGGTAACAACTAACTAATCTGGATTATGAAAACGTCTCTTCTCTCCCTCCTGCTAATCTTTGCTTTTGTTCTCTCATCCTGTACATCAAATTCTGTTTCTAAATATGAAGAACTAGGACTTGAGGAAATAACCATATCGGAACTACACACGAAGTACAAAAATGGTACTTATACTTCTAAGGATGTAGTTGAAGCTTACCTGGAAAGAATTGAAGCACTTGATAAAAACGGCCCTACTATAAATTCCATTATCACGCTAAATCCTGATGCGATAACCATCGCAGAAGAGCTGGATAAAGCACTCGCAGAAGGAAACATTAAAGGCCCATTGCATGGCATCCCAGTAATCTTGAAAGACAATATCGACACAAAAGATAAAATGCCTAATACTGCCGGAGCTGCGGTTATGGAAGGTTCCATGCCATTACAGGATAGCTTCATTGCAATGAAATTAAGAGAAAGCGGCGCTATTATTCTCGGGAAAGCCAATCTGAGTGAATGGGCTAATTTCCACAGTAATAACTCTTCAAGTGGCTGGAGTGCTCTTGGTGGACAAACAAAAAACCCATACGATATTACGCGCAATCCCTGTGGTTCCAGTGCAGGATCAGGTGCTTCGATTTCTGCTAACTTTGCTGTACTTGCAATCGGTACAGAAACAAATGGCTCTATTGTATGCCCTTCTTCTGCAAATGGTTTGGTAGGTATTAAGCCTACTGTTGGATTGTTAAGTCGCTCAGGGATTATCCCCATTTCCGAAACTCAGGACACCCCTGGACCAATGGCTAGAACTGTAACTGATGCCGTAATTATGCTTGGCACAATGATAGGTGTGGATGAGAGAGACCCAGCCACAGATGAAAGTGAAGGTAAATCATACTATGACTACACACCTTTTTTGAAAACAGGTGCACTTGATGGAAAACGAATTGGCTTATATAACCCTTCATTAGGTGGCGATCATAAAACAGATACGCTTATGTATGAAACGGTACGATTCCTGGAAAGCCAGGGTGTTACCATTATTGAATTAGATAGAATTGGAGAACAAAATGTTGGCCGAGACTCCTATAACGTTCTTCTTTACGAGTTCAAAGATGGAGTAAATAAGTACCTGGCTTCTTTAGGTGATAATGCAAAAGCCAAAGATTTAGAAGAGGTTATTGAGAAAACACTCGCCAATCCTGATGAAATGATCTTTGACCATGATATCCTGTTGCAAGCACAAGCAAAAGGCGATTTAGATTCACAAGAATACAAAGATGCATTGGAAAGAATGCTTAAATATACCCGCGAAGAAGGTATCGATAAAGTGATGGATGAGAACAACCTGGATGCAATTATTGGGATTACTGGCGGCCCTGCTTGGAAAATCGATCACACCAATGGAGACAACTTTGCGACTTCATCAAGCTCTCCTGCTGCGCGTTCAGGATATCCTAACATTACTGTTCCAATGGGTTTTGTGGATGGATTACCAGTTGGAATCTCCTTCTTTGGGAAAGCCTGGACTGAACCTGCTTTAATAGAAATCGCTTATTCATTCGAGCAGGCTACTAACGTTCGTAAAGCACCTACTTTCAGAAACTATGAATTTTAAACTCTAATCTTCTCGTTATGAATCATTTAAATACAGAATTTCTTGTTGATACAACCTGGCTTTCAGAACATTTAAATGATGATGATTTAGTAGTTGTGGATTGTCAGTGGGATGTAAATGCCTACCTCAGGGCTCATATTCCAGGAGCACTAATGAGACCTGGACACCCCTATGTAAAATCTGAGGAAGATGGAAAACCGTCCACCCTGCTACCAAATAAGGTTGAGTTTCAAAAGCTGTTGAAAGAACTGGGTATCGGAGCAAATACTACCGTTATTTGTTATGACGAATGGAGAAATCACTTTGCAACCCGTTTTTGGTGGGTATTAAGATATTACGGATTTAAGAACGTCCGTCTTCTGGATGGAGGTTGGCAGGCGTGGGTTGTAGCTGGATTGCCCGTTTCGTTTAAAAAGCATGAAGCTAAGGACGTTAAGAATGAATTCGTACCGATAGAACATCCCGGGTTATCTACCAGTACTGATGAATTACTGGCTAAACACAAAGATTCTAAGTGGCAAATTCTTGATGTAAGATCCGAAGCGGAATATAACGGTACTGCTGATTCTCCTAACAACCGTGTTGGGCATATCCCTGAAGCCATTAATCTGGAATGGAGTGATTTACTCCAGGAATCAACTCAGGGTGTTCATTTTTTCAGATCTGATGAGGAGATCAAAAAACGATTTAAAGATTCAAATCTTGATCGGGAACATACTATTGCTGTTCATTGCCAGGCTGGAGTAAGAGCTTCCTTCTCCGTCTTCTGCTTAAATATGCTCGGCTTTCCTCATGTCAAACTATATGACGGGTCAATGGCAGAATGGGCTAACCAGGATCATACACCGCTAATCTCTTAGTAAAACTACCCCTTCTCTTAAGGTCATTTTGAAAAAAGAATAAAGATTTATAACTTACTGTTGTACCTACAACTATTGTATATAAATGAGTAAAAATTACTTTTCAGCAATTTTCCAGATTATTTCAACAGGTCATTGGATTACAGATCAGGTGACGAAGGAGTTAAAAGAATTCGATATCTCTGAACCCCAGTTCAATGTGTTGAGGATCCTAAATGGATCGGTTGGTACACCTCTTACTGTAGAGACTATTCAAAAAAGAATGATTCAAAAAAGCAGCAACATCACAAGGATCATAGACAAATTACTTTCAAAGGATTTTGTTGAGCGTAAAGAATGTGCTGAAAACAGGAGAAAAATGGACATCATCATTACAAAGAATGGGATAAAACAACTTGAAGTATTAAACAAAAAGGTCCAGTTACTCCATCGACCTATGATGAATAATCTAAACTCTGATGAGCTAAAGATGCTCTCAAACCTCATTATTAAACTTAAATCTTAAAATCATGACGAAAAAAATTATTGCCTTCGGAGCCAGTAGTAGCAAGAATTCTATTAATAAAATATTTTCAAATTATACTGCTCACCAAATACCCGATGCTTCTGTAACCCTTCTGGACCTGAATGATTTTGAAATGCCTATTTACAGTATTGATAAGGAAAGGGAAACTGGTATACCCGAGCTTGCAAAGAGTTTTAAAAAAGAAATCAAAAATTCTGATGGCATCGTTATTTCTTTTGCAGAGCATAATGGATCATACACTGCCGCTTTTAAGAATATATTTGACTGGGTTTCAAGACTTGAAGGAAGCGTATGGGATAATAAGCCTATGCTGCTTCTAGCAACTTCACCTGGTGGAAGAGGTGGAAAAACTGTCTTAGAAACGGCTGCCAAGAGTTATTCTTTTATGAATAAAAATGAAATTTCAAGTTTCTCCCTCCCTTCTTTTAAAGCTAATTTTGATAGTGAAAAGGGAATTATTGACTCTGAATTGAATACTAATTTCAAAACCATTTTAAAGCAATTTGATGATGCTCTTCAAAATGCTGAACTCACTGCTATTTCTTAAACTAAAGCCAATATTATTATGAAAAAATATCCAAAAGAAGACATCAACATTGTATTTGATTTATCTAAGTGTACCCATTCTGGTTTTTGTGCAAGAGGATTATCAGAAGTATTCAAACCGAAGGAACGCCCCTGGGTTCAAGTAGAAAATGCTACCAAGGAAGAGATTATTAACCAGGTATCGAAGTGCCCATCTGGAGCACTGACCATTAGTTACGAGTAACCATATGGCAAATAAAATCAAAATTGTTAAACCCGATTCTAATCGTCAGGCAGTATTCGGAGCTGGTGATGAGTATTATTATTACGCCACTGGTAAAGATACAGATGGCCAGTATTTCTTTTTTGAAAGTATCGTTCCTCCCGGAGGTGGGCCGCCTGCTCATGTTCAAACCAAAGAAGAGGAAGCTTTTTATATATTGGACGGGGAAGTTACTTTTTATGCAGAAGGAAATATAACTGTAGCTACCAAAGGAACTTACCTAAATGTACCTAAGGGAGTTCGGCACCGATTTAAAAACAACTCTGATCAGAATGCCAGGATGCTGATCTTCTTCGCTCCTGCAGGAATTGAAGATATGTTTGAAGAGATGGGTGCCAATGAAGAAAATTATTCGAAGCACCCTAATGGACTCTTTTATGCTTTGAATGAAGTGGGAACTCAGTATGGTGTTCAGTTCTTTGAAGAGGATGAGAAATAATCACATCCTCTATTCCTGTTTTCTTAAAACTTCGATCCTCTAATCCATGAATCGGATCTGGCCCAACTTTTCTGAAAATCCTCATCTACACTTGGATCGGATTTCCCTTGCCCTTCTAATGCTCTTTGAAGGCCATATAGCGACCATCCATTATGGGGATGATCTTCTAATTCTGCACGGTAGACTTCCTCTGCATCAGCAAAACGCTCTACTTCAAGCAAAGCAGCACCAAGCCAGTGTTTCGCGGCAAATGGTAACGGTTCTGGTTCGTCATAGTCTAACGCAGTGTAAAAGGAATCCGCCCTTGCAAAAGAAGTAATTGCAGCTTCCATGTCTCCTTCTTCCCAATGAATCTCTCCTTCCAGGATTCCTCCAACGGTTCCAAGTAAATTATCAGCTGGATGGAATCTAAATCTTGAAGTAGAAGTTTTTGAAGCTTCTAAAACTCTTCCCAAATACAATTTTGCAAAATCGATCTCCCCTTTCTTTAGATGAGCATAGCCTTGTGCAAAATCCCACATTCCTCCAGGAACATCTTGTTCAGATCTTTCAGATACTCTTGGGATTTCATCAAACCTTCCAAACCGAACAAGGGTTAGTACTTCATACATATTATTCCCGGTTAGCTTGGTATAATCTTTTCCTGCCTGGGTTGAAACTCCACTTTGTCCATCCATTGAACCGGCAAATAACAACATATGGAGGTTATGGCTCGGGTAAATTGCAAAACCTTCTCCAATTGTTTCTTTTTGATCAGAGTGCCATGCCTGTATGTTTGCCCGAACAGCATCACCCCATCGTCCAATCTCATTCCATGTATGAGACGGCATATGATTTATATGGCTTGCTCCAGGGATTGAATTCCCGATATACTCAGAACAAGCTTCTGCCTTTCCCGGATCGCTGGTAGATTCAGTAGCATGAATGTATAAATGACATGCGCCTGGATGTTTGATATCCTTTTTTAAAATTCCTTCCAGAACTCCATGTAGTTTTTTGGTTCCTGGAGCATTTAAGTCTCTCACTCCCCGACGAGGTTCCAGTAAGAACAGAGACTCAGCATATAATGTCCCGGCATCTAAATCATTTGGAAAAGCTTTGTAAACAGATTCCATAGCTATTGAATACAACGAATCCTGTACTCTTCGTGTCCCCGGGTCATAGTTTTCGACATATCGAACGGCCATAGCTTCGATCAGTGCTTTTTCTTTCTCACTTCCATAGCCATCATTGGCTAGATCAACCGCTTTTTGAATAGCTGCATATGCTCTTGGGGCTTCAGCTTCTCTCATTCTTCCATTTAGATAAGAACCCCACGCCCATGCTTCTCCCCAATAACAGATCGCACAAGTTGGATCGATCTTTTGTGCTTCCCTGAATGATCGCGCTCCATCTTCTTTTGTAAAAGCATACATCATCTGGAATCCCTGATCAAAATATGCCTGTACCTCGTCATTATTTACTGAAATAGGATATGTAAAATCTCCTAGCGCTTTCGTATACAATGGCATAGGTTCATCGAAACCATCAGGATAGGTTATTTCCTGCGCTGAAACAGAAAGAGATAAAAGCATAACGAAAAGCAAAAAGGACTGGAACAATTTCTTCATTGAAAATGGAAGTTAGTTTGAAATGATGTTGAAGCTAATTCAGTAATTAAAGTGGAGCAAATTTTGAATCAATTTTTTACTCACTAGTGAAGAAAGACTTAAATGAACTGTATGCTACTTTAGCAAAAGCCAGATTTTCCTCCAAAAGTAAGGCTCCATTTAACAGGGAAATCTTAAATGAACTCAGCTTTTCTATCCCCTGGATGTCATTATTAATAACCTGGCTTTTATATT
The DNA here is from genome assembly GCA_040222185.1 of Balneolaceae bacterium. Taxonomy (GTDB): domain Bacteria; phylum Bacteroidota; class Rhodothermia; order Balneolales; family Balneolaceae; genus JAVKDP01. The sequence continues at coordinate 23,239 of JAVKDP010000111.1, read as the reverse complement.
CACGGACAAGCTCTGGTATTGCTTCCGGGTGTAAATTAGTAAGATCTGCAACCAACATGTCAACCTCATCAAATTCGTAGTCGAATCTAATTGGTTTATCAATTGTAATTATGTAGGGCCCTGGTTTGGAAAATTGATCAGGAGAAATCTCAGCAAAAGCTAACAAAAGAGATTGTGAAAGAGCCAGATCAGGTTCATAACCGGAATTCTCCTTAGCGGGAATCAAAAACAAATTATAATTAGCAATATTAATAATCTCCCTTACACTATCAGCCGCAACTGTGGTACTTGTTATCGCGTTAACCAATTCGAAATATTTCTGAGAGGCTTCGTCTTCCGGATTGTTTGACCTCACCAATACATATGAATAAGCTGCATACCCTTCTTCTTCATCTCCATATGCATCAAGATAATCAAAGAGGCTACCCTTTGGACTATTACTCTCATTAACCTTATCTCCATGTGGAGCTCCACAACCGGAGACAATTAAGACCGCTGTAATACTTATAAAACAAATAAGGTTATAAAAACTACTTTTCATTTTCATTTGTAATACCCTCTTTTTTTGACATATATCTTATAATCCAGGTTGTTGCAAAGGCAAAAGCAAATCCTGTTGATGCAATAACAATTTTAAGTGATGTAATCTCGAATTCCGGATAAACATAGTTCAGTATTACAGCAATTATCCCGATGTATACAATACTAAGTATGTACAACTTTTTATCTAAAAACATAACCCCCTTCTAATTAGTACCATCGACCTATCTTACAAAAACTATTTCTTTAAGAAAAGTAAATCTGGGCCAGGATTTAAACAGCGGCGGTTAAAGGTAGACTAATTAACGTAACTGACTATATGATATTAGTTAATAGCAATCGAACTTGTTCTTGTATCATAGCTTAACTAATATTTGTAATTCATTCGATTATCTATCTATTCGTAAGAACTTTTTTTGAGGCCAACCAAGATGAACCTTTCTACTATCTACATAAAAAACATGGTCTGTGGCCGCTGTATAAAAGTAGTTCGTGATGAGTTGGAGAAGTTAGGTCACACAATTAAACATATCGAGCTAGGCAAGGTTGAATTTACAAACCAGCAAGAAGTCGACAAAGTAAAACTCAGAAAAGTACTTGAAAAAGAAGGCTTTGAGCTCATTGATGATGAATCGACTAAACTTATTAGTGCAATTAAAAGCATTGTGATTCAACAAATACATCATGAAGCCGGTGATAATAAACAACTAAACCTTTCTGCTATACTGGAGAAAGAAGTTGGCAAAAGCTATTCTTCGCTCAGTACTCTATTTTCAAAAACCGAAGGTAGAACGATCGAAAATTTTGCTATACAACAGCGTATTGAACGAGTTAAGGAGCTCCTTGTTTACGGGCAGAAATCGGTAAGTGAAATTGCCTGGGAGTTAGGATATAGCAGTGCCCAGTATCTTTCGAATCAATTTAAATCAGAAACAGGGCTCACTCCTTCTGCTTTTCGAAAACTCATATCCAACAACCGAAAACCACTTGATAAAGTTTAGCTTTGTCATTAGCTCACAGTTAAAATCCTACACTTCTTTTCTATAATTCTATAAGTAATCTGTTTCTCTTTTTTCTAATCTTCATGTCGATGATCTAATCCATAATACGATGAAGCATACTTACAAAATTCAGGGAATGAGTTGCAACGGTTGCCGTTCGCATGTTGAACATGCACTAAGTGAGGTCGAAGGAGTAATCGAAGCCTCCGTTGACCTTGAACAAGCTGAAGCTGTTATCGAAATGGAGTCTCATATTGAACTATCTGCTTTCCAGGAAGCACTGATTTCGGCAGGTGGAAGTTATTCTATTCATCATCCGGACTCTGGCGCAGAAAACGTAGAGCAATTTCACTCCAACTCACATACTCAAGAAAAAAAAGGTACAGGTACCGGTGTCTTCTATTGCCCAATGCACTGTGAAGGTGAAAAAACATATACAGAACCCGGAAGCTGCCCGATTTGTGGAATGGATTTGGTAGAAGAATTTAGCTTAAAACCAGACAATGGAGAAGAGTCGAGTGAGCTCAAAACTTATAAAGAGCTTTTAAGAAAGTTCTGGATTTCTGTCGCATTTACCCTTCCGATCTTTGTTATTGCAATGTCCGAGATGATCCCAGGTAGCCCTTTACCTGACATGGCTTCCCAGACCGTTTGGAACTGGGTTCAGCTAGTACTTTCTCTTCCTGTAGTATTTTACACAACGTGGATGTTCTTTGAACGAGCCTGGTTCTCACTTAAGACCTGGAACCTGAATATGTTTACACTTATTGGAATTGGAGCCGGAGTAGCCTGGATGTTTAGTGTATTCGCCATTTTATTCCCGGATTTATTCCCTGATCAATTCAAAACACCCTCGGGTACAGTTCATATATATCTCGAATCGGCTACAGTAATACTGACTCTGGTTTTATTGGGGCAGGTATTAGAAGCAAAAGCGCACAGCCAAACTAATAGTGCTATTAAAGAGTTGATGAAATTAGCGCCAAATACAGCTATCAGGGTTAATAATAATGGAACTGAAGAAGAAATTCATATCAATGAAATCAATATTGGAGATCATCTTAAAGTGAAGCCCGGAGGAAAAATACCGGTAGATGGATCGATTCTAGAAGGTCAAAGCGCTATAGATGAATCAATGGTAACAGGTGAACCTGTGCCTGTTATGAAATCGATAAATGATTTCGTGAACTCTGGTACAGTAAACGGAAACAGCAGCTTTATCATGAAGGCTGAACGAGTTGGCTCTGATACTCTTCTTGCACAGATTGTTGATATGGTAAATAAAGCCAGCCGAAGTAAAGCTCCAATCCAAAATCTTGCCGATCGAATTTCTGGATATTTTGTTCCTGTGGTAGTAGCTATATCGATACTTACTTTTGTAGTTTGGGCTTTACTTGGACCTGAACCTGCTTATGTATATGCACTCGTGAATGCAATCGCAGTTCTCATTATAGTCTGCCCTTGTGCTTTAGGCCTTGCTACTCCGATGTCGGTTATGGTTGGAGTTGGCAAAGGCGCTCAAAATGGAATTCTGATAAAAAATGCTGAAACGCTTGAGCAGATTAATAAAATCGATACACTTATCGTCGATAAAACCGGAACTATAACAGAGGGAAAGCCTTCTGTAGAAGAAGTAGTTTCTATACATGATCAGTATCAACCTGCTCAAATTATACAGCTTGTGGCTTCTCTCAACCTTGAAAGTGAACACCCATTGGCTGAGGCCACAGTGAAGTATGGCAAAGAGAAAGGAACAGAGTTTCTAAAAGTAGCTGATTTCGAATCTCTAACGGGAAAAGGTGTAAAAGGAACCATCAACGCCAATGAAGTAGCATTCGGCAATGAGAAATTGATGAAAGCCATCCCAGAGCTGGTTCAAGATATGGTTACATCACACCAGGAAGCTGGTAAAACAGTCTCTTTACTCTCAGTAAATGATGAAATAATTGGCTTTGTAGTAATATCCGATCCAATTAAAGAGAGCAGTCAACATGCCATCAAGGAGATAGCAGAACAAGGGATTGAAGTCATTATGATGACTGGTGATAATAATAAAACAGCTCAATATGTATTCGATCAGCTAGCACTATCATCTTTCAAAGCAGAGTGCTTACCTCAAGACAAGCTCGCCGAAATAGAACGACTTCAAAAGGAAGGAAAAGTTGTAGCAATGGCGGGAGATGGAATCAATGATGCCCCCGCCCTGGCTCAGGCTGATATTGGAATTGCAATGGGTACCGGAACCGATGTGGCTATCGAAACTTCAGGGTTAACACTAATGAGCGGAAATCTAAATGGAATTGTGAAAGCTCTTTCACTTGGTAAAACGGTTTTAAAAAACATCAAACAAAACCTGTTCTTTGCAATGATTTATAATACGATTGGTGTTCCAATTGCTGCGGGTATCTTGTTTCCGGTTTTTGGAATTCTGCTCTCACCTATGATTGCAGCCTTGGCTATGAGCTTTAGTTCGGTTTCTGTAATTGGAAACGCTCTAAGACTTAAAACAGTTAATCTTTAACATTCTTGAGAATACAAAACCATTTTGTATTATTAACACGTGAAAACAAATGCTCCATATAACATCTTCGTAGCTCTTTTGAGCTTAACGATTCTATTTGGATTCATAAGCCCTGTCACAACCCATGCTGGAATGATGGAGCATTGTGAAACAATGGATATGCACAAACCAGCTTCAGATGATTCAATGCATAACCATATGGATATGAATAATGAAGATTGCTGTGGTGATCAAATGCCAATGAATCATCACGCTGGTACATCGGATGAAGCTGAGGATAACTCTTGTCACATGACCTTAGAGTGCGATTGTTATTTCACAAGTAATGCAGTCAGAACTGAAGTCCCGGTACTACAAAAAGTTAAGATTCCTAAGCCTTTGTTAAGCAATAATGATTTTGATGTAATCATAGTACCAGATCAATACTTCCCTCCTCCACTCTGGTTTTCCAATTCCTATTCACCGCCCCTGCTTTTTCTCACAAACGAGTCTTTCCTGATTTAGAAATTGAGTTTTAAGCATACATAAAATGATTAAGTAACTACTTGATCTTACTTGCCAATGGTATGCTCATAAAACATTCATTTTAGTTCATAAATAAAATGAACTCATCTAATTAATAACTCAATTTATTATACAGCAAAGCAGATGATCTCAAACATTTTAAAAAACAGACCTGGCCTCTTACTACTAATATTAGGGGTGTTTAGTTTTTCACTTCATGCACAGGAACTTGTCCCAGAAGTGAAAGGTGATAGTATCATATATCACCTGACCATTGATTATAAAACAGTGAATTTTACTGGTAAGGATGTCACAGCTATGACAATCAATGATGGCATTCCAGGACCTACGCTGCGCTTTCAGGAAGGTAAACATGCGGTTATCAAGGTTACCAATAAAATGACTGTTGAAACATCGGTACACTGGCATGGTTTATTACTCCCAAATTATATGGATGGCATTGCCTACTTAACAACTCCTCCTATTCGTCCGGGTAAAACTCTTACCTATGATTTTCCACTTACTCACTCGGGGACTTACTGGTATCATTCCCACACTGGTTTACAGGAACAAAGAGGTATATATGGAAGCATTGTAATAGAACCACGACAAGAAACGCTGGAATATGACAAGGATTTAGTTCTTGTACTCTCAGATTGGACGAATAAAAATCCACATCACATTCTCAAAAACCTGAAGCGTCATAATGAATGGTATGGTGTTAAAATCGGGAACGCACCATCACTACTTCAATCAATTAAAACAAAGACTCTTCGATCCCAACTCAAACTCTGGAGTATGAAAATGCCCGGAATGCATATTTCAGATATTCCCTATGATGCTTTCTTAATAAATGGAGAGCAAGAACAACAATACAATGAATTTAAACCAGGTGAAAAGGTTCGATTACGGGTTATTAATGCCGGGGCTTCTAGTTATTTCTGGCTGAATTTTGCAGGCGGAGATCTGAGTATAGTTTCAGCTGACGGCATGGATGTTCAACCCGTTCAGTCAGAAAAAGTACTAATTGGTCTGGCTGAGACTTATGATTTTATTATAACGGTCCAAGATGGTAAAAGCCTTGAGTTCCAGGCAACTCCACAGGATGTAACTGGTTCTGCATCCGTTTTTATAGGAAATGGAACCAAGATATTTGCCCCTGATATCTCAAAGCCGGATTACCAGGAGTTAGGCGCTTTAATGGCACAGATGCATAGCGGAAATGGCCATGATATGTCATTGGAAGGAAACGAAACTGGAATTATGACTGCTATTGATCATTCTGACATGGAAATGGATCATAGTACTATGAATCATGGTGAAGGTATGGATAAGGAAGAGCACGAAATGAATCATGAAAAACACCAAATGGAAAAAATGGATTCTGATATGGAGTCTAAAGAAACCGATGACCATTCTGGTCACATGATGGAAAATACTTCTTCACCAATGACGATGTGGAATACTGGTTATAGCAACTCCATTTTAAAATCTCAAACAGAAACTACTATCCATTCAGGAGACTCTCTCAGAAGCATTGTACTTAACCTTACCGGAAATATGTGGCGTTATAATTGGAGCATGAATGGCAAAACCTTGTCCGAGTCTGATAAGATCAAAATCAATAAAGGAGAAGTTGTAAGAATCACTTTAAACAATACAACGATGATGCATCATCCCATGCACCTTCATGGACACTTTTTCCGGGTGCTAAATGGCAATGGCGAATACGCTCCTCTTAAGCATACCGTTGATGTACCTCCAATGAGCAGAATAACAATTGAATTTGAAGCGAATGAAGAAAAGGACTGGTTCTTCCATTGTCACTTGTTATATCATATGAAAACCGGAATGTCACGAATTGTGAGTTACAACGGAAGTGAAAGAGATTCCAGGCTCGCTCCTTATCCATTAAGTAATATCTATAAAATGGACAGAAAATGGTTTACGTGGGGAACCCTGGAGGCTGCAAGCCAAATGGCAAGCTATTCCTTCACTAGTTCGAACACTAACAATCAAATCAACTTCAAGACTGAGTTTGGTTGGAATAACAACTATGAACTAACTTTTGACTATGAACGATTTGTCGGAGATTATTTTAGGGTTTACGGAGGCGTTAAATCTGAAAATGAAAATCATGATTCCCTGGATGATCACGATATTGCCGGAAAACTCGGGATTAGATATTTACTGTGGTACATCATGGATACTGACTTCAGCGTAGATCATAAATTACGCCCGGAGATTAGTTTAAACTCTCATATTCCAATAACACAGCAGTTCCTGGCTGTCGGCCATTTTGAATGGCACGGAGACTTTGGAGCAATTGAATCTCTGCCTGACGATGAAGACTTTGAACAAGAATTCACTTATACAGCCGGTGTTGAATATTTACTAAGTGAACGATTCTCACTTATTGGAAACTATGATAATCGATTTGGTTGGGGAGCTGGGTTAATGTGGAATTTTTGACTTGTTATAACATTTATGCTTTCTTCATATTTGTTGGTTAAAATGCTTTATGACAACAAAACAGAAGATCATCCGGCTTATCGCAGTTTGTGTAATTTGCCTGGTATTAATTACCGGGTCTGTTTTGATTTTCCAATACTTCACAACTTAATAGTACTGTTATGAAAAAAAACATGGGTTCAGCTGATCGTATTATAAGACTGGTTATTACTCTTATTATAGTAGCTCTGTATTTCTCAGGAGTAATCTCAGGAACAGTTTTAATCATTTTGGGAATTATAGGTGGTATTTTCCTACTCACAAGCCTCATTAGCTTTTGTCCGCTTTATGCTCTATTTGGACTAAATACCTGTAGTGTAGATCAAGCTGAAGAATAAACCTGGCTTTCTATTAGCCTCATACCACTTCTCTACAAAGAAGTGGTTGTTCATAGTTTTCTAATTACATTTACTCCGTCTCTGATTGGGAGCAAGACTTGTTCTACTCTGTCATCATTTAAAACATGTTGGTTAAAGTCAGCAATTGCCCGGGCTTTATGATCTTCCGGGCTAAGTACTGTTCCGTCCCAAAGAACATTGTCAGCTACTATCAAGCCACCGGATTTCACTATTGGTAGCAGTTTCTCGAAATAAAACTCATACCGCATTTTATCTCCATCCAGGTAAACCAGATCAAACAACCCTTCCAGTAATTCAATACTACTTTGAGCATTACCCCTGATCATCTTGATTTTAGATCCAACTTTTGAAGAATCAAAATGCTTTTGAGCCAGTTCCTGGTATCTAAGGTTCATTTCGAGCGTAACAACCTCTCCATCGTCAGGGAGAGCTTCAGCCATTGAAATTGCCGAATAACCAGTAAATGTACCTATTTCAAGAACTCTTTTGGCTCCCGATATCTTAACAAGCATCTTTAATAGCTGACCAACTATTCTTCCACTTATCATATCGATATACTGAAGTTCATCGTCACTTGATTTAATAAGACTCAACAATTGAGTGGATTCAGCACTGGTGTGCTCTTCTGCGTACTTATCGATTTCGGAACTTGTAATTGGAACGACCGGCTTTCCTCTATGCTTCTTCATAATTGTAAGATAAGGCTGTGAACCCTATTATCACCACAAAAAAGTACTCCTTGAATTTTATACCTGCTAAAGAATCAAAGTTCGTAATCTGGTTTTTCTACCATTATACCCGCTTTCTGCTTTGGAAGAGGTTTAGAAAAGTGCATATAGAGCAGTTTTATTCACCAAAGGAGAACTCAAAGACCGTTTATTACATCAATCACAATTACTGGTGGGATGGTTTACTGCCTCTTTACTTGAATAATAAACTATTCAAGCAAAACGCCCGTGCCTTGATGGAAGACAAACAAATGAGACAGTATCCATTCTTTTCGAGAATAGGTGCTTTTTCCATCAACCTCGAAGATTCTAGAGACACAATTAAATCTTTAAGATATGCTGTTGATTCATTACAAAAGGCTAATTCCTCGTTGTTTATTTACCCGGAAGGAAAGCTAATTCCAGTCTCTGATTCGAAGCCAGTTTTCAAAGAAGGCCTAGCATGGCTATACCAAAAAACAGAGCTTGTTGATTTTGTACCAGTCGCCTTTTACATAGATCATTCTAAAGTAAATAAGCCCGATCTTCTTATCTTAATAGGAAAATCAGTTAAAGCTGATAAAGCATTGGCTAAAAAAGAATTAACAAGTATTTTTGAAACTGAATTACACACGCTTTTGAAAAAGATCAGGAACATTGAACACTAAACATTGAGTAAAGAACCTTGAAGTTCGATGCTTGTTCTTCAATGTTAAAAGTTCGGTTATCCACTATTCAATAGTTACCACGTCCATTGGTACAACATTTTTGACTTCTGAACCCAATGCGGTTTTTCCTCCATGAAACGAAGCCTCATCTTTACCATCCACCAATACTTTTCTTCATAGATCTTTTCAGGCTTAATGTATTCAGATATCCCCAGGGCCGGAAAAACACGCCCTTCCCTTTTCATTATCGCATCGCTCATAAACCGCTGATAAAAAGGTCCACTATCAATTATTTTATTTTGCTGAATCGTTATCTCAGATGTTGATGATATAATTTCCAGCTTTCGGGATGTATTCAAACCAAACCTGTTTACAGCATAATAATCCAGTTTGATCTCGTCAAACCTTTCGAGCACCTGCTGACTTTCGTTATCAAAAAGCCATGCTTCATGCTGTTGAGAACCATCCAAACCATTCATTATGTAATAAACCAACGTAGAATCCCGAAAATGGAAACGCCCCCAATACCAATCATCAAAGCTATCTTTCATAGGTTCAAAACCTGTGTTGTGGTCATGATATCCATCTCCATTGAAGAGTATATTGCGATCCATTCGCTTACCTTCTACCGTTACAGAACCAGTAACCCTGGCTCTTGGTTGAATAGGATTCCAGAAGTGCTTCTCTCCTGCTGATTCATGTGATAGCAGATCTTCAGGTAGTTTTTGGGAAGTAAATTTCAACTTTGCGTTAATTGAGTGTCCAGAATCAAGGGTTTGAGTCAGTAATAATTCATACTCTAATTCATCACCTATAATACTTTTCTTAAAGAAATTACTCCCGACCGATCCGGTTTGTTCTTCTTCATCCCAATGAAACCTACCCTCACCATATTCCAGGAAGCTATAATACTCTGCTTTCCCATTTTGATATAATGAAACGCTGATTGCCGGAAAGTGCTTTGGTAAGGCAGAATGTGATCCGGAGCCTTTGCTCAGCTCGCCAATATATTTCGGCGAAAAAGGATTACCATCATAAAAAATTACAACTATACTCCATTCTTTATCAGCGCTTAATGCATCAAAATACCACCATTCGTACCCTCCCGATGGTTTTTCGGGATCAATTTTCTCGTCTTCGAGTTTAGTTGAAATGTTCATATACAAATAAACGGTTTGTTTTGATGTCCATCAACCTTGTGTTTACTACCTTTCGTTCAATATGATTTATTTTCTTTATTTCGCAATCCTGTTTCTTATCGCCACTTCAGCAGTGTTGGTACGGAATTATTTTGAGTTTGAAGGATTGAGTGACCTTTGTTATGAAGAAAAGCCAAACTCTCCATTTGTAAGCATTTGTATCCCTGCGAGAAATGAAGAAGCTGTAATTGACCGTTGTGTTAAAAGCGCCTTGAAACAAGATTATGAAAACTTTGAGGTATTGGTACTGGATGACAACTCAACGGATGGCACTACTGAGATACTGGAACAATTCTCAGGTATTATTGCAAACCTGAAACATCTAAAAGGTGCGCCAAAGCCTGATAACTGGTTAGGCAAACCCTGGGCCTGCCATCAGCTCTCTCAACAAGCTAAAGGTGATATCCTGGTTTTCATAGATGCTGATGTTTGGCTTGAACCTAATGCTATTCCTAATGCAGCCAAAAGTTTAGAATCTTTTGATGCTATCACTGTGTGGCCTCAACAAAAGCTAGTCAGTTTTTGGGAACAGATGATCGTGCCGCTTATTTATTTCGCCTTACTTACTCTTCTACCCACCAAGTACGTAGAACGAACTCCCCGATGGTTGCCTGGGCCTTTCAAATCTACACTAGACCCGAAATTCGTAGCTGGTTGTGGACAGTTTTTTGCGTTCAATCGAAACACTTATGACTCAATACAAGGTCATGAAGGTGTTAGAATGAAAGTGGTTGAAGACATGGAGCTTGCAAGAACCCTAAAAAAAGACTCCTTTAAGCTTAAAATGTATCATGGGCTGGATTCCGTAAAATGCCGCATGTACACTAACCATGCTGATATATGGAGTGGATTTCAAAAGAACTTTCTGGCTGGTTTTGGAAACCTGTTTGAATTCATTTTCATGGGTATCATGCACCTGATCGTATTCCTGTTCCCGGTTTACACGTTGATTGTTGGGTTATTGACAAACCATAACTTTTTAACCTGGTTATCGGTTACTGTTCTCTTATTAGTGATACTGCAAAGGCTTCTGCTAAACATAACTTTTAAATGGAGTATCTGGACAGCTTTTCTGCATCCTTTTTCTGTTTTTTGGTACCAGGTTTTGGGGCTTTCCTGCATTCTAAAAAAGGCATTCGGAATCAAGACAAACTGGAAAGGAAGAAAGGTTTAAAAAAGTCTGAAATTCCTCTTCTTTCGGTTTCTTTTAATTGTCCAGTTGAACATATTACAGCTGATGAAACTATTGATTGAGAAATATCTTAAATACCTTCAGGTTGAACGTAATGCCTCAAAACACACCATTACTTCCTACCAAAATGACCTGACTTCTTTTCTCAATTTTTGTGCTACTCAAGATTCCATTCCAGAGGAAAAAGTGGATGTACATTCAATCACCAGATTAACCATAAGACTTTGGCTGGGTGAGTTATCAAATGATGGACTTGCTAAAAGTTCTATTGCCAGAAAAGTAGCTGCTCTAAGATCCTTTTTTAAGTACTGTTTCAAACGGGGCCATATCCAGAAGAATCCGGCTCACCTGTTAGTAGTTCCCAAAAAGGATAAAACATTACCCAAAACAGTGACAGAAGAAGATCTTGGTAGAATGTTTGATGGAATTGACATTTCAACCCCACAAGGATTACAAGACAGGGCGATCCTTGAGATATTTTATGGCACTGGAATCAGGGTTAGCGAATTGGTCGGGCTAAATGTTACTGATGTGGATACCCGGTCTGGCCAGGTTACAGTGCTTGGGAAAGGAAATAAGCAAAGAATCATTCCTATTGGGAAAACAGCTATCGAAATAATTGAGAAATTCAAAAAAGTACGGGGTGAGATGTTCGGAAAGAGAACAGACTCAGATGCTAAAAAAGCACTCTTTCTCGCTGCGAGCGGGCAAAGGATTTATGATCGGTCGGTACGATATATGGTGGAGAGATATTTGAAATCGGCAAGTGAGGTCACTCAAAAAAGCCCTCATGTATTACGGCATAGTTTTGCGACTCATATGCTGAATAATGGAGCTGATATCAGAATCATCAAGGAATTTTTAGGCCATGCAAGCTTAGCAGCCACACAGGTTTATACCCATACAAGTGTAGAGCGTCTTAAAAACGTCTACCAACAAGCACATCCAAGAGCAAAAACACAATAAAACTAGGAGACAAAATGAATATCACATTTACAGCGCGCCATTTCGAATCAAGTAACGGACTTAAACAATTCAGTAAAGATGCAGTTTCCAAACTCGAGCAATTTTTTGATCGTATTGTGAGCTGTAACATCGTTCTCCAACCCAATCCATCTGCTAAAACTCCGCAACAAGCAGAAATTGTTATTCAGATACCAAATAAAGTCTTAACAGCTACAGAGTCTGCTGAAAAGTATGAGCACGCTATTCTGGCTGCTGTTGAAAATCTATCCAGACAGCTTAAGAGATATAAAGAAAAAAAATATACAACCCATTAATTAGAACATGCCATTTACTCCACAGCCCCCTATTCCAATAAAGGAAAAAATCAGCGTTAGCTATCTCGTTGAGCGGCTAAGGGAACGTGTTCACATTAAACTAGAGGCTTGTGCAGCAGGAGATTGTGGCGATCACCGATTTGTACGTGAAGCTAATCTCCACCGTCCTGGCCTTGCCCTGGCCGGCTATGTGAAGCTATTTACTTTCCATAGAATACAGGTAATAGGCAATACTGAATCCCAATTTCTTGAAAACCTATCAAAGAAAAAACAGATTCAGGCCTTTAGTAACCTGACCCAGTTTGAAATCCCTGCAATCTTTCTAACTGATGGAAATACACTTCCTGACTATTTACTGGAAATGGCTGAAGAAGTTGGTATTCCGGTTTATGTTACTGCATTTGAGACTACCCGTTTCATGTTTCTACTTAGAGATTTTCTGGATGATCAGTTTGCATTACAAACGATGGTGCATGGTGCCATGGTTGATGTTTACGGAATCGGTATTCTGATTGTAGGTAAATCAGGGATAGGAAAAAGCGAAGTAGCTCTCGATTTAGTTGAACGAGGCCATCGCTTAGTAGCAGATGATGTAGTGATGCTTACCAAAAAAAGTAGTGTACTAATGGCATCAGCTACTCAAATTAGTAAGCATTTCATGGAAATACGTGGTCTCGGTATTGTAGATGTGATGTCCATGTTTGGAATACGATCTATTCGTTATCAAAAAAGGCTGGAATTGGTCATGGAGCTTACCCTTTGGGACGATGCTTCTGACATTAACAGAACCGGCCTTGATCACGATAATGTAAACCTCCTGGATCTTGAGATTCCCTTGATTCATCTTCCAATTACTCCCGGAAAAAACATTACAGTTATTGCTGAGGTAATTGCGATGAATCATCTTTTGAAACATTACGGATATGACCCGGCGGAAGCTTTTCAAGAACGGATTCAGTCTACCATAGCAGATAAAACCAAAGGAATGGACGTGTCGCCCAAGCGGGCAATTGAATATTTTGAAGGAGATATAGAGTAACAAAGCACTATAAATCTTCTCTTTGAAGGAAATCCAGGAGTTGCTACCTTTAGCGTGGTACGAAAAACCCTACGATGTCAATACAGAATCATTACTACTACGACGAGTCTAACTGCGAATTTATACCAATAGAGTATAACCGTAAAGAACAGGTGATTTACAATATCTCTATCTGGATTTTGGTTGGCGTTGTACTTTCTGGTATTGGAATAACAATTCTTTCTACCAAAATCGGCACCCCTGCCGAATTAGCACTTCAGGCTGAAAACAGAGTTTTATTTAACCAACTCGAATCAACAAAAGATGCCTTAATAGAGTTAGATAGTAGACTTTCAGATATCGCCGAACGAGATAACGAAATTTATAGATCAGTGCTTGGCCTGGACGTTATTGAAGCTGAAGAACGACTTGCAGGAACAGGCGGGTCTACTCAATTCCAGGAATTTGATATTTATAATCAATCAACAGCGGATCTTTTAAAATGGACCGCCGAAAAAGTTGATAACCTTGAAAGAAAGCTTAGCATACAGAGTTTGAGCTTTGAAGAAATCAAAAGCCAATACAATAATAATAAGCAGGAAATGAAGCATATCCCAGCTATCAAACCTGGTAGTGGCATTCTTCTCAGCGGTTTCGGACCTCGTTACCACCCTATTTTGCAATATGAACGGCCTCACAATGGCCTGGATTTCAGAGCCGATATCGGTTCGCCTGTCTTTGCTACTGGTGATGGAGTAGTTAAGTTTGTAGGTAGAAACGGGAATCTTGGGCGTGTTGTTACTATCGATCATGGTTTTGGATTTGAAACCCGTTATGCTCACTTATCAGCCTATGGCAAAGACATTAAAGTTGGAGCTAAGGTTACACGAGGGCAAGAAATTGCAAAATCCGGTGATTCCGGGCTAGTTGAAGGCCCTCATATCCACTATGAAATTCATCTACATGGCAAACCTGTTAACCCGATTTTCTACCTCTTTGCCGACACTTCTCCTGAAGAATATGCTATGTTCAAGGAGATCTCCGAAACGAATATGAATTCACTGGATTAGCATTTCAAGACACCTCTCTCACTGTCCTGGATTATTGCAAATATTTTCAACTTTAGAATTTCCATTTCTATTAATTTATTGTCCGATAAAACCTTAATTCAATTCCTCAATGAAAAGAATCGTACCTGCCCTTCTGCTCTCACTTCTTACAGTTAATACTTTTGCCCAAACTTCAGTTGCCGAACTTTTTCAAGATGATGCCGAAGCCCTTATTGAAACTTCCATGGAAAACGGAGTAGGCTTTGAACGCCTTACTTATCTTGTTGATACCTTTGGCCCACGCTTAAGTGGTTCTGAAAATCTAGAAAACGCAATTGATTGGATCGTTAATGAAATGCGATTCGATGGTTTTGATAAAGTATGGACTCAAGCTGTAAAAGTACCACATTGGGTAAGGGGTGAAGAATCAGCTACGCTTAATATTCCAATCCAAAGAAATCTGCCAATGCTGGGTTTAGGGGGTAGTATCGGAACTCCTGTTGAAGGAATCACTGGTGAAGTTCTTGTAGTAAAAAGCTTTGAGGAGCTAAACGAAAGAAGTACTGAAGCCAAAGGGAAAATTGTCTTATTCAACGCTGAGTTCACCTCGTATGGCCAGACAGTCGGATACAGAGTGAACGGTGCTTCTGAAGCTGCAAAACATGGTGCAGTGGCAAGTTTAATTGCTTCTGTGGCCTCCTACTCTATCCAAACTCCACATACAGGGACTATGAGGTACGAGGAAGGTGTCGAGAAAATCCCTCATGCAGCTATCACTGTTGAAGATGCATTGATGATGCAGCGTTTTGCAGACCGAGGCGAAAGACTTGAAGTTACTTTAAAAATGGAAGCACAAACATTTCCTGATGCTGATTCCAGGAATGTGATTGCTGAAATTACCGGCTCTGAATTTCCTGATGAAATCATTGTACTTGGAGGCCATATCGACTCCTGGGATGTTGGGCAAGGTGCTATGGATGATGCCGGTGGCTGCGTTGCCGCATGGGAGGCTTTGAGATTAATCAAGGAACTTGGATTGAAGCCAAAGAGAACCATCCGGGTAGTACTTTGGACGAACGAAGAAAACGGTTTAGCTGGAGCCAACGAGTACAGCCGCTGGGTTGAAGAGGAAGAAAAATCAATGGAAGAACATGTTCTGGCTATGGAATCTGATAGTGGTGTTTTCGATCCAATCGGATTTGGATTTTCAGGAAGCGACGCAGCATTTGATATATTGACTCAAATCGGAACTTTACTTGAGCCAATAGAATCAGGAGTAGTTTCAAAAGGTGGCGGTGGTGCTGATATCGGGCCTTTAATGAGAAAAGGTGTTCCGGGCATGGGCTTAAATGTTGATGGTGAGAAGTATTTTTGGTTCCATCATACCGACGCTGATACTATCGATAAATTAAATGCGGAAGATTTTAACGAGTGTACGGCTACAATGGCTGTATTTGCATTTGCCGTTGCAGATCTGGAAGAAAAACTCCCAAGGTAAATGGCATAAATGAAGGCTGTGGAAATTAGTCCCCGGCCTCTTGTTCATTCATAAACTTTTCAACAAGCTTCTCTCCAGCTTTTATTGTCTGAATCAACCAATCAAGGGTTAGTACTTCTTTTTCCTTCTCACTCAATCCCCAATTTAGACCTGTAGCTCTTAACCTGCTCGTTACATCATATAAACTTATAGCAGCACTCACCGAAATATTGAAGCTTTCGCTAAACCCATACATAGGGATTTTAACGAACCCGTCTGCCTGCTCTTTAACTTTATCACTAATACCTGTTAGCTCACCACCAAAAACCAAAGCTGTTTTCTCCGAAATATCCAGTTCATTGATATTTGAATCATTTTCATGAGGCGTGGTTGCTATGATTTTATAACCTTCTTTCCTCAGGCTTTCAAAACAGGTTTCAACATTCATTCCACTATCTTCATTATACCTGTTAAGTGTTAGCCATTGATGAGCTCCAATACTAACCTGGCCTTCCGTATCAAATTCGTTTTCATTTTCGATGATATGAATATCCTGGATACCTAAAGCTTCACAACTCCTCAACACTGCATTTGCATTATGAGGTTTATGCAGATCTTCTAATACCACGGAAATATGCTTTGTTCTCTTTGACAGTACCTCTTCGAATTTATCCAAGCGAGCTTCAGTAGTAAAACCCTTCAGGTAATCTATAAGTTCTTTTCTGGTACTATCCTGCATAGGCTCTATAAAAAAGGCTGTTCTGGAATCAGAACAGCCTTAAAACTTTTTGGTGATTATTCGCACCTGAATGTGAAACCCTTCTTCCTGATTGTTTCGATATAATCAGTTTCGGTATGTTCACGAATTTTCTTACGCAGATAGCTGATGTATACGTTGATATAATTCGTCTGAGTATCAAAATGGATGTCCCAAACTTTCTCTGCCAGCTCTTCCTGGGTAATAATCTTGTTTCTATTCTTTAGAAAGTAAACCAATAGATTAAACTCGTTGTTAGTAAGCTGAACTTTCTCATTGTTTATCGAAAACTCCCGCTTAAGAAGATCTACTTTCAGCTCACCGCAAGTAATGTACTGATCACCACCTGCCGACTCTGTTCTTCGCTGGATGGCTTCCATCCTAGCAATAAGCTCTTCTGTATTAAAAGGTTTTGTAAGGTAATCGTCTGCTCCAACTTTGAGGCATTTAACCTTAACATCGCTTTCTTGTTCACCAGAAAGTATTAAAACCGGTGTTGTTACATTTCTATCTCTAATATTCTTGCAAACCTCGTATCCATCCCCATCTGGTAATCCAAGGTCAAGAACAATCATATCAAAGTTTCCCTCTATAGCAGAGGCCTGACCTGAGGTTGCAGTGTCTTCAGTGTGTACAGTATTTCCATTGTGTTCAAGTACTGCTTTTACAAGAGTACGTACCGATGGATCATCTTCTACAACTAATATGTTCATTCTTTAGGAGTCCTTATTCGTGTAAGTGAATAGGTTGCATCGTAAGGATTTATCAACTTCTAATCAATAGATGTATTAGAAAAAGTTAATAAACATTAGAGAAAAAAACCCTTCAATAGCATTTATTATCAGGTTCCAGCCTCTAACTCCTTAAAACACTAAACTAATATTCAAGTTTTAATAAATAACTGTATGCTGCCTGTAGGTTTGCAAACGGATCGTCAGTTCTTTCATCCTCCACAAAGTAATACTTCATCCCTGCCTTGTCACCATTCTTTAGGATAGATTGAAAGTCCACAATTCCACTACCTACCGTAGTTTGGTTAAGATTAGCATCTGCATCCTTCACATGAAAAGCTGAAAACCTACCCTGGTACTTTTCAATTATACTTGCCGGATCTGCCCCTGCTTTAACTACCCAATATAAATCTAATTCAAACTCTACATTTTCGGGGTCAGTACCTTCAATAAGAATTTCCAGTGGAATTCGACCATCCTCAAGAGGAATAAGTTCAAAGTCATGGTTGTGATATCCAAAACTGATTCCTGCTTCTTTGAACATCGCTCCTACCTGATTTAGGTTTTCGGCAATGGCATCATAATCTCCACGAAGCTCATCAGATAAATATGGGATCACCAGGTAGTTTAACCCTGCTTCTTTAGCAGCTTCAATCATTGCGGGTGCCTCGTCTACTGTAAAATAAGTGCTATGTGAAGCCACAAGGTTCATTCCATATTTTTCAACTTCTGCTTTATACACAGCCGGAGCCATGCCATACATCTTACCATCAAGACTCAACCCATATGCTTCAATATTAGTAAACCCAATTTCACTAAGCTTTTTAAGTGTTCCGGAAAAGTCCTGCTCCAATTCATTTCTTACAGAATAGACCTGAACACCAATTTCTTTTGTTTCCATTTGAGAAGTACACCCTGATGAAATTATTGAAACTGCTACTATTGCTGCTATACAAAGAGATGCTTTTTTGAAAAATGTTTTGCTTGAAATAATAACGATTCCGGTTAGTTTGATTTAACGAGCGCAAATATAAAAAAATTTACCAAAGGTGGTGAATTTAGTTAAAGAACACGATTGGGTTTTGAAACGAATCCTCTTACTTTCATACAAAAATTGAACTCAAATTTTCCTTTATGTCAGAACTTCGTACCGACTGGACCAAAGAAGAAATAACCGAGATATATAACACTCCTTTAATGGAGCTGATTTATAAAGCAGCTACTGTTCACAGAGAATACCACGAAACAGGTGAAGTACAGGTTTGTACGCTCTTATCTATTAAAACCGGTGGTTGCTCTGAGGATTGCTCCTACTGCCCTCAATCTGCTCGGTACAATACTGGTGTAAATAATGAGAAGTTGATGCCTAAGGAGATGATTTTGGCTGCAGCAGAAAGAGCTAAAGAAGCCGGAAGTACTCGTTTTTGCATGGGAGCAGCTTGGAGAAGTGCCCGACAAAACAAAGATTTTGATGAAGTACTGGATGTAGTTTCTGGTGTAGCTGACTTAGGTCTTGAAGTGTGCGCTACATTAGGTATGCTTACTGATGAGCAAGCAGCCCAGTTAAAAGAAGCTGGTTTATACGCTTACAATCACAACCTGGATAGCAGTGAAGACTTCTATAAAAAGATCATCACCACCAGAACGTATGATGACCGTCTGGATACTATCGAGAAAGTTCAAAAAAACAATATTTCGGTTTGTTCTGGTGGGATTTTAGGAATGGGCGAAACCCATGAAGACAGAATTGGTTTACTCTATACCCTCTCAAACCTGGATCAACACCCGGAATCGGTTCCTGTTAATGCACTAATTGCTGTTCCTGGAACTCCAATGGAAGGTCAGCCTAAAGTACCAAGCTGGGAAATGGCTCGTATGATAGCAACAGCACGAATCCTGATGCCAGCTTCAATGGTACGTTTATCCGCAGGTAGAGTACGAATGAGTTTTGAAGAGCAGGCCCTTTGTTTTATGGCTGGTGCTAATTCAATCTTTACCGGGGAAAAACTCCTCACTACCGACAACAACGAACTGGATGAAGACATGCACATGTTTGAACTCTTTGGCCTCAAGCCAAGAGCTTCTTACAAAGATGCAAAACCGGAGCATATGCCGGTCGGAGTATAATCCACAAACTTCAATTTTATTAAAACCCGAACGATCAATGAAAAAACTACGTCTACTTCTCCCCTTTTTAGCATTCTCGTTTTTCGTTATTCCAAATACAATTGGACAGGATTTTGACTGGGGTCAAACTCAGGATTCCGATGATATCCTTTTTAGTATTGAAGGGCTAAGCGGACCTGAAGCTGTTCGTTATGACTCAGAGATGGATGTATACTTCGTTTCCAATTTTAATTCCCGTGAAGAAGGTGATGGATTTATTACTAAAGCCGATGCTGAAGGAAATGTGTTAGATCTGAAATTTATGGTTGGAACAGATGAATACCCTTTAAATGATCCCCGGGGAATGTTCATTATCGGTGAAGAGCTGTTTGTTGCTGATGCTCAAGGAGTTTTTGTATTCAATAAGAAATCTGGAGAGCTTAACCGCTTTATTGATTTTAGTTCTTTCGAACCCGGATTCCTCAATGATATATCAGCCGATGTTGACGGAACCTTATATGTCACAGATACCGGTAAAACTCAACTTTACAGGATCATCGATAATATTGCTGAAATCTATATAGAATCAGTTCCTATTTACGCTAACGGAATTACACTTGATCCTGCTACAAATGGATTTGTACTTGGCTCATGGAGAGGCGAAAGCAAGGTTTATGGTTTTAATGAATCAGGTATTATTGAAGAATATGCCGAGTTTAGCGGTGGACTTTTCGATGGCCTTGAATTTGTTGGTGAGAACCTGATTATAACCAGCCAGGCTGATTCTACACTAAAGCATTATGTGCCTGGTGGCAGAGATAGAAGCATGATCAAAACCCCGGGCCGACCTGCTGATATTGGTTTAGACACGAAAAGACATCGGATAGCAGTTCCTTACATCGCGCTGGACAGGGTTGATGTTTGGGCGATTCCCAAGAAATAAACTTCATTTAATATTCACACCTCTTTATTAAGTAGAAGTACGATTTCTAATTATTAAGGAGGTCCAAATGTCTTATCCAATATTATTTGAATTCCTTTTCTGGAGTTTAATCATTCACCTTTTGATCCTGATCTGGTGGGCTGTATTCATGGTTCTTGGTGGAGACTGGGTATATAAATTACATAGCCGGTGGTTCCCAATGGAAAAAGATGAATTCACCAAGATTCATTACAAAGGGATGTCGTTCTACAAAATCTTGATCTTTGTATTTATCCTCGTTCCACTACTGGTGCTTTGGAAAATGGGTGAATTCTAAACCAATAATTTTGGATTACTTCACTTCCCAGGTTTCGTGTCCACTAATAAGTAAATCCAGGTCGGCTTTGCCCTGGGTATCTTTTGCATACTGAACCTGTGCTACTACACCTTCGTCATAGGCAGGGCGATCTTCAGCATAGAGTACACCAAATGGTCGTGGAAACTGAACTCCATTACCATTTTCAGGGTGTTCAAAGAACCTGGACAGTAAATGAGCTTTTGTGGTGTCTTGTTCATCATGTACCCAAAGATCGTCTTTGGTAATCGAATCACTGAGTTCCACAACTTCTGGCATAAGTCCATTCAAACGAACACCTTTATCACTTTCTTTACCGAATACCAATGGCTGACCATGCTCCAGGTAGATAGCTTCCTGAGGACGAGTTTTCTTGTCAGTAAAAAGCTCAAAAGCTCCATCATTAAATACGATACAGTTCTGATAAATCTCAAGCATAGAAGTCCCAGTATGTCGATGACTCCTTAAAATCATTTCTTTTAAATGCTTTGGATCCCTATCCATTGCCCTGGCTACAAAAGAACCATTTGCACCTAAACTGAGGGCGAGAGGGTTAAATGGAGAGTCAATAGAACCATACGGGGTTGACTTGGTTACAGAACCTTCAGGAGAAGCTGGCGAGTACTGACCTTTAGTAAGTCCGTAAATCTCGTTATTAAAGAGCAGTAAGTTTACGTTTACATTTCGTCTCAACAACTGGGTAAAATGGTTCGCTCCTATCGATAAGGAGTCGCCATCACCTGTGATAATCCAAACAGTTAAATCCGGGCGAGATGTTTTTAATCCGGTAGCAATGGCTGGGGCACGTCCGTGAATGGAATGCATCCCAAAAGTATCCATATAGTATGGAAACCTTGAAGAACACCCTATTCCGGAAATAAAAACAATATCTTTCTTGGCTATTCCCAGTTCCGGCATCGCGTTTTGTACCTGCTTCAAAATGGTGTAATCCCCGCAACCCGGGCACCATCTTACATCCTGGTCAGAAGCAAAATCCTTGGAGGAATAATCAGGCAGTGCTGTTAAATCTGCTTCGTTTTCTTTTACAAATTCGTCGATAAGTGTTTCTACTGACATAATGATTTGATTAAGATACTGAGGCTACTTCTTCGCCAACAATGTTGAGGATTGATTCTTTAAGCTCTGAAACTCCAAACGGACGTCCCTTCACTTTATTGATTGGTATAGCAGGTATCATGAACTCTGATCTGATTAACCTAACTAATTGCCCATCATTGATTTCAGGAACAATAACCTGATCATAATTTTTCAAAAGCTTCTCCATATTCTTAGGAAATGGATTGATATATCTCAGATGGGCATGTGATATATCCATACCTTCTAATCGTAACTGATGAACTACTGTTCGAATGGAACCATAGGTTCCACCCCATCCAAGTACAAGCGTTTTCCCACTTTCGGTTCCCTGATCAATATCCTGGAGAGGAATGTTGTTAGCAACTAGATCTCTTTTGTCTCTCCTGATATCTGTCATCTTTTGATGGTTATCAGGATCATAAGATACATTGCCTGTGCCGTCTTCTTTTTCAAGACCGCCAACTCTGTGTTCAATTCCCTGGGTTCCGGGAATCGCCCAACTACGAACTAGGCGTTCGTCTCTTAAATAAGGCAGGAATGGTTCATCCTCTGAGTGCCTTGGTCCTTCAAATTTGACATCAATACTCTTGAGGTCGGCTGTTTTAGGGAATTTCCAGGGCTCTGATCCATTTGCGATGTATCCATCTGATAAGAATATAACCGGGGTCATGTGTTCTAATGAGATTCGTACCGCTTCAAAAGCCATATCAAAGCAATCAGCAGGTGATTTTGGAGCCACAATCAACAAAGGGCTTTCACCATTCCTTCCATAAACTGCCTGCATCAGGTCAGCTTGCTCCGTCTTTGTTGGCATACCGGTTGAAGGCCCTGCTCTTTGGATATTTAGAACTACTAAAGGCAGTTCTAGCATCACAGCAAGCCCAATTGCTTCTCCCTTTAATGCAACCCCGGGGCCAGATGAACTAGTAACTCCAATACTTCCACCAAAAGAAGCACCTATTGCTGAAGCACAGGCTGCAATTTCATCTTCTGCCTGGAATGTAGTAATCCCAAAGTGTTTGTACTTAGCTAGTCCATGAAGTACGTCAGACGCAGGAGTAATAGGATAAGTACCAAGGAACATCGGTAAATTACTTTGCCTTGCTGCAGCTACAAGTCCTAATACAAGCGCTTCATTACCTGTAATATTTCTGTAGGTTCCTGGTTCTAGCTCCGCTTGCTTTACTGTAACCCTTGAGTTAAAAATTTCTGCCGTTTCTCCATAAAAGTAACCGGCTTTAAGC
>JAVKDP010000110.1:0-26014 GCA_040222185.1 Balneolaceae bacterium | reverse complement strand
TAAACAAGGTTGTCTTTAGTAGTTCGTACAGAATATTAACTAAATTACAGGTATGGGTTTTTTAAAACGGATTGTTTTAACAATCATAATTGGGTGCGGATTGAGCGGCATGCTCATTGCACAAAATATTTCGATCCCCGGTATCACGGGCGTCGACTTTGATACAACAGGTGGAGATTACTCTATCTCCTTTTCAACTAATTTTACGGTTCATGGTATCGATATAACAGCCAGTGGATTAACACTTGCCTATTCGGATGCAGATGAAACTCTCTCTCTTTATGGTACTGCAACAGCTAGTATGGATGGTGAAAGCATGGCCGTAAGTTTTGGAGATTCCGGAACCCCGGGATTGGTAATAACTAATGGCGCATTAACACAGGTGGAGCTAACTATTACCAGTGAGTTTTCTTTACGATCATTAACTATATCTCCTCAGGATCTAGGTATATTCTGGAGTGCTGGAACAACCTCATTTTCAATTCTCGGCACATTGAAAGCTGCTGTTGGAACAGATACATTGACTGCGAACCTCGGAGACGTAATTGGTCCTGGTATTACCATAGTAGACGGAGATATTACAGCTATTAATATGTCCATATCTGCAGATTTTGAGATTGAGAGTCTTAGCGTCTCTCCTGATGTTCTCGCGTTCAAATATTCAGAATCAGAAAGCCAGTATGAAATTTATGGTAATGTCACAGTTGGACTGGATGGTAATAATGTAACGGGAGCACTTGGCGACGAATCAGATCCGGGATTTATAATAACCAGTGGATCTTTAACTCACTTCAATATTGGAGTTACCGGTGACTTTGATTTAAAAGCTATAACAATAACAACAGATGAACTCACATTTCAGTGGGACTCTGGTGATAGCCAGTTTGAAATGTTTGGAAGTGCGTCTACCAACATTGATGGAAATGATATAGATATAAGTCTTGGTGATGAAGATGATCCAGGTCTTATTGTTAGTTCAGGGACAGTAACACATATCAACTTTGGAGTAACTGCAGAATTCGACATGAAAGGAATCACTATATCCCCTGACGCTTTGACCCTTGAATACGATTCTGGAAACAGCCAATATGAATTCTATGGCTCGGTTTCCGTAAAGTTTGACGGTGAAGAAGTAGACGCATCATTGGGAGATGCAGATGATCCAGGTATTGTATTCGATAATGGGAGTATTACACATGTAAATTTTGGGCTAACTGCTGATTTTGAAATTAAGAGCCTTGCTGTAATTCCGGACAACCTGACTTTTGAGTACGATTCTGGGAATAATCACTTTGAGATGTACGGTGATCTTACCTTTAAAATTGGTAGTGATGAATTAACCGCCAATATGGGAGACGCAGATGATCCGGGCTTAACCTATAAAAGCAACAGCATCCAGCATGTAAACATCGGTGTCACGGCCGACTTTTCCCTGGAAGGATTAAAAATAAAAACCACTGATCTGGGTGCTGAATGGAATAGCGGATCGGACTATCACATTTATGGAGATGCTGACTTAAGTATTGACAGCGAGAACATTGATGTAGATTTTGGAACATTTAGTGACCCAGGCATCGTAGTTCGAAATGGTAATCTCCACTCTTTCGAGGTAGATGTGAATAGTGACTTAAAACTTGGAAATCTCGAAGTAGAAACCAAAGATCTTGATATCAAATATTCCAGTAGTAAATATGAAGTGACTGGTGAAATGGAGATTAAAGAAATCTTTTCACTTTCCGTTACACTTGGCGAGGGCAGCCAGGGTGGCCTTGAGATTGATGTTAGCGGAGCTGAACCAAAGTTCAAAATTGAAGCCTTAGAAATCGACATTGAACATGCTAACCTGGGAGCCATTGACCTCAAGAAACTTGATCTAAAGTTTAATAGTAGTGGTATAGAAGAATCAGATGTAAGCGTAGTATTCCCTCAAGGATGGGAAATTGATGCCATCATGAAGTTTACCGGTAACCCTGCCAAACTAAACAGCATCGAAATTGATTACCGTGCTGATAATATTGGCGAGGCTATCGAAATATTTGAAGGAGTTCAGCTTACCTTTTTAGGCGCTTCAGTTGATAACCTGACCAAACCTTCAGAGCTTACAGTAACAGGTACCATTGAAACCATCTATGGAGGTGGATTCACCTTAGCTGGTAAATCTGCCACCTTGCTTCAAATGAGAGATGAAGTAACCATAGAGCCGAACTTCTTTGAGATAAATGGTGATGTAAATGTGGGAGCCTACCGATCAGGGACCGATTCCTGGCATTCCTTAATCGGAAGTGGTGATATTGATCTCTCTATTGGTACAACCTTCTACTACATTCCATTTGGTGAGGCGTTCTGCGAAGAACTTGAACAAGCTGCCGGACAACCCGTTTGTCTTACTACCGAATGGACAGGTGTAAAAGCCAGCGCGGACATCAAAATACCTGGCGATCCGCTTATTGAAGCAAAAGCAACCGTTACCCTGGATAACCATCAAAATTTTGATGCCCTCATAGATCTTGAATTCATCGTACCACATTGGGTTCCATTTATAGGTGGTAAGCACTATGGTAGTGTTGATGGCGCTGTTCGATATAAGCATGGCGATCTACATCATAGTTATGGAGCTGGCTGGGTTCGTATTAAAACCTTCTGGCACACTTACCATGTAGGTGCTGAGTACAACTTTGGCAGCAGAAAGGTATCCAAAATTGGTAGCGGTACGATTAGCAGCATTCAAAGGGAAATTAATGACGACCAAAACAAAGCAGTTGCGGATGGAACAGCCCCGCAAATGGTTGTTCATACCTTTGATGTTAACGATCCTATGCCGAATACCATGCTTATTGAAATTGACTGGGCAGAAGCATCTGATTCGGCATTAATCTCTGTAATCGGTCCAGGAGGAAATTACGAGTTAACCAAAGGTGTGGTTTTATCAGAAAATGACAGTACTACTACTCCAACGCTTACTTATGAAGAGAACATGGATGTTGTGTACGGTGATACCTCTTCTATTTTCTTGTATACCTCTCCTTCTGCTTTTAATGAAGATTCAAGTATGGCTAAAGCCAAACTATTAGATGGTCGGTATCAATTAGTAATTTCATTCTTTGACGAAGCAACCGGCATCGATTCTGTAACCTTTACTCCATTATGGCAAGCACCAGATGTTTCCATTTCTGCCGAAAAAACTGATGATAATCGGTTTGAGTTGGAAATTGATTACTGGAGTACCCTACCTGATTCGACCATTCTCTCCTTCTATGTAGCCTCATCTGCAGAAACAACGGATGGAAAATTAATCGATCATGTGTATGCAAGTAATTTTGATGAATTGGGCTATGGAACAGAGACCTACGAGTTAATCCCTGATTTCGTAACCGGAGCGGATACCCTCTATTTCTACGGAATTATTGAGGATGGAGAAAATCCACCGGTGAAAACCGAGGTTACCCAAGGCTTCCCTTATCAACCAGATATCATTGGGCAACTGGTATTCCCGGCTGGAGCGGATTCACTAAAAGAAGGTCAGCGTGTGTTTATAGATGAAGACGTTGATGGTAGCTTTGACGTGGAATCTACCGGAGGCCTTGAGCTCTTCGCAATTACTGACTCTAGCGGCTTCTTCGCTATAAGCGGATTAAGCTCTGGTGAAGAATATGAAATACGTATCGTATTACCAGAAGGATACCGTAT
This sequence comes from Balneolaceae bacterium, assembly GCA_040222185.1. GTDB lineage: Bacteria > Bacteroidota > Rhodothermia > Balneolales > Balneolaceae > JAVKDP01. Next base: position 22,327 of record JAVKDP010000110.1, on the reverse strand, counting down.
TGTTGGAGAAACCGATCGATTCGGCTCTGAAATCATACAGTTTGATGGAACTCCTCAAACTCTTGTAATAAACATGGAAGCTTATACTGAGGAGGACTAATCATGAAGTTTCATAAATATATCTTATCGACTCTTTTACTTTGTTTACTGACCATTTCTACAAATGCGCAGGAATTACTCGAATCTGAACAACCTGAAGTTGTTGAGCACGCGCTATATGGGTGGTCTTCTTCTCTTATGGGAGATTGGGCTATGGTAGGCGCTCCACAAAAGGACATTGGTAATTACCAATCCGCTGGTTCTGTCTTATTCTATCAAAAAATCAATGATGGATGGAACATTGCCTTAGAGGCTTCTCCACTTGGCCTAACTGACTTTGCCAATTTTGGTGCCAGTGTAAGCCTTGGATTTAATGATGCTTTTGTTGGAGCAACTGGAGATCATGAAGGTGGCATTCATTCCGGAGCGGTTTATGTGTATGAATACAATGACACCACTTGGGTTCAAGCTCAAAAGCTCAAGGCATCTGATACAAAAGCGGGTTCCAGATTCGGAGTTTCTTTAGATCTTAATGAATCAATTGCTGTTATCGGAGCTAACCAGGCAACTGGTAATGAAGCTAAAACAGGTGCTGTTTATATATTCGAGAAGGCAGACGACACATGGACTCAAACAGCCAAACTTATGGCGGAAGATGGTTCATCCCACGACTCTTTTGGTTATTCAGTTACCATGGTTAATGAATCTATCATTGCAGTTGGAGCTTATAATGCCGATGGAGCTACTGAAAGAACCGGTGTAGTATATATCTTCGAAAAGGAAGATGAAGAATGGGAACAAACAGCCAAGCTCTACGATGTAGCTGGAGCTTCAAGTGATCTATTCGGATATAGTATTACTGCATCTGAGGTAAATGTAGCTAAAAGTAGTTCATTCCACGATTTTAGTGGTTTCCTTTATGTTGGCGCACCTGGTACCATCAATGAAAACGGAAAAACAGGTTCTGTTTACCTCTACCAGAAAGAAGGAGACGGAAGCTGGGAACTGAACGAAGAATTGATCGAAGAAAGCAGTGAGCATAACGATCACTTTGGAATTTCAGTTGCAGCTAACAACTATGGGGGTTTCTATGTGGGTGCTAGCCGTTCCGCTCAAAGTTCTGACAGTAAAACAGGTACGGTATATCAATATGAAATCTGGCCATTCTTTGACGAAACTCCGGAGTCAGAGGTAAATATTATTTCTATAACCGAATCCGGCGAATTCGATAATTTTGGTTATCAGGTTGCTGCTGATGAATTAAGTTTATTGGTTTCATCACCCCATGCTGATCAGGAATCTGCCACGAACACTGGGAAAGTCTATTTCTTCGATTTTGTGGTTGTGTCAAATGAAGATGATGAAACCGGAGAAATATCCGACTATAAACTCAACCAGAACTATCCGAACCCTTTCAACCCATCAACTACTATAAGTTACCAGGTTAAAGAAGCCGGTTTGGTTACACTGACCATTTATAACTTACTGGGGCAGGCAGTCCAGGTGTTGGTAAATGAAACACAAATTTCAGGATCTTATTCATCAACTTTTGATGCTTCGGCTCTTTCCTCAGGGTTTTACTTCTACCGTCTGGAAGTGAATGACTTTACCAGTACTAAAAAAATGATGCTGATTAAATAATTCAGGAAATTTAGAATAGGGGAATAAGCTTTTAAAAATACTTATTCCCCTATTTACTTTTCATCATAAATCCAGGGAAAATATCTTACCTGGTAATCTTGCGTCTCTTCTATAACTATTAGAGCTACCCCTTACGAAAGTTCTTCCTACTAATATCGCCACATCTTGTATTCTGGTTGTATAGGAAAATGAGCTGGCAAGTACTAAAAACCTTATAATCTACATAAGGTCTACAAGGCGTTTTTTTTGCTATTTCATAGTTATTCTATAAGCTGAATAAAACTGCCCTTTTCTCTCAAGATTTAAACACTACCCTATGCCAAGATTTTTACCATACACCTTTGCCATACTACTCTTTCTTATTGGATTAGGCTCTTCTTCTCCATTAACTGCACAAACTTTCACAATAAGTGGAATTTCTGGATTAGAGTTTGATACAACCGGTGGAGACTTCTCTGTCTCTTTAACGGATGACTTTACAGTATTCGGTATATCTATGTCCCCACAATCTCTCACCTTCTCATATACCGAAGCGGATGAACTCTTTGAACTTGATGGTACAGTTGAAACCACCTTTGATGGTGAAACCATTTCTGCGACACTGGATTTTAGTGTTTCAAATGAAACTTTAGAATCAGTTGAGCTTGATGTTTCCACAAGTTTTTCATTGAAGTCACTGACTGTGGAACCCACCAACCTGGGTTTTGAATGGACAGGAGGAACTAACTTTGGAATCTTTGGGGAAGCTGATATTTCCCTGGATGGAGAAGATGCATCTATATCAATGGGAGATTCAGATGATCCAGGGATAGTAATTGAAGATGGCACGATTACCCAATTTTCGATGTCGATTACGGCTGATTTTGATTTAAAAGCTGTAACTGTCTCTCCTTCTGATTTAACTTTTGAGTATGATTCATCCGAAGATTATATCGAAATGTACGGAGATGTATCCATCACTTTCGATGATGAAGAAATGGATGTTAGCATGGGTGATTCGGATGATCCCGGACTTATCTATGATAGCGGAAGTATCACCCATATAAACTTTGGAGTAACTGCTGATTTTGAAATTAGCTCGTTAGCTATCTCCCCGACCGGACTCACTTTTGAATATGATACCTCAGAAGATTACTTCGAGATGTATGGGGATATAGAGTTTAAAATTGGAGACGACGATGTAGTTGCTACCCTTGGAGATTCTGATGATCCAGGACTCATTATCGATGATGGATCGCTCACTGAGATCAATATTGGGATTACAGAGGATTTCACTTTCTCTGGACTTAGTGTTAAAACCGAAGATCTGGGAGTTGAATGGCAGAGCGGAGGTGAATTTTATTTATATGGAGATGCAAATTTAAGTGTGGATGGTGAAACCATAGATACCGATTTCGGAACTTCTGACGATCCCGGGCTGGTCATCGAAAATGGAGAACTCAAATCTTTTGAAGTAGATGTGAACAGTGATTTAACGCTGGGAAATCTTGAAGTGGAGGCCAAAGACCTTGACATTGCTTACTCAGACGGGATCTTTGAGGTAACGGGAGAACTCGAGATTACCGAAGTATTTTCCCTATCCGTTACTTTAGGAAGCGATGATGCCCCAGGACTCGAAATTGATGTAAGTGGAAGCGAACCCACCTTCAAAGTAGAAGATTTAACCATTGAAATTGACCACGCTGATTTAGGAACCGTTGACTTGAAGAGCTTTGTGCTCTCCTTTGATGAAAACGGTATTACCGAATCAGAAGTGGATGTGGTATTCACGTCTGGAACTGAAATAGATGCAGACATAAAGTTTGCGGGTGACCCTGTTTCAATAGACGAAATTTCTATCACTTACACAGCTGATAATCTAGAAGAAGCGCTGGAACTATTTGAAGGCATTCAAATAGCAGAAATGAGTGGGACGGTTGGTAACCTGACTAATACTTCAGACTTGTTTGTAGATGCCGATCTAACTGCCATTTTCGGAGGTGGCTTTACCCTTTCAGGCGAGTCAGCCACTCTCCTGGAGATGTATGATGCAGTAACCATTGATGCTAACGAGTTCACCATGAGCGGCGAAGTAAATGTAGGAGCCTATGAAAACAGTAGTGGTGATTGGAAAAGCTTGCTGGGCGATGGAGATTTTTCTCTGGATGTGATTTTCCAGGATTACACTGAAACAGTTGAATATGAAAATCCCGTCTACGATTTATTCGTTGAAGCAGGGGTTTCTGAAGATGATCTTGAATCGGCTGGAATCGATGAATATGAATCCATTGAAGTAAGTTATACAGCTTCTGTACTTGCAGAGATAGATGTTTCAATACCATCCGATCCATTAGTAGAATTCGATGCTTCGGTGTATATAAACTCGAACAAGGATTTTGATGCACTGATCGATGTAACCTTTTACGTCCCCAGCTCTATTCCCTTTATTGGAGGTGACAAACTGGGTAGTGTAGACGGGGCGATCAGATATAAATATGATGACCTTTCAGATAGCTATGCTGCTGGGTGGACAAAAATTACAGTACTTTGGACTAAATACTATTTGGGAGCTAAGTACAAATTTAAGAATCAGAGTATCAGCACTTTTGATAGCAAAAGTACCATAAGTGATATTGAGGATGATATTGAGGATGACGAAAGCGAAAAAGCTCTTACCGATCATTCACCTTATATAGTCAGTTCTCACACCTTTGAAGTATATGATGACCCGGTAGCCCCAAATTATCTGCAGTTTATTGCAGATTGGGGTTCAGAAATTGACAGCGTACTCATCACTGTAGTAGGTCCGGAAGGTATTTATGAGCTCTCAAGAGCTATCATGGTTTCACAAGATGATTCTACCGGACAACCTACCTTTGATTATGAAGAGAATATGGATTGGGTTACGAGTGATACCGGAGCAGTATTCATCATTCATTCAGCTTCAGCGATGAGTGAAGAGGAAATTGGCCATTCCAAATTGGTGGATGGGCGTTACCAGGTACTTATTTCGCTTCCAAGAGACCAGGCTCCTGATTCCGTTTCTCTAAGTGTTAAGGATATTTACCAATATCCGATTCTTGATCTGGAAGTAACTCCTGATGGAAACACTTTTGACCTGACAGCTGATTACTGGAGCGTATTACCCGACTCTACCCATATAACCTTTTATGCCAATACTGTACGTTCTTATGATCTGGCTTCTCTTATCACACATGTGGAAGCCACAAATTTTAATGAAGATGGATATGGAATAGAATCCATTACCGTATCCCCCGACCTACTTTCAACAGCGGATTCTCTGTATTTCTACGCTTTGATTGATGATGGTATCAATCCTCCAACCAAAACATTTCCTACTAGCGGTTTTGCTTTTTCTCCAGATCTCTATGGAACGGTTAGTTTTTCTGGTGATGCAGATTCTCTAAAGTCAGGATTGCGTGTCTTCCTGGATGAAGACAAAGATGGAAGTTTTGATACCGAAACAACAGGTGGACTGGAATATTTTGCAGTCACAGGTACTGAGGGGCAGTTTGCCATTCATGGAATTGAAGAAGGTGCATATGAACTTAGGATTGTGCTTCCACCTGGGTATCGTTTTGTAGGAGGTGTTGACCGAAAAACACATACTCCAATCACCTTTACTGGTGACCCTATGGAATTAGACTTAGAAATTGAAGCTTATACGGAGGCAGAATAATGAACTCACTTAAAAAATTATCCCTACTACTTACTTTTTCTGCCATCTCCATTTCTGGGTTTGGGCAAGAATATATTGCATCAGAACAACCTGAAGCGGTTAAAAACCAGCTTTTTGGCTATTCAATTTCTGTTTCTGATTTCCAGGCCCTTATTACTGCTCCGCAAAAAGATATCGGAGATCGTCGATCTGTCGGTTCTGCTTTCTTTTATGTTAGAACAGATAATGGATGGATAATAGAACAGGAAGTGACTCCAACAGGAATACCTTCTTTCTCAAACTTTGGTATTAGTTCTAAAATAAGCGGAGAATTTGCTTTTGTTGGGTCTTTGGGAAGCGAACATGGAGTACTTATGCAAGAATCAGTGTTTGTATATGAACGTCAAGATACTTCCTGGGTTAATACTCAAACGCTGAGGCCAACTGATGCTAAACTGGGAACGCGGTTTGGATACTCAATTGACCTGGACAGGAACGAAGCTGTTTCTGTTGTCGGAGCTTACCAGGCATTTGGAAACGAATCCAAATCAGGTGCTGCCTATATCTTTGAATATGATGGTGATGGTTGGATTCAAACTGCAAAACTTATTGCCAATGACGGTGAAGCGAATGATTCTTTTGGCCACAACGTATTGGTTCTGAACCAGAACTTAGTAGCAATTGGAGCCTATAATGCCACAGGTGCAGAAGAACGAAGTGGAGCTGTTTATATCTTTGAAAAGGATTTAGAAGGAAATTGGATTCAAGCTGCTAAATTATTTGATCCGAATGGTTCTTCCAGTGATTTATTTGGCTATAGCTTAGCTACACAGGTAGATGTTCCCATAGTTATAAAAAATTCGGATCATGCTTTCTTCGGAACTCTATTAATTGGAGCACCAGGGTCGAATAATCAAGACAATGTTCAAACAGGATCTGTTTATTTCTATAACCAAGAAGGCGATCAATGGTTTCTGAATTCTGAATTCTTTGATGAAAATACTTCTGCTAATGACCATTTTGGTATAACTATAGCTCAAAACTCAAATGTTGGTCTACTTGTTGGAGCGAATCGAACGGGTGTTAACAACCAAGGAATGATTTATCATTATGGAATCAATTTTGATCAAAGCCCTTCCTCTGACTTTGAGGTTTTCAACTTTCCCGGAAATGCCAATGCCTCTGAGTTTTATGGGAGCAGGGTTACAACAGGGAATAATGCTGAAGTAATTGTCTCATCACCCTATAGCTCGGGTAGTGACGGAACAGAGAATGTAGGATATGTAGAATTCTATAATTATCCACTTGTATCAGCAGAAGACGAGCCTTTAGAAACAATAACTGAATACAAACTCAACCAGAACTATCCGAACCCTTTCAACCCATCAACTACTATAAGTTACCAGGTTAAAGAAGCCGGTTTGGTTACGTTGACCATTTATAACTTACTTGGGCAGGCAGTCCAGGTGTTGGTGAATGAAACACAAAATTCAGGATCTTATTCATCAACTTTTGATGCCTCTGCCCTTTCTTCCGGGTTCTACTTCTACCGCCTGGAAGTGAATGACTTTACCAGCACTAAAAAAATGATGCTGATTAAATAAATATTATAGAAATACGGGAATGGTGGATAAGGAAATAAGGATTCCTTATCTACTGTTCATCTATAAAATTTATTTCCATTTATGAGCTCCTGGACTCTAAAATCCATTCCCCCACACGACTGGTTTCTTTGCCTTGATGTACAATCTTACTTCGATCGTGAACATAACCCGGAAACTATATTCGAAGAAGGATTTACCCGTCCAATCCCTGTTGGTGATCACGACGTTATTGTAACCGTTTTCTTTAATGGCGACCCGGATAACCCGGAGTTTAATATTGAGAGTAAAGAATCACTTACTAAAGAAGAGATTGAAATCGCAAGCAAAGGATTATCAAAAATCCTTGGAACAGAAATGGATATTCGTCCATTGTACGATAATGCTTCAAATGATCCTGTACTTGGGTCAAAACTAAGTAGCTTATATGGTCTTAAAAGAATGACACGAGCAAATTTGTTTGAAGACATTCAAAACCGAATAGTTGAAATGCAGATGAATCACAAACCTACTGCAAAAAAGATGATGTATGCAATTCGGGAAGCTTATGGAACTGCTCTAGACTATAAAGGAGGTTCCCTCCCCTCCTGGCCACGTCCGCATCAATTGATGAAGGCTGACCCGGCTAATATCAGAAAATTGGGCCCAACAGTTCGTAAAGGACAATACCTGGTAGAGTTAGCAGATGGCATAGTGAGCGGAAGTATGAGTATGGATGAGATTATCAACTCAGATCCTGATACTGCTTATGAGCTGCTAACCGGGATTAAAGGTATTGGCCCAACAGCCGCGCAGGACTTAATGATGATGCGTGGAAAAACCGAAGCATCCTTCCCCAGTAATTTCCAGAAAGGAGAAGAAAAAGGCCTTCGTCGATGGATTATATGGAGTTACGGTCTGGACCCAAATAATACCAGTGAAAAAGAATTTCAACAGCTAATCTCTAGCTGGAAAGGCCAGGAAAGTGCCGCCCTTGAATTCATGTATGTAAACTGGGTATTAGAAGAAAAAGAAAGAAGAGCTAAAAAATAATCAGCTCTTCTTAATTCATTATGTCCTTTAGGCTTCTTTCAGTCTTGACCTCAGGAAGAAATACCCAAGCAAACCACTTAACAGGGATGCAACGAAAATACCTACTTTAGAATACTCAATAAGTGTGGGATCAGTAAATGACAACCCGCTAATAAATAGCGACATTGTAAAACCAATTCCGGTTAAACAGGCAATTCCATAGAAAATAGTCCAGACTTTATCTGACTTTGGCAGCTTTACAAGCCCCAACTTGCTTGAAATCCAAACCGAAAACATAATCCCGATCTGCTTACCCAGGAATAACCCGAATAAAATCCCTAGTGTTAAAGTAGATGAGAATGCTGCAACCGCCTGCTCTGCTGATAATGCAACACCAGCATTTGCGAAAGCGAAAACAGGCATAATGAAATAGGCAACCATTGGATGAAGCCTGTGTTCCAGTTTATGAAGAGGGCTTTCCATTTTTTCCAGTCCATCTTCTATAGAATGCATTGCAACTTCCCGCATTTCTTTGTCTTTACTTGAAAAAGCATCTTTCAACAAAAGAACCCCTTCTTCCAGCTTTTCAAGCAACCTTTTTCTATCCGGATGTGGAGATGCAGGAATCATAAATCCAAGTACTACTCCCGCAATAGTTGCATGAACACCTGATTTAAGGACAGCTACCCAGAGAACCAGCCCTACTAATAAATACAAACCTATTGACCGAATGTTCGACAAGTTCATAATCAGTAAAACTACAATTGTAACTCCAGCTACAGCCAGGGCCGTTACAGAGATTTTGCTTGTATAGAAAAGAGCTATCACTACTACTGCCATCAGGTCATCTACTACAGCCACCGCTGTTAGAAATATCTTTGCCCACACGGGAACCCTGCTGCCTAGTAACGCTAATACACCCAATGCAAATGCAATATCGGTTGCAATGGCAATCGCCCAGCCGTCTACAAATTCAGTTCCTGCGTTAAAGCCAAAAAATATTAAACCAGGTATAAGTGCTCCTCCTATTGCGGCAATTACAGGAAGAATGGCAGACTGTAAACTTGAAAGCTCACCATATTTAACTTCTCTCTTTATTTCTAAACCAATCAATAGAAAGAACACAGCCATCAAACCATCATTAACCCACAGGATTATCGGTTTGGAAATATTAGCCCCTTCAAGGCCTACCGTAAGTTTGGTTTGAAATAATTGAGCATATAAATCAGCTAGCGGACTGTTCGCTACTATCAAAGCAAGAACAGCTGAAATCAAAAGTAAAATTCCTGAAAAAGACTCAGTTTTAATAAACGCCATTACCGGCGATAAAGGTGAATCTGAAGAACTCCGAGACATAGTTTTTAAAATTTAATTAGGTAAATAAGAACTGGCAGATAGCCATTTAGTAGTTGATGAAAAAGTAAAACCCAAAATAGGCCTAAGGGATCAACTGTTCCTCAAAATGATGTTGAGGACACTCTAATACCGGCGAAAAAGGAATACACGGACAGCACAAAACCCCACCTGCTTTCAGGTTATGATATATGTGTATGATATTTGCTGTTCGAGTTAAAGGCATTTTATAATTATATGAAGACTCAACCAATAAACCACTCTCTCCGTTCTGATTAAAGCTTATTTGGATTTACTTTTCACTTTTTTACTTAATGAACAAAAAACTCGCTTTTAACACGTTTCCTGTAAAGTATTACTCTCCAAATCATATAAATAAGTGTTGCTGGTAAAACTCCGTACAAGAATACCTTTTCAGTAGTTGGGATAATTGGAGATTCATACGCATCGAGCACAAGGTAAGTCAGGTAAGAAGTATAGTAGAACAAGAAAATTATTCCATCTGTTCTTGTCAGATTAAACCCGGCAATGAAAATTGGAATACAGGCAATACTAACTGCTACCATAAATGGTAAGTCCAGGTTCAGAGCCTGGATTGAGACATCCAATATATTTGGAGCAATGATGAGCGTTAGACCCAGTGTTAATAACAGATTATATAAGTTACTCCCCATCACATTAGCTACAGCGATATCAGCATTGCCTTTTCGGGCTGATGCAACCGAGGTTGCTACTTCAGGTAGCGAAGTTCCAATCGAAACAATGGTTAGGCCAATCACCAGCTCTGATAATCCTAATAATCGTGCAATGGTAACAGCACTTTCAACCATCCAGTTTGCTCCTAATACAATCAGCGTAAGGCCGATTAGAAGAAACCCAACATTTTTTATGTAGAAGTAAGCTCCGGATGCAAGTTCATCTGGTGATTCACCATATTCAAATATCTCTGCCCCTTCTCCTTTGTTTCTTTCCTTTTTGATCTGGAAAAAAGTGAACAGCGAGTAGCTTAACAAACCTATGATTAGCACCACCCCGTCAAAAGTTGTAAGCATTCCATCCATAGCTAACACGAATAAAAGTAAGCTGGCACCAATCACAATTGGAACATCTACCCTTATAATACGACGTGTAATTTTAATGGGCTTCAAGACGGCTACAATTCCAAGAATCAATAAAATATTGGCAATATTACTTCCGATAATATTACCTAAAACAAGATCTGCACTACCTGTTGATGCCGCTTTTATACTGATTGCAAGTTCTGGTGCGCCTGTTGCAAAAGCGACTACAGTAAGCCCCATAACAACTGGTGAAACACCCCACTTTAAACCAAAATGATCTACTCCTTTTAAAAATAATTCTGCCCCGCCGATTAAAGCTATAAGGCCTGCAATAAATAATAGTATGGTCATAGAGAGATGTTCATCGTTTGGAGTGCAAAGATGCGGAATTTTGAGCTTACAAATAAGTATATAAACACATTTTTAAAAGATGCCTAGATTCCGTTCTTTTAGCACACTGAAGCCATAACTAACAATACTCCATGACTCGTATTTTCATACTCTGTGCTGTTTTTATTTTATCCGCTAATCCAAAGATTTACTCCTTTCAGGAGGCATTAATAGTACCCAAACCTATATCTGTTGATTTTAAATCGGGGAACTTCACTTTTTCAGATGATTTAAAAATCACACTATTTGATTCCAAAGAACAGGATTTATCAGGAGTAGCTGAGTATTTGAATAGTATTCTATTTGTCACGAACTGGAAAGGTTATCCTATAGAAACATTCCGGGAACTGATACCACCAAAATCCATTAACCTGGTTATTGACCCTATTGGGAATTACGAAAATGATGAAGCATACGAATTAATTGTCGGAGAAGATCAAATAAGCATTAAAGCCCGAACTTCAGCTGGTGTCTTTTATGGAGTTCAAACCTTACGCCAACTGCTCCCTCCTGAAATTGAGTATAATGATCCATCTTTAGTACCTAATGTATTAGAGTGGAAAATTCCCCAGGTACAAATCAAAGATTTTCCCAGGTTCGGATATCGGGGAATGCACCTTGATGTAGCACGTCATTTCTTTCCTGTTGAGTTTGTGAAAAAGTATATCGACCTACTGGCAATGTATAAATTCAACCGATTCCATTGGCATTTAACTGAAGATCAAGGCTGGAGAATTGAGATTAAGAAATATCCAAAATTGACAGAAATCGGAGCCTGGAGAGATTCAACATTAATTGGCAATTATGGGTCCGGTAAATATGATGGGATTCGATATGGCGGATACTATACCCAGGAAGAAGTGAAAGAAATCGTAGCTTATGCTTCTAAAAGGTTTATCACCGTAATACCTGAGATAGAACTTCCAGGGCATTCCAGTGCAGCCCTTGCTGCCTATCCTGAATTCGGATGTTTTGAAAAAGAAGTACAGGTGGCTACTACATGGGGGGTGTTTGAGGATATATACTGCCCCAAAGAGGAAACTTTTGATTTCCTGGAAGATGTGTTGGATGAAGTAATTGAACTCTTCCCAAGCACCTACATCCATATTGGTGGTGATGAAGCTCCAAAAAAGCAATGGGAAGAAAGTGAGGTAGCCCAGGAAGTAATTAAGCGAGAAGGCTTGAAAGACGAACACGAACTTCAAAGCTATTTTGTGGGGCGTATTGAAAAATACCTAAACTCTAAAGGCCGGCAAATTATCGGTTGGGATGAGATCATGGAAGGCGGATTAGCTCCCCAGGCTACTGTAATGAGCTGGAGAGGAGAATCGGGCGGTATTGAAGCGGCAAAAATGCAGCATAACGTTATCATGTCTCCAAATGCTTCTAATTACTTTGATCACTTCCAATCGGAACCCACTGAAAATGAACCGATTGCTATTGGTGGATTAACTACGCTACAAGATGTATATGGTTATGAGCCCGTCCCTTCAGAACTGACTGAGGAAGAAGCTAAATATATATTAGGTGCCCAGGGTAATGTATGGACCGAATACATGCATTCGGGAGAAAAAGTAGAATACATGGCCTTTCCCCGGGCTATTGCCCTTTCTGAAGTATTGTGGGATCAGCCCAATGAAAGGGACTGGGATAACTTCCTGAAACGACTCCAGGGACAATTTAAAAGGCTTGATATCCTGGATGTGAATTACGCAAAGCATCATAAAACGGTTAGAACCTCTGCTGAGTAGGGTTTAATGTAATTCTATAAGCCTTAATGCTTTACTGCGGTATTTAACAATGTAATAATTGACATCCTCCCTATTTCACCTTACTATTTCTGCGCATTAGGTTTCTTCTTACTTTGGTGAGAAGATTAAAAGGGAATTCGGTGTAAATCCGAGACTATCCCCGTAGCTGTAAGTTCGAAATGCTTCAAAATATCTATGCCACTTTTCCGAATGTTCGGATTGGGAAGGCTTTTTGAAGTCGAACAAGTCAGAAGACCTGCCTATCTGCATGTACATTCACAGGCTTTCGGAGGAAGGGCCGGGAATATGATAATTTGTCGGCTCTATATATCTGCCAACACTTACCGTAAACCCTACTTTTTTTATAAACCGAAAGCTCATTGGTTAACAATTAATTTTTAAAATATATACCTATGAGCAAAATCTACTTAATCCTAGTTGGGGTCTTTTTGTGCACCTCATTGTCACAAGCACAAACCAATTCTCAAGTTTCTGATTCCCTGGAATTAGAAACCTTAACGGTAACAGCTTCAAAAATACCTCAATCTGAAAGAGAGACTACCAAATCTGTTCTTATCATTGACCAAAAGGAAATCGAGCGTAGTTCTGGTAGTACCGTTGCCCAGTTACTTAATGCACAAAGTGGCATCACAATTAATAATGCCTATGGAAATCCAAGTGGTACTACAGGAGTATACTTACAAGGAGCAACAGGGCAATACACTTTGATTCTTATTGACGGAATTGCGGTAAATGATCCATCAGGAAGTGGCGGAGCATATGATCTGAGATTACTTCCAACAAATGATATAGAGCGTATCGAAATCGTAAAAGGAAGTCAATCCACTTTATATGGTACAGATGCTATTGCTGGCGTAATTAATATTATCACAAAAAAGAGCTCCGTAAATCAGTATAACCTGAATGGTTCATTGGCTTATGGGTCATTTAATACTTTTGAAGGTTCACTTGGAGCCAATGGAACACTCGATGACGCGGTAAATTACAGTTTCAGGTACTCCAGAGATTCAAGCGATGGAATTAGTGAAGCAAAAGACGCTACCGGAGACAATGATTTTGATGAAGACGGGTTTGTCAGGGACGCATTCTCAGCTCATTTAAACTTTAATCTTAGTGATGAATTTTCATTTCGCCCTTTCTGGAATTACACCTTTCTTGATGCTGATTATGACGGCGGTGCATTTTTAGACGCAGATAATACTTTTGACCTTAAGGTTATCAATGCGGGTTCTCAGTTAACATATACCAATGAGAATTTCAGGTTAAGAAGTGATTACCAATACACTCAAACAGAAAGAAATTTTGTTAGTGCATTTGGACCTTTTAGTGCGGAAGGTCAGTTTCATAATACTGATACCTATGCTACCTATAACCTCCAGGAAAATTACCAGGTACTAGGTGGTGTAAATTATCAGAGTAATATTTTACCTGGTAGAACGAACGGAGGTATTAAAGCAACAGCGCAGATTCTAAGTCCCTACGCTACATTCTTCATTCGCGACTTAGAAGGGTTTAATGCTGAGCTCGGATATCGATTAAACAGCCATACTGAATATGGTAATAACTCAACTTTTAGCTTTTCTCCATCTTACAACATTAATGACAGCAACAAGCTTTTATTCTCAGCCAGCACAGGTTTTAAAGCCCCTACTCTGAATGAGCTATTTAGTCCTGGTGCTTATGGGGGTAATGAAGATCTTGATCCCCAAAAAAGTTTCTCGATTGAGCTTGGGCTTGAGTCGCGGTTTATTGATGAGAGCCTGGTAGCAAGATTCCAGTTTTTTAACCGGAAAATTGAAGACGTAATTGTATTCCAGTTTGCATCAGATTTTCTATCCGGATCCTTCTATAACCTTGACGAGCAAAACTTCTACGGTGTTGAGATTGGAACCGACTGGATTGTAAATAATCAGGCCAGTATTAATGTGAACTATACCTACCTGGAAGGTGAAACTATTTCAGACGACGGTTCAGGTGGAACAACTAAAAGTAAAGACCTGATCCGCAGGCCTAAACATAGTATTGGTATAGGAGCAGACCTTACATTGATTGACAACCTATTTATAAATATTTCTGCTGACTATGTTGGAGAAAGACCAGATACGGACTTCTCAGTAGGAAGCAATGTAACCCTGGATTCCTATACCAATGTTAACCTGCATACAGAATACCAACTCTCAGAAGGTAAGTTTGTTCTCTTTGGCGATATAAAGAACCTTCTAAATGAAGACTATACAGAAACATTTGGTTTTGCGACCACTGGAATTTCAGCCAAGCTTGGTGTTCGATTCAATATCAATTAACAGTAATAATCATGAAAAGAATTAAACTCGATTATAAAGACACAGCTATCCTGCTTTTTATTCTTGTTACAGCTGCCTGGAGAATTTTGGTATCTACCGGAGTTGAGTTCTCAGCTTCTGCAATGAGCACTTTCACTCCTATTGGTGCTATGGCGCTATTTGGTGGTGCATATTTAGGACGTGCTAAGGGACTTGCTTTCCCTCTCCTTACACTATGGCTTAGTGATATTGTTCTGAATAAGCTTGTATTCTATGGAGAATGGAGATTATTCTATGAAGACTTTGCCTGGACGTATGGAGCTTTTGCACTGATGGTGGTAGTTGGCCGATGGATGAAATCCAATAAAAGTGTAGCCCGGTTTTTAGGTTCTTCACTTATAATTGTATTCATTCATTGGATAGTAACCGATATTGGAGTTTGGCTGGGAAGCACTATATATCCCCAAACACTGGCAGGTTTTTGGGCATGCCTTGTAGCCGCTATTCCTTATGAGCAGAATTTCCTGGCTGGAACCCTGATCTACGGTACCATTCTATTTGGAGCATTTGAATGGATAAAGCTTAGGCTTCCTGAATTACAAACTTCTACACTGGAAGTTTAATTCTATGAAAGCTTGTTCATTTTTACCGGCTGCCACCCAGATGATCTATGACATGGGTTTACAGCACTTGTTAGAGGGCATCACATTTGAATGCCCTCCACAAGCTTTATCGGAAAAACCGCCTGTGGTTCGATGCTTTCTGGAAGGTAAAAACTACAGCAGTACCGAAATAGATACCATCTTTTCAGCCAGTAAAGCCCAGGGGAAAAGCCTGTACTATGTAGATGAAGAACTTCTACAGCAAATTATGCCGGATGTAATTTTCACCCAGGACGTTTGTGAAGTATGCCAGATTGATACCGAGACTACATCAAGAGCTGTAGCAAAGCTGGATAAAGATGTTGAACTGGTTCCACTATTGCCGCAATCTCTCGATGATGTTTTTGATACTGCTATTGTAATTGCAAAAGCATTAGAAGAGGAAAGCAAAGCTTATCAGTATTTAGCTGGTTTACAGGAAAGAATACAGGCTATAACCGATACATTGAGACTTCATAAAGCTCTTCCTAAGCGGGTTTCACTATTGGAATGGATTGAACCCATCTATAACTGTGGACACTGGATTCCTCATCAAATTGGCTTAGCTGGAGGTATTGATATGCTTTCAAACCCATCCGGAGATAGTATCGTTACCGATTGGCAGAAAATTGTAAAATATGATCCGGAGGTGTTGGTGATAGCCCCTTGTGGTTTCAACACAGAACGAGCATCTGAAGAACTCCACCTGCTAGCAGATAAACCTGAGTGGAATAATCTTAAAGCAGTTAAGAACAATGCTGTTTACCTGGCTGACTTTGATCTTTTTACTCAGCCTTCTGCAAGTACTTTAGTAGATGGAATTGAGCTATTGGCAGCATTATTCAACCCGGAAATTTTCACAGTCCCAGAACACTTGGCTGGTAAATTAAAACACCATACTACAATTAAAGCTACAAACTGATATGCTAACATTTATCACGGGTGGTGCACGAAGTGGAAAAAGCAGTTTTGCTGTAAACAAAGCTTTGAAATTATCGGAAAACCCGGTTTATATAGCCACAGCAAGGGTATGGGATAAAGAATTTGAGCAAAGGGTTAACCGGCATAAAGAAGAAAGGGGCCCTGAGTGGACAACTTATGAAGCATGGAAAGATCTAAGCTCACTCCCATTGCAAGGCAGAACTGTGGTGATTGACTGTGTGACCCTTTGGCTTACTAATTTCTTTGTTGAGTACAAGGAAGATGTAGATCGTTGCCTTGATGTTTTTAAAAAAGAAATAGATGAACTCTTAAAAATTGAAGCTGAATTTTTACTCATTTCCAATGAAATTGGAATGGGAGTTCATGCGCATTCAGAATCTGGGCGGAAGTTTACTGATCTACAGGGCTGGGCTAATCAATACGCCGCTTCAAAAGCAGAAAATGTTATTTTCATGGTCTCGGGTTTACCTATGACTCTAAAAGGAAACTCAAAATGACACCATATAACTCCATATTTAACTGGAGCGGTGGTAAAGACAGTTCCCTTGCCCTCCATGCTATTCTTAAAGACGAGCGATATCAAGTAACTCAACTGTTAACCTCTGTAAACTCAGTTCATGACCGGATCTCTATGCATGGAGTTCGTAGAGCACTCTTGGAACAACAGGCAAAAAGTATTGGCCTCCCTTTAAACATCCTGAGTTTACCTGAACAACCTGGAATGAGTGAATACAATGACCTAATGAGCGAGAAAATGACCTCACTTAGAGAAGAAGGAAATACTCATTCCGTTTTTGGAGATATTTTCCTGGAAGACTTAAGAACGTACAGGGAAGATCAGCTTAAAAGCGCCGGATTTGAGGCCGTATTTCCAATTTGGAAACGCGATACTACAGAATTGATTTATGAATTTATTGAGCAGGGTTTTAAGACTATCACAGTATGTGTAAAAGGTGACCTCCTTGACAAGAGCTTTGCCGGGCGTATTATTGATGAACAATTCGTAAAAGACCTGCCCGAAAATGTAGATCCATGTGGAGAAAACGGCGAGTTTCATACTTTCACATTTGATGGGCCTATTTATAACCATCCCATTCCATTTGAAATCGGTGAAACAGTATTCCGGGCGTACAAAGCTCCAAAGAATGAAAAAGATATTTGTGGAATATCCAATGAAAAGAATCCCGATAAAATGGGATTCTGGTTTTGTGACCTCATACCTAGCATCTAAAAATGAAAATACCGTTTAAGATATCAAGCCCTGACAGAGCGATCGAAGAAAACCTTTTGGAGAAGATTAACTTCAAAACCAAGCCTATTGGTGCACTGGGAGAACTTGAAAAAATTGCATTAAAAATCGGGCTTATTCAACAGTCAGAAACCCCTAGCCTTCAAAAACCTCATATTGTAGTTTTTGCCGGAGACCATGGTATCGCTTTGGAAGGTGTTAGTGCATACCCGCAAGAAGTTACCTATCAAATGGTCCTAAATTTCCTGGGTGATGGGGCAGCGATTAATGTATTTACCAGGCAGCATAACATCGATTTAACCGTAGTTGATGCAGGTGTAAACCATGAATTCGGTGAAATAGATGATGCCAGATTTAAGGGTGAGAAAATTGGATTTGGAACCGAAAGTTTCCTGAATAATCCGGCAATGACTGATAAGCAATGCGAATTAGCTATTAAAAAAGGTGCCGAAATTGTAAACGAGATTCACAAAGAAGGCACCAATATAATTGGCTTTGGCGAAATGGGTATTTCTAATACATCATCTGCCTCACTGATTATGAGTTCTCTGCTTGAAATTCCTGTTTTAGAGTGCATTGGAAAAGGAACCGGCCTTGATCAACAAGGGTTGGAGCACAAAATTGCAGTACTAAGTGCGGCTCAAGCTAACCATTCACTTGGTTCTGACGACCCGTTCAAGATTCTTAAGACTTTCGGTGGATTCGAAATGGCAATGATGTGTGGTGCATTCCTTAAAGCAGCGGAATTAAAAATGACTATAATGGTTGATGGATTTATCGCCAGTGCTTCTTTTTTATGTGCGTATGCACTCACTCCCGAAGTCCTGGAATATGCCATTTTCTGTCATATGTCGAACGAAAAGGGACATCAAAAACTTCTTGATGCACTCGATGTTAATCCGGTGCTAAATATGAACATGCGACTTGGAGAAGGAACAGGATGTGCGTTAGCCTATCCGGTAATTAAAAGCAGTCTACACTTTCTCAATGAAATGTCTAGCTTTAAAGATGCCGGGGTAAGCACAAAAGACTGATGAAAAACGAAATCCGCATTTTCTTTACTGCATTGATGTTCTATACAAGGATTCCATGTCCTAAATGGGTAGATCATAGTGCAGAGTATATCAATAAAAGTACACGGTATTTCCCATTAATTGGCTGGATTGTCGGAGGAATCGCTTCCCTGTTTCTCTATGGTGGAGATTTCTTATTTGGAATTCCGATCGCTATCCTCTTATCTATGATAGCTTCAGTCTTAACAACAGGAGCATTTCATGAAGATGGTTTTGCAGACATGTGTGATGGCTTTGGCGGTGGCTGGACCAAAGAACAAATCCTGGATATAATGAAAGACAGCAGGCTTGGCACCTACGGAGCTATAGGCCTGCTTTTAATCCTGCTGCTTAAATTCTTTTTAACCCTTCAGTTAATCGATCTCTTTGAAACTGAGTGGCTTCTTATTGTATTGATTATAATTTCCTCGCACTCGTTAAGCAGGTTCGTAGCTTCTACATTTATCGTAAGCCATGATTATGTACAGGATGCTGATAATAGCAAAGTGAAACCTGTTGCTAAATCTTTAAAAGCTAAAGATGTGATAATTGGAGCAGTTTGGGGTCTTATTCCATTCGCCGGACTTATCTACTTTTTGGAAATCTGGTATGTAGTATTTGCTATAGTTCCACTATTTATTGGTAAAGCCTATTTGGGAAGGTTCTTTAAGAAGTGGATTGGGGGCTATACTGGTGATTGCCTGGGGGCAACCCAACAAGTTACCGAAGTTCTTTTCCTAGCTTCTATTTTGGGATTATGGACATTTATCTGATTCGACATACTACACCTGCAATCGAAAAAGGTGTTATTTATGGTCAAATGGATGTAGACGTAAATTCTGACTTCAAAAATGAAGCTCTAACCATACAGCAAAATATTCCCGTTAAAGTTGATGCCATCTACTCCAGTCCCTTACAACGATGTACTAAACTGGCTCATTTTCTATTTAAAAAGAGCATAATCAAAGACCCACGGCTGAAAGAGGTGAACTTCGGAAATTGGGAAGGCTTGAATTGGGATGACATCAAAAAGGAGGAACTCAATAACTGGATGGAAAACTTTGTTAGTGTAGCACCTCCTCTTGGTGAAAGTATGGAAGAAATGCTGATACGGGTTCAAAGTTTCTGGAAAGAGCTTCTGGCTTCGAACCATTCGAGTGTAGCTATTGTAACTCACGCCGGGGTTATTCGGCTAATCTCATCAATAATATCAGGTACCGATCTTAAAGACCTTTTCAATCTTAAAATTGAGTATGGAGACGTTTTCTTTGTGAATTCGAATACCAGTTCCTGGGCTCATTTATCCTGATCCATACCTTATTTCTTCGCTAAAAGCACTTATAATTGACTATTTAAAAAGCCTCTAAGAAGTCAGAATCAGCATATTCATCAATATTTCACATTCAGGTATTACAGTACTTCTATACAAATAACGGAAGTAGAGGTAGCCATGAACCGGATAATTAAAACTATGGATGGCAACGAAGCTGCTGCACACATTGCCTTTAAAACGAACGAAGTTATTGCTATTTACCCAATCACACCTGCTTCACCCATGGGAGAATGGGCTGATATGTGGAGCGTTAAGCGCCAAAAGAATATTTGGAAAGACATCCCCAAAATCATCGAAATGCAAAGCGAGGGTGGTGCAGCCGGTACTGTTCATGGTTCCTTACAGGCTGGAGCTCTTACTACTACTTTCACAGCAAGCCAGGGCTTATTACTTATGCTCCCCAATATGTATAAAATTGCCGGAGAGTTAACAAGTACAGTGTTCCATATTGCAGCCAGGTCGATTGCTACGCAGGCTCTTTCAATATTTGGCGACCATACCGATGTTATGGGTGTTAGATCCGCTGGCTGGGGAATGCTTTTTGCTAACTCGGTTCAAGAAGCTATGGATTTTTCGCTTATCTCTCAGGCTTCTACTCTTGCTTCAAGAGTACCTTTTCTTCACATTTTCGATGGATTCCGTACTTCACATGAGATTTCTAAAATTGAAGTGTTATCAGATGAAATTATTAGAAAAATGATCAATGAAGAACATGTAAAATCACACAAACAGCGTGGAATGAATCCCAATAATCCGTTTATAAGAGGTACCGCTCAAAACCCTGATGTTTTCTTCCAGTCAAGAGAAACTTCTAACCCATTCTACCTTGCTACACCAGAGATTGTTGATTCCGTAATGAGAGAGTTTGAAACGCTTACAGGCAGAAGTTACCACTTATTTGATTATTCAGGTGCTCCCGATGCTGAGAAGGTCATTATTTTGATGGGGTCAGGTGCTGATACTGCTGAAGAAACCTCACAACATTTAGTTGATAGCGGCGAAAAAACGGGTGTTCTTAAAGTGAGATTATACCGTCCGTTTTCTGCGGAGCATATGCTTCAGGCATTACCTGCTACTGTAAAAACAATTTCTGTACTTGATCGGACTAAAGAGCCTGGAAGTATTGGAGAACCCCTTTATCTGGATGTTGTAACGGCTCTTATTGAAGACCAATCTTCTGAAAGACCAAAGTTCAGTAACATCCCAAAAGTTATTGGTGGACGTTATGGCCTTTCTTCCAAGGAATTTACACCTGCAATGGTGAAAGCCATTTTTGACGAGCTGGGAAAAGATACACCTAAAAACCATTTTACAATTGGTATTAATGACGATGTTACTCATACATCGCTCCCGTTTGACTCAAATTTTGATATTGAATCAGATAAAACCACAAGGGCCGTATTCTGGGGTTTGGGCTCCGATGGAACTGTTGGTGCAAATAAAAACACAATCAAGATCATTGGTGAAGAAACAGATTTGTTTGCCCAGGGTTACTTTGTTTATGATTCGAAAAAATCTGGTGCCAGAACTATTTCTCATCTCAGGTTTGGAGACCAGCCTATAAAGAGTCCTTATCTCATTAGTAATGCCAACTTTGTCGGTGTTCATCAATTCGGCTTTCTGAAACGATATGACACCTTATCTATGGCTGCGGAAGGTGCCACTGTTTTACTTAATAGTCCTTTTAGTTCGGATAAAGTGTGGAACCAGCTTCCAAAACCTGTTCAGCTTCAGATTATCGATAAAAAAATGAAGCTTTTTGTAATAGATGCCTACAAAGTAGCCCAGGAAGCCAGGCTTGGCATTCGGATTAATACCGTAATGCAGACTTGTTTCTTTGCCATTTCAAATGTACTTCCCCATAAAGCTGCTATTGAAAAAGTTAAGGAATACATCCAAAAAACGTATGGCAAAAGAGGAAAAACTATCGTTGATATGAATTTCAGGGCGGTGGATATGTCGTTGGATAATCTACATGAAGTAAAAATACCAGCTAAAGCTTCATCCCGAGTTAGAATGAACAACTCTTTACCAAAAGAGTCTCCCGAGTTTGTGCAGAAAGTTATCTCTGAGATAATTAATGGTAATGGAGATGACCTCCCTGTAAGTGCTCTTCCTTGTGACGGAACATATCCAAGTGGTACAACCATGTGGGAGAAAAGAGATATAGCAATGGAAGTACCTATTTGGGATCCTGATATCTGTATCCAATGTGGAAAGTGTGTGATGGCTTGTCCTCACTCTGTAATCAGGGCAAAAGCGGTTACCTCTGAAGCTTTCGATAATGCTCCTTCATCGTTCA
>JAVKDP010000109.1:0-12370 GCA_040222185.1 Balneolaceae bacterium | reverse complement strand
GGATACTAATGAATTTTACGATCTCGAAAACGATCCTTTCGAAATGAATAACCTTATCAACAGTCCTGAACACCAGGAATTGATTAAAGAAATGGTTGGAGAACTTTATACATGGATGGAAGAAACAGACGGAATGCAAATTCCCCTCAAGCGAACTATAAAGCACCGCTGGGGAGACCAAAGAAATATGAAAGTGTACTAATTAACTGAGCAAGAAGAGCTTAGATCGCTACAGTTCAGGTTTGTAAGTAAATGTATTGAATTGAAAGAAGATGTAAACAAAAAGTGACTCCCTTCTTTTTTTATTATAATGACCCAGTTTTTAATAAAAAAAGTGTATCAGCATGCATTTACTTTCCCGATATGGCATTTCAATTGGCTTATTTGCCCTAATTATTTCATTTCCTCTTCATGTTCATGCCCAATTGTCCTCACCTACTTCAAACGAAGTAACCGCTGTATTAGCTGAAACACCTCCCAGGATTGATGGAGACTTAAGTGACGAGATTTGGAAAACCATCGAGCCAATTCGCGGCTTTACCCAGGTTTGGCCAAGCGATGGCTCCCCTGCAACTGAGCAATCCGAAGTTTGGATAGCTTACGACCAGGACAACCTGTATTTCGCTTTTAAGTTCTATGATAAAAACCCTGAGCTTATCCGTGCAAAAAACCTGGAGAGAGGCGGCCGAAATGATCGTGACGATAATGCCTATATCGGTTTAGATACATATATGGATGGCCGGAATGCCTATTTATTCGAAATGAACGCACTGGGAACTCAGGATGACGCTACCATTACTGATGAATCACTATCTAACACCAGTTTTTCGTGGGATGCAGTTTTCATAAGCGAGACCATCATTGATGAAGAAGGCTGGTCGATGGAAGTTTCCATTCCTTTCCGACAATTACGCTTTCCTGATGGGGAAGAACTTGAATTTGGCCTTATGCTTTCCCGAACTATCAATCGCAAAAATGAACGGGTAATGTGGCCTGCTATTGGTCTTGAGTTCGGAAATTTCGGCGCCCTAGCAGCTGTATCTCAGTATGGGGTTCTAAAAGGGATAAAGAATGTACGCCGTGGTAAAAACCTTGAGATAAAACCTTACATCACTACTGGGGTACAGGAAAACAGGGAAGATCTTACAAATGAAACTACTGTTGTTGATGAAGAGCTAGACCTTGGAATAGATATAAAATATGGATTGAGTTCTAATCTTACTCTAGATGTAACTGTGAATACGGATTTTGCCCAGGTGGAAGCTGATAACGTACAATTGAACCTAAGCAGGTTTGGTCTTTTCTTCCCTGAGAAGCGGGAATTCTTTCTAGAAAGATCAGGACTTTTCGAACATGGAAACCTCCGGTCTACACAAACATTCTTCTCAAGAACCATTGGTTTGAGTAATGAAATACTCGGGGGAGCCAGAATGACGGGGCAAATAGGGAGGTTTTCTGTAGGAGCACTCAACATAGAAACTGGCGATGAAATGGGTGACTTCCTGGGTTCTAACTCCTTAAATAATACGGTAGCCCGCGTCAGAACAAATATATTTCCACGTGCTACTGCTGGCGCAATCTTCACCAATCTTGAATCTCCTGACTCATATAACCGTGCTTTGGGTTTTGATACTCAATATCGATTTGGAAGCTCTAGTTCGTTTACAGGCTGGTATACCAGGGTAACCGATAAAAACGAAATGCTTAATGACGCTGCAGGTCATGTAAGGCTTAGACTCCAGAACGATACCTATCTTGGTCAACTTACTTATACCAATGTTGGAAGAAACTATAACCCTGCCCTGGGTTTCGTTCGCAGGAGAGATATGAGACAATATGATATCCGTGCGGGTTACACTCCTACAGTTAACATTGCTTCCATCCCATCCATAAACCGATTTAACTTCCAGGCTCAGTACAACTACATTGAGGGGCAAAATGGCATCAAACAATCATCTGAAATTGAATTTGAAGGAACTATTGAATTCAGCAGAAGAGACAGAATCTCGTTTGAAATCGACCAGCAGTTCGAAAGGCTTTCGAATGATTTCCCAATTCGGGAAAATGCAATTATCCCCGCTGATGACTACACATTTGAAACCTATGAACTCGGTGGACAGACTGATTCCAGCAGAAGACTGTTTGGTGATGCTTATTTAGAAACAGGTGGTTTTTTTAATGGAAACAGAACGGATATTAGCGGAGGATTTGGTTTCCGCCAATCCCAACACCTCACTCTTGAAGGAGGAATTACCCATTCTATGATAGATTTGCCAATAGATAATGGAAACTTTGATGCTACTACTGTTTCATTATCCATTCTTGGAGCTTTTAACCGAAAACTGTTTACTCGAACCCTGATTCAGTACGACAACTTCTCCAGAGACATACAGGCGAATATCAGGCTCGATTGGATTCATACTCCGGGTAGCGATTTATTCCTGGTATATAATACAGCGTACCACCTTGCACGAAACGGTGAGGATATCTTCGATCCCCGCAGAGATTTAGTGATGCGAAACCAGGTAGCAATAGTTAAACTGACTTACCTGATTCTGCTTTAGGTATCAATTGATCCAGGTGGGCACTACCTAACTTTACTCAGTTTAGCCTTCAGAACAGAAGCGGCGGTGGTGTATCCTCCTTCGCTTCCGTCTATGAAGTGTACATGATTGTATTTTCGGTCCTGAACATAACAGGACATGATACTTTCACTGCATATATTTGCACCATATACTATTTCACCATTCTCCTCCAGCTCAGTTAACCTGGTCTCAAGCTCCACGCTTTGCTTCTGAGTGCCTGAAATTACGGTATTCAACATTCCATTTAATACAAGGGTATCAGATAGCTCAACCAGGCTTTTTAGATAGCCTTTACCCGAATTTCTTTTCAGATATACTCTCCCCACCACATATCCTATAACACTTTTGGCTAATCTCTTGGCAGATGGCTCACCAAACTTAAGTTCGTTTTCAGCTTTAAACCGGTTCAGGCTGGCGGTTAATTTCAATCCCTGAACTGAAATAGGCCTCCGCTCTTCATAGCTGCCGTAAATATCTTCTATAATTTTAAGTAGCTTACTTAAAACCTGCCCATGATTACTACCTGATTGAACTTTCACAAGCAAACAAACAACTTGTTTGGTCTTCTCTGGTGGTTTTACCGCATCCCAACGGCATTCCATTCCTTCCAGGTTAAGCAGGTTTTGATCCTTCTCTTCTTTTAGATCAAACCTCCTTTCTTTTATAACCTCATCAGCAAATAATAATCCTTCACCCAAAACAACAGGAATAGTGTACTTACTATTTAGTTTAACTTTTGAAATCGTAAGCTCTTGTTCTTTTTCATAAAGATAAGAAACGGGCACATCATCGACCCGTAAATCTAAATCGAATGCCTGCTTTACATTTCCCTGGTATACTGACAGAGCAGAAATCACTTCACTTTTCATTATATCCGGAACCAACAGAGTTGCCCCATCTCCACCAAAAAAGAAAGGGAAACTAATATTCTTTTCTTTGGCAATATTCAAGGCTGAAATAATGGACGCTGTTGCTACAAGATTCACCTGTTGATGCTGCCCTCGCTCTACCGCTTCTGTAGAGCCTTTGATATCGGTAATAATGATGTGCCAGTCTTTTGGGACGCTCACAAACCTTTCCCGCTTTGAAATGTGGTTAACCAAGCCATCTTCAAAAGTTGGGATTTCTGAATAAAAGTGATTAGTGGTTTTCTCTGCCATGCGCTTGAGTCTGGATCAAAATACATATTTAAAGCACAATCGGTTTGTTCTATCTTAGTCAAAATCAGTGCTGTTTTAAAACACAGAATTTCGCATACTCTTTCAAGTTTATAAATCATGTATGGAAACGATAACCCGAAAATCTGACCTGAAACTCATACTGGAAAATTGCTCTCATTTATACCAGGTCAATGGGTTGAACTCACTTATGGATGAAGTCTTTCATCAGGTACTATCTCTCAAAATTAAGTTTCCATTGCTTGAGTACGCTGCCAGCTATTTTTATGAACTCCTACCTCAAGAGCAACAACTACCCTTTTGCGATGCTATAGAATCATTAAACACTATGGGCGGGAATGTAATATTGGGGATTATGCTTCAAAAAAGATTAAATGAACACTTTGAAGAGTCTTTTCAAAAAGCAGCTCAGTATATATCTAACAGCGAAGAGTGGTATGTAAGTGACATCATAGGGGAACGAGTATTTGGTTATGGTTTACTTACTAATCCAGGGAAGGCACTGCCACTTATTAAGAACTATGCCTTTCATGAAAACAATATGGTGCAAAGGTCCACGGGAGCAGGAATGCATTATGCGATTAAAAAAGGATTGAAGAAGGAATTTACGAAACCAGTATTTGAGCTTCTTTTGAGTAAAGCCTCAATCAAAGACTACCAGGCAAAAAGAGGAATTGGCTGGGCTGCTAAAACGATGTCGAAGTTCCATCCGGACTTGGTTAATCAATATTTAGACCAAATTGCAGCAAAGACAACCGGGCAATGGTTCCGCACTAAGGTTAACATTGGACTAGCCAGACATAAATATGCCCAGGGAAATTGAAGTTAAATCGGTTTTAAACAGGAAGAAGCAAAGAGATTCCTGGTTCCTGGATGAATATACTTTCAACCCTTATAGCAGCTGTTCCTTTAATTGCCTTTACTGCTATATCCGGGGAAGTAAATATGGTACAAATCTTGAAAAAAGCCTTTCAGTTAAAACAAATGCCTTAGAGATACTTGACCGTCAACTTTTTAACCGGGCTAAAAAGCATGAGCAAGGCTTTATTGTCATTTCTTCTTCAACTGACCCTTACCTGCCTGTAGAAAAGGAATATGAAATAACCAGGGGAGCCTTGGAATTAGTTTTAAAACATAGGTTTCCGGTTCATATGATTACTAAGTCTGATCTTATAGAAAGAGATTTTGATATTTTGAAGAAGATAGATTCTGAAGCATTTCTGCCTACAGATTTGCAACAAAAACCCGGTAGAGGTGCCCTCATTACTTTCTCATTTTCTACTCTGAATGATAACATCGGAAAGATATTTGAACCTGGAGCTCCACCTCCTTCTCTCCGCCTTTCTGCTTTAAAAAAAGCGAAAGAGGCTGGGTTTTATTCTGGTGTAAGCATGATGCCACTTATTCCTTATATCACAGATACAACAGAAAGTCTTCATCATTTATTTTCGACCTTTAAAGAAGCTGATACGGATTATGTAATGCCGGCAACCATCACTCTTTGGGGAAATGGAAAAGCAGATAGCAAAACGCTAATGATGAATGTGATTAATAAACACTTTCCTGAACTTTATCCTAAGTACCAGAAATTTTTTGCTAACAGTGATCAAATGCCAGCGTATTACAGAGAAGCTTTTTATAAAAAAATGAAAGAACTTGGTGAAGAGTACAATCTTCCTGATCGAATAGCTTAAGTATGGATATTAACCCCAAATTCCGCCCCTTAGTTAAATCCGATTGGCCTTCCGTTTCTGAGATTTACCGATTGGGACTAGAAACAAGACTAGCCACTTTTGAGACCACCGTTCCTACCTGGGGAGATTGGGATAGTAGTCATCTTGAAACGTGTAGAATCATAGCTGAAGTGGAAAATAGAATAGCTGGATGGGCTGTATTAAGCCCAGTTTCGAAACGCAAAGTCTATGAAGGTGTAGCTGAAGTAACCATTTATATCCATCCGGATTTTTCAGGACGAGGAATCGGGTCGGCTTTAATGAATGAATTGATTGTTCAAAGTGAAGTGGAAGGGTTCTGGACTTTACAATCTTCTGTATTCCCTGAAAATATTGCTAGTATTCGCTTACACTTAAAACATAGATTCAGAGAAGTTGGCTACCGGGAAAAGATTGCTCAGCTTGATGGAGAATGGAGAAATACTATGATTCTTGAGCGAAGGGTTAATTAGTTAGTAAACTAGTTTGCACAAGCGAGACGCTTGGGCTAGTTTTGGGGTTAAATAAAAATGAATACATCAAAAATAGTTTCTGGATTAATTGAAGCAGCTAAAGAGTTAGGTTTAGAAGATTTTGATATTAATAATTCTAAAGAACTCTTGGAGAATAGAGAATATGGTCTTGCTTTCCATACAATAATTACTCAATTGTATGAGTATGAGATTGAAATTGATGGTGAATTTTATGCTTTAATAGTCAAAGTTGCTCAGAAAATGGAAATTTCAGAAGAGGAATATTCTTTTATGATGGAGTTGATTAGAGCTGAGAATGTAGTTCCCAAGCCTGTAAAAGATAGATTAGCATTAATATTAGCCACTTTAGAAATTAATAAGTGACCCAAACCTAGCGCAAGCTTAACTAGCCTATGGGAATAGAAAGAATGAGCGATAAGAAAAAGATGGAATTTGCGAGAGTTGCAAAAGAAACGTTACGATTGTTTAAACAAATTACAGATAATCCTTTTGTTCAAGGATTGAAATGTCCTTTGAGCATAGATCATATAATTGATTTTGAAATTAGGAGCTATCAACGACGTAAACAAATTGGGATTAAAGTGTTTTGTGAAACTTGCGACTTTGCAGAAACGATTTATTTGAATACAGGAAAATCAAATGTTTCTGAATCGGATCTGGATTTGAATTAAGTATAACATGATATCAATATTATAATGAACAAATTAGTTAAGCACAGGCTGCTTGCGCTAGGTTGGGGTTAGGTTGAGAAACAAAAAACTATAGCTGGATTTTATGAAAGAATTAATGATAGAATCTAAAAATTTCTCCAAAAAAATAGATCCTGAATCATCTTTTTTCCATTTATTTGAAGAGATACTGAATCATATTAAGATCTTAAAAGAAGAATATTTTCTTCTTTCCTATAAACTAGATTACCCAAATGCTAACTTAGAGATTGAAAATAAGAATGATCCAGATGACTTTGTTTTAATAAGCCTTAGCCGATTTAGTATCGAATTTAGAACAAAACTTTTTGAGTTTGAACAATTTTTTGATGAAGCTGGAGCAATTGATTTGTATAAGAAAATTGTCAGAGCTTTTTTTGAAGGGGAATACAAAGTCTTTGCTTACTTCAAGCCAAAAGGCAAATTTGCATATTATGACCTCAAGTGGGACGATTCTAAATTAAGTCAGTTTAATTCGAATAACGAGGTGTATGGTTTTTTTTTCAAAGTCCCATTATCAGAAAAGTACTTTTGCAATGGCAATATATTGGTTTAACTAGAACCTAGTGCAGATGTCTCGGTTGTGCGACGATAAAGAAATACTCTAATCCTTGAAAAGAACTAATTCTCTATAATAAAAAAGCCTCAACCAAATGAATGATTGAGGCTTTTGCTTAGTCTCTTTTCTTCTGGTTGGCACCAGAGCGATCTTCCAAAGGCGGAGCGGGAGTCATTCTGTTGGATGAATCATTCACCAACTTCATCACTTCTTCTACCACTTTTTCCATTTGTGGATCCCTTCCCTGGATCAGAATATTTGGATCATCCCATACCGGGAAATCCGGACGAACGCCCTCTCCTTCCCAGAACCAATGTCCGTCGTTGTCATATAAACGGGCACCAGGAACTGTAATTCCTCCGCCATCTATCAAACCATGGCCAGTTGCAGGGCCAACTAATATTCCTAAGGTTCGCTCTCCGACTATCGGGCCTGCTTCAAGCTCCTGGAATGCCCATGGAAGGCCGTCACCACCTGACCCTGCCCATCCATTGATAAGCATTCCCATAGGGCCTGTATTGGTTTTTACAGGATTAGTATGGTCTTTACCATGCCTCCAGTGCAGGTTGTACACAACTGGTCTTTTTAGCAATTCAAGGAATCGATCCGCAAGCTGCCCACCACCATTGAAGCGCTCATCTATAATGAATCCTTTTTTATCCAGTTGCCCGTAGTACATCTTCACAAGTTCGAGTTGTCCTCTCCCTCCTGTATTTGACATATAAATGTATCCCAGGTTACCGTCGGAAAGTTCTTCTACCATTTTCCGGTTATTCTCGATCCATTCCAGGTAACGTAACCTCACTTCTTCTGCTGGTGTAAGTGTTTCCACAATTACCTGTTCGGCATCATTTGCATTTCCGTTTGAGCTAATCATCAATGAAACAACTTCACCGGAAAGGTTTTCAAAAGGAGCATATGGGTCCTTCCTGGAATCTAATGCAACCCCATTTACTGAATGAATATAATCTCCCGCAGAAACTGTAACTCCGGGCCTGTCGAACGGAGAACGAACTTCGGTATCCCAAACTGCTGGTTTTACTATATGTTTAATTCGGTATTTATTTCCATCCAGCTCGAGATTTACTCCAAGGAAACCTGTTCGCTGAGGTGTAACTCTTTCGTTATCTCCACCACGGGTATAAGTATGTCCCGCGCTAAGCTCTGCTGCCAGGTTCGTCTGAAGAAAACTTACATCCCATCGGGTCCTGGCATCATCTAATAGCTCGCCATATTGAGTTCTGAGCTTGTTCCAGTCAACTCCATGCATATTCGGATCATAAAAGAAATCGCGATGCCTTCTCCAGGTATCATTAAATATCTGTTTCCACTCTTCTTTAGGAACCCAGTCCATAACGAGGCCATCGGTAGGGATAGGATCTGAGATCTTTTGCCCTCCTTGTGGTTTTATAATCCCATACTGCCCCCTGCTTCCCACGAGAATAGATTTTCCATCAGCCGTTACCGTAGCTCCATTTATGTTGGAGATAACCTCACTGTCTTCACGAGAATCTAAATTATAGACCACAAGGGAAGCTCCTCTATCATTCGAACCAGTATTTGGGAAACGTAAATAGACCAGTTTTCCATCAAATGGCATCAATGCACCAATATTTCCTGCGTCAGGCGGAAGAATGACTAATCGTGCTTCAATTCCTTCGAGGTCTATGACCAAGCCATCATCAGAGTCTTCGCTTTCCTCGTCCTTTTTATTGTCATCACTATCCTCGTCTTTTGGAAGATCTAAGGCGTCATTTTTAGGAGCTAAAAGCGATGGTACATCATTTCTAAGGCTCAGTGAAGCTATTTGAGATGAATTCGGATAAATCCATGTTCCATCCATATCGGAATAGTTGGCTGAGAAATTCCTGTTCGTGATATAAAATAGATAGCTGCCATCTGAACTAAATACAGGGTAAGAATCCTGGTAGAAACCACTACTCACCTGGTGCTTCTTTTTAGTGTCCAGGTTATAAACAAACACAGCACTGTTTGAGTTTTCCAGACCTTCACTGAATGTAATCCACTTTGAATCATGTGACCATGAAATTGGATAATTGAATCTGCCTCCATGCCCTGTATTCCAAACCGTATTTCCGGCTACCGTAGTTCTTCCATTCTCAACATCAATCACTGATATGGTGTTGGTTTCATCAATAAAGGCAATCATCTTGCTATCTGGTGACCAGTATAGTTCATATCCAAAGCCCTTCTTTCTGTTGGTCAGTTTTCTCGCCTCTTCTGAGCTTTCTGTGGATTGCAGATAGATTTCATTCTCGCCGGATTTATCACTCCAGTACGCAATGTGCTTACCATCCGGTGACCATGAAGGCTGACGATCAAATGCTCCACTACTCTTTGTAAGGTTTACTGAATATCCTTCTTTAACAGGAACATCGAAGATTTCTCCCCTTGCTTCGAAAATGATCCTTTTTGCACCAGGAGCCGCTGTCATGCTTCTAATACTCCTACTCACATCCAGCTTTCTTGGCATTTCAATGGATAGATCACTCACAATTTGAACTGGCACTTTTTTGTACTCTTCTGTAGCTGCATCCATCAGGTACATTTCCCCACCATTCTCAAATACAATTTCATTGCTTCCGGCACTCATAAATGAAATGTCAAAATCTTTGAAATTAGTAACCCTGGAAGTGGTTTTAGTGTTAGTGTCGTACGCATAGATATTCAAGCGAACTTCACTTCCCTGGTCTGATAGAAAATAGACCTTGTCTCCTACCCAGGCCGGCTTTCCATCATTGGCTTCATTCTGAGTTACATTTACAGCTGAGTTATTCTTCAGATCATAAATTAATATGTCGGATGACAGTCCACCTCTGTAACGTTTGAAAGGATAGTTTTCGGTAATCTTGGTGATATAAGCTAAATGGTTTCCATCTTCTGAAAAGCTGGCTAGTTCTCCATATGGAATTCTTAGTTTTTCGGGAAAACCACCTTCTTTACTCACTAGATAAAACTGGTTGCCTGATCTTTGGCCTAATTCTCTTCTGGAAGCAAACAGAAGCTGTTCACCATCCGGGTGCCACTCTACCATTCTGTCGGCATGGGACTGATAAGTGACTCGGGTCGGAACACCACCAGCAACAGGCATCACATAGATATCCTGGTTTCCATTATAGTTGGCTGTGAATGCAATTTCTTTACCATCCGGAGAGAACCTTGGCCATGTTTCCTCACCCGGCGAATTTGTAATCGGGACAGCCATCCCTCCTGCTTTTGGCATTACCCAAATATCACCGCCATATACGAAGGTGATCTGAGTATCCGAGACATCCATAAATCTCATTAACTTTGCACTGATTTGTGCTTCTGCTGTAGTTGTAAACCATACGGCAGCAATGATTAAAACCAGAAGTAATCTTTTCATTAGAACCCAATTAAATTAGAAATTGAAAGCTGATAACTGATTTACCCCCATAAATCTCAGCTCTTTAAATAGTGAAGTAAACAAATGAATTGCTTAATAAATACCTACACTTTAGTGCTTCACATTTCTTTACAAAAAAACCCCAATCAACTTTCCGCCGATTGGGGTTTATCCTGTTTCTCCATGAAAGAAACTATGTATAGCTAATTATTCCTTAGCTACATCCTGAGGTTGAACCGCAGGTAATACATTTCATACACGTACCATTACGAACCATGGTCATACTTCCGCATTCCGGGCAAGCATCGCCTGTATATCCGAGTTGCTTCGCTTTTTGGTAGTCAGTTTCATAGCTGCTGGAAGCTTTTCCTTTAGCTGCTGTTGGTTCCGCAACAACCGGTACCGGCTCTGATACCGGAGCTTTTGCTTCAGCCGGAGCCGCAGGCTTTGGCGGAGCAACAGGTGCTGGTGTAGCAACAACTACATCTTCTTCAGTCGGGCGAAGTTCACGGGTCTGAATTTCTTCAGCTGGTACATGAGCCAGGTCTTCTCTTCCGAGATAGGCAACAGCCAGTTCACGGAAAATGTAATCGATTACAGAGGTACTCATTTTCACATGAGGATTTCCTGCAACCATTCCGCTTGGTTCGAACTTCGTAAATACAAATGCATCTACAAACTCCTCTAATGGCACTCCATGCTGAAGGCCCAGAGATATTGAGATCGCAAAACAGTTTAGCAAGCTTCTGAATGCTGCTCCTTCTCGGTGCATATCAATAAAGATCTCACCAAGTTGACCATTTTCGTATTCACCTGTTCTCAGGTATACGCTTTGGCCACCAATTTTCACTTTTTGAGTATAACCTTCACGACGGAATGGTAAACGTTGACGACGAGCAACATATTTATGGATGATTCGCTCAGCGATTTCAACCACTTTGTCTTGCGCTACTGCTGTAGCTACATCAACATTATCCTCTTCTTCATCAAGTTCTTCAAGTACATCCGCCATACTGTTCAACGGCTGGCTTAGTTTAGAACCATCTCTGTAAAGTGCATTCGCTTTAAGCATCATTTCCCATGATAACATGTAAGCATCTTTCATATCCTCAACCGTAGCCTCATTTGGCAGGTTGATAGTTTTTGAAATTGCTCCTGAAAGGAATGGCTGTGCTGCGGCCATCATTCTGATATGACCTGCTGCAGAGATGTAACGGGTTCCGATTCTACCACACTTGTTAGCACAATCAAATACTGCAAGGTGCTCATCTTTTAAGAATGGAGCTCCTTCAACGGTCATCGTACCACAAACATAATCGTTCGCTTCCTGAACCTGCTCTTTGCTAAAGCCCAGGTGGCGAAGCATATCAAAGGAGAAATCTGCAAGTTGTTCTTCAGTAATTCCAAGTACTTCTTTACAGAACTCTTCACCCAGTGTAAACTGGTTGAATGCAAACTTGATGTCAAAGCTACTAGGTAGTGCTGCTTCAATTGCTTCCAGCTTTTCCTCAGTAAAGCCTTTGTCTTTTAGAGTCTCCAGATTGATATGCGGACAACCATCAAGAGTTCCATGCCCTTTCGCATAGTTAATGATAGCTTCAGATTCCTTAGGAGAATATCCTAATGTTTTTAAAGCTTTTGGTACACTCTGATTGATAATCTTGAAGTATCCACCACCAGCAAGTTTCTTGAATTTCACAAGGGCAAAATCCGGTTCAACTCCTGTAGTATCACAATCCATAACCAG
>JAVKDP010000108.1:0-1542 GCA_040222185.1 Balneolaceae bacterium | reverse complement strand
TAGTTTTAGATTACGTTTACTTTTCCACCAGCTTTTTCAATCAACTCAACAGCTGATTTACTGGCAGCATGAACTTCAATTTCTACTTTTGTAGATATTTCGCCTCTTCCAAGCAACTTAATATGGTCGTTCTTATGAGCTAATCCTGCTGCAACTAAATCTGAAATTGTAATAGTTGTACCAAGCTTTCCAGCTTCTATGAATTCACCAACTGTTTGAACATTCAAAGGACGTGATTCTGACCTGTTCGGGTTTGTAAATCCAAACTTAGGAATTCGTCTTTGAAGTGGCATCTGACCACCTTCAAACCAAGGACGTCTTTTAAAACCGGAACGTGATTTTTGTCCGTTATGTCCACGACCTGATTGTTCACCGTGTCCAGATCCTTCACCGCGACCTACGCGTTTTCTGTTCTTATTATTCGGAGCCGGAGCTTTTAAATTATGTAGATCCATGATCAAAATTAATTAGGTATTAACCTTCAAATACTTTGTTAAGTGAAACGCCTCTTCTTTTAGCTACTTCAACCGGATCGGTTAATTCGCTAAGAGCTTTAAAAGCAGCTTTTACCATGTTGTGCGGGTTTGAAGAACCCTGAGATTTTGACAGAATGTTATGTACTCCTGCAACATCCAGTAAATTCTTAACCGCTCCACCAGCAATTACACCGGTACCATCAGATGCAGGACGTAACAACACTTTTCCTGCTCCTGCTTTACCAACTACCGGATGGTAAATACTTTTTGTCTTTGTTAGTGGAATTCGGATCAGGTTCTTTTTTGCATTATCAAAACCTTTTTGGATAGCATCAGAAACTTCATTTGCTTTTCCAAGACCATGACCGCATACACCGTTTCCATCACCAACTACAACAATGGCGTTAAAACTAAATCTACGACCACCTTTAACTACTTTAGATACACGGTTGACGTGAACTAACTTTTCTTCCAAGTTAAGGTTCGCAGCTGGTACAGATTGTTTTCTTCTTACTTTAGGCATTGTTTAAACCGTTCGATTAAAACTGAAGACCACCATCGCGTGCGCCATCGGCAGCCGCTTTGATGATTCCATGATATTTGTATCCGCTTCTGTCGAATACTACTTTAGTAATTCCATTTTCTTTAGCAAGCTTTGCAATATCTTCGCCCGCTTTCTTAGCATTCTCTACTCCTTTCTTAACTTCAGTAGCCGCCAAAGTAGCGCCTTCCATGTCGTTAATAATCTGAAGGTAGGTGTTGCTGTTACTTTTGTATACACATAGTCTTGGACGTTCTGCTGTTCCACGAATAGTAGAACTGATTCTTCGTCTTATCTTGTTTCTACGTGCTGTTTTCTTTTGAGACTTGTTCATATCAAAATTCCTTATTTAGCAGCTGATTTACCGGCTTTACGTCTGATCTGCTCACCATAATATCTGATACCTTTACCTTTGTACGGCTCCGGCTTTCTGAATGAGCGAATTTTTGCGGCAACCTGACCTACTAATTCTTTGTCGATTCCTGAAATAACCAGGATTGGTTGCTTACTTGTTTTTGTGTCAAC
>JAVKDP010000107.1:0-80558 GCA_040222185.1 Balneolaceae bacterium | reverse complement strand
ACAGCACTAATGCATTCATCCCCGAATATAGACAGGATGTTTCAAGAATAGTATACTTTTTAATAAGATTGACTAATTTAGAGTATGAAGCTTTTCTCCATCATATTACTTATTGGTGCCTATCTAAGTGCTACAGAGTTCCGGGAAGGGGTAGAGGTATACAGTGTTGAGAAGAAGGGTAGAATTGAGCTCTTTGCTAAAAATGAGAATCTATACCCGGTAACGCTGGAGTTAAATGTAGACCATTCCAACATTCGCCCAACGAAACGGCTACCGATTATTGATGTAATTGAAGCTCAAAGCGAGAAGAAACTGGTGGATTTAAGAGTTGCTGATGATAAAAAGGGATGGGAATTTAGTACAAAGTATTCTTATTACATGGGAAGTGTTTTTGCAAAGCACGACGATAATTTTGCCTATCGATTGCCATATAAACTTGGAGAAAGCTTTCCCTTGTCGCAAGGTTATAACGGTTCTTTCTCACATCATGGAAATGTAGCTTATGCGTTGGATTTTACGATGCCCGAAGGAACAGAAATTTACGCAGCCAGGGGAGGTGTGGTAATTGGTGTTGAAGAATCCTTTGATGAAGGCGGGGCAACCCTGGATTACAAAGACAAAGCAAATTTTGTAACTATACTGCATAACGATGGTACCTTTGCAGACTATTCTCATTTGAGGAAGAACGGGGCCAGAGTAGCTGTCGGTCAAAAAGTACGGACAGGGCAGTTAATAGCTTATTCAGGTTCAACTGGCTATGCCACCGGGCCACATCTTCATTTTAATGTAAAGAAAGCAGTAAGTGGTGGATATTTTGAAACCATACCCACCCAATTTGCAACCCGACAAGGCAAAATAACCTTAGTTGAAGGCTTAGAATATAAAGCTCATTAAATCTTAATAGCTCTATAAAGTATCGAACAAGAAAATTATTTCTTATCCGATTCCTTTAACTCATCCAGAGAAAGACCTTCCATGATAGCATCGTAATTAGAAATATCTTTCGGAAGAATGATGTTATTATCCTCACGACCCAGACCTTTTAATGTACCAAGGTATTTTTCCGCCAAACGTAATTGCATGGCTTCAGTTCCCATAGGTTGAGATAAGGCCTCAGCAATTTTTTCAATAGAAACAGCTGTTGCTTCTGCTATCGATTCTATCTCCTGGGCTAAACCTTCTGCTTCGTTTATACGACGCTGCATTTCTGCTTCAGAAATATTAATCATTTCTGTCCTGATACCCTCAGCATCATTTACCTTTGAGCCCTTCACACCTTCGGATTTAGCGATTACAGCCCGCCGATCACGTTCTGCTGTCATTTGTCGCTCCATCGCATTCTGGACAGTTCTTGGGGTCATGATGTTCTTGATTTCGTACCTGTGCACTTTCATTCCCCAGGGGAGTTCCATTTCACTTAGTACTTTAACAACCTCTCTACTCATTTTAGCCCGTTCTTCGAAGGTCTCATCAAGGTCCATTAAACCTATAACAGACCGCGTAGTAGTTTGTGCGAGCTGAATTGCTGCATATCGGTAATTTGTAACTCCATAACTGGCATTTACCGGATCCATCACGCTGAGGTAGATTACACCATCTACTTCAACCTTAACATTATCCTTAGTGAAACATTCCTGTGGTTCTACTTCAATGGTTTCTTCCCTCAAATCTTGCTTGTAAACCACTTTATCCACAAAAGGTATCAGGGCATGAAAACCAGGCCCAAGTGTCTTCTGATAGTTCCCAAGGCGCTCAACGATATACGCATATTGGTTTGGAACCAACCGGAAGGATTGAACAACTTTGTACAGAATAAAAAGTGAAGTGGCCATTACCAGACCAAAGCTGATATTATCTATAATTTCCCACATATTATTTCCCTCCGTTGTCTTTGGTATGATCACTGATGGTACTCACACCTTCAAAAAATGTCTTTAAATTTGCAGTTTCAGTAGGTAACACCGATACATTTGAATGTTCCAGGATATTCCCGAATTCTTTAATGTATTGTTCTACTAGCTTGGTTTTAACAGCCAATTGCCCACCCGGTTTTTGCATAGCTTCAGCAATTCTTTGAATCCCATTTGCCGTTGCAGTAGCCACCAATTCTATTTCTTTAGCTTTTCCTAAAGCCTCATTAATTCTTTTTCGGCGGGTTGATTCTGATATAAGAACCTGGCTTCGTTGCTCACCTTCTGATTCATTAATCCTAGCCTGGCGATAACCCTCAGAGTGGGTGATTTCAGCACGTTTTTCACGCTCTGCTTCCATCTGCTTCTCCATCGTATCCACAATCTCGTTAGATGGGCGGATATTCTTAATCTCATATCGAAGTACTTTGATACCCCATGGATCAGCGGCCTTATCAATTTCACGAACAATATTCTCGTTCATTTTTTCACGTTCAGAGAACGTATCGTCAAGTGTAATTTTACCAACCTCACTTCTCATCGTAGTTTGAGCAAGGTTAACAGCGGCATTTTGATAGTTAGATATACCATAACTTGCTTTATAGGCATCCATCACTTTGATGTATACCAGCCCATCAACTGCTACTTCAATATTATCATTAGTAATACAGGTCTGGCTGGGTACTTCCAGCACTTGTTCTCGCATTTCACGGCTATATGCGGGCCGGTCAATAAAAGGAACCAGGAAGTGAAATCCAGGTTTTAAGTTTTTTTTGAATTTCCCCAATCGTTCCTGAATTACTTCTTCACGCATTTCAACAATGATGAACAATCTTGTAAGAATAAAGTACATGACCGCCATTGCGATCAGAATAGGTGTCCAAAACATAATTTAGCCCTTGTTTGATTCTTTTAGTCTTTCGTTGCCTGGATTCTCCAGCTTTTGAAGAGGTTCAACAATCCAGGTGGTGTTGTCTCTGTATTTGATTCGTACTTGTGAACCTGCAGGAACATTGCCCTCAATAGTCCGTGCTTGCCAGGAGATTCCTTGATATCGAATTCTACCGTCATTTGTTGCATCATTTATATCATCAACCACATCTACGATCTGATCCATAGCTTCAAGGTCTTCATTGGCTGTCTTAAACGATATTTCTCCGCCAAAATATTTCTTAATGATGGGCAAAGCAGTAACAGTAACTATAGAAGAAAGAATAATCCATGCCAAAGTAGCAGTTACGGGATCTTCCAGTAATCCAAAAAATCGCAAAGCTCCAACAACAAAACCACTAAAGCCTAAAACTACAGCTATACTAGTAGGAAGTACTGTTTCAAGTGCCATCAAAAGTATTCCACCTATCAAAAAAATCCAGGTAAGTGTTTCTCCATCCATATTATTCAACTTGATTTTCTTGTGATATCATAGATAGCGAATTGAAAGGAAAAAAGCTCGATTAGTTGGCATTATATTTGCACTTTTATTGCTATGAAAGAAGACGAAAAGAATGACAAGGCGGGGTTGGCTACCCTTAAAGATACTTTGGTTAAGATCTTTGCTTTAAGTAAGCCATACAGGGGACGGTTTTATTTAGCAACAGCAGTTGTTTTAATTGGCTCGGCGATATGGTTGACTGTACCATTAGGTTTAAGAGAATTACTTGATGCAGTATTTGAAAAAGGGGATAGTTCGCTATTGAATATGCTGGCGATTGGCTTGATGTTGCTTTTCATCTTGCAGGCTTCCTTTACTTTTTTTGGGAATTACCACCTGGAATGGGTTGGAGAGCGTGTTATAACGGACCTGAGGAAGAAGGTTTATAACCATCTTCATAAACTGGGATTTCGTTTTTTTGCTGAGCGCAGGTTGGGAGAAATTACATCCAGGTTGACCAATGATGTGGGTTCGATCAGAACGGCTTTAACCGATTCACTTCCTCAACTTCTTACGATCTCATTTTCAATGATCGGTTCGGTTTCTCTGATGGTGGTTCTAAACTGGAGATTAAGCGCTGTGATCTTTGCGACTGTTCCATTTGTGACTATTGCTACTCGTTATTTTGGGCTCAAGATTCGGAAGCTCTCCAGGGGAATCCAGGATGAACTGGCAGACTCAACCGCTGTAGCTGAAGATGCACTGGGTGCAGTTCGCCTTGTAAAGGCTTTTGTGCGTGAAGACTATGAAGTAAACCGATATTCTTCGGCAATTGAGAAGCTGTTTACCACCGTCAGAAAGAAAGTTGTGCTTACACAATTATTCTGGTCGGGTGTAGGAATAATGTTCATGAGTACACTGGTTATTATTTTCTGGTATGGGGGCAAAGAGGTTCTGGCAGATAGACTTACCGCAGGTGACTTAGTAGCTTTTATCATATATGCTTTGAATATTTCCAGATCTATCAGTCAAACGTCAAGATTGTATACAGCTGTGAATACTGCTGCAGGTGCTTCGGAGCGAATTTTTGAATTGTTGGAAGAAGTTCCTGAGATTGAGGATGCAGCCAATGCTGAGGATATTGGAGATATACAGGGACAGATTTCTGTTAAGGATCTAACCTTTGCCTATGAAGATGAAAGGGCAATTCTAAAAGATATATCCTTTGAAGTAGAAGCAGGACAGACGATAGCATTGGTGGGGCCAAGCGGAGCAGGAAAAACTACCCTTTTAAATTTAATTCCAAGGTTTTATGATCCGCAAAAAGGCCAAATCCTAGTTGATGGAAATACTATTAACAAGGTGAAAGTAAAATCACTGAGAGAACATATATCCATTGTACCGCAAGAGGTTCATCTTTTCGGGACAAGTATAAAAGAGAATATAATGTACGGGAATCTTGATGCCAGTGATGAGGAAGTAATTGAAGCTGCTAAAGATGCCAATGCACATGAATTCATTTCTGAAATCCCTGAATCATACGAAGCTATGATTGGAGAGAAAGGGGTTAAGCTTAGTGGTGGTCAGCGTCAGCGATTAGCTATAGCCCGTGCTATTTTGAAGAATCCTAGAATTTTGTTGTTAGATGAAGCCACTTCTTCATTGGACTCTGAGTCGGAGTCACAAGTTCAGGAAGCGCTCTATCGACTTATGAAAGGGAGAACTACCTTTGTGATTGCGCACAGACTATCTACAGTACAACATGCGGATAGAATTCTGGTAATGGATAAGGGTGAAATAGTAGAGGAAGGAACCCACCAGGAGTTGTTAGCAAGTGGTGGGTTGTACAGTCATTTGTATGAGCTTCAGTTCAGAGACCTGGATACTGATGATCTTATAGCAATGGATTAAGGCTGATAATTAGTTATCAGCCTGGTAGGCTGCTATCACATCAGAATAACTCATGTCATCAAGCAGATTTCTGCTTTGAAGTATTTCCAGGAATTCGACTGGAACACCCGCATTATACAGTCCGCTAATTCCGGAATAAGAATAAGTATCAAGGAATCCATTTGTTTGTAAACTGTTAAGATACTCTGTAGTTACTCCACTATTGTATAAGCCAATAATGCCTGAATAGGAAAACTCATCCAGGTATCCACCCTGGTTCATTTGGTCTAAATAATTCAGGTCAACACCGCCATTATAAAGCCCAATGATTCCTGAGTATGAAAACTCGTCGAGATAACCAGCCTGATTCATTCTATCAAGATAATCGAGAGTTACTCCACTACTGTATAGTCCGATAATACCAGAATATGAAAACTCATCGAGGTATCCCGCCTGGTTCATTCGATTCAGGTAATCGATGGATACGCCGCTTGTGTATAGTCCGATAACGCCTGAATACGAAAATTCATCGAGAAACCCTGCTTGTTGCATTTGAGTAAGATATCCAACCCGAACACCACTAGTGTAAAGCCCGATAACACCGGAGTAAGAAAATTCATCAAGTACACCTGCTTCACTCATTTGTGTTAAATAGGTGACAGGTACACCACTGGTATATAAACCAATAATACCAGAGTAAGAATACTCATTCAGGAATCCTGCTGAGTTCAATTCACTCAAATATTCAATTGGAACACCAGTATTATACATTCCCTGTACAGCGCTACTCGAAAACTGATTTGGGAAAGCGTCATTTATAGCAGCTAAATAATCAACATACCCACTTGTATTTTGACCGAATGAAATGCGTGGAGGCAAAGGAGCTGCCGGAACTTCAATATCAGGAATGTTGATATCTGGTATATTTACTTCAATATTTAAACCATCATCAACACTGCTATCGGAGAATATAGAAACCGGACCAGCGGTAAGCATCCAGATAGCAGAAATAACTAAAAAAGCTCCAATTGCTATAAAGTTTCGCTTTGCTGTAGGTGGATCGTACTCTTCAGCTTCTTCAATGGGCTCTCTTCCTGGATTCGCTTTTTCATGAATATAAGCGTCCAAATCAAAATTAGGATCCTTAGGGGTGTTCCTATATCGTTGAGATGACATAATGTTATTCCTCGTTCTCTATTTCGAATGCGTTTATAATTGAATCGGTGCTAAGATTATCAAGAAGCCCGAGGTCGTCTAGTTTTTTTAAGAAGCTCGTTGGTATCTCAGACTGATGAAGCTTTCTAATTGATGATTCAGAGAACTTATCACCTAAGCCAAACTCAACAAGCTCATCGGAGTAGCTACTCATATCAGAGTTAAAGTTACTTGATGATTGCTCGGCAAGATTAGAACCTAATAGTTCAAGGGCCCTAAAAGCTTCCATTACAGCTTGCTCTGTTACAGCTTGTATCTCTTGCATTTCAATGGGGTCAATTGCTATTTCAAGATTATCTAGAGCTTCCAGCGCTTCAAGAGATTCTAGCCCTTCAAGATTTTCCAA
Source organism: Balneolaceae bacterium (assembly GCA_040222185.1). Classification (GTDB taxonomy): domain Bacteria; phylum Bacteroidota; class Rhodothermia; order Balneolales; family Balneolaceae; genus JAVKDP01. The sequence continues at coordinate 73,825 of JAVKDP010000107.1, read as the reverse complement.
TGATTCTAACCCTTCAAGATTCTCAAGCGATTCTAAGCCTTCTAGACTTTCCAAAGCCTCAAAAGCTGAAGCTAGTGCTTCTCCAGTTATTACTCCTAACCCTTCGAGTTCTTCTAAAGATTGTAATTCGATTGCCATATCCTCCAGCTCTGAAGGATCCACACCAGTAACAACAACAGTACTTTCAACAGGTTTCCCATCAATAACAATTATTTTTGAGTCGGCTGGATTTGGGTCTACCACTACAACATTCTGGTATTTTTCTACTCCAAAGATATTTCCATACACCAGATATGGGTTCCAGTCATTGAAGTAAAGGAGTGCTACAATCGATAACCCGGTGATCATCAATACGTTTTTGAACCAGCTGCTACCTTCATTTTCTTTTGCCGGAGGATTCTGATCTGTTTCGGTATGATTCGACTTCTCATCCAGATATGCATCTAAATCGAAATCGTTTGTATTGCGGTTGTTGAATTTCTGATTATTCATGAGGTACTGTATTTATTCACCGTCGATTCGGTATGCATCAATTATTGATCTGGAAGACATATTATCAAGAAGTCCTCTTTCATTTAATTTGTCTAAAAAGCTAACCGGAACGTTGTTACTGTATAAGTTTGAGATTGAAGTACTTCCAAAATTATCTAAATATCCTGCATCACTTATACCTTTCACATAGCTCAAAGGTACTTCATTTTGATAAAGTCGTGTAATAGAGCTTCCTCCAAAGTCATTCAACATACCACCTGTTCTGAAACCAAGTATATAATCGAAGGGTACCTGGTTTTGGTATAACTGAGTTATGGATGAACTTCCCAAATCATTTAATAGCCCTGCTTCGTTGAAACTCTGGATGTAGGTAAAGGGAACATTATTAGTATAAAACCTTGTGATCGAGCTTCCACCAAAATCATTTAGAAGTCCGTTTTGTCCAAATTGTGCTATGTAATCTACAGGTACATTATTTTGATACATTGTTGATAACGAAGAGCTACCAAAATCATCCAGGTAACCCAGGTCGTTGATCTCAGCCATATAATCTGTAAAGCTCATATCTAAAGAAGCTCCAGTATTCGGAGAAACCTGTAACCGTTCAAGTTCAGCTAATGCTTCAGCCAATCCTTCTTCAACAGCTTCATTGATTCCTTCTCCAAAGCCTTCTGGGAATTGAATGTTAATTGGGGGCACGTCAACTACAAAACCGTCTACTTGCGCAGTTTGGACTTCAGGTAGAAAGAAGTAATTGTAAGCCTCTCTTGGGCTCCAGTTAAAATACCAGAGGAATGCAAGTGTGAAGATTCCGAGCAAGAGGAAAGAATTTTTAACTTTTGAAGAATCGTCTCCTAGAAAGTCTTGCTCTTCCTTAGCAGAAGATCCAAGACCTTTAGCTTCGTCTTCCATATACTGATCTAAATCAAAGTCCGGATCAAGGTCGTTATTAAGTCTTTTGTTTTTGGAATTTTCGCGCTGTGCCATAGTAGTAAAATTTTAAAAAGAGACGAATGAAAGAGCAGTTTTGTTTCAATGATAGTACTGAGTATCTGAAAACAGATAAATAAAGTAATAAACTAGGTGATATGGTGCTTTTTATTTTATTCAAAACACTTTGCTCAGATTCATTAAATTGCCGTCGACTTTGAAATTTCTAACACTCACAAACAGAAGAAATCAAAATGACTCACTCATTCTTTAGGGCTGGTACGTTCGCCCTGGTATTCTCATTTATTTTTGTACTTAATTCTTATGCTCAATCTCCTCTTATAAAACCTGAGGTAGAGCATAAAGTGGACAGTGTGCTTGCACTTATGACACTTGAAGAAAAAGTAGGACAGCTAAATCAGCACAACGGAAGTTGGGATTTTACAGGGCCTGTTCCAGAAGGGAACGAATATGCAGAAGCACGAGCCAACCTGTTAAAAAACGGTGGAGTAGGTTCATTACTCAATGTGGTTGGTGCGGAAGCTACTTATGGAGCTCAAAAGCTGGCTGTTGAAAACAGCAGGTTGGGTATCCCATTAATCTTTGGCTTTGATGTTATCCATGGTTTTAAAACTATTTTCCCAATACCACTCGGAGAAGCTGCAAGCTGGGATATAAACGCAGTTGAGCAATCAGCAAGAATTGCAGCTATCGAAGCTTCTGCCGCTGGAATAAACTGGACGTTCGCACCAATGGTTGATGTGGGAAGAGATGCGCGATGGGGAAGAGTAATGGAAGGTTCCGGAGAAGACCCGTACCTGGGAAGCGAAATGGCTCTAGCAAGAGTTCAGGGTTTCCAAACGGATGATCTGTCTCAGTACAATTCAATTATGGCTACGGCAAAGCATTTTGCAGGATATGCTTTTTCAGAATCCGGACGAGATTATAATACTGTGGATGTTGGTATAAATACTTTACAAAATGTGATTCTGCCTCCGTTTGAAGCTCTCGCTAAGGCCGGAGTTGGTACCTTTATGAACTCTTTCAATGACTTGAATGGAATACCCGCCAATGGCGATTATTTTCTTCAAAGAACAGTTCTCAAAGAAGGATGGGGTTTTGAGGGATTCATTATTTCAGATTGGGGTTCTATCCGTCAAATGATAAATCACGGATATTCAAAAGATTTGAAGCAATCAGCTTACCATTCTATAACAAGTGGTAATGATATGGATATGGAATCGGAAGCGTATCAAAAGCACCTTGTTGAGTTGGTAGAATCAGGTGATGTGGATATTTCTATAGTAGATGAAGCGGTTCGCAGAGTATTAAGAATGAAATTTTTATTAGGTTTATTTGATGACCCTTACCAATATTCAGACCAAGAAAGAGAAGCTGAATTCATTTATACTGACGAGCACCGTGCTATTGCCCGTGATGTCGCAAAAAGATCTATCGTATTGCTCAAAAACGATAATGAATTACTTCCTGTATCAAAAACCACTCCAACTATTGCGGTAATTGGTCACCTTGCAGCTGACAAAGATACTCCGCTTGGTAACTGGAGAGGAAGAGGTGAAACAGAATCTGCAGTATCTCTGCTTGAAGGGATTAGAAATGCAGTTGGGTCTGATGTAAAGGTTACCTATGCAGAGGGCTATACACTGGCAGAAGGAAATGGATCATTTTCACAGGCTTTGAATTTTCCTGAAGATGATGGATCAGGATTTGAGCAGGCGATTGCCAATGCAAAAGATGCTGATGTAGTGATTATGGCAGTAGGTGAAGAAGGGCTGCAATCAGGAGAAGGCCGTAGCCAGGTTGATATCAGCTTAAAAGGACGCCAACTGGAATTGTTTAAGAAAATCAGTGAAGTGAATGATAATGTAGTTACTGTACTTATGGCAGGTAGGCCTATTGTTGAACCGGAACTTTATGAAGGAGCAGCCACATTATTGAATACATGGCATTTGGGAACCGAAGCAGGTAACGCGATTTCGGATGTTATTTTTGGAGACTACAACCCGTCAGGTAAGTTGCCGATCTCCATTCCACGTAATGTTGGTCAAATTCCTATTTACTATAATTTTAAAAGTCCGGGCCGTCCTTCTCCGGGGCCGGGTGATGCCGGGTCAGTTTTCTGGAGCCAGTTTAATGACGAACAAAACAGCCCGCAGTTTATATTTGGACATGGATTAAGCTACACTGATTTTGAGTATTCAAACTTTAGTGTAAGCGCAAATACAATGGCAATGGATGAAACAGTAGTGGTGACTGTTGATGTAAAAAACACAGGCTCAACAGATGGTGAAGAAGTAGTTCAGTTTTATATCAAAGATCACTTTGCCAGTGCGATGCGTCCAGTAAAAGAACTTAAAGGCTTTGAGAAAGTAATGATTAAAGCCGGCGAGACTACTACTGTTACTTTTACGGTGGACTGGGAAACACTTGCTTATTATGCTGCTGACGAAACATTTAAAGCAGAACCTGGAGCTTTTAGCTTTATGGTTGGTACTAACTCAAATGATGTATTATCTGTTGAGTTTGAACTGACCAAGTAAAACGTCGAATTTGAAATTAAAAGGCGCCCGGGTAAACCGGAGCGCCTTTTTTATTTACTTTTTAGATTGACCCTGAGATAACAGGTCTGCGAGTTCAGCAATTTTTATAAACTCTGATCTGTAACCATTCATATCCGAACCTTTTCCATTTCTGGCCAGCTGATCAACAAGATCAAAGGTAGCATCTCCCTTAAATTTAGAATCTCTTAGAAGCATCCCGAAAGAAGCTACAGCAGCAGAGAAGGAGAGATTTTCTGAAAGTGTTTCACTCACCTCAGTTGTTTTGATGACATGGGTTATAAGTTTACTGTCATCACCTTGGGGTTCCTTATAGCGAAGCTTTACAGTCATAATCTCATCGCTTAAACCCTTGGTTGGTGTTTTCGGGGTTTGATACTTCAGTGGATCTACATCTAATAGGCCTGAGTCTATGGTTGCGCCAACGGGAACCACTTCGTAAAGAGCAGTCACTGTATGACCTGACCCCAGCTCACCGGCATCCTTTTTATCGTCATTGAAATCTTCATCGGCCAATAAACGATTTTCATAACCAATCAGGCGATAGGCCTGAACGTTAGCTGGATTGAATTCAACTTGTATCTTAACATCTTTGGCAATAGTGTGTAAGGTCCCGCCCATTTCAGAAACAAGTACTTTCTTAGCTTCAAGCAGGTTATCGATATAGTAATAGTTGCCATTTCCATGATCAGCGATCTTTTCCATTTTGGAGTCCTTCAAATTCCCGGTTCCAAAACCCAGCACGGAAAGGAAAATTCCATGATCTCGCTTTTCTTCAATAAGCTTGACCAAAGCTTTATCGCTTGAAACTCCAACATTAAAATCTCCATCTGTAGCAAGAATCACTCTGTTATTTGCATCTTCTCGGAAATTCTTAAGAGCTATATCATAAGCTTGTTTAATTCCCTGTGCCCCTGCTGTTGAGCCTCCAGACTGTAATCGATCGAGCGCTTCCAGGATAGTTTCTTTTTCATATCCTGAAGTTGGAGGGAGTACTAATCCTGAACTACCTGCATATACTACAATGGAAACATAATCTTCTTCCCGTAGCTGGTTTACAAGGAGTTTGAATCCTTTTTTGAGTAGTGGAAGCTTATCGTGCGAGCCCATAGATCCGGAAACATCCAGTAAGAATACAAGGTTGCTAGGAGGTAGGTTATCAGCATCAACTTGTTCTCCCTGTATTCCAATTTGAACTAATTGATGACTAGGATTCCAAGGAGCTGGCGCAACTTCAGTCTCTACCGAAAAAGGATGCCCATTAATTGGTTGCGAATAATCATAAGTGAAATAATTAATCATCTCTTCAACACGGACGGCGTCAACCGGAGGTAGGGCTCCATCCATAATCATTCGCCGGACGTTAGAATATGAAGCAGCATCTACATCAATTGAAAATGTAGAAAGTGGAGTTTGTTTAGCCCACTTATAAATATTCTCCGAAATAGCATCATATTGCTCGTTATTGTGATTTTCATAAGTATAATTGCTGGGAGCTCCAAGTGTAAAGCTTTGTACTGAAGAGGTTATGCTTCTTTTTACCTCTGTAGCATAACCTGAAACAACAACTTCATCAAGCCCGATTACATCATATTCCAGTTCGATTTTGAGATTAGTTATGTCGGTAGATTCTACTTTTATATTCTGAGAATAGGTTTTGTATCCAATGAACATTACCTGGAGTGTATATTCCCCTTTTGGGACTCTAAGTGAAAACTCACCATTGGCATCAGTTGTGGTACCGATCTTCAGTTCTTTTATAAAAACCGATGCGGCCTGAACGGTTTCCTTTGAATCTAATTCAAGAACTTGACCGGAAATGAGATAGGTATCAAAATAGGGAAGAGGTGACTTGTTATGACTTTCTGGAATTATAGAAGTCAAAGCAATTAGAATAGTAAAGATCAGCTTCATAGTTATCTCCTAATTAAGTTATAGGAAAGTTTCACTACTAGTGATGTCTGAAAGTAATGAACGCCCTGTTAGGAGTATATGACGCTTGAATCTCGGAAATAGTCTTTTACCAGGGTAGATTATCTAAATCCACATTCCCGCCCGTGATGATAATTCCCACTTTTTTACCGGCTACATCAATCTTTCCTTCGAACACAGCAGCCATTGGAACAGCACAGGACGGTTCAATGATAATATTCAACCGTTCCCAGATATAACGCATTGCGGCAACAATTGAAGCTTCGCTTACTGTTACGATATCATCAACATATTCAGTGATTACAGAAAATGGCAATTCTCCTAAAGAGGTTCTTAATCCGTCGGCTATAGTTTGTGTACTGTAAGCAGGGATCAGGTGACCTGCTTTGAAAGAACGATAAGCATCATCCGCTTCTTCAGGTTCAGTACCTATAACTTTAATAGATGGTTTTATGTTCTTTGCAGCTAATGCTGTTCCGCTTAATAAACCACCACCGCCAACTGGGGTTAGTATTATATCCAAATCAGGATTGCTCTCTAGAAACTCAACGGTAGCAGTTCCCTGCCCGGCAATTATGCGGGCATCGTTATAAGGGTGGATTGTTGTGGCTCCGGTTCTGTTAACTACTTCTTTTAATGTACTTTCACGGGCTTCCAAACTGGATGCACAAAAAGTGATTTCAGCACCATAATTGCGAACTGCTTCAACTTTTACCTTTGGAGCATTTTCAGGCATTACCACATAAGCCGGAATGCCTTTAATACGGGCTGCAAGGGCGAGAGCCTGAGCATGATTCCCGGATGAATGAGTAGCAACACCTTGGCTAGCTTCATCATCTGGTAGCGTCAGAACTGCGTTTGTTGCCCCCCTAAATTTGAAAGCACCTACTTTTTGAAAATTCTCACATTTAAAGTAAAGCTCTGCGCCACAACGGGTGTTGATTTGCTGGCTGGATAATACTGGTGTGACATGCGCATGTTTTTTAATTATTTCATGTGCTTTCTGGATATCAGATAATGTAGGAATAGAAAGTAGGTCGGTCATTTTGAATAGATAGTTTGGCCAAAATAAGCAGAATCAGCATTTAAAGTTTCACATTTTTGCAGATAGAAAAGGTGTAAAAGTTGGAAAACAAGACTCCATTTAGCCTGAAAAAAGCGATAAGTTCTCGCACTTTAAAATTTGGAGTCGAATTGTATTTGAGAATAGTATTACTGACGGGCATTTTCTTTTTATTATCGTTGGGAGTAAGTGCCCAGGAACAAGAACTTATTAAGTTAACCAGGATCAGTTCCCCGATTATACTTGATGGCGTTATTGATGAGCCAGCATGGGATGCAATACCCAACTTTGTACCTATCCAGTACGAACCGGTTTTTTTAGGTGAGATGAATGAAGAATCCAGGTTTAAAGTAGGCTACGATGAAAATTATGTTTATGTATCGGGCGAATTATTCACAAAAGATCCACGCACTATCACCACGAACTCATTAGCTCGTGACCAATACAGTAGCGACGACGTTTTTGCTGTGATTATTGATGGTTTCAATGATAACCAGAATGCCAGCTGGTTTTTTACTAACCCGGATGGAGTAAAGTTTGATTTTGCAGTTTCAAATGATGCCAACTTCGGAGGAGGACGAAACGCCATAAACTCGAGTTGGAATACATTTTGGGATGTTGAAACCACTCAAACTGATGAAGGATGGTTTGTAGAAATGAGAATCCCGTTTTCAAGTATTGGTATCCAGGTAAAAGACGACAGAACTGAAATGGGTATCATTGTATATCGCTGGATTACTAATATCAATGAACGCCATATTTACCCGGAAATTCCCCCTAACTGGAACCTTGGAAATGCAAAGCCATCTCAGGCCAAAGATGTGGAACTCACCGGGGTTAAGTCTAAAAATCCGCTTTATATTACCCCGTATGGTTTAACAGGGGTGAACAGGCTCAACAGTTTAAATGCTGACTCTTCAGCTTACGATTTAGACAGTGATTTCCAATCTGAACTCGGTTTTGACCTGAAATACAATGTTACCAGTAATCTTACATTAGATGTAACAGTAAATACTGATTTTGCACAGGTAGAAGCAGATGACCAGCAATTAAACTTGTCACGATTTTCATTATTCTTTCCTGAGAAAAGGCAATTCTTTCAGCAGAGATCAGGCTTATTTGACTTTTCATTTGGGCGTGACCGGGTGTTCTATAGCAGGAGAATTGGTTTGGATGGAGATGGCAACCCGGTTCGAATTTTAGGGGGTGGCCGAATCACAGGAAGGGTAGGAAATCTGGACGTTGGTTTCATAAATATGCAGACAGCAGATAGCGATAACCTGCCTTCTGAAAACTTTGGAGTGCTTCGTCTCAAACAACAAGCTATAAATGAAAACTCCTATTTTGGAGGAATATTCACCAGCAAGCTTGGTGCTGATGGCAGTTCTAATATTGTGTATGGACTTGATGGAGAAATCAACACCTTTGGTCAGAACTTCATTGAATTCAGGGCTGCTCAATCTATCGATGATGAGTTAGACTCTGACACGAGATATGACTTAAATGAAACCAGTGCGCTGCGAATCTCGCTTCGAAACGCTAATAGCACAGGCTTTAGCTATCAGGCTACAGTAAACCGCTTAAGTGATGAATACAATCCAAGTCTTGGATTTGTTCGAATCGGTGGGACATTCCAAAAGTTTTTGAGACTAAGCTATGGCTGGCTTGGTAAAGAGGAGTCTATTTTCAGAAGAAACAGCTTCAGAGTATTCTATTTTGGAAGGTTTTATAATGATGAGCATGAGTTCTTCAATTTCAATGATGGCATATTAAGCAGAACGGTTAGTTCGCAATGGAATGGAGACTTTAAACAGCTTGGAAATATTAGTGCAGAACTAAACTATGAGAAGGAAGATATACCAACCGGGGAGAGTTTCGATCTTTTAGGCAGGATTCATGTGCCTTCAGGAGTGTATGATACTTACATGATCGAGTTAGATTATCAACTTTCAGAAGCCTGGAAGGTCGCAGGGAATGTGAACTCCTCTTTTGGTTCTTTTTATGATGGAGACATCAAAGAGATCAGTGTGAATCCCAGGTTCTTTCTTTCCCGAAAACTGGAACTCGGTGGGAGTTATCGAATTACAAATCTACTATTCCCAGACAGGATAGATCGAAGTACTACTGAGTTTACTTCTCACTTAGGTCAATTCAGGGCCTCCTATTCATTTAACAAAAAAGCCACGGTAAGTACTTTTGTTCAATACAGCAATGTTGCCGAATTAGCAGGAGCTAATTTCAGGTTCAGGTACAATTTCAGCGAAGGTCGCGATTTCTGGCTGGTGATTAATGAACAGGTAAATACGAACAGAAGCCAGGTAGAAGCCGGACTTCCGAATCTTCCTCAATTTCAGAGTGGATCTATACTCATAAAGTATAACCACACCTTCATTTTCTAGTATTATTCAATAAAAAAATTGAGCAGCTAAAATCTCATAGCCTCAATTAACGATCATATCGTATACAACTACGCGTTCCCAGAGATGACTGTAATTAGTTACAAATTCATCATGAATTGGATGCACCTGATAGGCGTCTTGAGCTTCAACATTCTCAAAATACATTAACTCGGAAACGTGAAAACTGTTATCAACCACTTCTCGCTCCAACGTTGATGCGGGCGTTCCAATCAACAATTCCTTTACTTCTTCGATCTCTCTCAAAGTATTAAGGCCTTCGATTAATAGTTTTTTATCGGCTTCTGAGTCAGGATTTTTTAGCCAGAAAAAGACATGATGAACAATCTGTCCAGAGTTTTCTACTGTTTTGTCCTGCTCCTGTGAATTTTCCGGTGTGCTTTGGCATCCCATGAAGATTAATATAATTGTGAAAAGGGTTAAATATTTAATTGTCATATTTGAGTGATTAAGGCTTGAAAAGTATTTATTACTTATCCCAAACATTACTAAAAAAAGAGTTGGGGTCTCAAGTATAGCCTAATACTACAATAATTCTTGGGAATTATTTACTCCATTTTACGGGAAATTTCAGTAGCGTTAAGTAACTCAAAACTAATTACGCTATGAAGAAAATTCTGCTCTCGACAATTGTAACTGCATTGGTAAGTATTTCTGCCTTTGGGCAAACTCAAAAAGCACTTGAACGCTTTCCCTTTGAAACCGATGTAAGCTATGATACTTCCATTCCTTCACCAAAAGATTACCTGGGTTATGAACTGGGTGAAGAATATACATTCCATTACCAGGTGATGGACTATTTTGAAAAACTGGCTGAAGTATCAGATAAAATTACCTTTCATCAGTATGCAACTACATACGAGAACAGGAGCGTTAATTATGCTGTAATAACTTCTTCAGCAAACCAGGGAAATATTGATGCTATAAGGGAAGCTAATTATGAGCTGGCCAATAATCCTGGAGCAACGAGTGTTGGTGATCAGCCTGTTGTGGTGTGGATGAGCTATAATGTTCATGGAAACGAGCCCTCAAGCAGTGAAGCAGCCATGCAAACAGCATATCGTTTAGTAGCTTCAAGAGATTCAGAAACACAAAACTGGCTGGAGAATTCGGTTGTTATTATAGATCCGATGCTTAACCCAGACGGTCGTGACCGTTATGTGTATTGGTACAAATCAAGCCAGGCGAATATTTTAAATACCAATGCAGAAGATTTAGAGCATGATGAAATCTGGCCGGGAGGTCGAACCAATCACTATTGGTTTGATTTGAATAGAGACTGGGTATGGTTAATTCACCCCGAGTCAGAAGGACGAATAAAAGTGTACCAGGAGTGGATGCCACAAGTTCATATCGATTTCCACGAGCAGGGATTTAACAATAACTACTTTACAATGCCTGGAACTACTCCAAGGAATCATGAATTACCGGAAGCTTATGAAACCTGGGCAGATGTTTTCGGAAGGGGAGCCATCGTTGAATTCGATAAAGCCAAAGTTAATTTCGAGACCCGTGAACGTTTTGATTTCTTTTACCCAGGATATGGTTCTTCCTATCCAAGCATTATGGGAGGAATTGGGATGCTGGCTGAGCAAGGTGGTCACAGCCGGGGTGGTAGAGCCGTTGAAACAAATGATGGCCATATCTTAACCCTTCGCCAACGTGTGTTTGATCATTACAAAAATGGGGTTTCCATTGTAAAAACTTCTGTTGATAACAGGTCAGAGCTACTGAATTATTTCAAAGATGCGAGATCACAATCTGCACAAAAGGGAAATACAAAAGCATATATCCTGCCTAATAACTCAAAAGACTACACGTACGAAGTAGTAAACCTGATGTTGAAACAAGGGGTGAAGATAGAGCAGGCCAATGATGACTTCACCGTACGTAATGCATTTAATTACTGGGATGGAAGTTCTTCTTCAAGAGGATTTAAACAAGGTGATTTTATTATAAAAACTGATCAACCGGCGCATTTATTCATCAATACCTTATTTCGCCGACAAATGGATATCAGGGATTCTGTGATGTATGACATGAGTACATGGTCAGTTCCACTGGCTTATAACCTGGATGCTGCATGGAGTACATCCGATGTTCGAGTGAATACAACCGTGTTGGAAAATGAATTGGTTCAACCCAATGGAGTTACCAATAACAACGCCCAGTATGCATATGTGATAGACTGGGAACAGAGAAACGCACCAAAAGCATTGGCAAAGCTATGGGAACATGGTTATAAAGTTCGTTCATCTGAAAAAGGATTCGGTAAAGATGGAGTTAGTTTTTCCCGTGGTAGCTTAATTGTGCTTCTGGGAAGAAATGATCATAAAACCTCGGAAGTTCATAGCGATATGAGAATGATCGCTGACTATGCCGATGTAAATATCGTTGGATATAACACGGGTAGAATGGATGAGGGGAGTGACCTGGGAGCCAATGCTATGAGCCCGGTTAAACAACCTAAAGTTGGTTTAATGATGGATTCCGGGTTTAATTCCTATACCGCAGGCCAAATCTGGTTCTTATTTGATCAATGGACCGAGTTGGGGATTTCGAGAATCCGTTCAGATGCTTTTAATAGTATAGATATCGATGAATATGATGTACTCATTATGCCGGGTGGATTTGGTCTCAATGGAGTGTTTAGTGAATCAGCCAGAAACCGACTTTCTTCTTGGATTAGAGGAGGAGGAACATTAGTGGCTACAGAAGGCGCAGCAACCTGGCTAACGAAAGATCAGTCTGGTATTACCAATGCCGAGATTTTTGAAGAAGAAGAGGATGACAAAGATGATGAAATTGATCCCGCGGCTTATACTATGTATAAAGATCGGGCAGATTCCAGCGGACTTCGCCGAATTCCCGGTTCAGCTTTCAAAGGAATGATCGATAACTCTCATCCACTCGGCTTTGGAATGAGCAATAAATTGTACTCACTCAAGTTTAGTACTAATGGACTTAAACCAGACCCAGGCTTCAGAACTGTTGGTTATTACGTGAAGGACGCCAACCAGGTATTAGCTTCAGGTTACTCTTCTGGTGAAAACAAGAAGAATGCAGCCGGAATGGCTTTTGCTGCGGTACAAGGCATGGGAAGGGGAAATGTCGTTTTCTTACTTGATAATACACAATATAGAATGTTCTGGGTTGGGCCAGCGCGATTGATGCAGAATGCGGTAATGCTGGTACCCGGATTCTAACAACAAATACGGGTTATTATGAAAGGGATATATTCACGATATCTACTGCTAAGTATTTTCTCAATACTGCTAATTAGCTGTTCAAGCGATAGTGGAACCGAGGAAACGGTTGTAAATGCACCAGTTATTACCGGTGTGGAAGCATTTGACAGCGCAAATAATGGTGACGGTCGTGACCTGGAAGTCACTTTTAATAAAGCCGGTGATGAATCTCTTGTAAGTGAATACCGGGTGTTTGTAGTTCGAACAGGAGGTGCATCATCGTTCAACCTGGCAGCTGCTGAAGGGGGAGATGTCGGTAACTATACTTCTGTACAGCCTAATGGTGCAAACCAGGAAATAACACTTTCTGAAACAAGCAATGATGTTGGTGGGTCAAGGATTATAGAAGGAGTTGAATATATTGCATATGTATTATCAATAGCAGATGGGGTGAATGCAACAGGTACTAATACTCTTTCTTCACCATCTGGAAGCGTTGTGCTCACGAACGTTGATTATGATGTATATGTGAGTGATGCCGGAAACTTTCAAAACCCGCCGTGGCAAATCCTGAAGTTTGATAATACAGGTAGAAACCCTGAGGTTTTTATCAATACAAATTTGGCATGGCCACAGGATATACTCTTTTTAGAGCAATCGAATGAGGTTTTAATTTCCAATTTCACGAGTGGGCGTATTACCAAACACAATGCGACAACGGGTGCATTTATTGAGGATTTCGCTACAGGATTAAGCGGCCCCACCCGAATAAAAATCGGGCAGGATGGATTGTTATATGTACTTCAGTGGAACGGACCCGGGATCGTAGTCCGGTACAACCTTGATGGAAGTTTTGTGGATGAGTTCACTTCAGTAGGTGTCACTCAAAGCATAGGAATGGACTGGGACACTAATGGTAACTTATATGTCTCATCATACAATGGGGATTTGGTAAGAAGGTTTGATAGCAATGGTGATGATCTTGGTATCTTCATTAGTTCTAATTTAGCAGGCCCTACCAACATCTGGTTTGATGAAACAGGGGATTTATTGGTTTCCGATTATGACGGAACAGCCGTAAAACGATTTGATTCTTCTGGTAACTATGAAGCAGATTTTCTACGCGGGTTAGGGAATAGTGAAGGTATTGGAATCTTACCTTCCGGGAATATCCTTGTTGGAAATGGAGCTACAAGTTCAGTAAAGATGTTTAGCAGTAGTGGAACTTTTATCCGTGACTTTATCCCAAGCGGCTCCGGTAATTTGATTGCGCCTAATGCGGTTGTTATAAGGGGGGATAATTAATTCCTAATTGTCTTTATTTCTTTTATAAATACCCATTACCACACCATTAGAAGTTGACCTGGATTTAACCAATGTTAGATTATTCGGTACGCTTCCTTCAGGGAATAATCGTTTTCCATGTCCGATAGTTACAGGGAAGGTCCAAAGACGAAATTCATCAATTAGATCATTTTTTAAGAGAGTCTGGATTAACTCCCAACTTCCGTGAACTTGCAGGAGCAATCCACCCTGGGATTTGAGCCTGGTTACTTCTTCAACTATATCTCCATTAAGAACTACAGAGTTCTGCCAGTCTAATTTAGAAAGAGAGTTCGTTGCTACATATTTTGTATAGCGATTCAACGGGTTCGAGTCATCTCCACCAGAATTATGTGAAGCAAAAAGGTCGTAGGTCTTTCGTCCAAGTAACAAGTCGTAGGGCTTGTCCATAGCTTCTTCGGCTACCTGTTCCATCACCTCATCCCAATACGGATCTGCCCAACCACCTTGTGTAAATCTGTTTGAAAAATCTTCTTCGGGCATTTTTGGAGCCTGCATAACTCCATCCAGTGTAACGAAGGTTAAAATGGCGAGCTTTCTCATCACATTACATCCTATTAAGCTTCTTCGGCAGCAACCTCACCAAAAGTCTTTCTTCCAAAGAAATAGGAGATACCTAACAAAATCATTGCTATTAACGCACCGAATTGTTCACCATCCTGGGCAACAATATGAGCGGAAAAAGCGAGTGCAAAGTCAAAGAAGAAACCGGCATAGGCCCATTCTTTAAGAGCTTCAGACTTTCGGGTCCAGATGGCAATAAGCCCCAGAACTTTGGCAGCAGCCAGTGGATAAATGATGAATGTTGGAAATCCCAATGAAAGAAAAACTTCACTGATCTCAGCATAATTGAAGACATACATACCTGCTGATAAAAGCATCATTAACGATAAGAGACCTGTAGAAGCCAGGTAAGCTATTTTATTTTTATTCATAGAAATACTCAGTGTTTAGTTGACTAACAGTACTAATCTTTAATTCTATATGCCACTTAGAATATGAGTAGTAACAGCAAATGAGTTCTTAGCAACCTCTTCAACAAAAGTAGTAAAGTTTATAGAAGCTTCTTCGTTGGCTTTGTCTGAAATGGTTCTGATGATTAAGAATGGAACTTCATTTACGGTACACACCTGGCCAACAGCTGCACCTTCCATCTCTACGACATCTCCTTTAAGTTCATCTGTGAGGTAGCTAAACTCGTTTAACGCTCGTTTGGTTAAAAACTGGTCTCCGGTCAAAACCCTGCCTTGGTGTACATTATGATGAATCTTCACCGATAGGGCCAGAGAAAGCAAATTTGGGTCGCTGTTGAAGTAATTATAGTCGGTATAAGGAACGGTTCCACGAGGGATATTTAAAGCTTCAGCTTCAAGATCATGCTGGATACAGTCTTTTGCCACTACTATATCTCCGATCTCATAGCTTTCATTCAAGGCTCCGGCTACTCCCGAAAAAATAACCACAGAAGGCTGGTAAGTATCAATAAGTTTTTGAGTGGTTAAGGCAGCAAATACTTTTCCTACTCCACATTTCACTATTACCACCTTCTTTCCGGTTAGTATGCCTTCATAGAAGGTGAATTCTTTCCAGTGCACTTCTACAGGATTTTCGAGATGTGCTACAAAGGTTTTAATCTCTTCATCAAGGGCACCGATAATAGCTATGATATCCTGTTGCTCTTCCATTAAAGCGGATTTTCAGAAGAAATGGATTCTTGCTGGAGTTTAGCTTTCCTGATTCGGTTTTTTCTTTTTGAAATCATGGGCAGAAAGAACATATAAATCCCTGTAATCCATAGAACTGTAACGATGATCCCGGTGGGTAAGAAAATCCAAAGCTTAGCGGAATCGTGGAACCATGAACCATCGTGTAGAGCCTCTATAACATCAGACCGTCTGTAACTCGATTGGAGTACTTTCCCGGTTTGACTGTCGATCTGTATTTCCCAGTGATTTACAGCTCTTACTTTTACAATGCCTTTATCAGGGCGAACATCCAGGCGGTCAATATCTGACCAGGCGGATATTTCAGCTTCAGGTATATCTTTAGCTGCTTCCAGAATTTCTTCAAAACTTATGGTAGGAGTATCTGAAATACCCTGCATTGATTCAGGCTGAATCCATGCTACATCTTTTTTGAGTTGTAGAAAAAGTCCCGATATAAGAACTACTAAAAAAGGCAGGGCTATAATAATAGCTCCCCATCTGTGAATTTTACGTAAATCGCGTCGTGCGTACCAGCTCATTAACTAGGAATTAAAAATTAGAGTCTGAGTCTCAGGCCAAAGGAGCTGCTTAATCCCAATAGCTGGTTTGTTTCAATAAATACATACGGACCTATGTCCATAAATACTTCTACAGGAGCTTCTTCAAAAATGTACTCCAGGCCTCCGGGGAAAATGAGCCCGAAGGATAAATCATCGGTTATATCATCCGCTGAAAGAAGAATCCCCGGAGCAAAATAAGGCCTAAGTGTTCCAAAACGAACTTCGAAAGCCTCAGGAGACTTATAAGCCACATAGCTTAACTGAAAGTCAACCTGGTTAACATCCAGCAAAACAAAGCCTAAATCTGCCCTGATCGAAGTGTTTTCATTGATATAGAATCTTGCGGAGATATCAGAACCGATTAAATCCGCGCCAATAGCATTCTTAGCTTCCTGTGCAGCCACAGAACTGGTTATAAGTGCTGTTAATAGTAATAGAATAGGTTTGAGCTTCATGTATATAATTAATTCGTCTGCTATTAATAATTAGTGCCGGGCTGAGTAATTTTAAAATCTTCCTTTTCTTTGGCTTCTTGAACCATTTCTTCAACATCTTTTAAAAGTTGTTTTGCGTCGAAGATAATCCCGTCTTTTATAGTATATACAACTCCACCATGTCGGGTCACATTGTTGTTATCATCCACAAGAATAGCTCCTGTTCCATAGAGTACTTTCAGGTTAGCCATTGGGTTGGCATCTACAATTACCATATCAGCGAGCTTTCCTACTTCAATAGTACCGAGGTCTTGATCCATTCCCAGCACTTCTGCAGCTTTTAGTGAAGCGGATTGAAAAATTTCGAGAGGGTGGAAGCCTGCTTCTCGCATTAACTCCATTTCCTGGATGTACCCGAATCCATAGAGCTTGTAAATGTACCCGGCGTCTGACCCAAGAGTTACCCGGCCGCCTTTATTCTTGAATTCGTTGATGAACTGCATCCAAAGGCGGAAATTTTCCTTCCAGGCGATTTCTTGTTCTGTTCCCCAATCCAGCCAGTAAGAGCCGTGAGATTTTTTGCTGGGCGCATAGAATCTCCAAAGAGAAGGGAGAGTGTATTTTTCATGCCACTCCGCGCGTCGCTGAGTCATCAGGTCTCTGCTCGCTTCGTAAATAGTAAAGGTAGGGTTGATACTGAAATCAAGTTCAACCAACTCATCCATTACGGCATTCCATTTCTCAGAACCCGGTTTCGCAGCTTGTTGCCATAACCTTCCCGCTTCTTCGAATCGGTGTTGTTCGTTGTTATAGTTATAGTCGAGTGGATAATTCTGTATGATTTTGTCTTCAAAAAGAGATTCTGGTAATCCATACCAGTGTGTCATGCTGGTTAAACCTAGACGCGCAGAAGTAATTACATTGTTATATACAACTCGCGTTTGTGCATGATGTGTCATCGTTCCAAGACCGAGCTTGTTAGCTTCATCGAGAGCTGATTCGTACACTTCTGGCGAAGCTCCGAAGAACTTAATACCATCTCCTCCGTCTTTACTCAATTGTTGAACCCATCTACGAGCTTGTTCGCCTGTAGTAATAGTTTCATTCGATCCACTTCCAAAGCCAACCCACGATGAAATTCTCGGAGCTGTAATTTCATTTTTTTCGCTCATGGTTCGATGGCGGAAAGTCCAGTCTCTTCCAATAAAAGAACCAGGCTCCCTGATTGTAGTGATACCATGTGCCATCCAGAGTTTGTATACATATTCAGGAGTTGTACCCTGCGCATTACCACCTGTATGAGCATGCATATCTATAAAACCGGGTAGCAAATACATTCCTTCCGCATCAAGCTCTTCATCACCTGCTTCAGCTTTTGGTCTCCTGTCTTCATCAATAGGGAGTCCGTCGAAGCCAACCGTTTGTATACTGGTGATCCGGTTTCCCTCAACTACAATATCTACAGGGCCTGTAGCAGGAGACCCGGTTCCGTCAATAAGATTCACACCACGGATTATAAGCCTTTTAAAAGGGCCTTCACCTTCTGTACGTTCAGGAGCGTCTGGCATTTGTCTCTGTTGAGCTTGTAGAGACAATGAAAAACCTGTTAGCAGGAGTAGTAATAGTAGCTTTTTCATAGTTTTTTTAATTAATGAAGCAAAGTAGCAATAGAATGGATTAGCAGCCGTAAAAATTAGTTATAAAAGCAGAGCACCTTCATGTTTTAAGAGCCATTCTTTGCGATGCATTCCACCTGCATAACCTACGAGTTTATTGTCGGAGCCAATAACCCTGTGGCAGGGGACAACAACTGCAATCGGGTTTTTGCCATTGGCACTCCCTACTGCCTGAGAAAAATTGCGGTCTCCCAGTTTCCTTGCAATAGTACCGTAACTGGTAGTAGTACCATGCGGGATAGTTGATAACTCATCCCAAACCTGGTGTTCAAATTTTGTTCCATTGGCTCTTATTTCCAATTGAAAAGAATCTCTTAAACCCGCAAAATATTCCGTTAGCTGTGTGCGGGCAGATTCGGTATGAATATCAGGGTCTTCAGGCCCGTCAGTATCCATAAATCTGATTTCAGTGATTCCTTCCCCATTCGAAAGTATTCTGAGGAAACCGATTGGAGTTTCTAAATAACTTTGGTAGGTCAAAATGTGAGAAATTAATTGTTAAAGTTTACGACACCTGATTTCGAAAAATCAAAAGGTGAATTCTGAAACATTGGATGTGTTGCACCTACATTGGCATTCCCAGAAAGGTCATAATTTAACGGATCACCACTCTTTAATACCTGGTATGCTCCAACACCCATTTGTAGCAGGTTAAATGATACAGGGATTTTTACCGTTCCGCTTTCTTTGTTCCCGATTTCTATGCTTTCGTTACTGCTTCCTGTAATGGCACTAAACCCGTTAATATCTACTGCATAATCAAGAGTATTCATGATTAGTCCGAATGCATTTGGATTATCGATCTTTAATTCAAGCTCAAGGTCTGCTTTTGTAAATGATAAATCCTTTACCGAAAGTTTTCCTAGTGAAATAGAAGGGGGTTTAACAACGGGTAAGGTTCCTTCTTTTTTAATAGGTAGTTCCATAACACCTAAAACAGGTACATTAACACCTACTTTTGTATCAAGTGTATAAGTCGTTTCATCCTGGTCTTTGAGAGAACTAAAAATATCGTAGAACTCTTTAAAAGTGAAACTGATTGGAACCTGGACTATGCTTTTACTGGAGGCGAGTATTTCAGTATCCAGTGTTTGATTGCCTTTCACAAAAGAGTTTTGCCCAATTAGGAAATCATATTCATAAGACGAGAGATCAATTGATACCGGGTTTGGATTATCAACTTCAACATCAAAAAGCAGTTCAATATTCTGAAGTGACAGCTCAGATATATTAACATCAGAAACAGAGATGTCTGGTTTCTGTACGCTCGCTAATTCCTGAAGTGTAGAACAACTTGTGAAAAAAATGAATAGTAGTGATAAAAATAACAGCCTTTTTGTAATGCCCATCCCTTTAATTTTTTTGAATGAAATTAACAGGAATTCAGGTCTAAAAAAATTTTTTAAAAAAAGTGTAACAAACTATGAAACATACTCTCTTATCATTTAACTAGTCCTAGAGTACTTTTTACTCACTAGTTATTCCTTAAGCAAGATTAACATAGAGCCCTCATTCTGAACACATGAGGGCTTTTTTATAGCAACTTTTCAAGGATCAGAAGAGAGGTAGCTTTTTCAACCTGTTTCATTCGCTCGTCAGATATAGCTGTTGGATTTCCTTTCATAGCACTCCCCATTGCATTAATGACAGAGTCGTAATTAAGCTCGGCTTTCTCAATTGCCTTCTTATAACTGATACCGTTTGATACGCATGTGGCTCTCCATGACCTTATTCGATAGATAATATCAGTTTTACCTTGTTGTTGCATTTTTTACATTGGTTTATCAAATTTGGTATACCAATAATATACAAAAATAATCAACAATTGTCAACTCGGAAGTCAAATATATTCGGTAGTTTCGGCCTAGCTTTGAAAGAAGCTTTAGACAGAATGGGAGTAACCCCAACCTGGTTGTCAAAGATTTCCGGAAAAGATAAAGGTCAGATCAGTAAGTACATAAATGACAAGCTGGTCCCCAAGAGAGTAATACAGCTTGAACTGGCAAAATACCTTAGATATGAAATCATAGAATCAGACTCTGGCTGGGAGCTGGTTGAGAAAAAGAATACTAATAGAGTAGAAGAAACTACCGGAACATACGAGGTAGTTAATTATGCCAATGAAAAGAAGTATCTCAAGAAACTATTCAAAGAAATGCAGTCGATTGAAAAGATTTTTGATGAAATCGATTCGAATACTGAGTTGTCATCCTCCGAGCGTAAGCTTCAAACTGAGATGATCAAGGAGAAGATTGTACGCTCGATTAGAAATATACCCGGTATAGAAGACTGATATTACGACCTGGTTCTGCTCTTAAATCCTTAATCCTGGAAAGGTGATTGTAATAGGTTTCATCCAGCAGGTTATTCACGTTTAGAGAAAATGTATGAAGCAATTTCTTTGAGGTGAATCGGTGTTGAATAAATATATCCAGAAGGGTATAACTATCAGTATTGCTTTCAAATTCATCAGTCCTGGTTTGTTCGCCCGAAAATTTTACTCTTGAGCCAACTTCAAAACCGTCCTTGATGTACCTAATAGATGTGGTCGCTTTAAAAGGAGGGATTTGGGGCAGGGGGCTTTTCGCGGACTCGCCATCCACTCCAATCGTATCCTGTTCACCAATGGTGTAACTGGCAGAGGCATTAAACACAATGCTTTTGGATAATTGTACTTCACCGGATAGTTCCATTCCATAAAGCTCTGCTTCTGTTCCAACGAATTGATAATCTTGAAGATCAGGACGGGAAAAACTAGCACGGCCAGTATTTCGTGAATAAAGATAATTATCAAAGCTATTATGGAAGAAAGCGATATTTGCATTGAGAGTATTAGTAGAATACCCTGCAAATACCTCTTTGGCCCATGCTCTTTCTGGTTTAAGGTCCGGGTTTCCAACTTCGAAGGAATACGAAGCAAGATGAGGACCTTCGGAGTATAACTCTTCTAATGTTGGAGCTCTGAATGATCGTAAAATGGTGCTTCCTATTGAAACTCCATTTCCTAAGTCATAAATAGCCGTTACAGATCCAGATAAAGCCCCAAAACTACGATCTTTATAAAAGGTAGAATCTATAGACCCAACCTGGACTCCTCTTGGGTAAAACAAATCTCTTGATGAGGTAGTAGATTGTACAAAGTCGGCTCTCAATCCACCTTCTACATGAAGTGCCCGGAAATCGAACTCTTCGATGATATAAGCCCCGATTTTATAGTTATTGGAGGGAGGGGTATTTGCACCAAATACAGTGTAGTCTTCAATTTCAGATGAAATACCAAATGATCCACTTTCTAAAAAACCTAATGATCCGTGTTTAGCCCTTATATCAAAGTTAGTAGTCAGGAGGGTGAACTCTGTTCCAATACTGCCACGATCTCCATTACTTCTTTTCTCAATTTCTTTATGATTGTAATTCTTAAAGGAAGCATCAATTTCAACCACTTTAAGGAATGGTTTATTTATGATGACTTCTGAGCGTGAATCCAGTTGATATTTTCGGAGTTGGATATCCACACCATTGGGATGGCCATTCGGGTCTGGTGGAATACCATAGTCACTTAAATAAACACTGCTTGCCAAACCGGCATATCCCCAGGGGCGAATCCAGCTGATTCCAATAGCGTCGTTCGTATTCTGATAAAAAGTGTTGTCAATTTTGCCTAATGGGGTATTAGTGTCTAATGCGTATTTTCCGTTTATATCGGCCTGGATAGCAAAAGTACCTACTGGCATCGACATATTTATAGCAGAGGAAACTCCCGTATTTACGGTTTGTCCGTTTAATGAAAAAGTACCTGTTAAACGAGAGGGTAGGGTTGTTTGAATCTGGTTTTTTACCACGTTGATCACACCACCAATTGCGTTAGCCCCATAAGCCAGTGCTGCGGGACCACGTGCAATTTCAACTTCTGATGCTGAGATCGGATCTATAGTTACCGCATGATCAGAGGATTGAGACGAAATATCCCCGGATGAAATCCCATCCTGAAGTATAACAACACGTTCATCGCCTAAACCACGAATTACAGGTCGGCCTGGAGCACTACCCATGGTTCTCTGGTCAAATCCGGGAAGATTTGTCAGTGTTTCGGAAAGGGTAGAGCCAAGGTTCCTTCTCAAATCTGAGCCAAATATCTTTTTTGAAGCGTGATCGAGACCTGAACCAGTGAGTTCATCATTGGTTCCAACAACTTCAATAGCTTCTGAACTCAAGACTGATACATTCAGCTCAATTATAATTTCAAGGTCTACATCAGTTAACTCAATAATTCTGGATTGTGTTCTGTATCCAATCCTGTGAGCAGTTAAGGTATATGAACCTGATGGTAATCCCTTAATCGAAAATTCACCATTAATAGAGGAAACGGCTGTCCGGTTTAACTCTTCAACATGGATATAAGCAAAGGGAATAGGCCTTTTTAGTTGGGAGTCAACAATGATCCCGTTTATAGATAAAGATGAACTCTGCCCAAGTAACGGTACGCTAAGTACCGCACTGAGCAGAGTTGCTAAAAGCAGTTTTTTAATTAACACGAGTATTAGTTCGCACTAACTGTAACAGGAAGTGCTTGTGATACAAACTCGGGTGCGCCTTCGTGATTCATAGTAATCGTGATGGTACTATTATCGGTTGCATTTGCGGAGGCAGCCAGGTCAAAACCAAAAGGTGCAGAGTCAGAATTTACATTAGAAACAGTAAAATCAGTGCTTCCTGAAACAACAGTAATAGAATGTTCATCTACTTCAGGAGTAAATTCATCGCCATCTTCAGAAATAAATAAAACTGTGAAGCTTGCTGAAGCTCCTGCTGTTAAACTTATAGTACCCGTAATGGTTTGATTTGCATCTTGTTCAACTACTGTAGTACCGTTTAATTTAACTCTTAAACCTACAGGTTCCTCTTCTTCGTGATGATCATCACTATCAGTTGAGCAGGAAGCAACAAATAAAAGAATAAATGAGAATAATAGGGCAGACTTAGCTGCATAGTAAAATGAATTTTTCATGTCTTAATGAATTATTTAATTAGAAATTGAATAAAGTGTTCGATAGAGTAACTATCGAGGGTTGGAGTATTAAGACAAAGAAGGGGGAGCTCTACCGAGCTTCATTAAGGGAGTAAATTGAGAATCAGGATTAACCGGGTAATCAATAACGTCTCCCTCAGGGGAAATGAATCCATCAGAGCTTAAGTTGGATTCGAAATCCTCATCAACAACTAAAGTACATATTGGACAGAGGTCATCATTCTGTACATAATGCGCTTCATTGGCATGTGTAATACATTCCAAGCCTTCACTGTGATAGTGCATAATTGAACCAAAAAGTCCAACGATGGCTGCCAGAGCAAAGAAATAGCTGATATGTGAGTAAAATCTTTTCAAGAGTAGAAATGAATCCCTGATAAGTTATGAAACTGTGATATAATAATATCAATAAACTGCTATAATGATCATTAATTATCTCATAAAAGTAAAAAGCATTTAAATAGTATTACAAATGGCAGAATTGTTTGAGACAGTAAGAGTCTGGTTTTTGAGCCTTGGCGAAAATTATGGTGTAAACCCTATTATTTTCGGTAGTATCTATGTAGGTGCTATTCCTTTTTTTACACTATCAATTGGTTGGCTGGTAAAGAATTTTAAGCAAAAGAAATCGATAGTACTACCTGCACTGAGTTCTGGGTTCTTTTTCGTATCCGCTTATCTTTATCTCATAATAGCTGGTAGGAATGTGCCATTTTGGGTGTATCTTTTTATCATTGCACTGGTAGCTGGAGGGGCGTTCTCTACCTACAAAAAAGTGCAAGGTAAAATCAAAGAAGCCGACTAGAATATATGATCGAATTTCTCCAGGATAGCTGGGTCAAAATATCTGAACTGGGATTAGAACATAATGTAAACCCGATCATTTTCGCTATTCTTTATGTGGGCTCCATTCCCCCTTATATGGGTTCTATGGTTTGGGCGGTTCGTAATCACCGAAAGAATAAAGAAATAGCTCTTCCTGTTATAAGCACCTTGTTTTTCTTTATTCTCCCGGCGCTTTATGTTGCTGTATTCGGTAGAAATGTAGCCTGGTGGGTGTATGGAATAATTGCTTTTATGATGATTTATGGCACTTATTCTGTAATGAAGAAGCTAAAATCAAAGCTTAAGGAACCTGTACAGGAAGAGTAGAAAACCCCTTCTACATATTATCTTCATATCCATCGCCGACTTTCATAATGAGTTTTAAAAGGAACTTATTGTGACTCTTATTTAAAACATTTAGTGATCTAAGAGCCATAAATGTTAATTAAATAGGCGAGGTTAAGATGGATGAGTCAAAGTTTGTGTATAGATTTGGAAAGGTTACGGATGGCAACCGTACAATGAGTGAGTTAATAGGAGGTAAAGGAGCAAATCTTGCCGAAATGTGTAATATAGGAATTCCGGTCCCCCCGGGGTTTACCATTTCAACAGAAGCATGTAGGCATGCAATTGATCACGCGCTTGCCTGGCCTGACGGACTAGAAGAGCAAATAAAGTCAGGAATCTTCCACATTGAATCTGAAATGGGTTTGAGGTTAGGAGATAGTAAAAATCCGTTATTGATTTCAGTTCGTTCAGGTGCAGCCGTTTCAATGCCGGGTATGATGGATACCATTTTAAACCTGGGTATCAACGATCAGGTAGTAGAAGCCCTGATTGCAAAAACGGGAAACGAGCGTTTTGTATATGATAGTTACCGCCGTTTTATTGACATGTTTGGTGATGTGGTAATGGGGGTGAGCCATGAACATTTTGAAGATGCCATTGAACATCTTAAACAGGAAGTTGGTGTTAAAGACGATGTAAACCTTACTGCAGATCACCTAAAGGTTTTGACCGATAGGTACAAAGCGATTTACAGGAAACATACAGGTCATATGTTTCCTGAAAGTCCGATTGAGCAACTTAAGTTCGCAATAAACGCTGTTTTCTCATCCTGGAATAGTAGCAGGGCAATCAAATATAGAGAGATCAGCCATATTTCGGGCCTGGTAGGAACGGGTGTAAACGTTCAGGCAATGGTGTTTGGTAACATGGATTCTAACAGTGCAACCGGAGTTTGCTTTACACGAAACCCATCATCAGGGCTTCATGAATTATACGGTGAGTATTTAGTAAATGCCCAGGGAGAAGATGTTGTGGCTGGGATACGAACCCCACAGTCTATTCGGGAGATGAAAAGGCAAATGCCTGAGATGTACGACGAACTTTGCCGATACACAAGTAAATTGGAAGGGCATTATAAAAACATGCAGGATATCGAATTTACTATCCAGGAGGGTAAGCTCTACATCCTGCAAACCAGGAATGGTAAGAGAACAGGAACAGCGGCAGTAAAAATTGCTGTGGATCTTGTAAACCAGGACGTAATTACGAAAGAAGAAGCTATTAGCTCACTGGTTGATCCTGAGCACATCGAGCAGTTGCTACATCCCCAGTTTTCTACAGTGGATGTGCTAGAGAAGAAAGTGCTTGGACGCGGATTGCCTGCTTCGCCGGGCGCAGCGGTAGGTAAGGTTGTATTCGATTCGAAAACAGCTGAGAAAGCAGCAGAAAACGGAGAAATGGTAATCCTGGTGAGAATTGAAACCAGCCCGGAAGATGTAGGAGGGATGTCTTCAGCTGAAGGTATACTAACATCACGCGGAGGTATGACAAGTCATGCTGCAGTTGTAGCCCGGGGATGGGGCAAACCTTGCGTTGCAGGGTGTAGTGATATCATCATTAATTACAAGACCAAGACATTTACCAACGGTGAGGTAACTGTTAAAAAAGGAGACTGGATTTCCATTGACGGGACCCGTGGACTGGTAATTGAAGGCCAGAAGAAGATGCATCCTCCAACGCTCAGCGAAGAATATGAAACATTTATGAGATGGGTTGCCGGATACGAACGAATGGAAGTAAGAGCTAATGCGGAAACTCCTGAAGATGCTTCCCTTTCAAGATCACTTGGTGCTAAAGGTATTGGCCTTGCAAGAACGGAACATATGTTCTTCAAAGATGATCGAGTAATTGCTATGCGTAAAATGATCGTGTCAGAATCAGAACAGGAACGAAGGGAAGCTCTTGCTCATCTGCTTCCATATCAAAAAGAAGATTTCAAAGGTATCTTTAAAGAAATGAATGGCCTTCCTGTTACCATTCGGCTCCTGGATCCACCGCTACATGAATTTCTACCTCACACCAAAAGTGAGATAAAAGAAGTGGCTGGTCAGCTTGGGATTACAAAAGAAAGGCTTGCACGAAAAGTAGAAGCATTGAAAGAGTTCAACCCTATGCTTGGGCACAGAGGTTGCAGGCTTGGGATTACTCATCCGGAAATCACGGAGATGCAGACGAGGGCTATCATGGAGTCGGCTATTGAATTACTTGAAGATGATATAGTGGCGGTACCTGAAATAATGATTCCACTTATCGGAACGGTTCGTGAGTTTATCAACCAGAGAGCTATTATCGAGCAAACAGCTGAGAAAGTATTTGGTGAGATGGGTAGCAGGGTTGATTTCAAAATTGGAACCATGATCGAAGTACCCCGCGCTGCGCTTGTTGCCAATGAAATCGCTAAAGAAGCCGAATTCTTCTCATTTGGTACAAATGATTTGACTCAAATGACGCTTGGATATAGCCGGGACGATGCAACCAAGTTTATCCCTTACTACCTTGATGAAGGTATATTGAGAGATGACCCATTCCAGACCCTGGATATAAGAGGTGTTGGCGAGCTTGTTCATTTAGGAACTGAGCTTGGCCTTGCTGAAAACCCGAATTTAAAGGTTGGTATTTGTGGTGAGCATGGTGGAGACCCGGCGAGTATCGATTTCTGTTATAAACTGGGCATGAACTATGTTTCCTGTTCACCATACAGGGTTCCGATAGCTCACTTGGCTATAGCCCAGGCTGTAATAAAGCATGGGAAAGAAATAAAAAGTGAATCGGTTTAATACCTGCTAAATTTTATGATTTTGTTATAATTATAGCACTTAAAAGAAGTGTATCTTGAGGAGTAAATCTCGAATCAAGGGTAAAAGTAAATGTCAAAATTCGAATTTGATGCTATAGTTATAGGTGGTGGTGCAGCAGGTTTAACAGCGTCTGGTATTGCTGCTAATTTAGGGGCTAAAACGATGATGATTGAATCTCACTTGCTGGGTGGTGATTGTACATGGACAGGCTGCGTACCTAGCAAAGTGATTCTAAAGGCAGGTAAGGTAGCTCACCAGATTAAGACAGCAAGTACCTACGGACTAATTGATTCTGAACCTGAAATAAACTTTCAGAACGTGATCAAACATGTACACAAAGTAAGAGAAGAAGTGTATGAAGATGCTGATCGCCCGGAAATATTCGAAGAGATGGGAATTGAGGTTGTATTCGGAAAAGGAGCTTTTAAGGATAAGCATACCATCGAGATTAAACTTCACGATGGAACAACCCGAACTGTAACCGGAAAGTATTTTTTTATTGCCACAGGTGCCCGGGCAGCTGTACCACCCATCGAAGGCTTGGATTCAGTGGAATATTTAACCAATGAGTCTTTGTTTGAAATAGATCAGTTTCCAGAGGAGTTAATGATTATTGGTGGCGGACCTATTGGTATTGAAATGAGTCAGGCCTTTGCAAACCTTGGGTCGAAGCCGGTGATTATTGATA
Source organism: Balneolaceae bacterium (assembly GCA_040222185.1). GTDB lineage: Bacteria > Bacteroidota > Rhodothermia > Balneolales > Balneolaceae > JAVKDP01. The sequence goes on along the minus strand of JAVKDP010000107.1, from coordinate 45,816 downwards.
TGGCGGATCAAATCATGCAAAATGATGATGCAGAGCTGGTTCAAATATTAATGGATGAACTTAAGAGTCAGGGAGTAAGTTTTGAACTGGGTTCTTCGATAAAAAAAATCTCGAGGAATGGAGATAAAATCCAGGTTCATATTGAGCAAGGTGGGAAAGCCAGGGTTATTGAAGGTTCTCACTTGCTTATGGCAACCGGGCGCAGGCCAAACATAGAAGAATTGAACCTGGAAAGTACAGGTATCAGCTATACTAAAAAGGGCATTACAGTGAATAACTCCTGCCAGACTAATGTAAGTCATATTTATGCTATAGGTGATGTATCAGGCAGGTATCAGTTTACTCATATGAGTGAGCACATGGCAAAAGTGGCAACTACTAAAGCGCTACTTAAGTTGCCTATGAGTCTTGATACGAAACACGTTCCGTGGGCTACCTATACTGAGCCGGAACTTGCGCATGTTGGCGCAACAGAAGGTGAGCTGGTTTCAAAAGGTACAAAGTTTGAAACCTACCGGTTTCCGTATTCCAAAATTGATCGTGCAATTACCGAAGGTCAAACAACAGGACTCATTAAAATCTATGCCAGCAAATTAACAGGTAAAATTTATGGGGCATCAGTTGTAGGTGCGCATGCCGCTGAGATGATCTCTGAATACGTATTAGCTATGAAGAATGGCGTGACATTAAGAAAGCTTGCCGACACTATTCATCCTTATCCTAGTTGGGCACTGGGCGCCCGCCGGGCTGCAGATCAATGGTATATCAAGAACCAAAGTGAAGGAACTGTAAAGTGGATTAAGCGAATCTTTGGATATAAGGGTGAAATACCTGATTACAGTGACCCGGATCGAATCGTTTGAAATAAAAAATCCCCGACCAGTGCTAACCAATCGGGGATTCTTGATGAGTAGTCTCGTAATTCTTTTGACTTAATTAACAATCTGCTTCTCTTCCATTACCATATGATGTTCTCCATGGTAACCGATATCCATTCCTTCTAGTTCCAGCTCTTCATTAATACGCCCACCTTGTGTAACCAGGGCAGATACCTTCCATACAACGAAAGTAGCCACTCCTGAGTAAGCAATTGTTATCAAAACAGCTTTGGCCTGAACCCAAAGTTGCATAGCATTTCCATAAAGGAGTCCGGCGCCACCGTTAACTTCCGGGTTGGCAAAAACACCAGTTAATAAAGCACCTGCAATACCAACCAGGCCATGGATACCAAAAGCGTCTAATGTATCATCATGCTTCATCATTGATTTTAAATGCACCACACCCCAGTATCCGACTAAACCTGAAATGATACCTATTGCTAATGCTCCGCTGACATCAACAAAACCTGATGCCGGGGTAATACCTACTAGCCCGGAAACTGCTCCGGAGGCCATTCCAATAAGAGTTGGCTTCTTTACAATAAACCATTCTATGGTAAGCCATATCAATGCTCCGGCACAAGCTGCTACATTTGTTACTAGCAATGCATTTGCTGCAATACCATCTGCTGCCAGTTGACTACCACCGTTAAATCCGAACCAGCCAAACCAAAGCAGGGCAGATCCTAAGATCATAAATTTGATAGAAGAAGGTTTTCTAACCTCTTCCAAACTGTGTTCTTTTCTTTTCCCGACCAGATAAGAAAGCACCAAACCTGCAATACCTGCATTAATATGGATTACAGTACCTCCGGCAAAATCCATTTCTCCAGATTCGCTAAGGAATCCGCCGCCCCAAACCCAGTGAGCTATTGGAGCATAAACAACGATTACCCATAGAACAGAAAAAATTCCCCAGGTTGAAAAGCGGACACGTTCAATGATTGAACCACTAACAATAGCCACTGCAATAGCAGCAAAAGTGCCCTGAAAAGCAACAAAGAGGATAGTAGGAATACTTCCACTTACGTCATTCACTGAAATTCCATTAAGCAACAGGTTACTAAAGTCTCCTATAAAGGCATTTCCTTCCCCAAAAGCGAGTGTATAGCCTACAACTATCCAGACAATGGTTCCTGTACAAAAAGCCATATAGCTCATGCCAATGGTATTGAGTACGTGCTTGTTTTGTGTTAAACCACCATAGAAAAGTGCTAGTCCGGCAGGGGTCATAAGCATTACTAAGGCTGTAGCAATCAATAGCCAGGCTGTATCGCCAGTGTTTATTGATGCTTCCGTACCCTGTGCGTATACAGTGGCGGTTGCGAGAATAGTTAGCAAAATGGTAGCTGCTATTCGTTTCATTATTTTTTCTCCAACAATTTATTCCGATTAAACTGCGCAGAGTATAAGTAAACGAAATCAAAAAAACTTTAGGTAAAATTTAATTTTAACTAAATAAATTAAGTTTTTATCTATGGAAGGGCTTTTCTAAACGGTATAGGAGTAATATTTCTTAATAAATTAATTCGAAGAATTTTGAATTTCAGCAAGTTTACTCATTGCTCTCTCTTTCAAATTGTTGAACTTATCCTCGGGGATACTGCCAATAGTAAACTGGTTATATAACCAAACAATGTACGTTGCCATTACATCTTCATAGCAATAGTGCTCAATTAAATCGAGCTCATTACGGTTGTACATAGCCAGTACTTCATTGCCTTCCCCGGTTTGTTTGAATGGTATCCCAATAAGCTGCCCAAGGTGTTTAAGTTTGGGCCAGGAACTTGCTCCATAATTACTGAATTCGTCGACCAGGTCAACATTATGCTTGCTATAGCGATACCGGATTTCATAATCACTCATGCGCACCGGCATTTGAAGTCCATGTTTCATAGCCCGGTAGGTTAAAACCGGAAGGTCGAAACCTTTCCCATTATGATGAATGAGCCCAAAGTCTTTATAGGTGCCAATGGTATCGAAGATAAGTTTAAGGCCTTCTTTTTCATCTTGCCCATTCCATGAAAGCTTCTGCTTTGGTTGTCCGGTATTCTCAATCCAAAGGCCGACCCACGAAACTACCCTGTGATACATTGGAGGGAGGAAGCCGGATTTATTTCTTGCTAATTCTTCACTGGCAATTTCCAGGAGCTTCTCATCATCAGAGTCATAATCGTTGAGAACTTTTCGAACGAATTCGAAATCAGGAATGGTTTCCAAATCAAAAATAAAATACATGAGAGCAATTGTTTTGATTGAGTATATGGATTGGACTTAAAAAATGCTGAATAGTTTTTAATCAAAAGCTGATGTGCTATTTTGAGATAGAATAACCATAGAATGTTCTTACAGAAATCTGATTATGAAAGACCTGAAATACCTTGCGGCATATATCAACCCGGCCTTTGCTGTTGGTGGGCTATTGCTCGGAGGCTGGTTTACTTATATGAATGTGATTTTTGTGTTTGTACTGGTACCGATATTTGATCAGGTGGGCCCCGAATCTGAAGACAATGTAGAAGAACATGAAAGGTTGAAACTGCTCAAAAAGAGTTTATTTGATTGGCTACTGTATCTAAACCTTCCACTTCTTTATGGCATTCTTATTCTTTTCATTTTTACCATCGATCAAAATAGCCTGGCTACTTATGAGTTGGTTGGTAATATCTTGTCTGTTGGTATTGTGATTGGAACTTGCGGGATAAATGTAGGGCATGAGCTTGGGCACCGAAAGTCTAAATGGGAAAATACCATTGCCCAATTATTGCTTATTCCGGCGCTTTACATACATTTCTTTATTGAACATAACAGGGGTCATCACAAGTATGTAGGAACAGAGAAAGATCCAGCCAGTGCAGAAAAAGGTCAGGGTTTATATCACTTCTGGATCAAGTCTACATTTATGGGGTATTTGAATGCATGGAAACTGGAAGGGAAAAGGCTTCAAAAGTCAGGGCAAAGCGCGTTGAGTTTTAAGAACCAGATGATACGGTTTACACTGGTTCAGTTTACATATATCCTGATTATCTATATGCTGGTTAGCCCGGTCGCTTTAGTGGCTACACTTCTTGCAGGAGTTGTAGGTGTGCTTTTACTTGAGACCATTAATTATCTGGAGCATTATGGCTTGAGAAGAGAAAAACTGCAGAACGGGAGATATGAAAAAGTACATCCCCGCCATTCCTGGAATGCCAACTTCCAATTTGGCCGTATTGTATTATATGAACTCACCAGACATTCTGACCATCATTTTATCGCAAGTAAAAAATACCAGGTACTTGACCATCACGATTCTTCTCCTCAACTACCTTTTGGTTACCCAATGATGATTCTCGTAGCCCTCGTACCGCCACTTTGGTTCTGGATAATGGATAGTAGAATCCAATAATCAATCATGCTACGGTCAATTCACCTGCTAAATCTTTTTGATATTCGGTTTCAACAATATCCCTGGTATTATGTTGGCCAAGCAACCACATCATTTTAGTTAAGGCTGCCTCAAGAGTCATATCACCACCCGAAATGGCTCCTACTTTTAGTGCAGCTCTGCCCCCAGGGTATTTGGTAAGATTCACAGAATCCGAATCTGCCTGTGACAGGATCACCAGGATCACTCCATGTTGGGCACATTTTTCAAAAAAAGGAAGGAGGTTAAAAGCTCCTTTCCTTGGGAAATTCCCACTTCCAAATGATCGAACGAGTATGGCCTTTAGTTTCGAAAGATCAAGATTCATAAGGAAATCCGTATTCAGGGATGGAAATACAGTGAGTACCAAGAGTTCATTGCTAAAAGTGGGTTGTATAGAGAAAGGCTGTTCTGCTTTTTTAGATTGATGACTGGATTTTATTTCCAACCCTATATAAGCAATGGGAGGAATGTTTGGAGAACCGAAAGCATCAAAATCTCCAATGCTTGTTTTCGTGGCTCTGTTCCCGCGATATACATGATCGTTAAAACAAATTGCGACTTCAGCAATGTCGGTGGTAGCCATCTCTATGGCATTAATTAAATTCCGCTGGGCATCGCTTCTGATGTTACTCATCGGTACCTGGCTTCCTGTAAAAATCACAGGTTTAGTAAGGTTCTGAAGAGAAAATGAAAGAGCTGATGCGGTGTAGGCCATAGTATCAGTTCCATGTAAAACCACAAATCCATCATACTGGGTATAGTTCTCAAAAATACATTCTGAGAGTGCAACCCAATGTGAGCTGTTTAAATCGGAGCTGTCTTCAAAAAATAGAGGAGTAGTATGAATCTCAGCGAGCTGTTCTAACTGTGGAATTTGTTTGTACAACAAAGCTGACCATGCATCAGGATCAAGTTCTACACCATCACCTTTTGCACTCATTGCGATGGTTCCTCCGGTTTGAATAAGCAGGATTTTTTTCATCTTGATTATTCGTTCAAGTCGATTAAATTAATTATTCACATTAATTTAAAGAATGTTCCGCATTTTCATTGACAAATCAAAGTGTAATAATAAAAAAGCGCTTTTTATTATTGGAATAAAATTAGCAATCCAAGGAGTTCACCATGAAAGTATACAATCCATCCCGTATAAGAAATGTTGTTCTGTTGGGCCATTCCGGCTCCGGTAAAACAACACTAGCCGAAACTATGTTGTTTGAATCCGGAGCGATAAACAGAAGAGGTACTGTTGAGGAAAAAAACACGGTTTCAGACTATCATCAATTAGAGAAAGAAAAAGAGAAATCCATTTTTTCATCATTTATGAATTTGGATTGGAGGGGGCACAAAATCAATTTAATCGACACTCCCGGTACTTCAGATTATATCGGGGAAGTTGTCGGAGCACTCAGAGTAGCCGATACTGCTATTTTTACATTAAATGCTGAGAATGGGGTAGAAGTTTCAACCGATTCGTTATGGAAGTATGCCAGAAAGTTTAATGTACCATCGATGTTTGTGGTGAATAAACTGGATAACGAACGATCTGACTTCTGGAAAGCTGTTGAAGAGTCTAAAAATCATTTTGGGAGAGAAGTAACAGTTGTGCAATATCCGTTTAGTGAAGGCAGCGATTTCCACGCTATTATTGATGTGCTTAGAATGACCATGTATGAATTCCCTGAGGGTGGAGGAAAACCAGATAAGTTGCCTATTCCTGATTCGCAAAAAGACAGGGCAATGCAACTACACCAGGAACTGGTAGAGGTAATAGCTGAAAACGATGAAACCCTGATGGATATTTATTTTGAACAAGGTGAGCTGGACGAAGAACAAATGCAGCAGGGGTTAAATACATCGTTAGTGAACGGGAATATTTATCCCGTTTTTTGTGCTTGTGCATCTAAAAATATGGGTACAGGCCGTATTATGGGTTTTATAGATGATGTAGCACCAAACCCATTGCAAGTTCAGCCCCCTAAAACTGAAAACGGAGACGAATTTCCGATTGATGAAGATGGTAAACCTGTCATGTTTTTATTCAAGACTCATTCAGAATCCCATGTTGGAGACCTGATTTACTTTAAAGTATATGGAGGTTCTGTTAAAGCGGGAATGGATTTGATCAATGAAAGTAATTCCAATGGCGTAAGGCTTGGTAATTTATATCTCACTGAGGGACACAAGAGAATAGAAGTTTCTGAAGTAAAAACTGGTGATATTGCAGCTGTTGTGAAACTAAAAGACAGTGAGGTAAACGATACACTTCACGAAAAAGGGTCACCTGTGAAATTAGATCCGATTCACTTCCCGTCCACTACCATTCGAACAGCCGTGAAACTGGTAAAAGAAGGCGATGAAGATAAATTGGGTAATGCTTTGCACCAGGTACATCGTGAAGACCCATCTGTAGTTATTGAACACAGCCAGGAATTAAAGCAGGTTATTATTCATGGGCAGGGTGAAGAGCATCTGGGAACCATTGAACACATGCTTCGAAACAGGTTTAACCTCGATATTGAATTCATAACACCTCGAATTCCATATCGCGAAACCATTACGAATTCAATAAAAACGCAATACAAGCACAAAAAACAATCCGGAGGTGCGGGGCAGTATGCTGAGGTTCATTTACTAATAGAACCTTATAAGGAAGGCATGCCCGATCCCAAGGATATGAAGGTAAGGAAGCAAGATGTTCACGATTTGCCGTGGGGAGGAAAAATGGTATTTCAGAACTGTATTGTTGGAGGTGTAATTGATAATCGTTTTATGCCGGCGATTGTTAAGGGTATCATGGAGAAAATGGAAAACGGCCCAATGAGCGGTTGTAGAGCTAGAGATATTCGTGTTTCGGTATTTGATGGATCCATGCATTCGGTTGACTCTAACGAAGCAGCATTCAAAGCGGCTTCACGGATGGCTTTTAAAGATGGATTTATGAAGGCAAATCCACAACTCATGGAACCAGTATATGAAGTAGCTATTACAGTTCCATCAGATTATATGGGGGATGTAATGAGTGATTTAGGAACCCGAAGGGGACAGATTCAGGGCATGGAAGCTGAAGGGGCGCTTCAGCAAATCAAGGCTCACGTTCCTCTAGAGGAACTAGATCATTACTCCACTAGACTGAAATCAATGACTCAAGGGAGTGCAACGTATATAAGAGAATTCTCTCACTATGCACCAGCTCCTTTTGATGTACAGGAAAGAGTAGTTAAGGAGAACCTGGAACTGGAAGAAGCCTAGTTATTTGATTTATACATTGGTAGGAAACTTTGATCCCATTGCTTCCAGGTCATCAAAGTTTCCATTTCAATTTCATCCAGGTCATCGAATTCAATAATAGAAGACTGGATGAGTTGTTCCTTTTGTACCTTGACTGGTAAAGACGCGATGAAAACCCGGTCAGAGATTCTATAGACGAGGTTCCCACCCAGTAGCAAAACCTCCAGCATGGAAGCTGTATAGTTTTTTGTAAATAAGAGGTAGTTACGATCATTCATAGCTACATAAGTAGAAGGTTTCCAGTAAGAAAAAAGAACCGCATGACCAGCTAGATCATACGGCACGGAAGGACAATTAAGGACCGCACAACCAGCTAGATCGTACGGCACATAAGGACAACAAAGGCTGTCAACCAACCTTCGCTGCTCTATTCGCTTACTGTTACCCCTAGGTCTCTGGTCTCTAAATTGGTTTAAATTTTTTTTAAAAAAAGAGGAGTCTTTATGCGAATAGAGACTTGTTTTCATGAAGTTTGGATAGTATGTTGCTATCCGTTGACAAGGGGAAATTGTCGATTTCAGTCTCTAAACACATCATCAAAAAGGATACTTTGCACTACCACTTTTGTGGGGTTTTAAGTTTTTTGGGAGTGCTTTTCGGATTACTACAATTAAAAATAAACTATTACAGATATGGATAATCTAACACCTGTTTTTTCAGTAGACACACTAACACCTTATATCAATCTTTCTAAGAATGGAAAGAAATTCACTCAATGGGTAATCATACCGTTACCAATAAATTATCATGTAGTTCTTGAAGATAATCCTGTGGTGAAGATCGATGAACAAAAGAATGAAGTAGATATTACCATTGAAGTGGCCGGACCAGTAGGTAAACCTTCTGACGAATGGTATTCGGCGCCATTGAAGATAGACTTACCATCGCCCTCCATAAATCAATTCGGGGTAGATATGAAGACCACAATCAGGACATTTGTAACAATTACTGACACTGGTGATGTTGGCGATGGTGAAGGAGGTAATTCAAAAACTAAATATGACGATGCTACGGAAGAGGAATAAGTAGCCCGTGAAATTAAATAGACTTACTATTTTTCAATTTTCTGTGATGCTGGTTTTAAGTTTTTTCTTAGAACCAGTTTTCGCAGAAAATATATCAATGAAACAAGTAAAGTTGGAGTCTCTTGCTGAGAAGGCAGACTCGTTTTATCCTTCAAACCTGGATTCTACATTTTACTATGCTTCTGAGGCTCTTGAGGTAATTAATGAGCTTGGTATCGAGTCTTCTTTTGAAGAAGAGATGTATGACCTAATAGGAAGTGTACATCGGCGAAGGGGAGAAGCACAACAAGCAGAAGAAAATTATTTAAAAAGCATATCCTTAAGTACAGAGAGAAATAACAGGTCTCAACTCAGTGGAGTATATAACAGGCTGGGTTTGCTTTATAGAGGTATTGGCAGGTATGAAGATGCGCTGGCCAGTTACACAAAAAGTATTGAAATAAGAAGGGAAGATGGTGACAAGCGTGGCGAGGCAGGAGCTGTAAATAACCTGGGCAGTCTTTATCAAGCGATGGGAGATACTGAAAAGGCTTATGAGAATTTTCGGAAAAGTATTGCCATCCGGGAAGAACTTGGTGATCAAAGGTATTTGTCTAGTGCAATTTTAAACCTGGGAAATTGGATGGCACGAAGCGCAAGATTCGATAGTGCTATGGTCTATTATACCAGGTATAAGAAGATTCAAGAGGCGGTTGGAGATACTGCTGCACTTGCCAGGGTAATAAGAAATATCGGCAATACATATTTGGATAGAGGAGATTACTCAACAGCCCTGAATAACTATCTTGAAAGTTTAAAATTGAATGAGACTATCGGGGCCAGTGAAACTTCATTAGGATCTGACTACACTCAAATCGGGCTGTTATATTCAAGGCAAGATTACCCGGAAAGAGCAATAGAATATCTCCAAAAAGCCCTGGTTATTTATAACAAATTTCAAGACCCGGAGAGCAAAGGGATTGTATTATTGAACATGGGGAGAGCATATGAATTCATGGAAAACCCCGATTCCGCGTTGACCTATTACGATCTTGCAATTAATGAATTTGAAATAATAAATGATCGGAAGTCCCTGGCAATTACCCGGGAATACATAGGATTGATATACCTTGATTTAGAAGAGTTTGATACTGCGCTTTCTTTTTTTATGCTAGCGATGGAATCGTATAAAGACAACGGCAATGATAGAGATTTTTCGTCAATCTACAGTAACATTGTAGCTACGTATAATTATTTAGAAGACTTCAGAAACGGGTTGAGGTATAACTTAAAAAGCCTTGAAGCAGCTAATGCTGTTGACCTTTTAGAATTGAAAGAACGTGCGCTCATAGGCACTGCTGATTCTTATGGTGGCCTAAATATGTTTGAAAAGGCTTATGAATATAGGCTGGCACATGCAGAAGTAGCCGATAGTATTTTTAATATTGAGAAAACAAAAGCTGTAGAAGAACTGATAACCAAGTATGAAACTGAACAGAAAGATGCTGAGATAGCTTTGTTATCATCAGAACAGGCAAAAATCCAGGCTCAAATCGAACAGCGTAATGCAGAAAACAGAGCTCAGTTAATTGCTATTATTTCTTTACTGATTGGTATTGCAGGGATAACTCTTTGGGTGTTTTACAGCACTAGGAAGAAGAGAATTATTGCTGAGCAAAAGGAGCTATTGTTTCAAAGCGAAATTGATGGGTTAATGGAGAAGCAACAATTGAGTTCCATTGGAGCAATGCTTGAAGGGCAGGATAAGGAAAGAAAGAGGTTGGCTGCCGAGCTTCATGATCGGTTAGGAAGTATTCTCTCCCTGGTGAAGTTATATTTCAGTTCATTAAACGACGAAATTAAGGAGAAACAGCCTGATTTATATGGGTCTTATAAAGAAGGAAGTGAGTTTCTGGATGACGCTTTTTTGGAAGTTCGTGCTATCATAAAAGAAATGACAGAAGGAAAAGTATCCGGAAATGGAATTGTCAAAGATCTTGAAGATCTCCTGGCTAAGATCAGTAAGCTCGGCATAGAAATTGAAAGCAGGATCGAGTTAAATAAAAAGCTGGACAGCAATATAGAAATGAACATTTACAGGGTAATACAGGAGGCTCTTAGTAACTCTCTGAAATACTCAAAAGCGGATACTATTGAGCTTATTCTAACCGACCATGAGCATTTAAGTTTAACCGTAAAAGACAATGGAATTGGTTTTGATGCAACAGGGTATAGGGTCCAAAAAGAATCCGGGTTGGAAAGTTATGGTGTCGAGAATATGGAAAACAGGGTGAAATTATTAGGCGGGAACTTTACATTGAACACCAAGTACGGGGAAGGTGTCACAATTGACGTACAGATTCCTATTATACAGAAAGAGGACCTTTGGAGTCCGGCAGAGCTAAACTGATATGATAAAACTTATACTACTAGATGATCATCCTGTTTTTGTACAAGGGGTGAAGGCTCTTTTTTCAAGGGATGAAGAAATCTCAGTTGAGGAAACCTTTACAAGTGGTATCGACTTATTCAAACACCTAGCTAAAGGTGATTTACCAGATGTTATACTTTTAGACATCGATATGGGAAAGGTAAGTGGGGTAGAAGTGGCTAAGAATGTCTTCCAGCTTTATTCTTCAATAAAAGTGATTATGTTTAGTACATATTTCAGTAATGAATTGATTAGCGAGTTACTGGAAACCGGAATCTCAGGGTATCTATTAAAAAGCACTGGCTTTGGTGAATTGAAGAGCTCTATTAAGAAAGTAGCTGATGGTAAGTTTTGTTGTAGTGGGGAGATTATGGAGGTGATCCTGGAAGGATATAAAAACCAGGTTACAAACCTTGATGCTCATGAAGAAGAGACAAAGGATTCAGGGCCATTGTCAGAAAGAGAAGTTGAGCTATTACAGCTTATTGCTGATGAGTTGACGATGAAAGAGATTGCTGAAAAGGTATTCCTAAGCGAACATACGGTAAAGACGCATCGCAAGAACCTAATGGCGAAACTGGATGTGAAGAACACCGCTGGGCTCATCAAGAAGGCATTCATACTTGGTTTGATAGAGTAAGAATACTCATCCCGTCATTGCGAGGAGAATAGTTTTTTGTGATGCTCTACTGTTAGCTTGACGAAGCAATCTCGTGGAACAGGCTTCGGGGAGTTGAAGGGGAGATCGCCACGTCGAGGAGGTTCATAAACCCAAACTCAAATCCAGGCTCCTCGCGATGACGATCAGTTTTAGATTCTAAACAATGTCTACAGCCTTCTTACTCTAATATTTCGATACGCTACAAAATCTCCATGATCCTGTAAACTAATATGCCCGGTAGTTGATTTTCCCCAATCTGGAAAATATTTGGAGAACTTGCTCGCTTCATAAGCTTTTTGCCATTCTTCACTTCCTTCAACAAACTCAAGTACTTTGTCGCCGTTCAGCCAGTGTTCAACCCGGCCGTTATCATATACAATCTTTACTTTATTCCATTCCCCGGCAGGATTAAGCTTTTTTGGCCCTGGTATAAACATATCATAGCTGGAAGCTGCCATTCGAATAGGCATTGTTTCAGTAGCCGAAAACTCATCATCTAACACCTGGTACTCAGGGGCGGTCTCATAATCCTCATTGTACTTAGGATCTTCTACCACGTGATACATGATTCCACTATTGCCGCCTTTACTCATTTTATATTCCAACTCGAGCTCAAAATTACCAAAGGTATCAACGGTCATAATGGATTTTCCGAAACCAGTGTTTTTATCTACATCATCACCTTCTCTGGAAACAATGATCATTCCGTCTTCAATTTCCCATTTAGGGTTTATGGTATCAGAATTGTATTCTTTCCATCCGTTGAAAGTTTGGCCATCAAATAGTGAAATCCATTCAATTTCAGTTGAAACAGGTTCAGTCTTTTCTTGTTTGGAAGCACATGAAATGAACAGGCTTGTAGCAAACAGAAGTACAAAAAAGTTGCCTAAAGGGAATTGAATTCGATGATTCATGAATGGAACGTTTTGATTGTAATTAATGGCTAAAGATTAAGAGATTGATCAAGGAAAACAAAATGGATAATTAGGCTCCAATCGTTGCTTTTATGATGCAGTATTCCGGGATTATTTTCTTCTCCATAATTTCGACTTCAGGTTCTTCGAAGGTTTCATTGAGTAAGATTTCAAAGCCATGTTCAATAAGTAAATGTTCTACCTGGATACTTGAAAAATATTCAAAATTATATTGAGTAGATGGATATTGATGCATACATGTATCCGGGCGAATGGCAATAATTAACAATCCACCTTTCGTAAGAACCCGTTTTAACTCTGAAAGTATTAATGTTTTATCCTCCCAGAAATACAAAGTATTTACTGTAAATAATTTATCAATAGTGTGATCATCTACGGGCAGGTTTTCAGCCGTTGCCCGATAGAAAGAAGCTCTGTTCTCATTTACGAATCTGGCATTGTTCGTCCTGGATTCATTCACCATATCTGAAGAATAATCGCACCCAATGTAGTTTACAGATGTATGCTTAGAGAGAATTTCTTTTACAAAAAAACCGTTTCCCATTCCAATTTCGAGCACTCGGTCATCCTCTAAAATCTCAAGCTTCTTGATTGCTTTAAGATTCATTGCCAGATTACTTTCATTCATTTTGGCACCTACTTCCCGTCCGAAATCGCCAGAAGGTTTTCTCAGTTGAGCAGCAATTTCTTTAAGCATTTGTTCGTCTGGCATCGATATCGATTTTGGGTTTATGGAAAGTAATCTATGAAAAGTTCATAGCTTTTTTATCTTCCAAAAAACTTTTAACACAATTACTGAAATGGGTTTTAATATTCGGGATTTAAGTAGTCACCAGGTTTCCAGAATGATAGAAAATGGTATTTGGAATGAAGACTGTCCTGTTCACCATTCTCGGCTCAAAGTACTGGAGTTAAATTATTTCAATTTTGATAATGAGATACATTCTGGTCAAATGATGGTACTTGAAGAGGTCTCAAGCCAGGTTATTTCAATTTTTAAAGAACTCTACAAGTTACAATTCCCAATAGCCATGATGGTTTTGGTTGATGAGTTCGAAGGAGATGATGTTCGTTCTATGGAGGCTAATAATACATCTGCCTTTAATGGGAGGAAGGTGATGGGAACGAATCGTTGGTCAAGTCATGCATTTGGTACTGCTATCGATGTAAATACTATTCAAAATCCATATGTAAGAATTCAGGAAGAAGATGCTACTGCAAAAATTTACCCGAGTTCAGGAATTAAGTACCTAAATAGAAACTTGCATGAAAAAGGTATGGTTGAAGATATAGTCCCGATTTTTGCAAAGCATGGATTCACTAATTGGGGAGGGAATTGGGCGAACCCGTTAGACTATCATCACTTCCAGTTGCCCTGGTCAAAAATAAAAGAACTTTTCCCCAATGCTGATATTGAATTAAAAGAATGATCTACTTTTTCCAAACGGTATGATGAGATTCTCCATCAGGATCATCTACTCTTTTATAGGTATGAGCTCCGAAATAATCACGCTGAGCCTGAATTATATTAGCACTACTTTGGCTGTTGGTAAAGCCATTCAGGAAGTTTAAAGCTGCTGTAAAACACGGTGAGTTTAAACCCGCTTTTATTGATTCTATAGCAAAATTTTCCAGGCTTGGTTTAGATCGAATTACCGCCGGATGAACTCTCTCGTCAAATAGTATCCGATCCGTCACCTGGAGTATCGGTATTAATCTCTGCATAAGGTCTGATCTGATAATACATCCGTTCGTCCAGATTCGGGCTAATTCAGGTAGGTTTAGTCTCCATCCATATGCTTTGGAAGCTGCACTTATCAAATGAATTCCCTGGTGATGATTAATAACACGTGCTGTTTGATAAGCGTTTGCAAGGTCAATCTCAGAGAGCTGGTTTGGTACAGGAACTCTCGGTTCGTAGATATAGCTGGCAATTCTACGCTCTTCCTTAAAAGATGAAAGGTATCTTGCAAATAGGGCTGCAGATATCATGGTTGAAGGAACACCAAGTTCTGCAGCAGCTGTTGTTGACCAGCTCCCCGTACCTTTATTTCCTGCTTTGTCCAGGATTTCATCAATCAGCCAGCCTTCCGGACTTTTGGTTCGTAGAATTTCAACGGTTATTTCAAGTAGATAACTGCTTAAATCTCCATCAATCCAGGATTCAAGAATATCCGCGATTTCATCAGGATTATAGCCCTGAGCAAACCGCATAAACTGGTATAATTCAGCTAACAGCTGCATCTCAGCATATTCAATTCCATTATGGATCATCTTTACAAAATGGCCTGATCCTCCTTTTCCAACGTAAGCACAACAGGAATCTCCATCTGAATCTCTAGCAGCAATAGCCTCCAGGAACGGGCTTATCTGTGTGTAAGCTTCGGAATCTCCTCCAGGCATAATAGACGGTCCATTTAAAGCGCCTTCTTCACCACCTGATACGCCACTTCCAATAAAATGTATTCCGGATTCGCTTAGTCTGGTAATTCTTTTCTCGGTTTCCTTGTAGTGAGAATTTCCACCATCAATAATGATGTCACCTTTATCCAAATGCGGAAGAAGCTCATCAATCACCAGGTCGGTAACTTTTCCTGCTTGTACCATCAAAAAGATTTTACGAGGAAGCTGTAATGAGCTTACGAAAGCTGAAACCTGATCAAAACCTTTTGAACTGGAAAGTTCGGGAAACTCCGAAACAAAGTTTTCTGCTACTTTTTCCTCTAATCCATCTACGTGACGGTTGTAGAGCGAAAGGGAGAAACCTTTTCCAGCTAAATTCCGACTTAAACTTTTCCCCATTACCCCAAGGCCATACAGGCCGAATTCGGAAGTACTCATCAGTGTGTGTTTAATTTTTTGTACAATTGTTGATGGCTCCAGTTCAATATCAATATGGAGTCCATATTCAGGAATTTCAAGCGTATCGAATTGAGACTCTAGAAGGGTTGAAGGCATATACTTATGTGTTCTATTCTCAAGTCTCCCTGAAATCGTATCGAAATCTCCTTTTAGGAAAACCCAATGAACAACAGGTAAATTATGCGAAAGTATTTTCCTGTAGGATTCTTTTAGGGCAGAAGAAACTATGATAGCCCCTTTGTCCGATACTTCTTTTTGTGCCAGTGAATTTAATGTTTCCAGCCATCCTTTTCGGTCATCATCATCCAACGGAATTTCTCTACTCATCTTCTTAACATTTTCCTCGGGATGGTAGTCATCGCCATCGAAAAAGGGAATGCCGGTTTCTTTAGAAAGCAGGGAAGCAATAGTACTTTTACCTGATCCCGAGACTCCCATGATATAAATTACAGGTTGATTCATAGCGCCCAGATAATAGAGGAAAAATGAGTGAAAATCTTTAACAAACAATATAGAAACGAATAGAAAATCACCTCTAAAGCCGAAACTCACTTTGGTAATGAAAGCATAAATCACGAATTTCGATCTTCGTAATAATTGATGTTGCTAAAACTTATGTATGGGTTTACTTAAAAACCGGGCTCTTCAAATTGCTCTGGGTCCTCTTGTGTTTGCACTTTGCCTTTTGGTAGGGGGGTACGAAAGTGAGCAGGTACGTATGATAGCAATAACCGCCTGGATGCTTTCATGGTGGATTACCTCTGTTATTCCAATTGGAGTTACTGCTCTTTTGCCCATTGTACTATTTCCGATAATGGGAATCCTTTCACTTCGTGAAACAACAGTAAATTATTCCAATTACGTTATATACCTCTTTTTCGGAGGTTTTGTGTTAGGCCTGGCCATCGAAAAATGGGAGCTTCATCGCAGGATTGCTCTTAACATCATGAATATATCTGGTGACAAACCATCCAGGATTATACTAGGAGGGATGTTAACTACATCATTACTCTCAATGTGGATAAGCAATACCGCTACTACAGTGATGATGTTACCAATTGGTATGTCTGTTATAGCACTTATAAACGATAAGTTCGAAGACAAGAAATCGGCAAAGAACTTTGCACTTACTCTAATGCTTGGTATAGCCTATGCAGCTAATATCGGAGGTATTACTACGATTATTGGGACACCTCCAAATGGGGTATTAGTAGGTATTGTCTCGGAAAGCGGCCTGGAACCTATTACATTTACAAATTGGCTGCTTTTTGCATTTCCGTTGGTAGTAATTCTTTTTTGCCTGGTATATTTTGTGAACACACGGATTGCATTCCCGGTTAACATAAAACGATTGGAGGGAATTGGGGGTCTGATAAAAGGAGAACTCTCAGAGCTTGGCAAATTTAAGGTAGGAGAAAAGCGTGTTTTGATCGTAATGGTTAGCACTGCTTTATTATGGATATTCAGAACCCAGATAACGAAAATCCCAAACCTTGAAGCTGTATCAGATACAGGGATTGCAATTACAGCTTGTATTGCACTATTTCTTTGGCCTTCTGGAAAAGGGAAGAAACCGCTATTAGTCTGGAAAGATACTCAACGGCTTCCATGGGACATTCTTCTTCTTTTTGGAGGAGGAATATGTGTGGCTAAAGGTTTGGAGGTGACAAATGTAGTTGGACTACTTGGAGAATGGATTAGCCAGAATACTATTGCAGCCCCTTTAATTATTATTCTTGTTGTATGTACTTTTGCTGTCTTCTTAACTGAGATTATGAGCAATGTGGCCCTGGTAGCTGTTTTTATTCCTGTCTCTTTTGTAATAGCACAATTCTTTGGTCTAAACGAACTTCAACTGGCAATCCCTTTAACTATCGGTGCAAGTTGTGCATTCATGATTCCCATATCTACTCCACCTAATGCAATTGTATACTCCAGTGGACATATTAAAATGGGAGAGATGGCGAAAAGCGGAGTCCTACTTAATATCCTGTGTATAATAGTGATCTCGGTATACTGCTATTTTGTTCAGGGTTACTTTTTTTAAAGACCTGAAATCACGCAATTCTGGAAAAATAGTTCCTACTTAGTCGAAGTCTCAGTTTTATAAACTGATATCATATAAACTCAGAATCATTCTTCTAAATCTTCAATAAACTCAAGATATCTACGGGGTAAAGTAAAAGGCAACTCTATAGGTATAGGCTGAAATCTGGGCTTAGGAATGTAGTCAGGTTTCTCAGGCCTGAGTTCAGGATTCCATATAAAACCATCCAACCTTCTGTTGACCAAATCAGTGTATTCTGGTAAAAATAATCCCTGGTTCTGCCCCATTTTAGCTCTGATTAGCTCACCCTTATCAAAGTACAGGATGGTTTCCGGAGATGAGCTTTCCATAGCTCCATCAGCTTCACCCGCATCATTTTTGGTATGAAACAGGATTTCACTATTCGGGTAGAGTTCTATTTTAGAAATGTCTCCATTTTGGAATGATGCGATCAAAGTATCACCTTTTAGCTGGTTCAGGCGCCCGGTTACAGAATCTTCTTGAACAGCAATGGTTCCTGAGAAAGACTTTAACTCTTTTACTTCACTACTATCTAGTTGCACAGAAATAAAAGGCCCTGTGAGCTGAATATTAGTATGCCATGCTTTTGGAGAATCAATGAGTTCAAAAAGCTCTTTTTGAGAATCGAAGAATAGAGTATCCGAAAGAGAGGAAAACTTTGGGGCCCAAACAGAGACATCGCCATATGCCTTTATGAGAGAAGTAGAGTCCTGCTCCAATAAGAGAATTTCGTCAGCATTTATATGAGTGGAATCCGACTTTACAGAGTCACTTTCAACTTTTCTTAAATAGGCGTTTCCGGAAACATATCGTCTCCCTGTTGAGTCAGCTTCCAGGTAATCGCCGGTCAGAAGAGCATTATTCACACTATCTGAAACGAAAACATTACTGAAGAGCTCGAGGTGTTTGGTTTTCCGATTTATAAATAAGCTGTCGCCTTCAGCATATTGAGCAGAGTCTTCTATTTGGACCTGCATTCTGAAAATAGCGCTGTCCTGGTTTTGGAAATAGGTTCCTTTAAGTGCTTTCAGTGTTCCCTCGGAGTCTTCCAGCCTAATACCATCTCTGAAATAGGCAACTTTCGTAAAGAAGTTATAATCTACTTTTTTGCCATAGAGCGTGGTGCTGTCTTGTAAAATAATCACTCTGCCCCGAAGTAGACTTAAATCCTGGTTTGTGTAGTAATAAAGAGTGTCAGTCCAGATGTTTTCAGTAGGGGTATCTATTTGAATATTTCCAAATGCCCTCATCTCGTTCTTATCGATGAATTGCCAGGCGCTGTCGCAAACTAAACTAACATCTCCAATAGAAAGCCGTGCATTATAGATTTTCCTGACTGATTCACCATCAATGGTTACTCCTTTAGCCGAACTAAATCGTTCTATAGTCACCACATTTTGGGCATAGGTGGTGGCAGTACTAATTACTATTAATACCAGGAGAATAAAACTGATTCTATGACAGCCGGGCTTTATCAATCTATTACTGTTGTTCCACCACCTTCATTAAGTATATAACTTGTTAATTCAGTATTTCCGATAAAGCCGTTAGCTGCAATGCTATCAGGCGGAGAAACAAAAGTTACAAATTCAGGAGTACTAACCATGTCTTTTTTACGCTCCCACTTGAGATATGATGAACTTAATTTTTTCCCGTCTTCTGTAGTCACAAGTACATTACCAAACATCTCAAAAGTGGCGTCATCAGGCAAGTAGAACGCACTGTCACATACAACAGTACTTTTAAGTTCTCCGGTATCTTTAAATATCTCTATAAAAACAGGGCCGGATATCCGGGTTTCATTCCTGGTACTCTCCTTAATTGTTACAGACCTGCTGCCGCGTAATTTTAGCAAGGTAGTTCCTTCATCAACCAGAATCATATTCATATTCCAGCTTTCCGTGGTATTTAAAAGAGAATCAGCAAGTGCCTCTTTAACTTGTAGAGAATCATATTCAGATAACTCTCCGCATGAAGTAATAACAAAAAGGAGTAAAGAGAGGATATATAAGCTACTTCGTGCCAAAATATCGGTCTCCAGCGTCTCCAAGTCCGGGAACGATGTAGGCGTTCTCATTTAGCTTTTCATCAATTGCAGCAGTAATAATGGGAACATCCGGATGATCTTGTTGAAGTCTATCGATACCTTCAGGTGCTGCAATCAAGCAAACAAAAGTGATATTTTTAGCTCCATTTTCTTTAAGAAAGGTTATGGCATGACTACCGCTTCCTCCAGTTGCTAACATAGGGTCAACAACCAGGTTATAAGCCTCTGAAATTCCAGTGGGGAGGTTATCATAGTAGTTTACAGGTTTGTGTGTGTCTTCATCTCTGTACACACCAACGTGGCCCACTTTTGCTTCTGGCATGAAATCAATGATTCCATCAACAAGACTTAATCCAGCTCTTAGAATTGGGATAACCACAACATCCGAAGAGGGTACAAAGCCTTTAGTAGTTTGAATAGGGGTTTCAATTGTAATCTCTTTAAGAGGCAGATCTTTAAGTGCATGATAAGCCAGAACAATGCCTATGTTAGACATTGCTCTTCTGAAAACGGCTGTATCAGTATTTTTATCTCTTAAGAAAGTTAGATACCTATGAATGATTGGGTGATCAATAACTGAAACGTTACTCATTGGTGCTATTTAGATTCGTATTCTTTCATCTTAGCGAAATACGTTTTGCTGGCTGTAGCAACTACACCAGATAACGCAAACAGTGCAATGATATTAGGGAAAGTCATTAAACCTAGCGCAATATCACCAATAGCCCATACGGTTTCCAATGCCAGTACTGCACCAATAAAGTGCATAACTAAATACACCATTTTGTAATAGATAATAGATTTATCACCAGCAAGGTACTGTATTGATCTGTCACCATAGTAACTCCAACTTATTGCAGTGGATACTCCAAAGAGAATTACACAAAGAGTAACAATGTATTTACCGCCTGGGAAAATTGGTCCAAGACCTTTCTCAAATGCTAATGCAGTTAAAGGTGCTCCATTCTCTATATGGCTTGAATAAATGGTTTCAATTTGGCTACCAGTAGCTGATTGAATATCTACAGTTCCGTTTTCCAGAACCTCAATAGTACCATCAAATGGTCTTGTTTGTGCTTCATCGTAATAGAAGGTTCCCATTTCATGGTCGTTTCTTTCAACAGTTCCATTGGTAGCGTCACCAGCAGCAAAGGTCAGGATACTACCTGCGTCAATTTCTATAGTAGCACCTTGTGCCTTAGTAGTAAACGGTACTTCGTGTTTCATATCCCAAACACCTGTACTTACGATTACTAACCCGGTCATTGTACAAACAACAAGTGTATCAATAAATGGTTCTAATAGTGCAACAACACCTTCACGAACAGGTTCCTTTGTTTTAGCAGCACCATGTGCAATAGGAGCTGAACCTTGTCCTGCTTCATTAGAAAATAAACCTCGTTTAATACCCCAAACTAATGTTGTCAGAAATAATCCAGAGCCAACACCAAATGCACCAGCCTTTGGAGTAAATGCGTATTCTAAAATTGTTCCAAATGCTGGAAGCACTTTGTCATAGTTCAAAAATAAAATGATCAATGCACCCAGTACATATATTAGAGCCATTATTGGCATCAGGGTGGCTGTAACTTTACCAATTCTTTTAATACCACCGATAATAACTACCCCAACAACTGAAGCGGTAGCTAAACCTGTAATCCATCCAGGAACTGCAAAGGTACTGTTTAAGGTATCTGCTACTGTGTTGGCTTGTACTGCGTTTCCTGTTAAAAAGGAACAGATAACT
Source organism: Balneolaceae bacterium (assembly GCA_040222185.1). Lineage (GTDB taxonomy): Bacteria > Bacteroidota > Rhodothermia > Balneolales > Balneolaceae > JAVKDP01. The sequence goes on along the minus strand of JAVKDP010000107.1, from coordinate 24,483 downwards.
GCCATAGCAGCAAAAAATACTGCTAACCATTTCCAGTTTTCGCCTAATCCCTTTTCGATATAGTACATCGGTCCACCAGAAACAGAACCGTCATCGTTTTGGACTCTATACTTTACCGCTAGAGTACATTCGGTATACTTTACAGCCATTCCAAAGAAAGCGGTAACCCACATCCAGAACAGTGCACCCGGGCCTCCATAATGGATTGCAATAGCAACACCAGCAATATTACCAATACCTACTGTAGCAGAAAGAGCAGTAGTTAATGCCTGAAAATGGTTTACATCACCAACAGCATCAGCCTGGTCATATTTACCCATAACAGATTTGATACCATGTCCGAATTGGCGAATCTGAACAAAACCAAGTTTTAGAGTAATAAAAATCCCGAACCCTAAAAGTACGGCCACCATAAAAGGGAAGAAGGAGGGAGTACTCCAAACAAGATCGTTAACAGTGCCTACGATATTCTCAAAAGTTTCCATGCATTAACTTTTTTATTTTGAATTGTTTTTAGCTGCGACAAAGTAAAAAACATTTAGGAAAGTTTAAGAGATCAAATAAGATTAATAAATTTGAAATTGTATGATCTAAAATGAACGATTTGTATTTTTTATTTTGTTGGCAATGGAAATTGATTTACAATATTCGAAAATAAAGCTATAGATATGACTAAAGCAGACATAGTAGACATAATATCGTCGTCGGTGGGGTTAACAAAGGTAGAAACAGAGGCAGTTGTTAATGGTTTCATAGAAACAGTAATTGACTCTATGAAGCGAGGTGAAAATATTGAACTCAGAGGATTCGGTAGTTTCAAGGTAGTTAAAAGAGCCCAGAGAGTGGCTAGAAATCCCAAAACAAATGTAGAGGTAATCGTACCTGAACAGTACGCTCCTGTACTTAAAATGTCGAAAGAATTTAAAGAACTTGTTAATGAATCGATTTCTTCTAAAAATTGATTTCATAAACCAGTAAAAAGTTCTTACTTTTGGAGTCTGTTCGAACAGAAAAAAACAACCCAAAGATTTTAGGTAATTATTTATGCCAAGTGGTAAAAAAAGAAAGCGCGCAAAAATTGCAAAGCATAAGCGTAAAAAGCGCCTGAGAAAAAACAGGCATAAGAAGAAAAAGTAATTTTTAGGCTTCGACAAAATCGAAGCCTTTTTTTTGTCTGGTAGCTAATGAGATTACTTCAGGAACATTGAAACTAGCTATGCAGCTACAGTTTCTTCCAGGATACCATCACACTTATTAATTACAAGGCTGGCTTTGAGTAATAAATCCTGTAATCGGCGTGTAACTAATGCCTGGATTTCATTTACTGTTTTTGTGTCGGATAACTCATACTGAAAATAGGAGATCAGATTAATTGCTGATAGGTACTTTCCCTTTTCATTGCCTTCGATTTCGATATGCCAGCGGGTAATGATATTTTCTTTTTGAAGAAGCGAATTGATCTCTTTACTAATAGATTCCATCCACTTACTTGCCTGTTCAATTCTGTAATTACCTTCTTTTCCCGGTAATTCTGGTTGGCAAACCTCAATATTGAATATCCAGGACATCTCAACATCGATGGTGGGTTTAACTGATGCGGAGGAGAGTTGTTTTAGCTTCAGGAATGGGTGTTTGTCCATTCCCTCTAAATTTTGAGCAACCGATGCTTCTCTAAAACTGTCCCAATCAAAATTGACAGATAGAGCCTGAATGAAGTTGGATGTTTTTTGAAGATCTATAATAAGTTCCAAGCCAATGGCATTAATCTTATTATCTTCCCACGTTCTAAATTTCTTGCTTAGTACACCACGCTTTTCAAGTTGAGTATTAACTGAATTTACAATAGAATTAAAAATTGGATAGTGCATAAGTAGCTTATAAGACTTTCACATTCTACAATGAAGTGATGAATTATTACGAATTAATATATTTAAAGAAAGAACTGAAAAACAAATTATCAGATTGTGTTATAAGTCAGATAATCACACCTTTCAAAAACTTACTTGAGCTTTTTATCGAAGGTAGAGAAGAAAGTTTCAGATTAATTTTTAGTTCTACCCCAGGAAACATCGCATTATTCTCAGATATAGACAGAGGTGCTAAAAAATCTAATACCATTAAGTTCTTTCGGGAAATATATGGTGTTCCTATCCTGGATATTAATGTAAGCGAGAGCGACAGGATAGTAATGATACAGTTTGAAAACGAATATGAGCTTTGGTTTAAGCTATTTAGTAATCAGTCGAACGCATTCCTGGTAAAAGATGACATAATTCAACAGACTTTTAAGGATCATGATACAATAGATGAGAAGGTTCCATCTCCAAAAAAGGTTGATTTTTTTAAAAGTTTAGATACTTCAACAGATCCGAAGCAAATACTTCTTCATGCTAACCCATTATTACCAAGAGCTAATTTACAAGAGCTAATACAGTTAAACGGCCTGGAAGGAAAAGATACTCCTACTATTGTAGAGTTTGCAAAATCGGTAACAAGGAAACTCGAAAATGAGCCTGTTTTTCGCCTACTTGAAAATGGGGAAGTTACACTACTAAACGAGTCTGTTTTGCCTATCCCTACCGTGGAGGAGTTTAGCTCCGTTAATGACCTGATTCTTTATCGGCATAGAAATTACTCTCATAACCAAAGACTCAAGCAGGTTAAAGGAGAATACAAAAAAACTCTTAAGAGACAATTAAAGAGGTTAGATTCTTCCCTTAAGAATCTGGAGCAGGCTGATAAAGGAATAGAAAAATCTGAGTTGTATGAGAAATATGGCCACTTATTAATGGCAAATGCTCACCTTGGCCAACCTGAAAATGATAAGCTTATTGTAAATGATTTATATAAGCAGGGAGAAGAAATTGAAATAAAAGTCGATCCTAATATTTCTATAGTCGAATCAGCTGAGAAGTATTATAAAAGATCTTCCAGTTCATTGAAGTCATATGAGCAAGCGTTGGAAAGAATTCCTGCTATTGAAGCAAGGAAAAAAAGACTTAAAACAATGTTAGAACAAATAGAAGATGCAGGGCATTTACGGGATATAGGGGAATGGAAGAAGAAGTTTAACAAAGAATTGGAGGCGCTAGGAGTTTCGAAGAAATCGGTTGATGAACCAAACCTTCCATTTCATAAATTCGAGATAAATGGGTACCAGGTATGGATCGGTAAGAATTCAAGAAGTAATGATAAATTGGTACAGCTTTCTCATAAAGAAGATATTTGGATGCATGCCAGGGGTGTTCCGGGATCTCACCTGGTTATTCGAATGAAGAATAATAAAGGGATGCCCGAAAAGTATATTATTGAAGAAGCAGCATCTTATGCGGCTTTTAATTCGAAAGCGAAGGGTTCTGAGTTGGTACCAGTAATTTTTACTAAAAGGAAGTTCGTAAGAAAACCAAAAGGAGCAGCTCCTGGTGCAGTTATTGTTCAAAAAGAAGAAGTGGAGCTGGTAAAACCAAAAAATCCGAATGAATGAATAATTATCGACTAGCACGTTTTAAGGACTCAATATTCATGTGCGGATTTATGGGTACCGGGAAAAGTAAGATTGGCTATGAGCTTTCAAAGAGCCTGGATTTTCCATTTATGGATTTGGATCAGTTTATAGAAGAAAAGGAAAGAAGCACTATAAGTGAGATTTTCAAGGAAAAGGGAGAGGATTATTTTCGGGAAAAGGAGTGGGAATACCTGCTTCAGCTAACGAGAGAGTTCAAAGGTGTTATTGCGCTAGGTGGAGGTGCCCTGCATAATCAAAGAGTTGTGGATCATTTGAAACTGCATGGCTTACTCGTTTTTATCGATACGCCCATGGACATAATTTTAAAGCGTGTTATGCGAAATAAGAAACGCCCAATTCTGTTAGATGAATCAGGTAAATTAAAATCGGAAGAAACTCTCTTTAGAGAGCTTAAAGCCTTATATTCATCTCGTAAAGCACTCTATGAACAAGCTCAAATTAAATTCGAAAATGACGAAAGCTTAGACATTAAGGACAAGGTGCAAAAAGTGATCAAAAAAATTAAAAGGCATGTCTAATAAAATCTCAGTAAAAATATCTTCATCTGATGAATATTATATTACTGTAGGTGTTGATGTTTTAGATCGTGCAGCTCAGTACATCTCTAACCGATTCAGTCGTTCGAAGCTATTCATAGTTATTGATGAAAAAGTGTATAAACTGCACAATGAGTACATAAACAAGCACTTGAGTGAGAGCTTTTCCAAGATCATACTATATGTTGTACCCTCCGGCGAGAAGAGTAAAAGCCTGGATCAGTTTTCAAGGATAGTAGATTTTATACTTGAAAATGGAGTGGAGAGATCAACTCCTCTTATGGCTATAGGTGGTGGAGTGGTTGGAGATCTGGTTGGTTTTGTTGCCGCTTCAGTATTGAGAGGTATTCCGCTTTTTCATGTTCCCACAACGTTGTTGGCAATGGTTGATAGCTCAATCGGAGGGAAAACCGGGGTAAATCATAGCACAGGGAAAAATCTAATTGGTTCTTTTTATCAGCCGAAAGGTGTATTTGCAGATGTTAATTTTCTCAAAACCCTGGATAAAAAAGAATGGGTGAATGGACTAAGTGAAATTATCAAATATGGAATGATAGAAGACTCGAAGATTTTGTCTGAGATCAATGAACTGGTATCAGGTAAATCATTTGCACTTCCCGAAAAATGGATTCCTTTGATTGAAAAAAGTGCAGGTATTAAGTGTACTATTGTTTCCAAAGATGTTTTGGAATCAGGAGTTCGCGAGTTTTTGAATTTTGGACATACTTATGCTCATGTAATAGAGCAAAAAGGAAAGTTCCAAATGTACTCACATGGTGAAGCAGTATTCGCCGGAATGTTTGGAGCTGTTGCAGCTTCAAATAGTTTGGGAGCAAATATCGATATAGCCAATTTAAGTCAATTTAAATCGTTGTATGATTTTTCATTAAGAGAAATTGGTAACGATACTGGCGAATTAACAGAATTGATGTTAAGAGACAAGAAAGTTAAAAATCAGACAATCAGGTTGGTTTTATTGAAAGATATTGAGAAACCTATTGTTCAAACTTTCGAAGAAACCTCATTAATTGAAAAAAGCTGGCAATTCCTTACATCGGAGTTTAATTAAATATGGCGATACGCTGGTTACATAAAGTATGGTCTAAGTTTTGGACCATTATCGGGATAAGTCTTGTGACTTTGCTGGTAGTGGGCTCTCTTGGTTTTGGTGTACTTCAGCTCAAGTCTACTAAGAATTTCATTGCTGACAGGATCGAAAAACGATTTAATGCTCAACATAATGGAGTTCTCAAGTTTGGTGAAATCGAAGGTACGATTCCTTTTAGCTTTCAACTGGCTGATGTGTCTCTTTATCCAGATTCTTCGTCCTACACCCCGGTTTTCTCTTCAGATACAATTTCAGCGAGTCTCGATGTCCTGTCACTGCTACGAAATGATTTCGTGATAACAGGTTTGAATGTAATTTCTCCTAAAATGATACTCGACGGTGAAAGTAATGCTTCATTCATTTCCGCAATAAGAAAGAAAGAAGGGTTTATTCAATCGGTGGATACTACAGATGCAGTATCGCCATTTGTTGAAGTTCTTGCTCCAACTGTAAAAGTGTATGATGGAGAAGTTATTATCAGGAATTTAGTTTCTGATACCACAAAGCTTTTTAAGTCAGATAGTCTTCATCTGCAAAATATAGCGATGGATTTGTTTCTTGATTACAGTGAAGAACAACGTTATCTGGATATCGAAAGACTCACTATGAACAGCCCGCAGTTAGGTGCTGAAGAAATAAGTTTATTTGGTCAGGTTTTTAATGATGAACGCTTTTTAGAGTTCAATTCATTCAATATCAGAAAAGGAAATTCAGTACTACGATTCAGGGGAGAAGCGGATGGGGTAGATATTTTCAAGGAAGATTTGATCTCGCAAATCCTTGAGTCTCAGCTGGATATTGCACTTGAAGAACTGATTGTTCAGGCAGATTACATTGAAAGCATTTACCCTGACTTTCCTGAAAATAACAAGAATGTTCATTTGAGTTTCAATGGTATTGGTACTCTTGATTCACTTAATGTAGACAGGTTTCAACTCCTTCTGGGTGAAAGTGGATTAGTTGGTTATGGACATATCACCAATGCATTAGACAAAGAACTGGTAGGATATGGATTTAACCTGGAGGGAGCTCTGCTAGACTCAAATGATGTAAGAGCATTCTTACCTGAGCTTACAGATTTACAATTGCAGGTAATTTTATCGTCGCAATATGAAGCAGAGATTCATGGCGATAAAGATTTTATAGATGGCAAGGTTTCAGTGATGAGTAACAGGGGTTCTGTAAACCTGGAAGGGAAAGCAGAACTTGGTAACGAATCTCCTATTGAGTTTGCTGTAGCACTCGACTCTTTGAATTTAGGCGGATTGATTAGCGAACGACTAGAGGAATCAAACTTATCAGGTATTACTACATTCAGTACCTCGTCAACTGACTTCAGGAATGCAACCGGATTGGGTGAAATTCTTCTTCATAACAGTTCTATAAATGGAGTTTCAATTGACACACTTTCTGTTACCGGGAACTGGACAGATGGATTGATATTTCCTTCTTTCAAATTGATTGATGGTAATTCCATGTTAGACGGTATTGGTACTGTGAATGTCAGGGATTCGATACCGGAAATAGAATTCTCAGGAATGGGTGAGGGAATAGATCTGAAAGCTCTTACCCAGTTGGATAATATGGCCAGTACCAGAACCGATGTTGATTATGAGTTCTTTTTAAACGGCAGCACTAGAGATGATTTGTATGGGCAGCTTAGCGTAAATGTTCCATTCTCTGTTGTGGGTAATGATACTTTACCTGCTCATCAGCTATATGCTGATTTCACTGAGCCTGAATCTAATAACAGGATATTTCGCCTTACTTCCTCCATACTAGATGTTTCTATTTCTGGTGAGTTTTCACCCGAAAAAATTTACAACCTGGGTAGATATTGGAAGACTTACTTTGAAGAAAGGGTTGCTGAGGAGATCAGGCTAAGTGATTTTGAGGAGTCAATGATCGATTATGATATTTCAGGAAATCAAAATGTGGCATTGAATTTGAGCTTAAAAGACACGGAGTTGATTAATTCATATTTCCCGGATTCAGAAGCGTTTAGTTCTGGTTTCACTATGAACTCAGATTGGAATATAAATTCAAGCCGACTTCTTTTTAATGCCGAGATACTGGATCCAGCACTTACATTTAAGAATTTTATGCTCGATTCAATAAATGTACAGCTAACCGGGAGTTTCAGACATGAAGAAGACCTAAAAAGCTTTTCAGGGCTCCAGTTGCAAGCCAATGTAGCTTCCCTGAATACAGACTACATTTCTGGAAATGGCGCAGAGTTTCTTCTTGAGATGAATGAAGACTCAATTGAGTTTAGCCAGAGTATTGATCAAATAGCCGAAGACACTAAGTTCGAAATGAACGGAAATGTGAACTTAAGCGATACTTCTATACAGTTTAATCTAAATAGCTTTGATCTCGGCAGCGATACTTATAGATGGGTTAACCAGGGGACTCCGATCCTGGTTTATAATGAACAGCAAAAATTGATTTTTCAGGATTTCGAATTTACAAACCTTTCCGAGTTTTTAAGTTTTGACGGAGTGTTTAGTAATCTTCCATCAGATTCAGTGAACTATGTGATTCAAAATGTGAACCTGGCCAGGATTTCTGATTTAGTAAATGGGCGAATTGATTTTTCAGGGATTCTGGATGGGCGGTTTACAACTCGGTCGTTAACAAGAACACCAACGATACAGGGAGAGTTAGGAATCTCAAGTCTATCAATTGATGAGAATGTAGTTGGCGATTTAAGCATAGAAAGTAATTTTAATCCGGATCTAAATCGTTTTGACACCGAGATTTTAATAGCAACTGATTCGACGAAGTATCCTGAGTACTTTATAAGGAATCGAAGAAACGGCCAGGACATTCGACTTGCAGGATATATACTGGCTCCGGAAAGAGGTCAGTTCCCTGATGTGGATTCATTGTACAGCTTTGACCTTGATTTCGAGTCTATCGATTTATGGGTTATCCCATTTATAGCTCCGAAAGTATTTACTGAAATGTCAGGAATAGCGACAGGTAGAGGTATGGTCTGGGGAAATACTGATACTTATGATTTCTCCATAGACTATGAAATTGGAATGGATGATGCAGTGTACATCAAGCCAAGGTTTCTGGACACCTATTACTACGCCCAGGGGTTAATCAACTTTTCTAGAACAGATGGGTTGAAATTCGATGAAACCTTCATTATTGATCCATCAGGTGGTTTAGCAGTTTTAAATGGTACATACAACCTTAATGATTTTCAGCAGATACATACCATTGATCTAACGCTTGAAATGGATGAGTTCCAGTTCCTGAATAATTCATTTGATCCAAATATTCCATTTTTCGGTAAAACTTATGGCAGTAGTACAGTTCAAATGTCGGGTACAAATCTTAATCCGGTTCTAAGTACTGTAACACCGATGAACATTTCCGACTTTTCAACTATTGGAATACCTTTGTTGGAAGAAACAGAATTTGATGAAGACAATAAGTTTATTCGTTTTATTGATGACCCTTCTATGATAAAGGTAGAGAAGAGTAAACCTATTGAAAATGTAAGCGCATTTGGCACTATTGATTCCGAGAATAATCCCTTTGATAGAACATTTATTGAGCGCTTTACTTTAGACTTACAGTTTATAGCGACACGCCCAATGTCTATTGAGCTGATTTTCGATCCTATTACTGGAGATATTATCAAGACGGACGGAACTGGTCGTGTAAGTATCAGACTCGAGGATGAGCAACTAAGTATGTTTGGCCAGTTCGATATTTCTGGTGGGAATTACCAATTCGTGAGTGGGGATATTTTTAGCAGGAGATTTGATCTTGAGCCTGGAGGGACTATTATCTGGGATGGATCACCAACCGATGCAAGGCTCAACTTAAATGCGATTTACCAGGCTCGACCTGATATCAATACTCTAACAAGCGCCCGGGCTGACATTGATAGAGATAACTCGCAACGTGTTCCTGTTGAGTTGGTACTTAATGTTGGTGGATCATTATCAAGCATTGAGAATGAATTTTTCTTTAGGTTACCAAATACATTTGAAACAAGACAAAACAGTGCTATTCGTACTCAAATAAGTAATTTGAATAGAAATGAAGATGAGAAACTGATACAAGCTACTAGTTTTCTGTTAATGGGTGACTTTATACCTTCAGCATCAGCTTCATCAGATGCCACAAATTCATTAACCAACAACTTATCGGGTAGTGCCGCAGTATTGAACCCACTATTATCAAGCCAGGTAATAAGCCCGTTACTTTCTAATCAGATAAACTCACTCTTGCGTAGTGATATCGGAAGCCTGGATATTGATTTCAATTTAAACACTTACAACAATGTTGACCTGGATGTAGCACTGAGGCTATATAATGATCGTATTATTCTGAGTAGAGAAGGACAGATTACGGGCTCTCAATCAAACATTGGTGATTTGGGAGCAACTTACAGGATTAATCAAACGCTTTCTGTTACAGCATTCCATAGGCAAGACCCAACATTTAGTAATTATTCAAGCACAGAAGAAAGCCAGCAATCTCAGGATATAAATGGTGTGGGTCTTGAGGCTGAGGTAAGTTTTAATTCATGGAACGAATTTTTCAGAAAGGTGGCTAAACCTTTTAGAAGATTATTTAAGGGAAAAGGAAAAAAAGAAGAAGTCGCAGAGGCAAATACAACTAACGGCGCATCAGAATAAGGAATGAATGAATAAAAACCAGCGACTAAGTACTTTCGAAAATATTATTATCGATTTAGTAAAAAACAGTCCTAGGGACTATTTATCAAAAGAAACAATTAAAAACGTATTACAGCTTCACAGTAAAAAAGAACTAAGAAGACTTGAAAAAGCTATAAACAGTCTTTCCAGTAAAAAGCGTGTAAGAAAAGAAGGAGAGAAGGTAATTTTTATTAAGAATAAAAGTGGTTCTAAGGCAGAAAGAGGTTCGAACAACCTCATAGAAGGAAAAATTCAAATTACACCTAGAGGAACTGGTTTTGTTATTGTAGAAGGCATGGATGAGGATATTAAAATCTCCAGCCGGGATGTAGGAACCACATTGCCTGGTGATTTAGTAAAAGTTAAGATCACCGGAAGAAACAAAAGTAGTGGGCAACCAAAAGGTAAAGTTCTTGAGGTAACTAAAAGAGGGAAAGATTTTTATGTTGGAACGCTTAAAAAAACCGGAGCCAACACCTATCTAGTAGAACCGGATTTAAAGTCAGCTCATATAGATTTTTTTGTACTTCCTGAAAACCTGAATGGTGCTGAAAAGGATGACAAAGTTACTTTTGAGTTAAAAAAGTGGGTACATCACCAGGCACTACCGGAAGCTTCGATTCTTTCTATTTTAGGAAAACAAGGCAGTAATGACGCTAACATTTTATCTATTCTTGCAGAAAATGAATTAAAAGCGGCCTTCCCTGAAGAAGTAGAGAAATTTGCAGCGAATATCCCTGACAAAATATCGGGTAAAGAAATTGAAAAACGTCGGGATATTAGGGAAGAAACAGTTTTCACTATTGATCCTCTTGATGCCAAAGACTTTGATGATGCATTAAGCATCAGTTTGCTTGAAAATGGAAACTACTATCTAGGGGTGCATATCGCAGATGTAACACATTATTTGCAACCAGACACTCCACTTGATGAAGAAGCAATTCACAGGGCTACCAGTATTTATTTGGTTGACAGGGTTATACCTATGTTACCAGAGCGACTCAGCAATGGAGTATGTAGTCTTAGGCCAAATGAAGATAAGCTTACCTACAGCTGTTTTATGGAAATTGATGAGAGTGGTAAACTGATTGATTATTCAATTGAGGAGACTGTAATTCACTCAAAACATCGTTTTACTTATGAACAGGCGCAGGAAGTTCTGGATGGGAAGGATCATGAGTTTAAAAATGAAGTAGACCTTGTAGGGAAGCTGGCAAAAATGCTCAAGGAAAAGAGGTTCAAAGCTGGAGCCATAGATTTCGATACTCCTGAACCAAGGTTTGTGCTTGATGAAAAGGGAAAACCAATTGATGTAATAATTAAGAAACGGCTATTTGCTCATCGATTAATTGAAGAGTGCATGTTGATGGCAAACAAGACTGTTGCCGTGCATATTGATAGGCTTAGAAACAGGTCGAACAAGAAAAAAAGCAAGACATTATTTCCATTCTTTTACCGGGTTCATGATAAACCGGATGAAAAAAAACTGGCAAATGTAGCTGAGCAAGTGAGGCCGTTTGGTATAAATTTTGAAATAGGCAACAAAGTAAGCCCAAGGCTTATTAATAAATTACTTAGCGACGTTAAAGGCACCGCTGTTGAGACCATTGTAAATGGATTGACGCTACGTTCGATGGCAAAAGCGGAATACAGTCCTGATAATATTGGTCATTTTGGTTTAGGATTTGCACATTACGCACACTTTACAAGCCCTATTCGACGTTACCCTGACGTTATTGTTCACAGATTGCTAAAAGGCTATACAGAAGGAGCGCAAGCATACACGTATGACAGGCTTCAAACGAATGGCTCGCATTGTAGTGAGCGAGAACGAGTTGCCGTGTTTGCCGAACGTGATTCAATCAAGCTAAAGCAAGTTGAATTTCTGAGCGACAAGATCGGAGAAACTTTTACTGGTGTAATCAGTGGTGTTATCGAAAGAGGTATTTTTGTTGAATTGAAAGACATACATTGTGAAGGAATGATTAGAATTAGCGATCTTAAGGGCGACTATTACAATTATGATCAAAGAAGTCATAGTTTGGTAGGTCGTTCAAGCAAAAAACAGTATCGCTTAGGAGATGAAATCCAGGTATCAGTTGAAAGTGTTAATGCTCAAAAAAGACAGATAGATTTTGTACCAGCTTAATTTTAAAAAGTAAGTTCCATGATTAGAAAGATAGTTTCCGCTTTTCTGCTAACTTTATTTATAGCTAGCTCTTCCATAAACGCACAGTACTTTTCTTTTGGTAAGAACAGGGTTCAGTACCAGAATTTCGAATGGCGATTTATTCAATCCAAGCATTTCGACATCTATTATTATGGTGAAAAGAATTATGAGCTGGCTGAGTTTAGTGCTCAAAGCCTTGAATCTGCCTACAAGCAATTACGGGAAGATTTTGATCATGAGATCGTAAACAGGATACCTTTAATCATCTATGATTCACACAACGACTTTGCCCAAACCAATGTGGTCAATCTACCACTAAGTGCGGAGGGTATCGGTGGAGTTACTGACAAATTGAAAAACAGGATGACAGTTCCTTTTGCAGGCGACTACAATGATTTCAGAAGAACATTACATCACGAGCTTGTACACGCTGTATTTAATGATATGTTCTATGGTGGTACTATCCAGTCAATTATCCGAAATAACATTCAGCTTGTGTTCCCTAACTGGTTTGAAGAGGGGTTAGCAGAATATATGGCCCTGGGTTGGGATTCTAACACAGATATGTTTGTGAGAGATGCTGTAATAAATGGATATCTGCCACCCATTCCATACTTAAGTGGATATTATGCTTATAGGGGAGGGCAATCTGTTTGGAACTTTATAGCTGAAGAGTATGGAAGAGAAAAAATTGCTGAGATTTTAAACCGAATTAAAACCAGCAGAAGTATTGAATATGGATTTCGAGATGCTCTTGGATATTCAGTTCAGGAATTATCAGAACAATGGGAGCAATCACTAAAAGAAAGATATTTTCCTGAAGTAGCTGAAAGAGAAAATGCAAAAGCTATTGCTTCCCTAATGACCAGAAGAGGACAGTATGGAACGTACAATACGAGCCCTGCTATTAGTCCTCAAGGTGATAAGATTGCATTTATCACAAATAAGAGAGGCTACTTTGATGTGATCGTGATTAATGCTTTAAATGGTCAGAAGCTAAAAACTCTGATTCGAGGGGAGGACAATCCTGATTTTGAAGAACTAAATATCCTTAACCCAAATATCACCTGGTCACCGGATGGTCAGAAAATAGCACTTTCTACCAAAGCCAAAGGTATTGATGATATTGCCATTGTAGATTACAGAACCGGAAAAGTTGAAAAAGTCAGGCTCGACGAACTTGATGCAATTGGATCGGTTTCCTGGTCTCCAGACGGCCAGAAACTGGCTTTTGATGGTAATATCGGCCCTTACCAGGATATCTTTGTTTATGATTTCAGACAGAAACAATTAACAAATATCACAAACGATTTCTTCTCTGACTACGAGCCATCATGGGATAACGATTCCGAAACTGTTTACTTCGTGTCTGACAGGGGAGATAAAATTGATCTTGGTTCTTATACAACTGAGTATCGATTATTAAAAGATGAAAGTATTTATCAATCCGATATTTACAGTGTAACAATCGACGGTAAGCAAATAGTTCGACTAACTGAGACGCCAAATTGGAGTGAGAAGCAACCCCAAAGAACCAGATCAGGAAGATTGGTTTTCATTTCGGATGAAAATGGAGCCCAGAACATTTATGAATACGATTTTGAAAATGGAACTTCAGCTCCATTAACAGATTTGCAATCTGGTGTTACTCAAATTTCAATGAGTGCGGATGGAAGCCGAATGGCATTCAGTTCCATCAACGAAGGATACCTGGATATCTTCTTGTTAAAATCTCCATTCATTAGAAAGAAGACCGAACCTCTTTCACAAAACTATTGGGCAAAACGACGAGTAGCAGAAAGTTCGGTAGAAAGAGTTCCTGCTATTTTATATGCACAAGAAATGTATGAAGAAGGAATTATAAACGGTGCTGAAAGAGAGGAGAAAGAGCAGGCAGAAAAGAAGGCTTCTGGTGAAATCCCACCAAGTTTTGAAGAAACTGGTGTAATTGATTTTAGAAATTATGTGTTCTCTGATGAAGTTATCGATGATACAACGCTATACCTCGAAGATAAATACCTTTTCGAACCAGATGATAATGTAACTGAGGATGGAAGGTATCTGCCAAGACCATATAGACTATCGTTTAGTACAGATATCTCGTACAGTCCGTCAGTAGTTGCTTCAACCTATGGAGCCTATGCTTTAACCCAGTTCTTGATTAGTGACTTATTGGGTGATCATCAGCTTTCGTTTGGTACCAATTTCCAGACGGACTTGAGAAATAGTGATTACTCTGCCGAATACGGTTACCTGAAGAACAGAACGAATTTGTTCTTGTCTTACTTCCATTCTTCACGACAGTATCAAACATTGGGTGGAGATCTCCTACGCTTCAGAACATTTGGTGCAGGGGTTAACTTCCAGTACCCAATCGATAAGTTCAGAAGAATTGATTATGGTGTGTCCTGGCTAAACATTGTGAGAGATTATAATGCGGTAAGCACAATTTTCGCAAATTCATCAGCAAATGCGAACTCCTTAAAGAGCTCTTTCTTGTACCCATCTGTGAGTTTCACAAAGGACGCTACATTACCCGGATTCATAACTCCAAGAGGTGGTACTAGGTATTCAGTTAGTTTCTCCGGTAGCCCGGGTGTTGGCGAAGATTCTCCTACATTTGCATCGGTACTTGGTGATTTCAGGCACTACTTTGCACTTGGAACAAATTATTCATTCGCAGTTCGTGGATCTGGGGCAGCATCTGTAGGTAAAGATTCTCAGACTTATTTCCTTGGGGGACAGTTGGGATGGATCAACCAAAGGTGGTCTGATAATGGTATTCCACTAGATCGATTGGCTGATACATTCTTCACTTTACCAGCAGTTCCGCTTAGAGGACATGAGTTTAATGCGATTTATGGGAATAAGTTTGGTTTGATTAATACTGAATTCAGGTTCCCGCTATTTGCAGCTATTGTACCTGGTGCAATCCCAATCCTTCCATTATATAATGTGACTGGTGCCGCTTTCATTGATGTTGGAACAGCCTGGGGATTTGATATAAATCAAACAGTGCTCAATTTCTTTGGGCAAGAGGTTCCAATTTCTGAGAACTCAAAAGATCTTGATTTCAGGTTGGGTGAAGAAGTAGTTAGATACTATGATTTCACAGACAGCAGATTTATTACTGAAGAACAGCTCGCAACTACTCCAGCTGATCACCAGGTTGGTGAATTCAACTATATTGATGGGGATATCCTGGCTGGAGCGGGCTTTGGTTTACGAACTATAGTATTTGGTCTTCCTTTCAGATACGATATTGCATGGGCATATAACAGAGATGGATTTGCAGACAAAGCAATTCATTACTTCTCTATCGGAATCGACTTCTAAGATTATCTGAGAGAAAAGAAAGACTTGACCTTCAATAACCGGGAATACTGGTATTGAGGGTCTTTGTAGTAAACGAACCCGGTATATTCCTGGCTTTGTTTTGTGATTGAATCACTTAACGTAAGAGGATCAATTACATCATTTTGAAGAAGTACATACTTGTAGGAGTAGGTTCCTTGTTTGATCAAAGCCCGGGTTTCATAAATACCTTTCTCGGCATTATATCTAAGTTTATATCTATCTGATATACTCCACTGATTAAAATCTCCAATAAGGAAAATAGAAGGAGAAGGTAAATTTAGTTGCCCACCTGTATTTAGGCTAAATGATATTTCTCCGTATCTGGCTGACCGGCTTGAATTCGGAATCCCGTATTCCGTTTGAAAGGTATTTTTTGGAGTAGCTAAAAAGTTTAAATAATCATCCCTGAGTATAATTCTTGGGGGAGTATAGCCAGGTTGAAAATCAAAAATACGGTGGTCTTGGGTTGAAAATGTAGACAAATCCAGTGCTGTAAAATCAAAATTAGCCTGGAATGAGTTTACTCTTGAAAGCCGGAATTCTGTAAAACCCTCAGTATGAAAAGTAATCTCTCGAGAAGTTTTTGATTGGCCCCAGAAACGATTTTGAGTAAATGAATAGGAAAGATCAAACTGCGGAAATTCAACAAAGTCAGGATACGAATACTTTCCAAAAAGCTGGTCCAATGCTTCCCCGTTTTCCCCTGCATTAAAAACTGTTTCAGAATAAGCATCAACATCACCGACATTCTCAGATACAAAAAACGGGAGACTAAACAACTCGGTACCAGATTGATAATCATATACATGAACCAGGTAATTACCACTAACTAAAAATGAAAACCGGTTATTTGGGAACTCCATTTTATAATGAAAATACTGTGGGTCCGAAAGTTGATTTCTCACTCCTCCAACCAGGTCAAGTTCATTTATACCATCAATAATCCAGGGATCCGGCATTCCGCTCTTTTCCCAATTCTGGTTGTGATGAGTAAATCTAATTATAAATTGACCTGATTGAGTGGTTAGTTCATCAAACTCCAGTACTAGTTTATCTTCTGAATCAAGTTTCAATACAGGGAGAGTATGTACGCTACTTCCTTTTTTATAAAGTTGAATACTTTTTATAGACTGAGGGGCCTGAAGTTGCCCAGTAACTAATAATAGCCCATTTGAAGTCTGGATTGTACTTTTTGAGCTTATTGATTCACCAATCTCATTAGAACAGGAGGAGAATGAAATAAAGCCCAGAATTACGAACAGACAGATTCTAGATTTTAAGAGAGCCTTCAAATACAAAATTGGCCGGGCCTATTAGTTTCAGGTTGGTGTATGTTTGAGTATCACTATCATAAATGAAGGAAACCTTCAAAGTCCCACCTTTTACTTCAACAGTAAACTCAGAATCAAGAACGAAATCTTCGGCATTATAATGTGTGGAAATGGCTGAAGCCATAGCTCCTGTTCCGCAAGCAAGAGTTAGGTTCTCCACTCCACGCTCATAAGTCTGTAATGAGATTGTATTTTCTGAATCAATGCATACAAAATTAACATTGCTACCTGGAGGGTTTAAGGCCGGGTGCTCCCTGGTTTCTCTGCCTAAAAGCACGAGTTGGTCTTCTTGTAAAAGCATTTCCTTTTGTTCAAAAGTAACCACGTGTTCGGTCCCGGTGTATATCTGAAGGAATTTCTTACCATCAATTTCAATCCATTCCGGAGCTTTTACATCAGGAAAAAGAACACTTACGGAATGTTCAATTTTATCAACGTCTGCCTGATAAATGGCATCATGAACATTGAACTTTTGTGAATTCCCAAAACCGTGGTGTGCGGCAAATAATGCTAAACACCGACTCCCATTTCCACACATTCCGGCATTGCTGCCATCGGCATTTCGGTAAATCATAGTATAATCTACTCCTTCAATTTGAGCTCTTTCGAGTACAAGGAGGCCGTCTGCTCCAACCCCAAATTTTCTATCAGTAAGTCTTGGGGTGATTGATATGATTTCATCTAAAGAAAGCCCCATTTCACGGTTGTCTAAAACAACGAAATCGTTTCCGGCACCTTCCATTTTATAAAATTTCAAAAGACTCATTGTGCAAAAGCAGGTAAGTGTTTCCAGTTTTCTTCGGCAGGTATAAAAGGGTTATTCCCCCGCATCAAGTTAGAAAATCTAAGCGCTAAAACAGTAAGAGTTAATTTGGGAGAAACATTTTGCTTTAGCATCGGGCGAACCTGGTCAACTTCATGTATCATGTCTTCAAGCCTTGCATCAGTAAGCGAGCTAACGAATTTCTTGATGGAATCCAGTTGATCAATGTTTGTAAGCAGGTTTTCATTCTGAGTTTCTTTGTAGATAATCAGATCTCTGATATACATTTCCATTAAATTAGTGATTGAGATCAAACCCTCAATATTATGAGCACTTTGCCAGTCTTGTGCCAGCTTTGTGAGTTCTACGGCATCTTGTACATATGAATATCTCAAGTAACTAACTATGGCATCCCGGTCTTGCTTGAGACGATCTACATCAAAAAATCTGGTCATCGCATAATTGCCACCTGAAACCCTGGCAAGATAAGCAGCATCTTCTGTGTCTAAACCATCCACGTTGATTAACCCTTGTTCAACTTCTCCGGGAGAAAGAGTCCCTAATGGAATATGCTGGCAGCGAGAGGTAATAGTAGGGAGGAGGTTTTCATAACTTTCGGTAGTAAGAATGAACATTAGGCGATCAGAAGGTTCTTCTAAAAGCTTGAGGAATGCATTTGCAGTCTCTTTACGCATGGTTTCAACCTGTGTCATGATAACGACGACTCTTTTACCCTCATTAGGCCTTCAACGCGTTATAGGGCGAATTTCATCCCTGAAATAGTCAACAGGATAAAAAGCCTGTAAGTTCTTGGAAACGGAGCTGTCATTTATGGAAGGACGTTGTGCAAAACTGATGATTTCGTATGGGTCAGCACTTAGTAGTTCAAGCCGTTCTCGGATTTCTTCAACTTTAGCTGAAGTTGGCTTGGGAATAAAAACGTGAATATCAGGATGTGTAAACCAGGAAGATTTTTGACTTATTTTTTGATCTGCCAGATCACTCAGATGATCAATACCATTAATCGCTTCAGCAAAGGCCAGGGCAAATGCTGTTTTACCAACTCCGGAAGGACCTGAAATCAGGTAAGCATGCCCGATACGTTCAGAACTCAACATTCTTTCAACTTGCTCCTTAGCGCGAAGCTGTCCAATAAGCCGTCTATTTCCGAATTCAAGTTCCATTAATCGTCCCAGATAAAATCAAAAAGTAATATTCCTGCTGTAATTGTTACCCCTGCAAAACCCACTAAGGCGGAAATATCACCGAGTATGTTTTCAGCGTTTCCGTCAATAAAAGCAGCTTTAGTAACCTTAGTTAATAGCAGTATTAAAGGTACAAAAAGAGGAATAGAAAGAACTGAAAAAACAGCGCCTTTTCTATCTGCCTGGGATACAATTGCTGCAGTCATAGTTGCTACAGAAGATAAGCCAAGTGTTCCTAAAATGATCATTGCTGCAAAGGCTTCCCAGGATACCACCCTTAAATCCATCAAAAAAGAATAAAGCAAAAAAGTGACGGCATTAATGAATAGTGTAAAAACTATATTGTAGAAAAGTTTACCGACGTAAACCGTAGTCCCTTTAGCATAAATCCGAAGAAGATCGAAAGTGCCTTTATCCGTTTCAGAAATAAAACTTCTCCCTAAGGCTGACAGCGCTGCAAAAAGGATTATAATCCATACCAAGCCACTTTTTGGAGTTGGGTCAAGCTGTTGAGCCCGAAGAGTAAAAAGAATTAAGAGGAGGGACGCACTAACAAAAGCCAATACCATGTTTACAGCGAACCGGGTTCTGAATTCGATTCGGATATCTTTTCTAAAAACAGATAGTGTGGTTTTGAGCCATTGCATACTCAAGTTTACGGATTTTTATCAGCAGAATAGTAAAGATTTTACGTTTACTAAAAATATTACAGGTGAGTCAAATTTAACTTTGATTGATTCCACTTCAGCTACCTATATTCATGGTTCAAATACCTCTCATATTTTTGTACAAATAAGACAGCTTAACTTAATGAATTTATTTACCCTACTTGATGAGCAAACTGTGATTCCTGATCTTGAAGTTAAGAACAAAGAGCAAGTGATTAACGCTCTCATAGATACACTGAGTACAAAGATTGATGCTGACTCTCTTAAGCTTGTAAGGGAAAGTGTTTTTGAAAGAGAAAGTGTGATGTCGACAGGAGTTGGTAAAGGATTGGCAATCCCTCATTGTAAAACCAATGGTGTAAATAAAAATTTAGCAGCCTTTGCCCGCCTGAGTACCCCACTTGATTACGATTCAATTGATGAAGAGCCCGTAGGCCTGGTATTCTTGCTCATTAGTCCAGAAGAAAGAAATAGCCTCCACATAAAATTACTTAGCAGGATTTCGCGTTTAATGAACAGTGACTCTTTTCGAAGTAAAATTCTCGCGTGTGAGACAAAGGAAATGATACTAGCAGAATTTAAGGAAGAAGAAGAGAAATATTTTGTAAGCTGATTTATGATAAAACCCATTCGCAACTTGTTAACCCTTGCTCTTCTTTTTGTTGCGGATGTTGTACCTGCTCAAGACTTAATTTCCATCATTAAATCTGCACCAAACCAGGAAGCTTTATGGTCGGTAACCGTGAGGGACACATCAGGGAAGATCCTTGAAAGCATCAACTCTGAAAACCTGATTATTCCAGCTTCAAATCAAAAACTATTTACTACTGCAGCTGTTTTAGATGGTTTAGGAAGTGATTTTAGATACAATACTAACATTTATGGTGACGGAGAGCTTGTAGACTCAGTATGGCATGGAGAATTGATATTTCATGGATCTGGCGATCCAAGTATCAGTGGGATAATGTATGATGACAACAGGTACTTCGTTTTCAGTTCTCTTGTAGATCAACTCAGAGCTAAAGCCATAAAAGAGGTGAAGGGAAGCCTGGTAGCAGATGTTGGGTATTTTAATAAGGAAGTCTACCCTAAAGGATGGGATTGGGACGATCTGAGTTTTTATTACGGTGTTGAGATTAGCGCTCTTTCATTTAATAATAATGCAGTAGATCTGACTGTAGTAGCAGATGGAGAAGTTGGAGAGAAGCCAAGAATAAGCTGGTTCCCTGCAAGGTCAGACTATGCAAAATTTACAAACTACCAGGTAATAGATTATCCCAATACTAAATACGATGAGTTTTATAGACGAGAGCTGGGTACTAACAGGATTTTCCTGGGTAGTTCGCTTCCTCAGTCATATATAGAGGAGGAGTCTCTTTCTATCCATAATGCTCCCATGTTCTTTCTTAATACTTTTAGAGATTTTTTAACTGAAAGCGGGATAAAAGGTCCTAATTCTTATTGGATTCCAGATCCACAAACGGGACTTGAAGGTTTGCCTGTATTAGCCTCACATACCTCGGAACCACTTTCAAAACTTGTAGAATGGACAAATAAAGAGAGTGATAATTTCTATACCGAAATGATGCTTAAGACTTTGGCCGCTGAGAAGGTTGGGGTTCCAGGATCGTTCGAGAATGGAATAAAAGAAGTAAGGAATTTTCTTGGGAGTATGGGAATTGATACAACCTACGTAGTTATGAAAGACGGATCAGGAATGGCGTCAGGTAATTTCACCAAGACGGCAATTTTATCTGATTTTTTGGTGAAGATGATTGACCATAATGAATTCCCAGCCTTTTTTAACAGTATGTCGGTTGCAGGCATAGATGGCACTATTGCTCATAGGATGAAGGGAACATCGCTTTATAATAATTTTAAAGGTAAATCGGGATATGTAGGTGGAGTTCGAACGTTGAGCGGATACTTTACGACTGCTTCAGGTCAGCGGCTTATTGTGAGCCTTGCTGCTAATAATTTCATTGGTAAGGTTAAGCCTATTGACGCTGTGCATGAAGAGATTTTGGAATACCTGTATTCTAAATATTGATTAGCTTATAGAATGTCTCAGAAAAAGCCACATATCTTAGTAACCGATGATGAGCGAGCTATTAGAAATACGTTGAAAGAAATTCTTGAGTTCGAGGATTACCAGGTATCTACAGTTGAAAGTGGCCAGGAAGCTTTAAGATTTATTGATAAGCAAAATATCGATTTGATGTTTCTGGATATCAAGATGCAAGGTTTAGATGGAATGGAGACCCTAAAGCGTATCAGGAGTAAAGGGTATTCCTTCCCGGTTGTAATGGTTTCTGGTAATGGGACCATTGAGATTGCAGTTGAAGCTACAAAGATGGGGGCATTCGACTTTCTTGAAAAACCACCAGATCTTAACCGTTTATTACTGACTGCACGTAATGCGTTATCTCAACAAACTCTTGCAAAAGAGGTGCAGCAGATTAAAAGCAGGCTTCCGCAAATCCAGGAGATAATTGGGAAGAGTAAACCTATTTCCAAAATCAAAGGTATTATAGAGAAAGTAGCTCCAAGCCAAACCAGAGTGCTGATTACAGGAGAGAATGGTACAGGAAAGGAGCTAGTGGCTAAATGGATTCATGAAAAAAGCCCCAGGGTTAACGCGCCATTTGTAGAAGTGAACTGTGCCGCTATACCTGCTGAACTCTTTGAAAGCGAACTCTTTGGACATGAAAAAGGAGCTTTTACAGGAGCACATGATCAAAGAATCGGGAAGTTCGAATTAGCTGATGGTGGAACACTCTTTCTTGATGAAATTGGAGATATGAGCCTGGAAGCGCAGGCGAAAGTACTACGAGCACTACAAGAGAATACAATTACCAGGGTGGGAGGGAATGAAAGTATCTCTCTGGATGTAAGAATACTTGCTGCTACCAATAAAAACCTGGAGGAAGAAATTGCTTCAGGTAATTTTCGGGAAGATTTATTTCATAGAATTAGTGTGATCCCGATTCATGTTCCACCATTGAGAGATCGGAAGGAAGATATACCATTAATCGCAGAAGCCTGTCTTGAAGAACTTAAAAAAAGGGACATCAGTTTTGCTTCTGTATATTTTTCGAAAGATGGATTAAAATCTTTGGAGAAAAGGGAGTGGACCGGAAATGTTAGAGAGCTTTATAATGCCATTGAACGATTAGGTATATTGGCACCATCAGATGAATTGGATAAAGAAGCAGTTGAAAATATTCTTCAGTCCCGACAATCTAGTAACGGAGACTTAAGTAAATTGGCTGAGAATTCAGATCAATTTCAGAATTTTAAGGAAGCTGCAGAACGATTATTTTTAGTGAGACAGTTGGAAAAGAACGACTGGAATATATCCCAAACAGCTGAAGCGATTGGGATTCAACGAAGCCATATATATAACAAGATTAAGAAATATAAGATAGAACGATAATATGAGCGCAGAAATCATAAATGGTAAGAAAGTAGCAGAAATCGTTCGTACAAGTGTTCGCGATGATGTTGAACAATGGATTCAAAAAGGAAATAGAGCACCTTTTCTGCAGGTTGTACTTGTTGGAGATGATCCAGCTTCGGTAGTTTATACTGGAACGAAAACAAAAGCCTGTAAAGATGTTGGTATTGAAACAAATACATTAGTACTTCAGGACACTATTTCAGCAAAGGAGCTTAAAGAAGTAATTCAGGGTTTCAATAACGATGACTCAGTAGATGGAATTCTTGTACAAATGCCTTTACCATCTCACTTGTCTTCCTATGATGTGATCGAAAGTATTGATCACCGAAAAGATGTAGATGGATTTCACCCTATGAATGTAGGGCGTTTATCTATTGGTCAACCGTGTTTCAAAAGTTGTACTCCAGCGGGTATTATGGAGCTATTCAAGTACTATAGTATCCCGGTTAAATCAAAGCATGCAGTTGTAGTAGGAGCTAGTAATATTGTTGGTTCGCCAATGGCCGTAATGCTTTCCAGGGAAAATTCTACAGGAAAAGCCACTACAACTATTTGTCACAAGTACACTAAGGATTTAACAACACATACCATTTCTGCAGATATACTTGTGGTAGCTGCCGGACAGCCTCATCTCATTAAAAAAGAAATGGTAAAAGAGGGTGTTGTAATAATTGACGTTGGCATCAATCGAATAGCCGATGAAACTACAGAAAAAGGATATAAGCTTGTTGGGGATGTGGACTTCGAGTCAGTAAGACAAAAAGCCAGCTGGATAACACCAGTACCAGGAGGGGTTGGGCCAATGACTGTTGCCATGCTTATGAAGAATACACTTCTTGCCGCGAAAAAATCTATTTACCCGGAATAGGATAAAGCTTTTCACACATTCCAATCTTCTTTGAATTGATCATTAATAGTGATATACTTGAAAAGTACTTGATAATTCAACTATTAGTCAATGAAATGGAACACATAACGAATTCTCTAAAATTTTTCCTCAATCTTTCAACAGCTCAATCTAAAATTGCCAAAAGATTTGATTCAATATTAAGTGTACATGGTATAGGGTTAAACGATTTTATGATCTTATTCCATTTAAGTGGGGCTTTTGATCAAAAATTGAGAAGAATTGATTTAGCTGAAAAAATTGGTTTGACAGCATCTGGTGTAACAAGAATGTTAGTTCCTATGGAAAAGGTTGGCCTCGTTGCCAGAGAAGCTAATGAACGAGATGCCCGGGTGAGTTATGTGAAACTTACGACCTCTGGTGAACGAGTCTTATACGAAGCTATGAACAGTGCCGAAGCAACCTCTGCAGATTTATATCCAAATCACGAGAAGGGGAGCCAGGAACCTTTTTTAGACGTATTGATAGCACTTGGAGGTTCAATAAAATAGATAAAGAATACCTGCATAGTATTTTAATGCCATGCAGGTATTTAGTGAATTATTTTAAACGATCGATACGTTGCTGGAGTACTGCTTTGGTTCGCTCATTTTCGGCCATCTCAATAGCTTTTTCATAAGCTTTAATTGCCTTTTCTGTTTCAGAGGCTTCTTCATAGATTTCAGCAGCAGAATAATGGGATCTCCAGTTATCTGGCCAGGAGGAGGTAAGCTCTTCCAAGAGCTCCATTCCTTCGGTTTCTTCGCCATTCATAATGAGCATTTTAC
>JAVKDP010000106.1:0-3459 GCA_040222185.1 Balneolaceae bacterium | reverse complement strand
GTAATTATGTCGATTGAAACGGATTCCAAGCAGCTTGAGGACCCAAAAGACCCAGAAACCGATAATGTATTCGCTTTGATCAAGCTATTCGCTGACAAGGCAAAACAGGATGAAATAGCAGAAAAGTACAGGGCAGGTGGTTATGGATATGGCCATGCTAAACTGGAGTTGTTGGATTTACTGCAAGATTACTTCGGTGAAGCCCTTGAGAGAAGAAAGGAACTGGAAAAAGACATGGGCT
The DNA here is from genome assembly GCA_040222185.1 of Balneolaceae bacterium. GTDB lineage: Bacteria > Bacteroidota > Rhodothermia > Balneolales > Balneolaceae > JAVKDP01. The sequence continues at coordinate 3,218 of JAVKDP010000106.1, read as the reverse complement.
ATGTAGTTGATGTGCTTACTGAAGGCAGTAAAAAAGCCCGGGAACGAGCAGAATCGGTGATGCAGCCAATCAGGGAAGTAACCGGAATTGTGAGGAATTTTTAAGATGATTCTGATTATAGACAACTACGATTCCTTTACATACAACCTGGTTCATTTAGTCGCTATTGAAAACCCGGATTATAAGGTTATTAGAAACGACGATCTGACTGTTGAAGAGATCAGGGCATTAAAACCAAGCAAGATTTTAGTTTCTCCGGGGCCTGGACGTCCTCATGATGCAGGAGTGACTGAAGAAGTGATCAAAGAACTTGGAAAAGAAATCCCGATTCTTGGGGTTTGTTTGGGTCACCAGGCGATTGGAGAAGTTTTTGGAGCTGAAGTAGTCTATGCACCGTCTTTGATGCATGGAAAGGTTTCCCAGGTAGAACACGACGGAGCCTCCATCTTTAAAGATGTAGAAGAGAATTTTACTGCTACACGATATCATTCACTGGTATTAGATCCGGAATCTATTCCTGAAGAACTTGAAGTAACAGCCCGAACAGGCAACATCGTAATGGGAGTGAGGCATAAGGAATATCCTATCGAAGGGATTCAATTCCACCCTGAAAGCATACTTACTACCGAAGGGCCAAAAATGATAACTAACTGGTTAAGACAATAATGGATATTAAAGAAATCCTTGAAAAACTATCTTTTTCTGAAGATTTAAGCCGTTCTGAAGCTGAGGCTTCCATGAATATGATTATGAACGGGGAAGTAAACTCGGAGCAGGTAGCTGGCTTCTTAACCGCTATGCGTGTAAAAGGAGAGAGTATTGATGAACTCACAGCTTTTGTAAAGGTAATGCGCGAGAAAGCTGTTAAAGTAGATGTAAATGTTGATGGAGCTATTGATCTTGTGGGTACGGGTGGTGATAAATCCGGAACCTTTAACATATCAACAGCTTCAACTTTTGTAGTTGCAGGCGCAGGTGTTCCTGTAATTAAGCACGGGAATAGAAGTGCATCCAGTAAATGTGGTAGTGCGGATGTATTAGCAAAGCTGGGAGCTAAAATTGAATTGAATCATAAAGCCGTAGAATCGGTCTATAATGATGTAGGAATGGCCTTTATGTTTGCTCCTATGTTTCACCCGGCTATGAAATATGTAATGCCAGCCCGTAAAGCTCTGGGCTTCAGGACCTTTTTCAATATTCTTGGTCCGCTTTCGAATCCGGCGGGAGTTAAACGCTATGTAATTGGAGCATTCAGTAAAGATGTAGCTCATAAAATGGTTCAAATCCTGGCTAACCTGGATACAGAGTTTGCCTACACTTTTAACTCACATGATGGGCTGGATGAAGTAAGTTTAACTTCTGATGCTGAAGTATTTGAACTCAAAGATTCACTTATTTCAACTGCTATCACATTCTCACCTGAATCCATTGGTTTCCAACGGGTTAAAATGGATGATCTGTTAGGTGGAGAACCAGATTTAAATGCCGGGATCTTTACAAATATCATGGACAACAAAGCTACGGATGCCCAAAGGGATATTATCCTTTTAAACGCTACGTTTGCTATACAGGCTTCCGGGAAAGTTGAGACTTTACAAGAAGCTAAAGAATTGGCTATTGATAGCTTAAAATCAGGAAAAGCAAAGAAAGTACTGGATAACTTTATCGCAGCCACAAATAGTGTAGGAGAAGCCTGACCTATGGCTAATGTGTTAGACAGAATAGTTGAACAAACAGCTTTAGATCTTCTTAAAAGGAAGAAAGAAATCTCTTTTAATGACCTGCATTCACTGGAAGGATTCGAGAAAGAACGACTTGATTTCAAAGCCGCTCTGGCAAAAGAAGGCATTTCTATTATTTCTGAAGTAAAGAAAGCATCCCCATCCAAAGGTATTATTCGTGATGATTTTAACCCGGTTGATATTGCTTTGAGATATGAAGAAGGAGGTGCATCGGCTATTTCTGTTTTAACAGATAAACCTTTCTTCCAGGGTGATTTAGAGTACTTATCGGAGATTTCCAAAAGAGTACAGATACCTACGCTTAGAAAGGATTTTATCATTGATCCCTTCCAGGTAAAAGAAGCAAGAGCTTACGGTGCTGATGCAGTATTGATTATTGTAGCGATTACGGATGGCTCACAACTCAATGAACTACTTGCAGCTGCTAAAGAATTTGGACTTGATGCTTTAGTAGAATGTTATTCTCAGGAAGATTTTGATAGGCTAGACTTTAACCAGGTTGATATTCTCGGAGTCAATAATCGGGATTTAAGATACTTTAAAGTAGATGTTCATCGTGGTTTATCCATTCTGACTCAAGCTCCAGAAGGAACAGTATTGGTTTCTGAAAGCGGAATTTCTACAGGAAAAGATATCGCACTATTGAAAAGAGAAGGAATTGACTCAGCACTTATTGGTGAACATTTTATGAGACAAGCTGATCCCGGAAAAGCGGTAAGCGAATTACTGGAACAAGGTGAAGAAGAATATGAAAGGAGTTTAGCAAATGGGTGATCGTACCAAAGTAAAAATCTGTGGTATTGCTAATCTTGGAGATGCCCGTTTTTCAGCAGGAGCCATGGCAGATTACCTTGGATTTATTTTCTATGAGAAAAGTCCCCGGTATGTTTCCCCTGCAGAAGCCGGAGCCATGATCAACTGGATTGAAGGTCCTGAAAAAGTTGGTGTATTCGTAAATCAACCATTGGATGATGTAAACCAAATTGCCAAAGGAAGTGGTTTAGACCTAGTACAATTGCATGGAAGTGAATCACTGGAGTATTGTGAATTGGTTGAAAAGCCAATTATAAAAGTAATCCATATTACACCTGATTATGATCTTGAGGAACTAAAGGCCCAGGTTGAATTGTATTCCGAGGTATCCGAGTTCCTGTTGTTTGATTCTAAGATAGATGGGCAATGGGGTGGAACCGGTAAAACCTTTGACTGGAACATTCTAAAAGATATAACGGGTGATAAGCCTTTCTTTTTATCTGGCGGATTAAACCCGGAGAATGTTAAAGAGGCTGTCGAAACCGTTCATCCATATGCTATTGATGTATCCAGTGGACTGGAAGAGAAGCCCGGGCTAAAAGACTTTGAAAAAATTGAAAACCTGATGGAAGTAATGAACTCCATAGAGTATTAAATGAAATATTGATTGTCATCCTGAGGATACTTCCGAAGGATCTGCAGATTCTTCGCTTTCGCTCAGAA
>JAVKDP010000105.1:0-37982 GCA_040222185.1 Balneolaceae bacterium | reverse complement strand
CCGGGTCCTTAGTCGAAGAGCAAAAGCCAGCTAAATTTGTGAAATTCTCGATAGTAAGTGCTGTAGCTACTGCAGTATTGCTTTTTGTTCTCTTTAAATATGCACCAAATGAACAGCCTCAGATTCCCAAATCCATAGCGGTACTTCCATTCATAAACGATAGTAATGACAGTACAAATGTATACTTCATGAATGGGCTTATGGAGGCTATCCTGGATAATTTTCAGAAAATAGAGGATATAAAGGTTACCAGTAGAACAACGGTTGAGAAATACAGGGATTTATCAAGAAGTATTCCCGAATTATCCAGGGAGCTGAATGTTAATTATTTTGTAGAGGGGAGTGGTCAAAAAGTCGGGGAACAGATTTTATTGAAGATTCAGTTGATTGATGCGAACAATGATGAACAGCTATGGTCACAAAGTTATAAAAGGGAACTGAAAGATGTTTTTTTGTTGCAAACGGAAGTAGCCAAGAATATTGCTGATGAAATAGATGCGATTATTACTCCGGATGAATACGAGAGGATCGAAAGGATTCCAACGCAAAACCTGGTAGCATATGATTATTATCTCAAAGGTTTAGAATTTTTAAAAGAGGAGACAGGTGAAGGTTTACTTCTAGGAATAGAACAATTCAAGAAAGCGATCCTGGAGGATGGCCAGTTTGCAAATGCATATGCGTATATCGCAGTCTCATACTATTACCTGGACTTGTTTCAGGCAGAAAAGAAATATAGTGAAGAGCTCAAGAACTATATGGATAAAGCTCTTCTTTTAGATGAAAGTCTTGGAGAAAGCCTGATTGCAAAAGCTTTGTACTACATGCATTTGGAAGAGTATGATCAGGCAGTAACAGCATTTGAAAATGTTTTAAGCTACTACCCTCATTCAAGTTGGGTTCGTAATTCTCTAACCGATATCTATACAACTTATTTACCAAGTACAGAGAAATACCTTGATCACGCCATTCAGGGATTTAAATTCGCAGTAATAGCAGAGGATTCACCAGCGGCAAGTATCACATATCTTCACCTGAGTAATGCATTAGCGCAAACAGGTTTTATTGAAGAAGCTGAGACATATGTGAAGGAGTCGTTAGAATATAATCCTCAGAATATATATTCAGATTATATGTATGCGTACATTCGACTGGCACAGGATTATAATCTTGAGAATGCAAAAGAATCATTATTGCAGACCTTCGAAAGAGACACAACCAGGCCTGACGTAATACAGGAAGTGGCCAAGATTTATTATTACCTCGAGGACTATGAGAATTCCTGGAAGTATTACAGTAAGTTGATCTACATGAAGTATATCCTGGATTTGGATATTTATCCTGGTGAAGACGCGAAAATAGCATTCGTATTAAATCAATTGGGGGAAAAGGAGGAAGCTGAGACTTTCTTGCAGAACTTTTTTGAATACGCAGAAAAGAACGAGTCTATTTATCGTGAGTTGAGTTTATCTGCATATTATGCTTCTGTTGGGGATATAGAGAAAGGTATTGAGCATCTTAAAAACTTTTCTAAAGAAGAGGACTATCATTACTGGCTCGTTCTATTTTTCGAAGATGATCCGATTATGCGTCAATTATCAAGCCATCCGGACTTTGAGGAAACTGTTCAAAGGATTAAAGACCGATTTTGGGCCAAGCATGAAGAGTTAAAAATAATGCTAGAGAAAGAAGGGGTCATTTAGCTTTCAATGAGATATCCTAAAAACAGCAGTCTTAACTCGTTTACTAATTGTTCCATCTTCTTCTTCAGAAGTTAGTACGAGTTTTTTTGCCTGATCATATTCAAAAACTTGCTTGAGAGATTGAATAGGAACCATCACGGATTTTAACTCTTCATCCTTTTCTTTTAACTCAGAAAAAGAATATTCAAGTACCCGATTAGATAATATTATAATCAGTTCTTTCCTGTTCTTAACTCGGTCTATATTTAAACTGAATTTGGGATTCTTTATTAGTTCAGGGAGATCAAGAAAGGAGCAAAGCTTGGCAAAGTGCTGTTCTGTACCAGAAGTAATCATAATCTGAACACCATCTTTTGTAGTAACAATATCTCCATAGGGAGCAATGTTGGGATGTGCACTTCCTAGTCGTTCTGGTAGTTTCTTTAGGTTCAGCCAATTGGAGGCCTGGTTTGCAAGTGAAGCAATACTGGAATCAAATAGTGAGACAGAAACTTTACTCCCTTTTCCTGTTTTCATACGCTGCATAAGCGCAACCAATATTCCTTCTTTAAGCTGATGTGCAGCCAAAATATCGATCAGTGCCACCGGCATTTTCGTGGGTGGTCCGTCCGGATTCCCGTTCATATAAACCCAACCAGTTTCAGCTTGCATTGATACATCAAATCCTGGCTTGGTATTGTCATCTCCATAAGCTGTTACCTGGGCATAAATCAATCTGCTATTGATCGTTTTCAAAGATTGATAATCCATACCAATTTTTTCAGCGGAACCAATTTTGAAGTTGGAAACAACAATGTCAGCAGTTCTAATCCAGTTTAAAACCTTTGCATGATCAACTTCTATATTAAGATCTAAAAGATGGGTTTCCTTATTCCAGTTTACTGAGTAGTAATATGCCGATAAAGGGTTGGATGGATCATCTCCTTTTGTTTTCCAGTGTCGTGTTACATCGCCGTTGGTAGCAGCGTTTTCGATTTTAATCACTTTAGCTCCCAGTTCGGCAAAGAACATACCAACTGCAGGCCCGGCAAGAACACTGGAAAGCTCAACCACTGTTAAATCTGAGAAAATATTTTCCTGGTCCAACTTGAACTTATTTAGACTAAATGGAGATACAATATGCGGTTGATAGCTATGTAATCCAACCCCTTAATTGAAGGAAGCCCTAAATTTCAGTGGTGAGAGTTTAGTCTTCGATTTAAATAACTTGCTAAAAGATTGAGAATGTTCGAATCCTAACTCAAAGGCAATCTCACTAACCGATAAATCAGTAGTAGACAGCTTTTCCTTAGCTTTTTCTATTAGCTTATCGTGAATATGCTGTTGAGTGCTTTGCCCGGTAATACTCTTCAATAAACTACTTAAATAACCCGGAGATGTATTTAAAGAATCAGCTACAAATTGAACGGTTGGTAAACCCTGGCTCAATAAATCCTCATTATTGAAATAATCAGTTAACAAGTCTTCGACCTGGGTTAGCTTAGAGTGATTGGACTTCTTTCGAGTGATAAATTGACGCTGATAGAACCTTTGGGCATAATTAAGTAATAACTCAATTTGAGCGATAATAATACTCTGGCTAAAGGTGTCAATATTATTCTCGATCTCCTGCTTTATGTTTAACAGGATGCCTTCAATAACGTTTTCTTCTTTTTCTGACATGAAGAGCGCTTCCCTTATGGAGTAATCAAAGAACTCATAGTTTTTGATATTTCTTGAAAGCGGAGAACCCCATAGGAAATCGGGATGGATGAGCAGAAGCCAGCCTGAGGGCCTTAGGTTAGCTTTGGTATTCGGTTCAATACTCAGGATTTGCCCTGGCGCAATAAAAGACATAAGCCCTTCATCAAAATCATATTTTTGCTGACCATATCGCACAGTGCCAACATTTCGTTTAAGACCAATAGAATAGAAACCAAAATTCCAGTGTTCTCCAATATGTTCCTGGAGTATTCTGGATAAGCTATAATCAACTAGGCTTACTAAAGGATGCAAGGGACTAGGAAGTCCCCTGATCTTATGCAGTTCATTTATGGTTTCAATTTTTCGAATATTGTTCTTCATCTTAATCTTGCAAATTTATAGTAGCATTCCACCTGAAACCTCAATCCGTTGTCCATTAACCCATCCGGCTTCTTCAGAACAAAGGAAAGCGACAACTCCGCCAATATCTTTCGCTTCACCAACCTTACCAAGTGCAGTAATATTAGCAATTATTTCCCTTTTTTCCTGGTTGTCTCTATTCGTGCCGCCGGCAAAATCGGTAGCAATTGCTCCCGGGGCAACAACATTCGACCTGATTTTTCTATGACCCAATTCTTTTGCCAGGTACCTTGAAAATACTTCTATTGCACCTTTCATGCTGGCATAGGCCGACGAACCAGGAAACGAAAATCTTGCTAAACCTGAGGATATGTTCACAATACCTCCATGGTCATTAATGTACGGTAAGGCTTTTTGTGTAAGGAAATAGACTCCCTTAAAATGAATATTCATCATCTCATCAAATTCGTCTTCACTGGTTTCGGAGATTAGCTTGTTTAATCCAGTTCCAGCATTATTAATCAGGAAATCAAAGTTGGGGTTTCCATATTCATTTTGGAGATAGGAAGAGGTAGCTTTATAGAAACTCTCAAAGCTTTTTAAGTTGCTGGTATCTAACTGAAAGGCTTTTCCTTTTTGTCCATTCTTTTCGATTTCGCCAATTACTTCATTGGCTGCTTCCAGGTTTGTGTGATAAGTGATGAGTACATCGATCCCTTTTTTGGATAAATTGATGGCCATATCTCTACCCAGGCCACGGCTTCCGCCTGTTACTAATGCTATTTTGTTCATTTTCATATCTCGGTAAATTTTGGTTTCCACAAAGGTATACCGAGTAAAAAAAACATATGTAGCCAAATCCGGGATACTTGTAGCCGAATTTAAGATTAGATAGTGCTTTTTGATGAATTGTATGTTGTCAACATTATTTAAGCCAGTTTACTGCACTTTCAAATATATCTAGGTCGTTTTTAGAATGCTCAGATTTTGACTGAATCAAAGAAGTGACAACTTTTTCAGTTGCAGTGAAATCAGTGTAGTGAACAAACCCAACATCAACATCTGTCTCTTCAGCGAGGAATCTAAAGTATTTCTGCTGAGGTTCGATTAGCTTCAAATGCTTTTCAAAGTTTCTCCTGGTCCTCGAACCATCTGCTTCTTTTCTTTGTCTTAATTCATCTTCATCAGCCTGAAACAGAATATATAAGTCAGGAAACTGTATTTGTCCTTCTTTAATCATCTGGAAATAGAAATCGATGGTCTCTTGCCTAGATGGAAAATCGGAGTGATATCCATATGTCCAGTTGTACCATAGAGGTTGAAAGATATCACCATCCAGGATGGATGATTGTCTCGATTCCTTGCAGAGTTTATACCGTTCTACTTGCTTTTCGTAATACCAAAGCTTTGTTGCTGTTTCATCTCTCTCAAACAGAAGGTTAACCTCCGGCACTATATTGAATTGATCAGAAAGAGATTCACTTAATTTTGTTTTCCCAATAGCACTTGGGCCTTCAAAGCATATAATCATTTTCTTGATAAACAGAGATTAGAAAGGGCTTTCGCCATGATTTATGACCACTCTATATCCATCAATATCTTCAAAGGTTTGTGCACCACCATTCCAGTATGGATTGAAAGACTTAACCTTTTTAAAACCGGAAGCCGACATTCTGTCTATTGCTGCATTGTACTCAGTGTCATCAGGGAGGTAGAAAACAAGCAGGTTTTCCAGTGTCGGTGCACGGCCTGCTTTCTCGGAAACATGAGTAGTAAATTCTAAATGATAACAATGTTTCGGATGGCCAACCATTCTCCCACTAAAATCACCATGTCCATCGAATCCACCAATTACTTCAAAACCAAGTCCTTCAACATACATTTTTGTTATTTCTTCCAGGTTATCCGTTGGTCTTCCAACTCTCAGCGCAGCATGTTTAGGTATCATATAGTAGTAGTCTTTGAGTTCATCTTCGAAAATAGTCAAACATTCTTTAAAAAAGATTCAAAGTCACGATAATGATCTTAGAAAGCTTTCTGCGCGGCTAAGATGGGTTGCTTTTTTGTCTTCTGCCATGCGATTGTATGAGTAATAGAGCATGGACGTTCTTGGGTTCTGTTTAAAAAAGTTCTGGTGCTCGTGAATGAACCTCCAGAAAAGTCCATCCCAGATACTTTCCCATTCTCCCTTAGGGTAATCGCTCATTTTCTTAATATAGTTTGAACCCCCGATATAAGGCTTGGTCGCAAAAAAGCCGCCATCAGAGAATTGGCTCATTCCATACACATTTGGAACCATAACCCAATCATAAGCATCAATAAATAACTCCATAAACCATCGATACACTTCATCCGGATCGAATTCGCATAGCAGCATGAAATTTCCCAACACCATTAACCGCTCAATATGATGGCAATAACCTGTATCGAGAACCTTTTTTATTGTTTGGTCGATGGGGGCTATGCCTGTAGAACCATCATAAAAACTAGAAGGGATTTTCCTTTTAAACTCCCAGAAATTTCGGGTTCGGGAAGCACTTCCTTTACATTCATACATCCCACGAATGAATTCTCTCCATCCAATAATCTGTCTAACAAAGCCTTCAGTAGAGTTAATCGGTATGTTTGTGGCTTCCGCAAAATCCAGGCTTTGGTGTACTACCTGCAAAGGGTCTAATAAGCCAACATTTATCAAAGGAGAGAGAACACTGTGATTTAAAATCAATTCATTCTTTACAATAGCATCTTCATAGATACCAAAATCATAAAAACGATACTCTAAAAATTGTTGAAACCTGGTGTTAGCATCTTTATGGTTTAACGGATAAATAGGGGAGTTAGTGATTTTTCCATGGTTTTCACTGAAATGCTTTTGAACGTAATCTATAGCTTCTTTCCAGGCAGTAGAGGTGGGCGGAAAATGAATTGCAGGTGGAGTTTTTCCCTTTGGGTACTTCTTTCTGTTGTCTACATCATAGGTCCATTTTCCACCAACAGGATTTTCTTCCTCATCCAGTAAAATATTTAGTCTTTTTCGTTGCTGTTTGTAAAAGGTAGTCTGGAAAAACGATTTCTTTTCAGCCCGGAAAAATCTGGTTAGATCTTCGCGTGTATTAATAAAAAGAGGGCTGTCCAATACCTGTAGCTGATAACTCTCTACTTGCTCCCGTATTCTTTTCTCCAGCCAATTATCAACCGGATCATAGATATTGAAGGAAGAAACTCCTGAGGTTTTTAACTCCTTTAGCAATAACTGTATGTCAGAAAGCGGATCAAAGGAATCAATGTAATGCACTTTAACACCTCGATCTTCCAGTTCACTTTTGTATGAACGCATCGTCGCGCGGTGGAAAGCCAGCTTTTGTTTATGAAAACGATACTGGTTAAAGAATAAAAACTCCTCAACCAGGTATACCTCACATTCATTTTTTAAAATGGGGCTATCAGAGAAAAGCTGATGAGGAAATATGATATTAACTGCTTGTTCCATTTTTCTTATTTCTTCGGCATCGTTCACTACAATATTTGACCTGCTCCCAATCTCTTTCCCACTTTTTCCTCCAGGAGAAAGGCCTACCACAAAGAAGACAGATTTTAGAAGGTAAGTCGCACTTTTTCATTCAAAATCCGGGATTTCATTTGCTCTCACATATGGAAAACTATCCAGTTTGCTCAGGTTGTAATAGGTGTTAAGCCCGGATATCCCAACACTTTTACTATCGGCCAAATCAAGTTGTCCGAGATCATTAATCGTTTTGTCAGGAAAAGAAACAAGTTCTACTGATCCAATAATAAATGTACAACCATTTGGGAGGGCAATGCTTTCGAAAAGCTTCATGCCCATTTTAACCGGGCTATTCTTCACAAAGGGAGCGGGAAACTCATTAATTAGTTCTTTCTCAATCTTCATTCGATCGAATTCAGATTCTTCCCTTGGGAGTTTGGCAGAAGTGTAATGGGCTTTCTCAATGAATGCATCTGTGATGTGATTAATAGTATAGAACCCGGTTTCTCTGATATTCCTAAAGGTATCATGTACTCTATCAGTTTGTGGACGTGCTATGAACCCTAATTGTGCGGGATTAGATCCGAGGTGAACTACCGAGGAAAAGATGGCTACATTGTCCTCTCCATCTGTAGAACGCGTTCCAATTAGATTGGCAGGTTTTATCCCTGAGATAGAATTGATGAGATTTAATCTCCATTTTCTTTCTGATTTTTCAAGGTCGTTTTTACTCAACTGCATGATCGTATTTCCCGGTTTGTGTCTCTTGAGATTAATAGAGAGGTTTGATTGATCAGGTCTTTTAAACTACACTAGATTGCTTTTAATTCCTCTGATTTAGAAAATGTGTAGTTTAGATTTTATAATATCTCATACTATAAAACCATTACTACTCTTCGGACTACGAGGAAAACTAATTTTCGAGATCAAGAATATATTTGGCAACAATCTCAGAAATTATAAGCCCTCCAGCCCTATTAAAGTGACCATCATCGACAAAGTGTTCATCCTTCCATTGAGCATCAAGAACTTCGTTCAATACTGTGCATTCCAATACTGGTGAAGGACATAAGTCATTCATAAATCCGTTAAATCTATCTAAAAGTTCGGGCATTGATTTATTTTTTATTCTACTTGACCATATAGAAGTACTTTCTCCATTTCGTAGAAACTGGGTATAGTTTAATACTTGGGGAATAAAAATTGGATACGCTTCAATATTATGAGAGAGAGCTTTTAAGGTTCGAAGATTCCTCCTATATAAGTCATCAACAAATGGATCAGCTTTTTCAAAGCTTGTTATAATCTCATTTTCGATAATAGGTTTACTTACTTTACTGATTAGACGGAGCGTAACAAAAATATTTTTTAGCTCATTAAATCCCGGTTTGGATCTATTGGATGTTGAAACATAAGAATTCAAACCCAAGTTGGAATATTGCTCAATACCATGGCCGTAGTAATCGGCCCCAATTAATTCATTATGATAGTTTCTAATATCATTCCAGCCTTCATAGAAAATAACGATATCTAGTTCATCTTCTGGAGCAATTAAGGCCATTTGAATTATATTCTCAGCGGTAGAATAACCAGGAGCTCCATAATTTATTACAGCGAATTTACTTCCTAATTTTTCTTGAAGTAATGCAGGCCAAGTATCTTCATCAGTTACTCCAGTCCCAAAAGTAGTAGATCCTCCAAAAACTCCGACACGAGTTAAACTAGTATCTTCTAAGTTTGCACCAGTAAATCTAGTGTTTTTCTGGGTAGTAGTGATTTTTATCTGATTTAAACTAGTACCTGATGTTTTTTTTAATCTCCCCGCTAAATATGGGTGAATTTCAAAAATTTCTTCATTCGGTGTTGGAGGGGGAGGTGTAAAAAGAAACCTACCATTTATGGCAAAGTATACTATTTGAAGACATAGTTCTAAAGAAATGAGTAAGGCACAAAAAACCATATAGTTAATGAATATAGTTTTCAACTTTTTTTTCATTTTATACTAAACTAATGTCAGTTCTATCTTTGATTAAGAAATCTAAGATACTATAAATATGAAGTTTAATTACAGTAATCTTTGCTTTCTGTCAGATTCTTCAAGGTCTTTTCTAGCCAATTGCAGGATTTTATTCCTGGTTTAAATCCTTTGAGAATTAATAATTAGATTTGAGTTCTTTCTTGTATTTCTTCCAGAAAGCAAAAAAAGAAGGGAAGTAACCACTTGTCCCAGCCATCCAATCTCGTGGTTTTTGTGAACCTGTATAATGAGTATTGGTTGGATGTTCTTTGTAGATCAAGAGAGAAGAGGATACCTGACTTTCCAGTTCTTGAAACTCACCTGAAAAAAATATCATTCCTTCGATATTTTTTGCCAATTCAAGTACGAAATCGAGGCATTTTTTACTAACCGGGTATTTTTTGAAAAAAGAGGGTTCTAATAAAAGAACCCTTTGTACATCTTTAGATGCATACCAGTTTGGGTCAATGTTATAATAATTATAAATCACAGTAGTTTTGTTACGATCCAGCACCACACTATCGCTGCCTGGTAAAACCGTTTCTTCCGTGAAAGGTGCACTCTTCAGTAAGGATTCGGGAATGGGCATTTGTTCAAACTCATCGTATTCCACGTCCAACATGGTACCTGTCTGGTCACTATTAAAGTACTTGTTAATATTCTGTTGGTTGGCGTAGTACTTCTTATTGGAGAATGCTCCTGCAACCCATTGCCAGCTTAGATAATTACTTGCCAGGTCTCCATCCAGTAAATGACTATACATCCATTTTGCAGGTTGGAGCCAGTGTGATTGCGCTATGTTACAGCATATAGAAGCGACGTACATGCGCATGTGATTATGCATATACCCGGTTTCATACAGTTGCTTAATAGCGTTATCTACTACCCGGATATTGGTTTCCGCCTTAAGGATTGCTTCCGGTATTTCGAAATTAGAAACGGGGGTTTGATTGTTTTTCAGGTCACCTTCGATTTGATCTCCTTTCGCAATCCATACCTGCTGCCAGTAATCTCTCCAGGCCAATTCCTGTACCAGCTTTTCAGTCGCATTCCAGGGTAATTCCAATGATTTAATATAATCGAATACCTGTTTGGTAGAAATTACTCCCCTAGAGATGTAAGGGCTAAGATAAGTGAGCGCTCCGTCTTTAAAGTTTCGGCTTGAAGCATACTTCACAGGGTCAATGTGTTGAATCCTGGCTTCAATATCAGCTATACTGGTAGGGAAAGGGTTATAAGTATTCATAGGTTATATGCGAGTATTGCTTTTTGGGATGCTTTTTACTCACACTACTAGTTACCCGTGCTCTCCATAGTTTAAATGAATTCTGTTTTAATTCATTTCTCATGATACGAATAACTTCTTTTTCAGGAATGCCAAATTGATGTTCAATTGCTTCAAAAGGGACATGGTCATCCCAGGCCATTTCAATAATGCGGTCGATATTCCGAATAGTCATTTTCCGTTGTTAGTAGTTAGTCACCTTCACTGGCTATCACGGAAAACATCTTATTTTATGTTATAGTTCTTCGATGAGAGATATAATTGTATGACTCGTGAATTTGTTCTATTTGATACGAGAGTAGATTCTTTAATTTGTATACAATTACCCAAATTCTTTTAACCTTTTATTAGTAACTCCCTGGGCAATTACGATAACCAAAGGCACAATCAACTCAGAACCTACATAGGCCAACCACAATGAATGGGGTTCGGGAAGTCCAACTATGCTCATTGAAATAAGTCTACCTATTCCTCCCAAAAGAGCCCCAAGTGCAATCAGGTAAACCAATGTTTTCTGATCTCTGATAGTTACCCCGGCCCAAAGGGATATGAAGCCACATGCAAGGTAAACACCAGCCATAAATCGATGAATGTTATCCAGGCGAGGCGAAGTATCAGGTTGCCCTAGATACATTTGTAGTACCCCTCCAAAAAGGGAAATGGCTGCAAACAGGAAAAGGCAAATCTGAACAATTCGTTCACTGGGAAGCATCGGTCTTTTAGTCACAGTATGATTTTCCAAAACAGAAGTGTTTAGTTTTAATTTTATTTCAATTAGGTCTATACTCAGTTATGCGTATTCTAAGAAATTAGATTTATAGATAAAGTACAACTCTCAATTGGGCCAATTAAAAGAGTAAAACTGATTACTTCCGACTTAACAATTTGCCTAAAGTTGCAGGCTTAGTATCTTCCAGCAAATCGAAGACACCTTATCAATGACTACGACCTCCAAAGAAGTTCACTTACGCACCAAAGGAGTTATTCCTGTCCAGAAACTAAAGGTTTTAAGAGACCTTGGAATCCTGGATTCACATTCGGACTACCCGATTCTGGATAATCAGTTTCAGCCTAACTCACTTGATCTCCGGCTGGGTGAAGTGGCTTATAGAGTACGGTGTAGTTTCCTGCCTGAAAATGAGACGGTAGAGGAAAAGATTGAAAAGCTCGAACAGTATTCTTTCTCATTGAAAGATGGAGCAGTTCTAGAAGAGAATTGCGTATATATCATTCCATTATTGGAGAAACTGAAACTTCCCAAATCGCATTACTCCATTCAACAGGGTTATACCAATGGAACCCCTGAAAGTGGAGAGGTACAGCTTCATTCGCTAGTAAACTTGTCAGCTAAGGCAAATCCAAAGAGTTCAACAGGAAGGCTGGACGTTTTTACCAGGGTTATTACAGATTACTCGCATCGTTTTGAGGAAGTAGCACCGGGTTACCAGGGGAATTTATACCTGGAAGTAGTTCCCAAATCCTTTTCTATCAAAGTTAGAACAGGGCAAAGATTAAACCAGCTTAGAATCCGACATGGTTTCGAGGTAGTACCTGACCAGGATTTATTAAGAATTCATGCAACTGATCCTCTGCTTTTCGACGAGAATGTGAAACCTGTTTCAATGGATCAGATCAAGATCAATAAAGGTCTGTTCATGAGTGTTCAGCTTAAAGGTAAAAAGGGAGAGATTATTGGCTACAAAGGCAAAAAGCATGTGAATTATATCGACCTGGAAAATATCAATCATTATGAAGTAGATGAGTTTTGGGAGCCGATTTATGCCAGTTCCGATTCACAGTTTATCCTTGAGCCAGAGGCGTTCTATATTTTTGCTTCCAAGGAGCGAATTCGTGTTCCTGCACATCTCGCATGTGAAATGATGGCATATGATACTGGCTCAGGTGAATTGAGGACTCACTATGCTGGTTTTTTTGATAGCGGGTTCGGCGGCAGTGTAGACGACAAAGGAGCACGCGCGGTTCTGGAAGTTCGTTCCCATGATGTTCCATTCATGATCGAAGATGGTCAGACTCTTTTTAGTATGCAATTTGAGCCAAATACGGAGATACCAGATTTTATTTACGGAACTGAAATTGATAGTAACTATCAGGGTCAGGGATTAAAACTGGGCAAACATTTCAAACAATCATGACTCCCCTGATGGTAAATAGATGCATCTGCCATTCAAAAACCTTTGAAGAGATTAAAGAGTATGCTGAGAGTAAGGGGATTAGTAAGGTTTCTGAGCTTCAAGCTGAAGATTATTGCAGTAATAATTGTAGAATGTGCGAGCCTTACCTAACTCTGATGTTTAAGACCGGCAAGACAGCTTTTGAACCGGGAGCTTACCTGAAAGCTCCTTTTAAGCTATCTTCGTAGTTTTTAAGTAAGGTCATCCTGAACTTGTTTCTCCAAAGGAGTCCTGTGGACAGGATCTTACGCATTGGTTTTAATGAAATTTAAAGGCACTTCTTTTTGCAAAGCTTTCACAAAGATCCCGAAATGATACTGAATCGAGTTCAGTACAAGATTCGGGATGACTGTTCCTGGAAGAATAAAAATTTCAGATCAAAGAGCAGATATGCTACTTTTGGGCAGAATAAAACTATACAATGAATAACATTTTCTACGCTTCTAAACCTGATTTTAAGGACGGTATTTCAGTTGAGATTAAAGGTCAGGAAGCGACCCATATCAGTAAAGTACTCCGTCATAAGGTTGGAGATACCATCCTTGTTGCGGATGGTGAAGGGTCCAGGTTTGATGTTGTAATAAGGGAGATGAGTAAACAGTCGGTGGTTGGTAATATTCAGAAGAAAAGAGAAGAGCCTGCACCTGCGGCCAGGAAAATATTAGCCCTGGGGCTACTTAAAAAAAGAGACAGGCTGGAGTTTGCTGTTGAAAAGGCAGTTGAACTGGGAGCATCTGAAATTTGCTTATTCAATTCGGATCATTCTGAGCGAAATAACAGTAAGGAAGAACGCTTAAAAACAATCATTCTAAGTGCATTCAAACAAAGTGGGAGGTTTTGGTTGCCTAAACTTGTGCTATTGGATTCATTAGATCAGGTATTCAGTTCATATGCCAACTCAGGCTTTGTAATGGCTCATGAACAGATAGAGATATCTAATCAGCCTAAAGAACTAATTGGTTCTCAGACAGTTCTCATGGTTGGTCCAGAAGGTGGTTTTTCAAAAAGAGAGGTAGAGCTGAATAAAGAGAAGGGAGGGGAATTTATTTCTCTTGGAAAAAACAGGTTAAGAGCAGAAACTGCAGTCGTAGCATTCCTTTCGCAATACTTGTTTAGCAATTAGCACAACTGCATCGGTGGCAGTTTTGTTCGCCTACTAACAACCCCCTTTCATTTAAAGTGAATTTGCAGCAGTCTACAAATTTCTGTTTAAGCATTTCTTTTGCTCTGTGAACTCTGGTCTTAACATTAGAAAGGGAAAGATGAAGTTGTCTTGCTGCTTCTTTTTGTTGTTTTCCTTCCAAATTGATAAGCGTTAGCACTTCACCGTATTTTTCCGGGAGTTCATCAATCAGGTTTTCAAAACAACAGAATTCAATTTCACTGTGATCGTAGTCTTCGGCTAGTTGTTCTTCATTAAACTCGTTAAGAGCAACCGTATTCTTTGTCTTGTTGAAATATTCAGCAATTTGGTTCCTGGTTATCTGGTAAGCCCAGGCTTTTACTTTTGTTTGATCTTTAAGTTGGTGAAGGTTTAGGTGAATCTTGATAAAAACTTCTTGCAGGATATCCTTGGATATATCTTCATCTTTGACCCTTTTGAGGATGAAGAAAAAAAGAGTTTCTCTAAAGGAGTCCCAGATATCTAATGTTTCTTGAGGCATAGTTAGCTACAGCAGCTTTCGCAATTATCACAATTGCATATTTCACAGGAGCAATTATTCGCTTTACATTCTACGCAGTCGCAGTTTGAGCAACTACAGTTTGTACATACACAGGCATTATTTGTACTCATAGCTAAGATGATTTAATTAATGTTCATCCAGTAGATGACAAGAAGTTAAAAAGGATTCAAAACTTCTACTTCTTTTTTTTCTTTTTCTTACTCGCTTTAGCCAGAGGGTTAAACTCGAGGCACAAATCAACCCAAAACTCAAGGTCATCTTCTCGGTCTAAGCCCGATTGACCAACATATGCATAGCCTTTCATCCTGCGTCCAGTAAAATCCATAGGTCGAACACCTTCTTTGTGTTGTATCTTTTGTTCGGTTTCTTCGCCAACGCGAGCCATGAGCTCATCATTAATAATTCCCATACACATTTTATCGTCAACGAGTATGCATAATCCTCCAAACATTCTCTTTTCTTCGAAGTCTACTGATCTTTTACAGAGTACTGTTCTTACTCTGTCTGCCAGGAATTCGTTATATGCCATGGTAGTTTTTGATATTTATTAAAAAGTCATCCCGAACTCGTTTCGGGATCTTACGAACTATCTCAGGCCCATTTTAGCTTTTCAAAGCCACATCTTAAGATCCTGTCCAAAGGACTCCTTCGGAGAAACAAGTTCAGGATGATCTGTGTGTTTATACAGAATCTACCAAAACAGTTTGATACAACATTATAACAAACGAAAGCATAAATAGGGGACGCTAGGATGCTCTGGCATATTGTACTGCTAAAAACCTGCTTCGTGCATCAAAAGTTGTTTGCTCAACCGGAAGTACTACTTTCTCAAATAAGTCCAGGAATTCTGGATTGTGAGAATGTGCTTTTTTCTCTTTTAAATTGAAATGAACAAAGGTTGACCATAGTAAAGCTTTCAGTCGTTTTCTTTGCTCATCCCACATCGTCATTTCGACGGTCAGGTTTTTAGCTGAGTATTTAATCAGCTGAGTTTCTATGAGAACAGTTTCCATGTTCGTAGCAGGGCTCACATATAGAAGCTGATTACTACCAACCACCCAGCTTATTCCTTTATTTTTTGCTTCGTCGTACACATTTAAATCATAATGCTTGATCAGGTGGTCTTCCCTGGCATTCATCATATAGTCAATGTATTTAGAATTATTGAGATGATTAAAAGGGTCGCAATCCTGGAACCGCACTTTGGTTTTTGAAGTAAGTATTTTTTCCATAATGTATAATTTATACCGATCGGCATATTATTGTTTAAATTTTTTTATGCTAACATTTTAAACCTGATCATTTCATCAATGTGATCCATCATATTAATGAGATATATGCGATTATCATGAGTACTGGCCATGAATACACTGCCTTCCATCATCGAGTAAATATTCCGGGCTGATTTCTTTGCATCCAGGTCATTTCTGAACTCGCCATTCTTGATACCTTTAGAAATGATTTCAGCTATGCTACCCTCAAGTTTCCTTGCAATACTCTTAACTAACCTGAATAGGACAGGATTAATATGTTTGGTATCAGCACCTACATTTAAAATAGGGCAACCGCCTGAAATCTTGGTTAAATCATAGTATCCACGATAATAATTGGTAATAGCATAAAGCTTGTCAATAGCTCGTTTTTCTTTATTTGTCTGAATTGATATCTCATTCATGATAGCACGAACGTTGAACTTGAAGGCCTCTACTGCAAGGGCCTCTTTGTTTTTAAAGTTGCCATAAATGGCACCTTTGGTTAAACCTGTAGCTTCGGTTAAATCAGACAAACTAGTACCAGCATAGCCTTTCTTATTAAAGATAGGGGCTACTGTTTTTATGATATAATTATTGGTGTCTTTGATCTAACTGAGATATGTTAATATTCAGTAAATATATAAATATACCGATCGGTATAAAATTAGAATTTTATTTCTTCATCGAATCATAAATTCTTTTGACTTGTAAATCACCGAAGCCATAGATAAAAGCCTGTTCATTAAACTTTTGAAAAACTTCACCAAAGGTAGCAGAGTCATTTTCTTCTATGATCTCCTTAATAATTTTCTCTGGCTTGTTATTAGTTACACGATCTGTATGAGCCTGAACTGCGTCTAGAATAAATGGGAATGTAGGATTTAATTCTTTAGCCATATCATTCATAGCTTCGAGATCATTTTCCTGGTAACTTTTCCATAATCGAGCAAAAAGAGAGATGTGAGCTTCAGATATAGGAATTCTATTCTCGAGGAGTAAGGGCAATTTTTCAGGTGCTATTCCACCAAAACCATATTTGGAATGTACTTCTGGACGAACGAGAAAAATGTCACAAATATCTGCTTTATCAACCAAAAGACTACAAACAAACCATAAATTTACCTGACAAAAGAGGTCGTCTTCAAACCAAAGATTTACTTCCGAACCCTTTTCAATAAGGAGCATTTTAGCAAACATTGGAACTACTTCTTCGAAGTAATCCTCTTCTGTATTACCACTATAGTTTTTAGCAATAAATGAAGCTCGTGTCTGGAAAAGGTCATCAAGTGTTTCTCCACTTACATCCCCGTCAACCAGGCATTCTTTGGTTACAATTCGCTCTCCGGGAATATGATCCGGTAATTGGTGTAGCAGAGCATCACCATTCAAAATGTGTATAGTATTTAAGTCCATTTTTCAACATGATAACTGTTTTAACCAGCTATCATTATAGCAAAATGATTAATGGCCTGGTAGTTAATTCTTGAAATACTTTCCTTTTGGTTTTTTAAAAAACGCACAGTCAGTTTCTCGAATATGTTCATCTTTTCAAAGATGAATTCTCCACCAAATTTACCCTCTACTATGGCATGTTCAATTAACTCGTTAGGAAATGAATTATTAAACTCCTCCTGGTAATGGTTATGATCCATAAAGCAAATAAACAGGCCTACTCTTTTTGAAAGCAGCTCAGTTAGATTTTCCTGGCAGTAGGCTTGAACGTCTTTCTGAATTATCCCTTTGTGAATAGAGCCTCCGATTATTACAGTGTCAAATTCATCCAAAGGAGGAGGAGTGTCTTCTCCAAGGTTTACAATTTTACATTTGTTGTACCCGATGATCGAATTGAGTTTCTGAACTACTTTTTCGGTTGTACCATGATTACTCATGTAAAGAATGATCGCTTTCATAATAACCTCTATTGTATTTGGGGTTAGTTTCAGAACCTTCTAAACACATGGTAATATGCTACTATGAATTTTTGATAAAGACGGGGTTACAAACAAAAAAAGCCTCACAAGTTGCGAGGCTTAAATCAGGTAAAATGGGGGAGAAGTTTATTCTTCTTCTTCAGCGAATTCTTTTTCTTTTTCGCCTGTGATAGCTTCAGTAACATTTATAATGTGATCACCTACTCTTTCACAAGAATAGAAGAAATCCTTGTATATGGATCCGCTTCTCACATCATACTCATTGTCTTCCATTTTCTTAAGATGCTTTTTACGGAGTCTATATTTGGCGTTATTAATAACAGTTTCTTTATCAAAAGCTTCTGCAATAGTTACGTTCTTATAGTCTTCGTTCAAGTTATTATTCATAACTGCAAAAGCATCATCTATGGCATCCAGCATTTCGTTAATACTTGCTAATTGCTTCTTGCTGAAAGAAATGTTGTCGTCAATCATTCCACCGTAATCCATTGACATTTGGAAGATGATATCGCCAATTCGTTCAAGGTCGTTTGAGATACTTAAAAGGCGCGCAACTTTCTGGGTAGCTTCATTGCTAAGTTGTTCCTGGGACACTTTTGTAAGGTAGGTAGAGACCTCGCTTTCAATATGATCTGTGATTTCCTCGTACTTCTTTATTTTGGCGAGTAGCTTATTCTGCTTCTTTGGTTTATCCGCCACTATAAGTTCTCTAAAGAAGCCGGACATCCGACTTGTTATTTCACCAAACTTGGCTACCTCTTTTGTTGCCTCTTCGATCGAAAGTTCTCCAGTTCCCATCATCCCTGTGCCAATAAATTCCAATGAAAACTCTTCATCATCTCCTTTTGAAGGAAGCATACGAACAACAGTTTTTGCAATAAAACTAACAAAGAATATTAGTACAAGTGTATTGATAATATTGAATGAAGTATGGAAAATGGATAAACCAATTGGAATAGCTTCAGGATCATTGAATGGTGACATTCCATAATTATTTTGCATATAAGAGTCGATGCCATTCAGGAAGAAAGACATCAGAAGTATGATCCAGATTACTCCAAACATATTAAAAATGAAGTGGGCTGCTGCCGCTCTTTTTGCATGAACATTGGCAACCAGTGCTGCGAGGTTTGCTGTTATAGTGGTACCAATATTCTCTCCTAAAACCATAGCAGCTGCCAGTTCAAAAGGAACCCAGCCATTATTTGCAGCAACCAGCGTTAATGCCATTGCAGCACTTGATGACTGTACTACCAGTGTCACAATTGTACCTATTCCAACAAAAAGTAAAATGGACAAAAAGCCCAAATCTGTGTAGGCAGATATGAATTCAAGGACTTCAGGATTCGATTTTAAATCAGGTACAGAATCTTTGAGGTAAGCAAGGCCAATAAAAAGAAGGGCAAAACCAATTAAAACCTCTCCCCATGATTTCAGCTTGTTTCTGCTAACAAACAATAAGGGGAAACCAATAGCTATTATTGGCAGTGCATAATTCGCAATTTTAACTTTAAAGCCCACAATGGAGATAAGCCAGGCAGTTATGGTAGTACCAATGTTGGCACCCATAATTACCCCGATCGATTCAATAAGAGAGAGAAGCCCTGCATTTACAAAACTTACAACAAGTACGGTTGTGGCTGAAGAAGACTGAACAAGACTGGTTAATACAAAGCCTGTGAAAACGGCTTTAAACCGATTTGAAGTCATCGCGCCCAATATCTGGCGCATTTTTGAGCCGGCTACTTTCTGGATACTTTCGCTCATTAACTTCATCCCGTAGATGAAAAAGCCCAATGACCCCAAAAGATTTAAAAGCTCGATAAATCCGAATTCCATAGTAAAAAATAAAAAATAAGTAACGTGCTGATCGTCGGTAAATTAAGCATATGAACCAGTCACTTATGTTACCACAATGTTAAGTTATATAATAGCTCAAGTATTCAGTTTAAATCAGGTTTAACAAATACCCTAGTACTGATCCTCCTCCCACAATCCACATAGCATTTAATTTCTTTGGCCCAAAAGTAAAAAAGGCTCCAAGTACAGCAATTACTCCAGCTTGCCAGTTTACTAGAGTATCTACACTCATTACGAATAGGACAGCAAGCATTACGGCAACAGCAGCTATGTTTACTGAATCAAGGAAAAAACCAAGTACTTTCGATTGCCTCATTTTTGGAACCCATGGATTCAGGATAAGTACAAAAAGAAAAGAGGGAAGGAAGATCCCTGCAGTTGCTGCCAAAGCACCTTGCCATCCTGCAATTTGATACCCAATAAAAGTAGCTGTTGAAAGAACGGGCCCTGGAGTAAATTGACCTGCGGCAATGGCATCAATAAGTTCTAACCTGGATAGCCAGCCGTTTGCAACTAATTCGGCATCTAAATAAGCGAAGAGCACATACCCGCTACCATATAAAACAGCTCCAACTTTCAGGAATACCCAGAATACATTGGTTGCTGAGATAATTGAAACTGAACTTGAAAGTCCCTGGAACGCCAGGATAGGAGCGAAGCTTGCAGCACCTGTTCCTAGTTTTGATTTAGTGCTGAAGTAAAGAGCGCCTAGAATTCCTGCTCCCAGCAAAGCAAGGATTTCATTAACTCCCAGGAGGCTTGCCGCAAGCACTAAGGCTCCAAGAATTCCTAATTCCCATCCCTTCAGAGCTTTTTTTCCCAGCTTGAGTACTGCGCCTCCAATAATAGCTAATACAGCTGGCTTTATTCCAAAAATAAAAGGCTCTACCGCAGGCAACGAACCAAATTCAACATATAGGTAAGCCAGGAAACCAGTTATTAATACCGCCGGAAAAATGAAACAGGCTCCTGCTACAAAGAGTCCTGGAATACCCGCTCGCTCATGCCCGCAATGCATAGTCATTTCTGTTGAATTAGGCCCGGGAATGAGATTAGTAGCTCCCATTAAATCAAGAAAATGCTGTCGGTCCATCCACTTTTTTTTGGTAACCACTTCTTCCTCCATCATAGCCACGTGAGCAGCAGGGCCACCAAATGCAATACATCCCAATTTGAAAAATAATCCGGCTACTTCTTTAAGTGTTCCTTTTTCAGTCATTCTTGATATTCTTAACAATTGCTTTTAGAAATGGGGACGCTTTGACGCTATTCATAATTTTAAAGTCCTGTATCACATTGGTTTCTTCGGAAAGAAAGTCAAAAATAGTGTCAATTGAGTGCTTTTGAAACAAGTCCTTAAATACGTTGAGACTTTCTTCTGTAGAACTTGAAAGCACATGGAGTAACAATAAATCATAATACCTGTACCTGGCTTTCGATTTTGTTGGGAGCACAGGCTCTTTACCATCTATAATACTTTGAGCCAGTTTTTTACTGTACTCCTGGACTCTTGTAAATGTATATCCGGTACTAGGCTTGGTTAACCCTCCAACGGTTCCAATATTCAGGATTTTATTTTTATAGAAAGGGATATATGGGCGGTCATCCATGGGAATCTCTCCATATTCCCGCCTTTTGATTTTATAGTCCTCTTTTTGAAGACCAAACTTCTCGAATAAATACGCTTTTATTTTTTTGCGGTATTCCTTTTTCTTCAATGTTTTTTTTGAAAAAACGGTGAACTCAAGTAGCGCTTTGTCTTCCCGGAAAGGTAGCACATACATAAAAGCTGGAGCTTCTGTAAAAGACTCATCAAAATCCATGATTGTAAAAGTGCCCGAATCGAATATGGGATCACGTGTTTTGATCTCAATTCCATAAAAGTGCTGAATCAACGGGTACTTCAAATCCTTCTTTTTGAAGAGTGGAGGCTTGAATATACTCTGGAAAATATAGTCTGCAATATAGGAGTCGCTCGACTTTGTTATCAGGACAGCCTTTTTCTTATTTGAGGATACATCCAGGATTCCTTCTTCCAGCAGATGAAAGTTTGGCTTCTTCTTTATCTCTGTAAGTATGTGCTCTTTGAAATCACTTTCCCTGATACAATGATAGGAGTACTCATTCATATACAAAAAGGAGTCATAGCCCTGGGATGAAAAGAAGGTTTTTCTCCAGGTTTTATAAACAATTTCATTAAAAGGAGGTTTTCCTTTAAACCAAAAAGCCCAGGTTTTGGTATTACCAGGTGCAAAAGTGGAGTCTACAATCAAGACCTCGCCTTTATACCCGCCTTTTAAGAGATACCAGGCAAGAGAAAGACCTGAAAGTCCTCCTCCGGCTATAATGATATCGTATTTATTCGTTTTCAAAAGTTACATTCTGTTTAGAACGGGTATCTACTTTGAGCTCAAAGACATCGGGTCGGGAATAGTGCCCGTTCGTATCGAGGAAGAGATTTCCTTCACTGAGTTTTGATAAATCAAGTTCGGAGTAGATAATCTTTGAAATTTCCTGGAGTGGTTCTACTAAATATTCGATATCAGGTTTAATGACAGAGCTTCCACCTCTTAAAACATAAGTGTCTGGCGAAACCGGAATACTTTCTAAAAGCTCAAGCGCCAACTGATCTTCTTCCGAGTTGATCACCGTTTTAATTCCATCCAGCATTTGCTGCTTGGTAAGTGTACATCCTGCAGCGAGTACAAAGCACTGTGCTTCAAACGCATATTGCCGGCTCGCTATTTGATGAAGGTCTTTTACCATAGGCCATTGAGCAATATGAATATGCTCACCTAACTGATGCATAGCGGCCCTTGCAAGTGGCATCCAATGCTCCCAACAAACAAGCCCACCAATTTCAACATCTCCATCTTTTATGGTTGAAAGAGTGCTCCCATCACCCATGCCCCAGATAAGGCGTTCGGTGTACGTTGGCATAAGCTTTTGATGTACCTCATAAGTACCATCTGGCATGAAATAGAAAATAGTATTGTACAAAGTCCGGCCCACTTTCTCGTGAGCTCCCATGATGATGATGCAGTCTTTCTCCACAGCACTATTCTGAAGGCTTTTGAAATGTTCATCATCAATAGAAATTGAGTTTTGGAATAAAAGCCGGAACAATGCTTTTGCGGGAGGATGATCCCAAACCCCGGCTTCAGGTGCATAATCTAACCAGACAGGATAACCCGGCAACCAGGTCTCAGGAAAAACAATCAGACGTGCTCCATTGTCGGCGGCCTCGGTGATATACTTTTTTGCTAAAACAATACTTTCAGCAAGGTTTAAATACACTGGAGGATGTTGAACGATTGCAGTTTTATAAAGATGTTCCAAAACAGATTTTTTGATTTCTACTCAATATTGATTGAGTATATTCTATCCCTATGAAAAAGCAAAGCCTAAAGATGATAGATTTACGAAGTGATACAGTTACCAGACCAACTTCTGGTATGTTGGAAGCTATGAACCAAGCAGAAGTAGGGGACGATGTATTTGCAGAAGACCCAACAGTAAATGCTTTCCAGGAAAAGGTGGCCAGGCTTTTTGGAATGGAAGCAGGTTTATTTGTTCCTAGTGGCACGATGAGTAATCAACTGGGGCTCAAAGTATTGACAGAGCCCGGAGATGAAATACTGATTGATGAAAAAGGGCATGTATTTAATTATGAAACCGGTGCAGCTGCTTTTTTATCCGGAATACAGATTCACCCTCTACAAGGAATAAAAGGGAAGCTCGGAGTTGAACATCTGGAGAATAAAATCCGTGGGGCTTTTGATTGGGAAGCAATTACAAAAGTAGTTTGTCTTGAAAACAGCACCAATAAAGGCGGAGGAGCCTGTTATACTAAAACCGAGTTAAAGGAAATTAGAGAGTTTGCTGATCAGAATGGTTTATTTGTTCATGTTGATGCAGCTCGGATTTGGAACGCTATCACTACTACAGGAATAGAAGCATCTTTTTTTGGAAAAATTGCAGATACCATTTCAGTGTGTTTTAGTAAGGGATTAGGAGCACCAGTAGGTTCAATGCTTCTATCCAACAAAAAAAGAATTGCCAAAGCTCGTCGGTTTAGAAAAATGTGGGGAGGAGGGATGCGCCAAATTGGCCTGCTTGCCGCCGCCGCAGATTACGCATTAGAAACTCACTGGCCATTGATGAAAGATGATCACCGAAGGGCTAAAGAACTAGCCGAAGTGATCTCGGGCTGTACTAAACTTTCAATTGATATGAATTCTGTTGAAACCAATATCCTGATTTTTGATTTAAAGCATGAAACAGCAGACACAGCAGTTGCAAAATTAGAGGAACATGGTGTCAGGATGGTTCCATTCGGTCCTAAAACGCTTCGTGCGACCTTTCATTTTGAAATCGGGGATAAGGAGTTGGAAAGGGTTAAGAGTGTAGTGAAGGAGCTATATAGCTAGATGGATCGTAATTCAATAAAAAAGGCGATCCTTAAATGAGAATCGCCTTTAAAATGTTCGATCTGAACCTTATTAATTAACCATCTGTAATTGTTTTGGTTTTGTTCAGACCTGGTGTTCTGTCAAGGAACTCATCATACAATTCAAGCTGCCTGCTTGTCATTGGGATAAGGTATCCATCAATAAACACATCTAGTATTACAGTAGAAGTTTCGAATGGATCACCAGTTGAAACGAACAGGTTCGCCTTTTTTCCAACTTCGATTGAACCAATCTGATCTTCAATACCCATTACTGTAGCAGCATTGATAGTAATCGCTTTGAGTGCTTCTTCACGTCCCATTCCATGAGCAGCTGCAAAACCAGCATGATAAGGAAGGTTCCTTGAGTTTTCGGTATCGTTAGTTCTTAAAGCAACCGTAACTCCTGCTTGTTGCATAATGCCAGGATTAGCATAAGCTGCATCGTAAGCATCAGAACGACGAGTAGGAATAGATTGAACCGGACCTGTAATAACCGAAATACCAGATTCAGCAAGTTGGTCAGCTACGCGCCAGCCCTCCTGAACTCCAGTGAAAACTACTTTCTCGTAGCCACGATCCTGAACCCATTCAATTGCACTCAGGATATCTTCTGCACCATTTACTTCAATATAGAGTAGCATTTCACCATTTACTACTTCCGCTAAAGCCTCCATCTCAGGATAATAACGAGCGTCATCTGATCCCTGGATTTTGGCATAGAGTTCAGCCTTGTCCCAGGTTTCATTCATGGTTTTCAAGTTACGTTCTTTGGCTTTATCAGCTTGCTCCTGGCTTTGGCGCCTGCCTCTGCGATTGTTAGGGAAGCTCATCACAACCCCCTTCGAACCAGCAGACATTTGATCTGGTGTATATCCAAAAAGGTTAATGGTAGCTGCCGTACCCGGAAGGATTCCTCCGCTTGGTACCGTTAACGCCGTTGTAACGCCACTAACCCGGGTAACAGGAATTGCTACCGCATTAGGGTTTACAGCTGTTAACGCCTGCATTTGAGGAGTAACATCTCCGAATTCACGGAAATCTCTTGCTTCTGCAATACTGCTAATCTCATTCAATCCTAATTGAGTACCTGAATCAATCATACCAGGGTAGATTTCTCTTCCTTCGTAGTCAAAGACTTCAGCATCTGCGGGGATAGAAACATTTGCACCTACAGCTTCAATGATCCCATTATTGATAACAATGGTCCCATTTTCAATTACACCGTTGGTAACCGTGTAGATCTTAGCATTAGTGAGCGCAAATTTGGCTGCCCGGGCTTTTTTACCATCATCCAACTGCGCAAAACACAGCATTGGAATCAGGGCTAGAGTCATTAGTACAGTTAAAAACTTCTTCATGATTATTCCTCGCTATCGTTGAAAAGATCAGAGAAGTGTACTATGTCAGCACCTTCCATGCATCTGTGTTGATCCTCAGCATCAAAAATATGAACCTCGGCTATTGGTGATTCAGGGTCTATATAGATTCTTTGATCTTTGACATCGGTTTCTTTATCGAAGTATTTAACTCCATCAATAAATGTCATTAATGGAATAGCATAAGTAGAAAGAGGGTGTACATCAAAAATAGCAATATCACCATCTTTCCCGGTTTCGATAGAACCAACTCTGTCATCGATTCCTAATTGTTTGGCTGGGTTTAGTGTGATTAAAGCCAGAGCTTCATCATCACTAAGGTTTCCATATTTTTGCGTTTTTGCTGCTTCATGGAATAAGTGACGAATCAATTCACCTGAATCTGAGTTGATAGAAGTATTAACTCCATTCTTGGTAAGAATAGCAGCATTGTAAGCTGTAGAGTAGTATACCTCAAGTTTATATGCCCACCAGTCAGAGAAAACGGAAGCGGAAGCACCAAACTCAGCGAGTTCAGGAGCAACTTTGTAAGCTTCGTTGGCATGCTGGAAAGTAAGTTTCTCAATTCCGAAATCAGCAAATACCTTCATTAGCATATAGATCTCGTCAGCACGGTAAGAGTGGCAATGCACAAGTATTTCACCCTCAAGGATATCTACAAGTGTTTCCATTCTTAAACTGTATTCAGGAGCAACTTTACGATTGCTTCTGTCAGCTCTGTAGGCATCCCATTTTTCCTTGTAAATCACAGCTTCAGAAAACGAGTTACGAAGCATAGCTTCAACACCCATACGACTTTGCGGCTGTATTCCACGAGCTCTACCACCACGTGTTGGATTTTCACCCAGTGCAAATTTGATGGTTCTAGGAGCGCCTTCGAATCTCAGGTCATCCGGGTTTGTACTTCCGTATCTGAGTTTGAGCGTTTCATTTTGCCCGCCAATTACATTTGCTGAACCGTGCATTAAATGAATACTGGTAACTCCACCTGCAAGAGCGCGATAGATCGCTACATCCAACGGGTTTACCACATCTTCCATGCTTACTTCAGAGGTAACCTGGCTGGTTCCTTCGTTAATTGAGCTTCCTGCAATATGAGAGTGAGCATCAATGATTCCCGGCATAACAAATTTACCAGTGGCATCAACTTCTTCAACACCGCGAGGTGTCTTAATGTTTTGGTCAATTTTGGAAATTTTGCCGTCTCTTATGAGTACATCTGTGTTTTCAAGTGTACCATTGGTAATCGTAATTACCGTTGCGTTTTTAATAAGTACATCACCTTTCTCAACTTGAGCCTGAACAAAAGTGGCTACAAAGAAGCAAAGGATGATGGTTAAATTGATTTTTTTCATAGTTAGTCCTTTCATCTTATTCTGGGCTGTCTTTTGTGGCCGTTAGTGGAAAAGAAACATTAAATACGGCAATAGAAGCTTCTCCATCAAAGTCGGTTCCGGTGACGTCTCCTACAACTACCACTTCGATAGACTGGCCACCACCGTCAAAACTAAAGTCAAAGCTCAGGCTGCCATTCACAAAACTGATATTATTCATGTCCTGATCTGGAGTTCCATCATCGTTCTGTAGTATCCCGATAACTTCATCGCCTTCATTTTCGAAGATCATTTTTCCGGTTTGCTCACCTTGGGGAGTAGTAAATACAAAGCTCCAGGATCCAAGAATCTGAGCCATTCCTTCTTCTGAAATTTCTTCCTCAGCTTCGCCATCTTTTTTAGGCTCCTTGGTTTCATACTCATATTTGTCTCCGTCAACAAATACATACTTAACCTGGCTTTTTTTCTCGAAGTAAGGACCCGTAGTAATTACTGCATTGCCAAGCTTGCCTACATCCAGTGTGCCTGTGATGTCATCTATACCCAGCAGTTCAGCAGCATCGATGGTTAAAGCAGCAAGAGCATCTTCTTCACTTAATCCATTATCAATGATAAGCTTCAAGTTGTTTTTGAGTTTACTAGCAGAGGTTCCCATACTTGAAAAACCAAACTTGATACCAGCATCATTTAGCCCGGCATATTGAGTAAGGTACATGTTGTAGAAATCCATTCTTCTGGCTTCCAGTTGAGCCACTTCTTCGGTTTTTTCCTCATCATCACTATCCTTAGGTTCTTTTGGAAGATTGATGGACATAAATACTTTAGCATCATGTTGTTTGATAGCATCTGCCAAATCCCAACTTTCTTCCAGGTTTCCTAATACAAGGTTAAACCCAAGATCATTCTGCATTCTCATAGCTCTTCTGGCATGTAATGCACTTGGGGTTCTATAAAACACTGATTTTTCCTTTGCAATTACCGGGTAGAATGCACCGAGAACCCGATCTTGAGTAGGGCGTTCTAAACCAGCAGGATCTTTGGCATACATTTCTGCATGTTGCTTGGTATAGGTCGCATTTCTGTAAAGAGTTCTCCATTTGGCCATAATACCTAGCGTGTTTCCAGGGTAAGAACCTGGAGCTCCTGTGAATTGAGTATACATAGAAGCGTCTTCTGCTAAAATCAACTTATCTGCATGATCTTTATCAGATAGAAGAAGAAGGGCACCAGAACCTGGTAACATTCTTCCATAAGGAACAGTGTGAGAAATGGTAAATCCAAGCTTTCTCATAGCACTGATACTTTTCTCACCAATATCTACCTGGCTGATCACGGTATGTTCAGGAGTGATCCCGGCATAATCGTTTGGGGGATTTGGTGTGAATAAATTATCCGGCCTGGCCATTGGCTCAGGACGCTTAGCGGCAGTATAAGACATGCCATCAATAAACCCGGGATAGACGAACATATCTGTTCCATCTATTACTTCTGCATCATCCGGTATAGTGACGTTTTTACCAACGGTAGATATCAAACCGTTTTTGATCACTATTGTACCTGCTTCCATTACTTTACCAGGAGCCTGAACTATCGTAGCGTTAGTTATTGCGTACGTTTGGGTTGCAGCTGATTTTCCTGTGGGGTCACTCTGGGCGTTTACCCCTATAGAGTGAAATAGAATTGGAAGAAGTAATACCAGACGAAAAATTGATTTTCGTAGTTGTAGCTTCATTCTAGTAGTTTTGAAGAGTTCTTAGTTACGGCTCAATATATATTCTAAAGACCGCTTAAGCTAAAATAATATAGATTAGTAACAGACATTTACACTTTACAAAATGAGCTCTATTCTTCTCTCTCCTCAATCGTATTAATGATGGCTTCGGCTCGTTCAACGAATAGCTCAAGTTCGGGTATATAAACATCGTAAGTCAGGAAATATGAGTTGGCGACCCTGTTTTTATAGTCCGGATCTGTTAGAGCATAATCCAGAAAGCCCGTTACATCGGTTCTTGTAATATAGCTTGACCACCATGGATAATTGTTTTTCCAGTAAAAGTAGTTGTCGTCAAAATCCTTTGCCCTAAACTCTATGTCTACTTCAATTTCAAGCATCCTCTCGGTATAGAAGTCGACAATAGAAGTAGCTAATGAATCTTGAATGGTATTACTGCTACTTTTGAAATCTCCTAAGAGGTTGAATCCTCTTTTATCAAACGAAATTTCAGGATATCCAAGGATCAAGAATACATAGTTAAGGTTATACACGTAATCGGTTCGGGTTAAAGAATCCCCGATTACTTTTTTATAGACGTGTTTCCTGGTGTCATAGAGATCCAGTATTTCTTTTATTTCTTCAACATCGTTAATGAGGTCTTTTTTAACGATGGAGTAGATACTATTAAGCTCATCTTTCTTTTTGTTTTCCTCATTCCAGTTGTTCAGCGATACCGCTATCAAAATTCCTATTACAACCAGTACAATTTCGCCAGTTCCGTAAGCCAGGTATCCAAATGCCGATCCATTTTTGGTTAGTTTTTTTCTAATGCCTCTAAATATTTTCATTTTAACCAGTCGTTTGAATTTTTTCGATTCTTGTAGTCGATTAATGTACTAGGATAGTTTATCCAATCGGTTTGCTTAATGATTTTACCTTTTTCATTAAGCTCCAATATGGTAGAAAAGTGCATCGCTTCTGTTAACGTTCCTGACCAGTTAAATGGAGTAAAATAACCCTGTGTTGAAACCATGTTCTTATTTATGATTTGATTGGTGACAACAAGAGCAACCGAATCAGTTAGTACAAAGTTTGGATTGTTCCAGTCAAAGAGTTGTTTAAATGCTTCAATCCCTTCAATTCGATCACCGCTTATTACATCTTCCAGGATGATGTTTTGATCATAGAAACTCAAGAACTTGTCAAAGTCTTTTCTTTCCTGGTAAGTTTGGTAATATTCATTAATAATAGATGAATGATCCGGGAACTGTTTATCCGTCGTATCAGAACAGCCAAGGAAAATCAAAACTGGAAGGATGTATCTTTTAATCATACTTCGAAAAATCTCGGAAAATTAATCCAGAATCGAAAAGCTAATTTCATCCGGTAAACTGATCAATCAACTTTAAAAGTTTACTCTTATAAGTATTCCCGATTGGGATTTCCTTATCCGAGATATAAACATGATTATCCTGGATTTTCTCAACCCAACGAAGAGATACTATAAACGAGCGGTGAATTTGTACAAAGTGAGAAGAAGGGAGAGTATTCAGAGTTTCTTTAATGGAGGCCCTGATCATCAGTTTCCCGTTTTTAGTAATATAATTCACATAATTTCCATCGCTTTCCATGTAGAGGATATCATCAACCAGTACTTTTTGTTTGGATAGGCCTGTATTCAGGAATAAGAACTCTCTTGATACTGTAGAGCTATCATTTTCTGAGAGCTTGTTCTTAGCTTTGGTTGCTGCCAGCAGGAATCTGGAGAAGTCAAACGGTTTTAAAAGATAGTCAATGGCTTCTACCTCATAGCTTTGTATCGCGTATTCGCTATGGGCAGTTGTAAAAATGAAAATGGGCTTGGTTGACAGGTGCTTTAAAAATTCGAACCCGGAAATATCAGGCATGTTGATATCAAGAAAAATCAGGTCAACAGAATGTTCATTCAGATAGCTGATGGCTTTAAAAGGATCAACAAAGCTTTCTTTTAGTTCGAGGAAATCTACTTTTGAAACATGGTTCTTAATTACATTTAGAGCCCTTGGTTCATCATCAATTGCAATACAGGTTATCATTCTTCTAACTCCAGTTTTAGATGAGCCTGAAAAGTATCTCCTTTCTTTTTGCTGTCAAGACTATGTCTGTCCGGATATAATAGCTGTAGACGTTCTTTCAGATTATTCACCCCAACTCCGGTTGAGTTATCCGGATTTATGTTTTGAATAATAGTATTCTCTACATCC
Organism: Balneolaceae bacterium; assembly: GCA_040222185.1. GTDB lineage: Bacteria > Bacteroidota > Rhodothermia > Balneolales > Balneolaceae > JAVKDP01. The sequence goes on along the minus strand of JAVKDP010000105.1, from coordinate 7,388 downwards.
ATTACGAGCTTTTCATCAGCCACTTTAAGCTCAATTGATATAGATGTTTCTTCGGTTGGGCTTACACCATACTTGAACGCATTTTCTACCAGGGGAATTAGCAACATGGGGACTACCTGCTTCTGATCAAGCAGAGCATCATCAATTTCAACATTAAAATGAACGGTATTTTTTTCAGTAGTCCTTAGCTTTTGTAAATCCACATATTTTTCAATGTATTCTATCTCTTTGCGGAGGGAAATGAATTCTGATTGAGAATCGTGGAGGTTATATCTCATCAGGGTGCCGAGTTTGGCAATACCATCAGCAGTAGCTGTGCTATTTTCTTCCAAAGCAACAGAGTACAAGCTGTTTAAGGTGTTAAACAAAAAATGAGGATCTACCTGCGACTTTAAGAAAGCAAGCTCCATAGACGCCCGTTCTGCATCCAGTTTTTCAATTAATGTGAGATTAATGACCCAGTCTTTTGTAAACCTGTAGGCAAATGAGAAGAGAAAGCCCAGGAAGACCCCACCACCCAGGCTGGAGTCATTAAAGAAGGCTTGTCCGAATCGAATCAGAACATTTCCTTCAAGATCATTGAAAACCATTACAGTAATAATAGATCTTAAGATATCTATCAATGGAGCTATAAGTATCAGGAAGAGGAAATACTTCAGCCATTTTCTCTTTTTTAAATACCTGGGGATTAGCCAAAATGCGTTGGTATAAAAGATCAGGGGAACAGAGAGGAAGTTCATCCGAATTATATTCTTATTGAACGTGTCGAATGTTGAACCTAATCCGTACTCCATTACAACCAGGTAGGAGATCAAAAGAATAACATGTATCCAGATTTCCAGTTTAGTTGAGGAGATATTTTTGAGGAAGTTCTTCATCTCTTAGTTTCTAAAAACCTCTCCTGTTATTTTTAGAATCTGCATCAATCAAAGTATTATTAGGGTCAATGACTGCTTCAAATGGTTTTTTGTTAAGCAAAATGGAAATTGAATTCTGAATAGAACTGATTTTATGTTTTTTCATATAAAGTATTTCTCCGTTTTCCCCGAATATTCCGATCTCAATATAGTCTTGTAGAGGAAGAGAAGTAAGGCTCACTTTCTCATCTCCGTTTAGATATTCAAACATCTCCGTATTGGCTGTATCAAATGTTCGTTTCCCGAACTCACCGCTTCTGTATTTTGAGACCAGGACATCTACATGTACTTCGAATAATCCATTTTCAAGGGGAGTAACCGAAGTTTTTTGAATTGAGTTATCATATAAAGTTGCGGTTTCAAACAAGTCAGTTATTAAGTATTGAAGAGAATCTGGCGTAACGCTTCGAATGGATTCAACTAAGTCCAGGGAAGTAGAGTAGGGGGCTTCTTTAAGGCTGAATGTTTGAAAGAAGTTTTGAAGAGCGCTATTAAAAGCTCCTTCCCCGATGTATTCGCTCATCTTATAATAAGCCAGAGCAGCTTTTGAGTAGTTAATATGTACTTCGCTTGCTTTAGAGTAAATCATAGGAGTCTCTGGGTTTTTTCCCTGGCCTTTTCCTCTTAAATATTGGTCAAGAGATGCCTTCAGATATATTTGCATTTTCTCTTTCCCGTATTCTTTTTCCAGTACTTTAAGGGAAGTATATTCGGCCAATCCTTCAGAAATTATTCTGCTACCAAGTACACCAGCAGGAACAACCTGGTGCCCCCACCATTGATGTGCCATCTCATGAGATGTTAATCTGAAAGGGCTGTCGAACCTGTTCTTGCTAACCGTATCAATCTTGCTGATAAAGCCAGCGAACTCGGAGAAAGGAATCAAGCCAGCAAAGGATTGTGCAAACTTCCCGTAAGGTGTCGGAAATTCGACTATTCTCATTTGTTTAAACTGGAATGGTCCGAAGTACCTGGTCGAATACTCCAGGGTAGATTTCATTCCTGCCATCATCCTGTCCAGGTTAAAATTATGTGTTTTGTGATAGTAAATCTCCAGGTCTACATCATTCCAGGTATCTCTTAAAACTTCAAACTCACCTGACTGGAATACAATACCATTTCTGATCTTGTTTGTTGAGGAATAATGAAAATAAGCACGATTGCCCTCGATCCATTTCTCTTCAAGATGACCGGATGCGATAGCAATTTGGTTTGCTGAAGTACTGACAGTCACTTCAAAGTCCATGAGATCCACATTATTTCCTACATAGGTATTAACCAGTGCTGAACTATCGGATGGATGCAAGGTAGTTTGAGGTTGAGGAGGCAACCCATATTGATCTCTTTTAGCCTTGTTTGTGATCTCAAATTCAGGATAGCCAAGCATTGGAAACTCAGAGAAAAGAAAAGTTCCGTTATTAGTTACTTGAGAATTAGTTTTAAAGAAAGTACTTGGAGTATTGAATGCTTCAAATCCAATATATATCGAATCACCTGGGATCAGGGCTATATCCAACCTAAGAATATCAAAGCCAAGGATCGAATCTGCATAAATTACTTCGTAAGCTTCTGGTATGGAGTAAGTCATATTCTCTTTTTTTGAATAGTTTATAAGGAGAGTATCAATGCTTTTCCTTGATTTATTCACGAACAAAAGCTCTCCACCAGAGTTGTAATTTCTCTCTTGAGGGAATAGGTTCATATTCATTGAAATCCCTGACAATCTTGGTTGGGCAGCTGATTTAAATGGGGAATAAAGAGGCTCAACATCTGCTTTATATTGCTCAAGCTCTTCAGTTGAAAGGGATGGTTTTTCCGGGTAAACCGATTGATAGATCACAAAGCCAGTGCTTACGAGCCCAATTAGAGCTAATGAAAAAACGAGAGCAATTGGTTTACTAAATCGCCTGCTGCTTCTTAGAATCCTTTCCCTGAAGGATTGTGTTAGGCCACGAACCCAAAACAGTTGGGAGCCAATGAGTAGGATAATTGCAAAAAAGAACCAGTATAGCTTGTGAATGAAGTAAGGAGCAAGTGAACTTCCATATCCACTGATATCAGAATATTCAGGTCTTGGAGCAGCATTGAAATTAAAGATGTCCAGCTTGATGCCAATTTTTTCTAAACCGCCTAGACCAACACTGAATATTATTAAAAGTATTAGCCCAATAAACTGATTAGGTAAAATGGTCTGAACGAATAGAGATATGGCTGCCCAAATTACGAGTGTAATTAGCGTAATACCAAAAATCTCGAATAGATATAAAGGGATTTCGAAATCATAGTATCCTCGGTATATCTGCATACCAATTCCGACAATCACAATTACCGATAGTAATACAATCTGCATCTTTATAAGTGTAAAGAACCTGGAAGTCATAAAGCTCCACGTTGGTAGCGGGCTTACATCAACTAATTGGTTTAACCGGGCATTTCGATCTCTGTGAACCAGAACTCCCGAGTAAAGGAAGGTGATGAGAACAATAAGAAATGAATAAAACATCGAGGGAATTAGCAGCATCACCTGGGTAAGGGGTTGTATCCTGGTAGTGTATTGAGGATTAACCTGGCCTAGCAAGAAAAACATAAAAACCAGGCTACCGATAAAAAGAGAAATGAAAGCTTTACTCTTCAGTATAGCTTTAAACTCGTAATGAGAAATCTTCCATGTTGTTTGTAGATGGCTTAAGAATGTATAGCTGGTTTGTACAGGAGTAATTCTGGATCGGCTTGAATTATTAGCTCTTTTAATATCATGCCGCTCATTTGGGGATTTTCGAAAGCTAAGTCTTGTATTATTTTGGGTAAGCTGAAATTTTTTGTAACTCCATGTGAAGATGGCCGAGGCAAACCCAATCCAAATAAGACGGTTATAGATGATGATTTCGTTAATGGGTACGATCAGGCTATTTACTTGCTCTAGAGTCCAGTAACGGATGTAGTAAAAGGCTGACATCTGTGCAAATGGATCCATTAACGCGCTAATAAACTGGTTATCCGTACCACCCAACACAAAGAGAATCATTCTCCTTGTTACATAAATCAACAACACTGTAATAAACCCTGCATAGATATTCCTTGAGTGCAAAACTACACTGAATACAATCATACTTATAATCAGAAGGTTGGGAAGAACAATTAAAAAGTAGGGCATGGCATAAATCAAGATTGAATTATTGCCAACAAGCGCGGGGTTAAGCCCTGGTAGAACCGAGCCAATGAACAAACCAAACCCAATTAGTAAAACGATCACTGTAGTTACTAAGAGTGAACTTAGAAATTTACCAAACAGATAATCTTTTCTTTGAACAGGATAGGAGTACAGAACCATAAACATATTTGAATTATAGTCTCTGAAAACTGAGCCGCCAATTAATGCCGGAATCACAAACAGGATGAATAAGTTAAAATCAAAGAACAGGGATATCACATTAAAAGAAGAGTTTGCAAAAGCCCGGCTTCCTCTGGCAACCGAAACTTCTCCAAGAATGTCAGCGGATATAGCCATGGCTCCAAAGCCGAATAAAAAGAAGATGGCCGCATAAACCCAGATCGAAGGTTGTTTTAGCCAGTGTTTAATTTCGTATGCAAATATTTTAGAAAACATATTTAATCCTTGAAAAGTGATTATTGAGCTGTTTTTAAAGCAATGAAGTAGACATCTTCTAATTTTGGCTCGGCCCTGGTAAAATCAGGGGAGGGTTTAGAGTCAGAATACACCCGAATATTTATTGAGTTATCATTGTTGAAGTTCGAGGACAGTACCAGGTGGTTTTGCTCTATTTCCTGGCTCTGTTCGTGGCTTATCTTGCGGGTCCAGATTTTATCAGAAACTTCGTTGGTAGCCTGGTCAGGAGTTGCAGTTATTAAGACCTCTCCCTGGTTAATAACCGCCATATTATTGCAAAGCTCTTTTACGTCATCCACAATATGAGTGGAGAAAATCACTGTATTTGTAGTTCCAACTTCCCTGAGTACATTTAAGAATCGTTTACGCTCAGCAGGATCAAGACCCGCCGTAGGCTCATCAACAATAATTAATTGAGGGTCATTTAATAGTAACTGAGCAATGCCGAAACGTTGTCTCATACCACCAGAATAATCACTTACATTTTTCTTTCGAACATCAAAAAGATTGGTTATTTCGAGTACCTGCTGAACTATATTTACTCTATCAGATTTAGAAGAAATACCTTTCAGGATAGCAAAGTAGTCGAGCATATTTTCAGCGGATTCTTTTGGATAGACTCCGAACTCTTGCGGTAAGTAACCAAGTACTTTACGTAAACTCATTGGGTCTTTAAGCACATCAATACCATCGAAGTGGATACTACCAGAATCCGAATCTTGTAAAGTTGCTATCGTTCTCATTAAAGTAGATTTCCCAGCGCCATTAGGGCCTAGTAGCCCAAACATTCCCGGACCAATTTCCAGTGAAAGGTTATTTAATGCTTTCACCCCGTTATTGTAAGTCTTCGAAAGATTGGTAATGGACAGGTTGCTCATAGCTTGTTCTCCTTATTGGATTATTTCAAGCTAAGGATAGAGGAAGCAGCCGGAGTATTGAAAAGTTTGTTATAAACCCGGGGTTTGTTGGTATGAACCAGTCTTTTCATGTTATGATGAAGGAGCGAGAGTTTCATGAACTCCTATCGTCTAACTCCACAGAAATGAAGCGAACATCATTCTAAAGAATAGAAACCGATACATATAAATTACAACAGAGAGTAATGAAAACCTTAAAAATGATTTTTACATCTTTCTTGCTAACGTTTTTAGCATTAGGAACTGTTAGCGAAGCTCAAGCTCAAAACAGAGAACGTCCACAAGGCAGACAAGGTCAACGCCCGCAAATAGATATTGCAGAGATAGTTGAAATGCAGACAAAATGGTTCGAAGAGAATTTTAAATTCAACGACGAGCAAATGAAACGAATTAAAGAAATTCATGATACGGATGCTGCTAAAAGAAAAGAGCTTATGGATTCGGGGTTGAGTCCAAGAGACGAGGAGTTTCGCGAAAAAATGGACGCACTAAATATTTTCAAGGAAGCGGAACTTGAAGAAGTACTTTCAAAGGAGCAATGGGCTCTTTTTGAAGAGAAAAAAGAAGAATATAATTCTATTGGCAGGCCTCAAAGATCCCGGAGGAATAGGTAGCTTCGAAACTTTTTTGTAGATAAGAGGTACTTTGCACGAAACTTTCATCAAGATATTCATGCGGTACCTCTATTCTTTTCTTCTGCCCCTCATTATTTCAAGTTCACTTCTGGCCCAATCTACAATTACCGGGAAGGTGGTAGATGCTGAATCAGGAGATGTTGTTCCATATGTAAATATTGGAATTATTGAGTTAAGTACAGGTACGGTAAGTTCCATTGATGGTGATTTCACACTTAAATATGAATCAGAAGGAGATAGCGTCACTTTTTCATCCATTGGCTATAAAACGAAACGAATCACAATTAAAGAACTAAAGAGCACGCCTGAAGTAGAATTAGAGAGTAAGATATACGTAGGTGAAGAGATTGTAGTTCGTGCTCAGTCACTTGGTAAGCTTAAAGTATATGGGCATAAGCTTGAGAAGAAGGGAGGAAGTATCGGCTATGGAAATACAGAGTTGGGAACCGAAGTAGGGGCACTCATAAATTTTAAAAAGCCCACATTGATTGAAAGCGCTCACTTTACCGTGAATTTTACCGGAGCTGACAGCATGAGGTATCGATTGAATGTATATAAATTTGAAGATGGAGAAGTTGGAGAGAACTACCTGAAAGAAAATGTTCTTATTTATGGCCCACAGAAAAAAGGAACCTTCTCAATAGAGCTTAATGAATACAACCTGGTGGTAGAAGGTGAAGTGATGCTGTCACTGGAATATATAGAAGCAATAAATGAAGAAGGGAAGAGTGGGATGATGTTCAGAGGAAAGCAGGTAAGGAGAAAAAGCAAAGCAAACTTGTATATGAAGTACACAAGCCTATCACCTTACACAAAGCCGGAATATGTGAACTACCAAATTGGTTTTTATATGCTGGGAAGGGAATTGGGGAAATAGCCTCAATACAGAATTTAGCTTATTCTGAACAATGAGTGGTTTATTATATGATAAAATGAAAAAAAATTTAAATACTATTTAATTAGTAGAAACTTATTCTATATTAATGCGTCTTATTTATGTTTCCATTAATCAAATTCTCTCAACATGAAAAAGCTAGGCCTAACCTCTCTAATCCTTGTTGTAATAGCAGCAGTAACCCTCAATGTTATTGCAATTGACGAAGAAGAAGAAAATGTAAAAGACGTAATAGTAAAAGGGTACGTCCACGGAGCCTTTAATGAATTAAATCCCGAGGCTATGGCGACCACATTCCATAAAGACTTTGCTATTTTTTCTCCGGGTAAGGAAGGGGAAATTCGTCGCTATCCATTAGCCAACTGGTTCGAGAATACATAGTGACAGAAATCAGAT
>JAVKDP010000104.1:0-41604 GCA_040222185.1 Balneolaceae bacterium | reverse complement strand
CAGCATTGGGATATATTACTTCTCTTTCAAAAAAGACCTTCGTTGTTGGCAGTACTTATGAACACTCGTTCGAACATTCCGGCATTGATGAAAAAGGATTGAGTTACCTGGTTCAACGATTTGAAAAAGTGCTTCCCGCTTTAAAAGGCAGATACAAAGTTCTTAGCCAATGGTCGGGAGTCAGAGCTTCTACCCCAAATAGAAAACCAATAATGGGAAAGCTTAAAGATCTTGATAATGCATTTATATTTTCAGGACTCGGTTCCAAAGGTCTTTTGTATAGTGGTTACCTTTCTTTCCTGATGAGTCAATACCTGATTGACGGAACTCCTCTTGACAAAGAACTTGATATCCAAAGATTAGAGGCATAAAAAAAGCCCACTATTTCTAGCGGGCTTTTAAAAAAGATATGATTCTTTAGAATCTGATCAGTAAACCACTCCATGCCGCTGCTACGGAACTTCCCAATTCTCCTGAATTGGAAGCACTCTGTGCAGCGAATGAGAATTCAATGAATTTCAGATCTACTCCAAATCCGGCGGAATAAACAGTTGAAGAATACCCACCTAAACGAGTACCAAATCTTAACGGGATAAATCCAAGTAACCTGTACTCTGTACCTAATGTTAGAGAACTTCTTCTTGTATTAGCACCTGTACTGTTAAAGCCAAATCCATAGTCTAAAGTTGTAGTAAGTTTACCGAGTGTTAAGGCAGCACCAAAGTTATACATACCTGGTAATTCATACTTTCGTGCTCCTTCTTCTACTGAAGTAAAATCACCATATACATCGTTCTGTAAACTATCTGAAAAATTATCCAGGTAATCTTCGAAAGTATCATCTCCTGCATCACCATCAAATGTAATTTCTCCATTTGCAGTAACTCGGGTTGGTGATTTGTCAAACTTAACACTACCTAAATCAGTAGCCGACATAGCCAGGCGTAAAACCTGTCGTTTTCCCAAAATTCCAAGTACTGGTAAAGAAACATCTATTTCAGCAGTAACACCTAAATCCATTCCAAAGCCTGAACCTAATGTTCCGCTATCAGATCCTGAATAATCCACAAAATCATCAAATTTTGCATCAGGGTTTGACTGTCTTGCAGTTGCATAATTCGCTAGTTGGTCAGAAAGCTCACCAAAAGCATATAACGAGTAATCAAAATTCTGAGTAATTCCACCCGCAGTTGTTGGTCCTACTGGCTCTACTTGAAGTGTAGAAGTGAAATCGAGCTCTGAAGCTTGAACCCCAACAATATATTTTGGAGCAACACCTGCGTAAAGCTTAACACCATTTATAAAAGGAAGAGATTCAACTAAGCCCTGTAAAGGAAGCGGAATTTCTCTTGCGTAAGCAATTGAAACCTCTGCGTATGAGATCGTTGTATTATTAAAGTTTACTGGAACAGCTGAACCGAATTGATCTGAATCGAGGCCATAAAAAGCTAGTTCAGCGAAACCCCTGTTAATTGTAAAGTCTTCAATAACCCTCACTCTTGTGGCAAAACTTAGAGCTGACTTTCGTCCTCTTTTAGAAAAACCTAGTGGAACTATGTCAAGATTTACAGCCAGGTCTCTGGTGTTATTTACACCAGCTCCAAACCAATCATTTAACATATCTTCTCTAACCTGGCCTTCAAGAGTTAAACCTTTAGTAAAATAGTCATCATAAACTCCAAGGTTTACTAATGAACCGCCTACATTAACACCTAAGCCACCAAAAATACCAAGTGAAGTACTCGGCCTTTTTGCTTTTTTAAGCATCAGGTTAGCAGGATTCAGGAAATTTGAGTGATAGCCATCGATATAAGCTGTTCCTCCTCCTCCCATGCCTAGTGTTTGTGAGTTATAGTGCCTGCTCTGTGCATACAAGGAAGTAGCAGCAACACAAAAACAAATCGTAAATATGATTTTTAAATTTTTCATTATTCTGCTTCCCTTAATTTACTGTAGTTTCGATTTTCAGCTTGGCACTAACGCTTATAATAATGGAGTCTTCGGCTCTCATTTTAACCTCTTCATTATTCGTAGTCCTAAGGTTCGCAGAAAGAATCACCTTTCGTGTCCTATATAACTGATTCAACTGATCGGTTGTAAGTGCTATTACTAAATTCCCGGTTGATGGGTTTGACGAAAAGCGAGTTGTTGCATCTACTTCTGAAGCAAGAAGCTCTAACAGGTCATCTCCTGGAAGAGGAACACTAGTCACTTCAGCATCAAGAGAATCAACAAATATCAATTCGATATCGAAACCAAGTGGAAGCCCGTTTTCATAAGAAATAATAAGCTCACCATCAGCAATCTGTGTATCATCTTCACCCTTCGGGAAGTCTTCGAAATCACTTGTCTCTGTTGTATCAGAGAAAGTTGCTGCCGTTTCTGTTCTAAAAGCCAGAGGTAAATCAATGCTAATTGAAGGATCAAACTCTAAAGGTGTAGATATAGTTGCTTCACCATTTGATTCATTTACAATCGATTTACCTACGAATCTGATCTCGCTAGGCAAGTTGTTCAAAAAGTCGCTAACCGTAGAATTGGTCTCATCAAATACTGTTGAAGACACAATAGTAGAGCCATCAGGACTAGGAGTTAATGTAAACTTGATCATTTGCTCAGGAGTAACCTGGACACCATTATTCAATATCCCTGAAATAGGATCTCCAGCTTCAACCTGAGTTTCGGCAGCCGTACCACTTAAGAAAATTTGCTCTCCTTCCCCATCTATACCTAACATGGCAGCATAAATCGTGGTAGGTACTCCAATATTGGAAGTATAATTTATTGTAAGTGCTGTTTGAGTAAACTCTAAACCATCAATTTGGCCTGATAAATCTTCAAGTCCATCGATTTCGGTTAACTCAGTTTCAGTTTCATTGAAGAGATCAATCACATCTACACCATTTGATGGGTCATCATCTCCCAGTAATGTTGTTTGCGAAGCGATAGCTCCAAAAGCAGTCTTTATAGCGAGATTGCTAATACTAACACTTGAGCTTATTTCCTGAGTTTCGTTAATAACCCTGGTTTGATCTCCTGGTGCTGCATCCTGGGTATTTTCAGTAACTGCTGAAATGTTATAGTTCACTTCATTGCCAAGAGCAAATATTCTATATCCTGCAAGATCAACAACTTTTTCAACTGAAGTACTGGACCGAAGAATTCTTCCATCCACTCCGCCAGAATTGACATATGAAATAACTAAACTATCTGAAGCAAGGTAATTTGGCCCTTGTCTTATATCAGGAAATGAAATAATTAATGTTTCTATAGTCAGATCCAGTCCGTTTACAATTGGATCAATAGATATAGTACCGGATTCCAGCTCAACATAATGTGAAGGGTCCGTGAATGTAAATTCTGAGCTATCGAAGGTAGATGAACTGCTTGTTGAGAAATCCTGTGCTTCCAGAGCAGCTTCTACTTGTGATGCTACAAGATCGATACCAACAATGTTTTCTACTACCAGGTCTCCAGGTGTAGCAGCAGTATTCTGTGCATTCCAGCTAACAGAAACATCTACATTCAGGTTTGAAAGTACATCTCCATCTGAGAATACTATCTGATCGGAAGTAGTTTGGCCGTTATTAACATTGTTAATTGTAGTATTCCCGACAACTGAAGCACCTGAATTTAAGTCGATATCAATTGCGCTGATATCAAATCCAAGATTATTAGTTACTGAAATCTCAATTGCTCCCCTCTTAATAGTTGCACTAACAAAGAAATCAGTATTAGAACCAACATTAATATTTACCGGAGTTGGTGTTGATCCACCTGGAATTGGAGTTCCAGCAGGAACAACTGCCGGATTGAGGCCTGTAAGATCTTGAAAACTTGCAGTACCCAGATTTCCATCACCTGAAGAGAAGTTTCCAATTTCCAGCTCGCCTACTTCCGAACTAAAATTAGCCGGATCAGCACTGATTTCAGGAATGGCTTCATTTAAATCACCGAAGTCGAATTCTTCTTCTTTTGAGAGGACTATCAGTCCAAAATCGTCACCGGCTCCTACAATTGTAAAAAGCGAATCGAATTCGCTTTTGGTAGTGTCTATTAATACCTCGGCGCCATCGCCTCCGCCGAGAAATTGAAACTCTTTATTGAATAATAAAGGAGCTTCGATCTTATGAGATGTTGTAAAGTCTGCTTTTTTAGGAGCCTCGCACCCGATAAATGTACCTGCTACTATAAGACAAACCGTTAACAGCTTAAAATTTCGCATCTGTTATATATTTGTTTTTATGTTTATAAACCCTTGAATTCTTATACCCGTAACCTATGAAAGGCACGCCTTAAACAAAATTAAAATAACGTAACTAATACGTACCCCAATTTGACGGCGGATAAAATATCAATAAAAACTCGAATTCGTAATTAATTTATTACTAATTGTCAGATCCATTTTAGGCAGGCAGAGTTGAAAATGCGGAGAGGGAGGGATTCGAACCCTCGGTACCCTTGTGAGGCACACACGCTTTCCAGGCGAGCCCGTTCGACCGCTCCGGCACCTCTCCGTTTTCAAACAGGCGGCAAAGATAGAACTAATTGGTACCGTTAGCAATGTTCAAAAACCAAAAATAAATGAATTCTGGGTATATGCACCAACTAATTCATCTTCGTCTTTTGCGGGTCTGAACCTCCATTTATAGGCGGCTTCTATTGTTGCTTCCAGCAAACCATATCCAATATCCTGAACAACTTCATAATTCTTTCCTTTTTCATCGTACAGTCTTATTTCAGAGATGTATGCTTCTTTAACCAATCCTTCACGCGAAACTAAAAAGTTCACAAACACCATCGCCTTAACTCCTGCCCTTCTCGCTTCGGCCGGGAATGTAGGTTCAAATATTTTGATTACCCTTGGCGGGCGTTCCGGATTCCCAGATATACGCTCTTCATCTCCCCTCTGCCCTGTTGTAAGCTCTTCACTAAGCGGATCACTTGAAATGAAATCTTCAAGCTCAGGAAACTCAATTTCTTCTTCAATTACATTGTCATTTGGTACTGGTATCGGAACCTGGGGTTTTGGTGGAGAAGCAGGAGCATTAGCCTGGTGCGTGATTATCATCTCTTCAACAATAAAAGCTTCTCTTTCAAAGGAGTAAAAAACTTCTTCCTTTTGCTCCATTTCTGGCCACAACCTGAATATGGAAATCAGGATTAGTTGAGATACAATGATTGATAGCATTATACGATGTATATAATGCGTATCGCTTATCACTTTATCTATACCATTCTGGCTCAACTATCTTTTAATCTTTTTTGCTCGTTTATAATTACTTCTCTGGCGAAAGTTTTCAATTCATTCATATTCGAGAAACCTTTCGGATCGATATGATCTAATACTGAAAGTTTAAACCTGCATTTCGTATTAAATAATTTCGATCCAGAGGGTAACGCACTATAGGCCCCATCAATTACTATTGGCTGAATATTAAATCCATGTTCCATCGCAAGAAGAAACGCACCATTCTTAAACGACTTAATTTCTCCATCTAAAGAACGTGTTCCTTCGGGAAATATCATAACGGGAACTAGTTCTTTTAATGGATTCACCAAATTTGATAATTTTTTCAACGCAGACTTACTCGTTCTATTTATAGTGAGCTGCCCTGTTAATTTTACCAACCACCCCATTACAGGTATGTAAGCCATGCTTTGTTTTACAACCCATTTCATATTCCACGGCAGTTGATAAGCTAACGGGATATCCATAAAGCTTTGATGATTACCAATAAAAATAGTGGGCTTGGTTGCATCAAACTTCTCCATTCCTTCCATTTCTATTTTCCACGAAGGTGTTGGATGAATCATCAGATAAGCCATGAATGCCAATACTTTATTAGGAATCCTCCGGTACTTATCAAACAAAAAAGTAGCAAGAAACGTGACTAGAATAAGAACAAAAAAAGTACTGAATAACAGCACATAATACGTCCAAACATATATACTGAATAAAACCCTTAACATATCTAATATCCTCGAAGTGCTCTTCTTATAAAACCATCATTTACGCGGAGTAACTCTACCGCTTCTTTTTTATCCAGTTTATTTATCGCCATTACAATAGCTGTTTTAACATGTCCATCTGAAAGTTTCAGCAGTTCCGTAGCTCTTTCGTAACTAACATCTCCAAAAGTTGAAATAATCCTTTTTGCCCGCTCTACAAGCTTTTCGTTTGTAAGCTGTAGATCAACCATAACATTCTCATAGACTTTCCCCTGCCGAATCATTGCTCCCGTAGTAATCATATTTAATATCATTTTTTGAGCAGAACCACTTTTCATCCGGGTGCTGCCCATAATTACTTCCGGGCCAACAGGCACATCAATAATTATATTTGCTTCTACATTGAGTTGTGATTCCGGAACAGTGGTTACAAAAATTGTTTTAATCCTCCTTTTTGCCGCCTCTTTTAAAACCCCAAGCACATAAGGTGTCCTGCCACTTGCAGCAAGCCCACATACTACATCAAGTGAAGTGGCTTTACTTTTATCAAGATCGGCAATACCAACTTCTTCCGAGTCTTCTGCTCCCTCCTGGGCTCTGAACATGGCTTGTTTTCCACCAGCTATAAACCCCCGTACCTGTTCGGGGTGCGTTCCAAATGTTGGCGGGCACTCTGCTGCATCTAATACGCCTAGTCTGCCACTAGTTCCTGCTCCGAAATACAAGAGCCGACCACCTACTGAAAAACTCTCGCTTACTAAATCAACGGCCGTGGCTATCTCTGGAAGCTTTTTATCAATTTCGATAGCAACTTTTTGATCTTCCCTGTTTATCAGCTCTACAATTTCGAAAGAGTTTGCCAGGTCAATTTCTGCTGTTTTAATATTCCGCTGCTCAGTATCTAGTTTATTAAGTGAATGGAACAGCTGTTCGGTAGTTGAAGCCATTACCTTCTATCTCCTATTGCTCCACCATTCAGAGCCGGTTGAGGAAGACACTGTTACTGTACTTTCAAAACCTTCTTCACCTTCTTCCTTGAGTAACGAACCTACCAGGGCAACAAGTTCTTCACTTTGCAGTTCAGGCATTTTAACATCAGTGAAATAGTTTGGAACGAAGTGGGTATCATATTTACCACTTATAAAGGCTTCATGCTCTAGCGTGAAAGTACAAAACGGAATTGTGGTCTTACATCCAACGATTTCATATTCATCAAGAGCTCTTAGCATTTTCTTCCTGGCTTCTTCTCGATTAGAACCAAAAACTGTTAACTTTGAGATCATAGGGTCATAGTTAATGGTAACCGACTGCCCCTCTTCTACTCCGGCATCAACCCGAATCCCTGACCCTGAAGGAATTCTATGTTTTTTTAACAAACCTGTGCTCGGCAAAAAATTATTATCGGGGTCTTCGGCATAAATTCTACATTCAATAGCATGCCCCTTCATTTCAAGATCTTCCTGCTTAAAGGTTAGCTCTTTACCCTCAGCTACAGCTATTTGCATTGCTACCAAATCAGTACCGGATATCATTTCTGTTACCGGGTGCTCTACCTGTAACCTGGTATTCATTTCAAGGAAGTAGAAATTCTTATGCTTATCTACTAAAAACTCTATAGTACCTGCACCAACATAGTCACAAGATTTTGCTGCTTTTATCGCTGCCTCAGCCATCTTTGCGCGAAGATCATCAGTTAATAAAACGCTGGGAGCTTCTTCAATCACTTTCTGGTGCCTTCTTTGAACTGAACACTCTCTATCAAACACATGAAAGGTGTTGCCATGTGTATCAGCCATAATCTGAAATTCAATATGGCGTGGTTCTTCAAGGTACTTTTCTATATAAACCCTATCATCACCAAAAGCATTTTTAGCTTCTGATTTCGCAGCTTTAATACTTGCTTCAAACTCTGATTTCTGGTGAACAATTCGCATCCCTTTTCCACCACCACCAGCTGAGGCTTTAATAAGAATCGGGAATCCAATTTCATCAGCTACTTGTGCTGCTTCTTCAATACTTTGAAGTGTACTTTTTAAACCCGGAGGTGTTGGAATACCGTGTTTCGTAACGAGCTCCCGGGCTGAAGTCTTATCTCCCATTAGCCGAATAGCCTCAGGGCTTGGACCAATAAAGATGATTCCTTCCTTTTCGCATCGTATCGCAAACTCGGCATTCTCACTTAAGAAACCATAGCCTGGATGAATTGCGTCAGCATTTGTTTCTTTTGCAGCAGCAATAATTTTATCTACAACAAGGTAACTCTCGGAAGAAGCTGCTTCACCAATAAATACAGACTCATCAGCTAATTGAACATGAGGAGCAGAAGAGTCGGGCCTGGAATATACAGCAACACTTTTTATACCGAGTTCTTTACATGTGTGAATAACCCTCACAGCTATTTCGCCGCGATTTGCAATGAGTACTTTTTTAATATCAGCCATAGTAGAGATTTTTCACCAATAGTATCAAATTAGTAGCTTATTCTCCACCTATAAAAGGCTAGTTATCTGTCCTCATTTTAGTCAGAATTTTAGGGATAATCGAAAACTTTTCTACGTTTGTCAGATATGCTCTTTCCCGAAAAACATCGAAATCATTTTCCTCAATTTTATCCAGAATCCGGCTATAGTTATGCCATGCTAAATACACAGGTAGCCGACTGTCTTTACTGAGCATTCGAATACCAAGATCTGCTTTTACATAGTATTCTCTTGCTCTTCTAATCTGGAAGCGCATCAAATCAATGAATTCATCGGTAACTTCTTCTTTAAACAAGTCTTCCTCTGAAATACCAAACATGATAAGTTCATCTTTTGGCAAATAGATTCGGTTTCGTTGCAGGTCTTCCCCAACATCTCTAAGAATATTGGTTAACTGCATAGCTATTCCAAGATCAACAGCGTAGTCTAGCGCTTTACTATTGGAGTAGCCAAAAACTTTGCTGGTCATTAAACCTACAACAGATGCAACCTTATAGGAATAATCATACAATTCATTAAAGTTGTTATACCTGTTCTTTGTTAAATCTGATTCTACTCCCTGTATTAGTAGTAGTGGGAGATCGATTGGAATATTATATTTATGGGCAGTATCAGAATAAGCAATCAAGATTGGATTTCTTGATCTTTTACCTTCATAAATACTTGCCAGGTTTACCTTAAATACATCCAGTTTTTCTTTAACCTCGGTTAGAGCAATCTGCTCATTTGTTGCGAGGTCCATTGTATCGTCTACCAGGTTATCCAGGTACCTGCAAAGCCCGTAAATAGCGAAGATGCTTCTTTGTTTTTCATTTGGTAAGAAACGCGTTGCCATGTAAAATGTCTTGGCATAAAAACGGGTAATAGCTCTACAGTGTGAATATGCAGACTTGAGATTAATATCGTTAATCTCTTCAATCACTGATTTATGGAATGAAGTTCTCTCATAAATAGGTCTCAATAATGAATAGGGTATACGTAATAACTGTGCCATGCATTTAAAATGCTAAAAAAGAGATAAATAGTTCCTTGTTTTAAGAAATAAATAAATTTTACTGAGTTAATTACATCTTCTCTCTAAGTTGATTATACTTGAACTACTTATTTTTTTAGTTATGTGATCTGCATTTCTGAATTAAATTCGGAGTTTATGCCAGTTAATTTTACTTGTAAAGTTTATGAATAAGAAAGTCACGATCTATGAAGTAGCCAAAAATGCAGGCGTTGCTATTTCTACGGTTTCAAGGGTTTTGAATGATTCCCCTAATGTATCTGAAGAAACAAAAAAGAAAGTACAAGCCGCAATTGATGAATTAAACTTTCGTCCGCAAGTTAGTGCCCGAAAACTAGCTAGTAAAGAACCTCAAATGCTTGCTGTGGCTGTCCCTTCATTCACAACCCCATTTTTCAATGAGGTACTCAAAGGTGTTAAGGATGAACTCAAGAAAATGGATCTTGACATAATTCTGTACAATACCGGATCAAAAGACCCAGAAGAAGCTGTAATAAACTTTTTCGATCGTGGTACTGCAGACGCTCTAATATTACTTTCAATTGATGTTAGTGAGACCATCCACAAACATCTTGAATCAACAAGGGCTCCAGTTGTATTGGTGAATTCCTCTCACCCCTCTTACAACTATTTCATGATTAATGATTACCAGGGTGGATTTATGGCCGGAGAGCATTTGGTCAAAAAAGGATTTCAAAATATCGGGATGATTTCCTCTCCTATCAAAACCAGGTCATCTGTTGACAGGGAAAGAGGTTTTAAAGATGCGCTCAAGAATTACAAAATGAACATCGATAAAGAACTATTTGTTCATGGTGATACTACAAAGCATGCGGGGTTCACTGAAGAAGCGGGATTTGAGTCTATCTACAAATACGATAAAATGGGTAAATACCCTGATGCCGTATTTTGCGCAAACGATACCCAGGCACTAGGTGCTCTTCACGCTCTTTCAAAACTTGGAATGAGTGTACCAAATGATCTGGCCATGATGGGCTATGACAATATCAAACTCAGCAAGTACCTGGATCTTACAACGATTGATCAGCAGATGCATACCATCGGTATCCAGGCTACAGCTAGGTTGGCAGCTATCATTAAAAATCCGGATGACAAGTTGTTCCAGACTTCTATAAACCCGATTTTGGTTGAACGAGGATCCACCAAAAATGTAAATGCCTAAGTGAGTACCAGTTTTAATACCCAGGAAGCACTTGAATACTGTATAACTGAAACAAGTCTTTCTGAATTCAAACCACCATACAAAGGTAAAGTCAGAGAGGTTTATGAACTAACTTCCGATACGCTCGGGATAGTTGTAACTGATCGAATTTCTGCATTCGACTTTATCATGAGGCAAGCCATACCCTTCAAGGGACAGATACTGAACCAGCTTGCACAATTCTCATTTGATACTGTATCTGATATTGTTCCGACACATATTATTGATGTACCTCATCCTAATGTGACTATAGCAAAAAAGTGCTCACCTGTTCCAATAGAGGTTGTAATCAGAGGTTATCTAACGGGCCATGCCTGGAGAACATACAAATCCGGATTAAGAGAGCTGTGTGGAGTTTCATTACCTGAGGGCATGAAAGAGCATCAAAAGTTTGCTAAACCTATCCTTACCCCGGCAACAAAAGCAACCGAAGGTCATGATGAGGACATATCTGAAGCAGATATTTTGAGCAGAGGAATTGTTTCTGAGGAGCTTTGGGAAGAAATCCGAACGGTAGCATTTAAACTTTTTGCACGAGGAACAGAGGTTGCTGCTAATCAAGGTCTTATTCTCGTTGATACGAAATATGAATTCGGGTTATTCAATGGAGAGCTCACTCTTATTGATGAAGTGCACACTACTGACTCATCCCGCTACTTTTACAAGGAAGGATACGAAGAGCGCCAGGCCAATAATGAAGGTCAAAAACAGCTCTCCAAAGAGTTTCTCCGTGAGTGGCTCATGGAAAATGATTTTCAAGGTTTAGAAGGACAAGTACTACCTGATTTACCAGACTCTTTCAGGCTTGAAGTATACAAACGATATTCAGAGTTATTTGAAATGCTTACAGGAAGGGCTTTTGTTCCAGCCCTGGAAAAAGATTTCAATACCACACTTTCTCAACTTTTCAAAAAGTACCAGTGAACGATAATTCTACTGAAATATTCAAACGTAATTGGCGCATCTATACCCAGATAACGTTGAATAATTATATGTTCCATAATGATTTCGCTCTTCACACCTCGTCAGTATTTAGTGAGATGTCCAAATCAAATCCACCAATAGATGTATTAGACTGTGGATGTGGTGATGCCTTTCAACTCTCCAGGCAATTACAGGGACTATCAGTTTCCTCTTTCACCGGGTACGACATGTCAGAACAGGCTTTAGAATTGGCCCGAAAAAACTTTCGGGATCATGCTCAACCGGTCATCTTAAAGAATGGTGCCATGCAGGATTTGATCCTGGAGGAGAATAAGTCGTTTGATGTGATCTACAGCAGCTTTGCTATCCATCATTTACAGGATGAAGGAAAGAAAAATTTCTTAAAATCTTGTTTTAACCGACTTAAGGCAGGTGGAAAAATTATCCTGATTGATATCCTCAGATCAAAGGAAGAAACCATTTCTGAATACCTTGAAAAATATATTGATATCATAAATACTACCTGGGATGCTATCAGTGCCTCTGATAAGGAACTTATCTTTGATCATATGCGGAACTATGATTTCCCTGCTGTTATTGATGATTTCTCCGATTGGGTAACAGAAACAGGTTTTACTATCTCCAAAAGATTTGATGCAAATCCTTTGAACATCATGTTGATAGCTCAAAAGAACTAAGACCATCTCCTATCTTATTCTGAATTAATTTCTCATAATATCTGAGCAAATTTTTCCATATTCTTGAGATTATTTTGTTCATTCTTTAATCTCAAGTAATAACGCTTTGAAGTCTATCCACACTTTACTCGTCCTTTCCTTTATTCTAATAATGTCTTGTGCTGGTAGTGATCAAAAAGAAATCTATGTTTCCAAACAAGGCAATGATTTGAATTCAGGAACACAAGCATCTCCTCTACTCAGTATCTCTAAAGCCGCTGAAGTTGCAAAACCGGGAGATACAATCATAATTGGAGAAGGAACCTATCGTGAATATGTGAATCCTCCTGTTGGTGGACTTTCTGACGAAAAAAGAATCACTTTTACTTCTAGTGAAAACGAAACTGTATTTATCAAAGGCTCAGAGCAAATTGATACCTGGAAAGGTTCTGATGATGGCTTATGGAGTATATCGCTAGATACTTCCTATTTCAACGGATACAATCCTTATGTGCTTAAAGTAAATGGTGATTTCCAGAATTATGGTCAATGGCATCATAGAGGAGATGTGTATTTGAACAATAGCACCTTAAGCGAGAGACAGGATTTGAACGAGGTTCGAAATACTCCCTACACATGGTTTACTATTACTGAAGAAAGTACAACTAACATTTATGCTAACTTTGGTATTGAGGATCCAAACGAAGAGCTTACTGAGATTAATGTAAGAGAGTTGATATTCTTTGCCACTGATACCGGCGTCGATTATATAACTCTCGATGGATTGCGGTTTCTCCATGCAGCACCAAACTGGCAGGCTCCAAATACTGGAGATGCAGATCCCAATAGACTACTCCAGGTTGGAGCAGTAGGTTCCAATATGGGAAAAGGATGGATTATTGAGAACTCTGAAATAAGTCATTCTAAAACGGCTGGCATCATGTTCGGTGAGAACGAAGGTCCTGAATCCTCCTTTCTCGATATCACTCAATTTGGTGATCATATTATTCGAAATAATGTAATTACTAAAAATGGTCAGTATGGTATTGCAGGGCAGAAAGGAATTTCCAGAACTACAATTGAAGGAAACAGAATCGAAGATATTAACTATCGAAATGAATTTGGAGGCTATGAACCTGCGGGAATCAAAATATGGAATGCATCTGACGTACATATCGAAAATAACTTCATACACAAAGTAATTGCTAATCAAAGCAGTACCTCACAGGCTTATTGCATCTGGATTGACTTTGCTAACCAGGGAACCAGGATAACCCGAAACTTCCTGATTGGTAGTGATAATACTACTACGGCACTGTTCCTGGAAGCTAATGTTGGCCCTACCCTGGTTGATAACAATATCATTATTGACAAACCTTACGGAGCTATAATGGTGTATTCGGGTGGTTCTATTTTTGCACACAATCTATTTGTAGATAGTAACTTCGATTTTAAAATACAGGAGTTTGGGAATAATGGTTCAGGAGCCCGAAGAGCTTACACCTTACAGCCTCATTCAACCATTAAAACGAATAATGGGATTCCTGTAGAGATAGAATACAATCAGATGTTTAATAATATTTTCGCAAACGCGAATGGTCCCGTTAACTTTGGCCCAGCAAATGGAATTGGGAATCTCGTTTCCAACAATCTATATATTGGAGGCGCTTTACCTGGTGCTGACCATGTCAACTCAGCGGTTAGCTATTCTGATTTCGAGTACAATATAAAGTACACTGATACTGGGGTGGATTTTTCATTTGAAATAGACAACTCTTTTGAAAAACTGGAAACACCTGTTGTTAATACTGACTTGATCGGTATTATTCCTCTCGCTGAACAAAGTATCGAGGATGAGTTCGGAAACCCAATTACTGTAGGCAAGGATTTTAATAATAGAAAAAGAAACACATCAAACCCTGTTTTAGGTCCTTTATCGAATTTGCAGGTTGGGTTTAACTCAATTAGTATTGGAACCAAAACTATTGCTACTCCAAGTAAAATCTATTTTGTACCAGTTGTGACCAGAGAGAACTAGCTTATTTTAGATAAAGTTGTAACACTTAATACTGACCAGCCCGCCGAGTTTTTAAGGAATAATTTTAATATAAATCTCTACAATAATTAGCTCTCAAAGTCTTTATAAATCAAGTATTAGAAAATTAATTCTGGGATAAAAATACGATACGGACTGCACTACTAATGAAGAAGCTATTATTACTGCTTTTCTTTTTAAACACTGGTCAATTATTCGCTCAAAACTCGTTTAGCGTTGAGCTCAGTTTGGGATATGCCTATCAGAATGAACTTATTGCCACTCAACCAAACTTATACAATGATGACGCTATCGGTTTAAGAGCAGGTGCTAACTTTAGCCGGTCTTTAACCCGGTTGATTTATTTAGAAACCGGGTTGTTTGGTAAGTATAACCGAGGGCAGAAAAGTATGGAGTTGGTAAACTTTACCTCTCATAATTTCCGAATTCAAATACCAGTTATGTTGGGGATAAACCCCATAGCCAAATGGCGGTTTAGTGCAGGGCTGGGTTTAGAAAATAACAGGGACTTTGATGATTTCAACCTCTTTAGTAAGCACAAAAATATCAGGTACGATCTTTTAACAAAATTCATTTATTCCTACACCAGTCATATTAATTTCTCTGTGTACACAAATTGGTCTTTAAGTAGATCTCCTGATATTTACAGTGTCAGTAGTCCTGAAAATGGAGTGTACCTGGGACTAATTTATAGGTTGAGATGAAGTGTTTGTATAAAAACATACCTATAGCATTAGTTCTTATCCTTATTGCAGGTTGTAGCATTTACCATGAAGAAATAAATATCGATGTCCAGAATTATGAAAATTTAAGCCCTTCTACAATTGAGACCAGTTTAAAGGTGGTAAACCTCGTTGTTGATCAAAAGGAATTTGATCATATGTACTCTACTGTAAATGAAGAAGTTGAAATAGAAGGTCGGTTCAATCTTTACAGAAATGGAAAAGTCTTAATTGAAGATGAATTAGTAGAGCTTGAATTAAAAGGAACATTTAGTGTTAAATTCCCTCTCAAATCTCTCGGGGTTAAGTTTGATAAAACCTATGATAACTCAAGCAGGAAGCTTATAGACCCTGATAACCTTCCATTTCATGATCTTGATAAAATCAAAGCCTTTCGGCTCAGAAACTCAGGAAATGATTTTAAATTTACACTACTGAAGGATATGAGCCTTACTCAAATGGCAATTGAAGCAGGGTTAGACTTAGACCTTTCCTACTCCGAACAAACTGTAGTATTTGTGAACAATTCATTCTTGGGTTTAATGAATCTTAGAACAGAATCGAATGCCAATGGCATGTCCCGACTCTATGATGTAGGAAAAAGCAGGATTACCCTGGCAAAAATTGTAAAGGATGGAATTATTGAAAAGAAAGATGGAGACTTCGAACGTATTGATCAGTTTTTTAATGCTATAAATGAAAAAGATTATGACTACTTAAACGAAGAAATTGATACAGAAAATTTTATCGATTATATGATATACCAGTCATACATAGGTAATATTGACTGGCCACATAATAATGTTCGCTTATTTTCAGTAGATGACGCTCCATTCCGATTCGTTTTATTTGATCTGGACCTTGCAATACTACACAAAATTAACTCTCCCCCGCAGAAATTTATCAACAGTTCAACAGACAACCCGATCACGGATTTGTTTAACCTGTTCTATGAGAATGAGGAGTTTAAAGCTGATTATGATACCCGCTATGAGCAATTGATAGAAAGTAACCTATTGGATTCAAAGAAATTTGAAGCCATCGTGGAGCAGTACAAAGACAATATCAAACATCTGATTCCAACTCAAATCGAAAAACATGGCTTTCCAAAATCCATGACCGAGTGGCTTATTGATATAGAACGAGTGAAGTCAAATTTTTCACAACGGAAAAAAGCTCTGAAAAAATAGTGAGATATCTCACATTGGGTTAACTTCCCCACCTTGGGGCATGAGGTTAATTTCTTCAGCAACACTCCGAGGACTAAGGTTTGAAAGGCCAAGAATCAGTTTACCCACATCTTCCGGGTCAATCAATTTGTTGGGGTCAACATCAACACCTTCCCATGAAGTCGAAAAGGTTTGCCCAAGGTTAATTGCAGATACTGCTACCTTGGTATTCATCATTTCCTTTCTTAAAGATCTTGTATATCCGAGCAAAGCGTGTTTGCTCATGGTATAAGCACCACTATCACCATAGCCTTTTAACGAAGCCTGGGAACAAATATTAACGATAAGTGCCCTTTCCTGGGTTTCAAGCGCCGGAAGAACAGCTCTTGTAAAATTGAATGTAGAAAAAGTATTTAACTGGTATTGTCGGTTAAACTCTTCCGAATTTGTATCACCAAGTTTTTTAAAAAGGAAGACCCCGGCATTGTTTACTAATATTCCGGGATTCAATGCTTTAAAATCAATTTTCGAAAGACCTACTTCATCCGTAAGGTCTATCGATAGAGTAGTAACCTCTTTAGCTCCTTCTTCAAGACATATTGTTTTAGCTTTTGCCAGAGCGTCTTTGTTCCTGGCTACTAAAATAATAGGTCGATCTGTTGTTCGTGAAAATACTTTAGCAATCGAAAGGCCAATCCCTTTGCTCCCTCCGGTAATGATTACTGAAGTATGCTCAAAGCTCATTATGGAACCTGTAGGTATTTATGAGTTTGTAAACTTATTCCCCATTGTGGATTATTCTTTACATACTCAACAATTAAAGGAATGGATCCGGGAGTATCCCACTCTGGCTGAAGTAACAATTTGGTAGTCTCCGGACATTTAGCGGCATTTTCCTCTGCCCAGACTAAATCTTTCTTAGTTAGCACAACCACTTTAAGCTCATCAACATAGGGAAATACCTCATCCATAGGCTTCTTAAATCGTTTGGGGGATAATGTAATCCAATCCAATTCTCCGCTTAAAGGAGAAGATCCACTCGTCTCAATATGAATATTAACATCAAGGCTTTTTAATGCTTTTGTAAGGGGAAAAAGATCGTGCAGCAAAGGCTCTCCGCCAGTAATTACAACAAACTCTGTTCCACTAGCTTTTACCTCTGATACCAGCTCGCTCACTTTCATTTTCGGATGCTTCTCTTCATCCCAGCTATCTTTTACATCGCACCACCAGCATTCAACGTCACAGCCCGCAGTTCTTATGAAATAGGAAGCTCGCCCGGTGTGTGCACCTTCTCCCTGGATAGTGTAAAAGTGTTCCATAACAGGATATTGAACATCCATGATGTTAATATCGGTATCTATGCTATGTTCTTGAGAGCTAGACATCCTTGTCAGTGTATTCTACCCAGCAGGTATCCGTTTCCCATACGGTAACATTAAGTTCGATCCCTGCAGGTATTCTCTTCATTGTTTCAATATGGATAAATTCTGCTATTCGTTCGGCTGTGGTATTTACTTCCATCAGTTCGTTCAAAACGCCATGATCAAAACCACCCTTTTCAGAATCTTTTGCAGCCCACTTTAACTCTTTGAAATCGCATACCATATCTTCTGATTTCAGATAAGCAGATGGATTTAACTTATGTGACTTGGCAGTCATTTTAACTTTGTAAGAATGCCCATGCATCCTTCCGCATTTCCCATCATATCCATCTATGAAATGAGCAGCGTCAAATTTAAATTCAGTATGTAAAATCCAGGTTGGCATTCAGTATCAAGATCAAATTTCAAAAAAAAGCCCCATCAGCTAAAAGTTGATGAGGTTGCTCAAAATACGGTTTTTTTTGGCAAAAATTAACTAGCACGTTTTATTGAGCAACCTGAAGGAGGAGTACTTGAAATAGTAACTTCTGATCCTTTAATCATTTGGTTTATAGCATCCTGTAAATAATTATCCGCTCCACCTGAAGAACTTATCACACCACTATAAACCAGTTCCATGTTGCCATTGAAAAGGAATACCTGGGGAGTTCTTACTGCTCCGAATGCATTCGCAACCTCACTATTCTCGTCCAATACATAGGTAAAATCGAAATTCCTTTTTTGAGCATGTTTTATCATATCCTCCATGGAATCCCCTCTTTCGCGGTAATCCTCATTGGAATTAAGTGCGATCATACCAATTCTATTTGATCGTGTAAGACTGGAAACCTGTGCATATTTATCGGAAGCTCTTATAACCCAGGGACAGGTATTTGCAGAAAAGATTACCAATAATCCATTTTGCTGAGCAACTTCACCCATCGAAATGCTTCTGCCTGAAGTATCTTCCATCTTGTGGGATTGCATCGGTAAACTGCTCCCACTTCTCAATGTTTGTTGAGCGAATACTGCTACCGGTAAAAGAACCATCAAAAAAGTCCCCGATAATAAAATATTCAGCTTTCTCATTCTTTCTTTTCTGTTGAACTAATTTTATGGCTCCAAAGATACGAATTTGATAAGCTTATCAAATCATCGTTATTGTTCTAATTCAAATGGATTCCAAAAATGTTTCTCGAGATTAACGGTATACTCGGCAACAAATTCTACTCCTTCCTGCTCCAGTCTTTCCCTCATTGTATCTCCTTCAAAATGTGCCCGCCCGGTAAGTTGACCTAATCGGTTTAGAACTCTGTGAGCAGGTATCTCAAAACCAATTTCGGAACTAAAATAATTATTCAGAGCATATCCAACCATCCTCGCACCCGACTCAACTCCCAGGTATTTAGAAATAGCTCCATAACTTGTTATACATCCAGTAGGGATTTGAGCAACTACCTCATACACTCTCATATAGAAATCGTTCGTTTTTCTTGTGGTCATTTTAACACATCGTAAAGTCTGAATTTGATGGTATTATCCTTGATATCGGAACCTGAAAGTTCCAATGTCAACAATCCCAATTTTTTGTAGATACTCAACAACTCTTCATCATTTTCAAGAAGTTTTAGATGCTTTTGCACTGTTTGAATATCTCCCCTTGCTATAGGGCCTGTCAATGCTTCAGAAGGTTTGAGGTGCTCTAAATTATCCAGCGATGATTTCATTAGAGGAAGAAGAGCGTCTGTTAAAACTCTCTGCGAAATCCCCGTTGCTTCAGAAGCTCTGAAAGCCAGATCCGAAAGTGTAACCAGGTAATTCGAAGCAATAACGGCTGATACGTGTAGCATTTCTTTCTCTTTCGCGGAAACTTTTATCCATTTGGCCCCAAGAGAAGAAGCAATTTCAACTAACTGATCTTGTGTCTCTTCTTCACCTTCAATATCAAAGTAAATCCCATTAAAGCTTACGGTTTTAGGAGAAACAGATTGAAGAGGGTGAAAACAGCCCGTCTTAGCTCCCTTACTTTGTAGATCTGATAATATTTTTGAAGGAAGGGTTCCCGAACAATGCACAAAAGTTTTACCTGATAAGTCTTCAAAATCTTCTGCTAGGGCTATGCTCACTTTTCTAATTTCATTATCAGGTACTGTGATAAAAACAAGCTCGCCAAGAGAGGTGATTTCATCCTCTTTACCATACATTTGAGATACTTCGAATCCAGCCTCTCTCAGAGCTATTGAGAAAGCCTTACCTACTCTGCCTGTTCCTATTATGGTTACACTTGGTTTACTCATATTATGCCGGGTAAGCTACTGAAATATAATGGTCTATAACATTAGCACTCATTGCTTTAAGTGAGTGATTTCCAACTGAAACACTAAACTGGTTTTGTTCTTCCCTGTTAAGTTCCAGGTCTTTTAAATTAGTTCTTAATCCAGTACCCAGGCTTTTTACTGCAGCTTCTTTCAATGTCCATAGTTTTATAGGGTCTTCCCCTTCCAGGTTCGCCCATTCTTCTTCACCAAGTATTCGTTTTATAATACCCGGGTTGATATCGCGCCGCTCTAACTCAGCATCAATACCAATATCCAGAGTCTCCGATATAGCACACATTACAACCTCTTTGGTATGGGTAAAGCTCACAAAACTTTTCTTTCCATTCACTCTTACAAAAGGCTTTCCCTGTTCTTCTTTATCAAGAATGACAGCACCTGTATCCCAACCCATTTCGCGCGCCAGAAAAGCAAATAATACACGTGAGGTAATATGCTCTTCCTTTCTCTTCTGGTTAGTAAAGGTCTTTAGTAATTCTGTATTGATGAATGGCATTTTCTCATCATATGAACCCGAGATTTTACTCCATCCTATGAGCACTTCACCAGGGAAAAAGGGAATTTCAGATGTTTCTAAAACGTTCAAATGATCTAAATAAAGTTATTGATGATAATGCCACAATTTTCAGCACAATTCGGTATTTTTGAAATCTTTGATTCGCTCAATTCACGTTAACCAAATATATATATGTCGAACCAGGAAATCTCGCTTTCCGAACAGGAAGAAATCAGACGAGAGAAACTTACACAACTTAATGAACTTGGAGTAAATCCGTTTCCCTATTCTTTTGATGTTACACATTCCAGTAAACAGGTAAAAGAAGATGCTGAACTTATCCGTGATGAGGAATCAAATCCTGAAACTCAAACTGTTTCGGTTGCCGGAAGAGTGATGACACGCAGAATTATGGGTAAAGCTGCGTTTTTTAATCTACAGGATTCAGAGGGTACAATACAGGTTTATATCCGTCGAGATGATGTTGGAATTGAAGAGTACAATACTGTTTTTAAGAAACTGGTTGATATCGGAGACATAGTAGGAATTAAAGGCTTTGTGTTCAAAACAAGGACTGGTGAAACCACGATTCATGCCGAAGAGTTTGAGTTTTTGACTAAAACCATCCGCCCTATTCCAATTCCAAAAGAAGTAGAAAATGAAGATGGCGAAAAAGTAATCTTTGATGCCTTTGCTGATAAAGAACTGCGCTACCGTCAGCGTTATGTAGATCTGATTGTGAACCCGGAAGTACGTGAGACGTTCAAAAAGAGAACACGAATGGTTCAAACCATGCGTGATTTCATGAACCAACGTGGATACCTTGAAGTTGAAACCCCGATTCTTCAGCCCATTTATGGTGGAGCTACGGCGCGACCATTTATGACCCATCACAACACCCTGGATATGGATTTATATCTTCGTGTTGCTAATGAGCTTTACCTGAAGCGACTCATCGTTGGTGGTTTTGATGGCGTATATGAGTTTTCGAAAGATTTCAGAAATGAAGGGCTTTCCCGATTCCATAATCCAGAGTTTACCCAGGTTGAGCTATATGTGGCGTACAAGGATTATAACTGGATGATGGAATTCACCGAAAAAATGATTGAGAAAGTCGCTCTTGATCTTCATGGTTCAACCAAAGTTCTGGTTGGAGAGCATGAAATCGAATTCAAAGCTCCATGGCCAAGAGTTCCCATGTTTGAAGCTATTGAAAAAGAAACCGGGCATAACCTGTACGGTAAAAACCTGGAAGAGCTGAAAGCTATTGGTAAAGAACTTCACATCCAGATGGATGAGACTTTTGGTAGCGGAAAGATTATTGATGAGATCTTTGGAGAATATGTTGAGTCCAAGTTGATTCAGCCAACCTTCATTACGGATTACCCTGTAGAAA
This sequence comes from Balneolaceae bacterium, assembly GCA_040222185.1. GTDB lineage: Bacteria > Bacteroidota > Rhodothermia > Balneolales > Balneolaceae > JAVKDP01. The sequence continues at coordinate 19,798 of JAVKDP010000104.1, read as the reverse complement.
TGAGCCCGCTTACCAAGAAGCACCGAACTAAAGAAGGGCTCGTAGAACGCTTCGAATGTATTTGTAACGGGAAAGAAATTGCTAATGCCTATTCTGAGCTTAACGATCCAATTGATCAACGTGAGCGCCTGGAAGATCAGGCCAGTTTACGTGCTGGTGGAGATGACGAAGCAATGACTATTGATGAAGATTTCATCAGGGCGTTGGAATATGGTATGCCTCCTACTGCCGGAATTGGAATTGGAATTGATCGTTTATCCATGATCATGACAAATTCAGAGTCTATAAGAGATGTACTGTTCTTCCCTCAAATGAAGCCTGAATAGCATCGGTATTTCGTAAATGAAGTTTGAAACCTATTTAGCTCTGCGTTATTTCAAAGGCACCCGTAAAGGTGCCCGGTTTCTTTCATTCATTAAATTGATGACCATTGCCGGCGTTGCTATTGGCTCCGCTGGATTACTCATTGCCCTTTCTATTGTACATGGTTTTAAATCTACCATTAATGATAAAGTACTGGGCTTTGCTCCTCATATTACCATCACCAGCTTTACTGATGCTCCACTTTTCCGTGCCGATACAGTAATGACTTACCTGGATCGTTTTGACGAAATAGAAGCCAAACAGCTTATTATTGAAGGTCAGGTGATGATCCAAACCAAAGACGGAGTAACCGGAACCTTACTCAAAGGAGTAAACGAATCCGGTGATATCTCTGATATTGGTGCTTACATAAGCGAAGGAGTTTTTGATTTAACAGAAGATGCGGACAATCGTCCCGGCATTGTATTGGGTAGTAAATTGGTCCAGGAAATTGAAGCCCAGGTTGGAAGTATTATCACTGTATATACCATTAATGGGATTCCTTCCATTATCAATTCACCCGAAATCCAGCAATTTAGGCTTACAGGAATCTATCAAACCGGAATCGAAGCTTTTGATGCCGTTTATGCTATTTCTGCAAGGAAACATACTCAAAAACTCTTTGACCTTGGCCCAACTGAAGCTCATGGCATAGAACTGAAACTCAAAGACTCTCGCCAAATAGAAAGCTTTGATGAAGAGTTGAATGATCATCTCCCTTTTCCTTACTACAAAGAATCCATTCAAGTACGTTTTGGGAATATTTTTGCATGGGTTGAACTACAAGAAAGTATGATCCCACTTGTTATCAGTGTGATGATTATCGTAGCAGCCTTTAACCTGATTGGAACAGTGTTAATGATGGTATTAGAACGAACCCGGGATATCGGAATTCTAAAAACTATAGGAAGTAAATCTGCGATTATCCGAAAAGTGTTTTTACTGGAAGGTATTCTCGTTTCCATTATCGGGCTTATCATTGGAATCGCGCTCTCCCTCCTTTTTGCTTACTTGCAATTAGAATACCAGATTATTCCATTGTCTGAGGAAAACTATTATATGAGCTACGCGCCGGTAGAACCCCATGCTTTAGACTTTCTGATCGTTACTGTAGTAACCATAGGCCTGTGCGCCCTGGCGTCCTGGATTCCTGCACGAATTGCAGCGAAAACTGACCCACTTAAAGTTATCTCGTACGGACGTTAATAAAGTTTACATCTCAAGGAAAGGAGGAACTGCACTCTCCAGAATCTCTATTAATTCCGGATCCATATATTTATAGTCATCCGGAATGTCCAGTACTTCAATTCTTTTAAACTGAATCATCTGGGTAAACTCAGCCTTTATCCGGTTCTTGTGCTTTTGCTCCATTACAAGAATTACGTCTGCCCAACGGATATCATTTACATTAACCGTTCGCCTGGCTCTTGGGCTTGTCCCGGCCGACCTAACCTGGATTCCATTATACTTTCTGAATACCGTTTCAGCTGTTGGGCTTCTCCATTGATTCCTGGAGCAAATAAATAACACGTTTTGCACTGTCAGTTTACTCCTACATTGGATCAATCAATCGCTTGGAAATCCCTTTTGATATAGCTTCTGATCGGCTATGAACTTCCAACTTCTGGTAGATATTCCGGATGTGATGCCGAACGCCATCTACCGAAAGGAAAATGGTTTTACCAATCTTTGCGTATGACTTCCCTGTAGCCAGTTCCTGGAGGATTTCCAGCTCTCTCTTTGACAGTTGTTCCAGCTCAGAGAGCATAGGTTTATGCATCGTCTGTATAATCCTGCGTGCAATATTCGGAGTAATAGGTGATCCACCAGAAAAGGCATCTTTTATAGCTGCAACCAATTCATCCGGTGTAACTTTTTTAGCAAGATAGCCCACAGCCCCGGCCTTGATAGCATCAAAAATATGCTCATCGTCTTCGAATACGGTAGCCATAATAATGGCTATGTCAGGATGATTTTCCCGAACCAATTTCACTCCTTCAATACCGCTCATGCCGGGTAGGCCAATATCCATAATCAGGACATCTATTTTCTTGAACTCTTCTGATTCAAAAGCTGCTTCACAAGAGCCAAAGCTCCCGATAACGCATAAGCCTTTGTCGTAATCGATAAAGGTTTCCCAACCTTCACGCATGTATTTATTGTCTTCTATAATTCCAACTTTAATCAATGGTACTTCTCCTTGATATTTTTTTACAATAGAATAGTGATGAAAAAAGACAGTTGCTCAACATGCTTATGCAGTTCAAAAAAGCCCAGACCCGCTCAAAGGCCTGGGATTCCACTTCTTCTCTTACTATTTGCTTGAGGACATCGCGTTATGATATCCAATCATACAGATAGATAAACTACATAGCCATGCAGAATGCATAACCTCTGCCTATAATGGCAGAACCAACCTCCAACGCGTTCCGAAACCACTTTCAGAATCGATCTCAAGCGTAGCGTTAATCGCTTCTGCCCTTCGTTTGATATTGAAAACTCCGTTACCTCCGTTTTGATTTTCAGAATCAAAACCCTGGCCGTCATCCTGAACAATAAGCTTCAAATACCTGCCATCCACATCCATGATTACATCCAGCCTGGAAGCGTTGGAATGCCGTACTGCATTGGTTAACATTTCCTTGTAAATCATCCATAGATGTTGCCTGATCTCCATAGGCAGTTTCCCCGGAATCTTATCTGCAATTTTCAGTTCATACTTGATGTCTTTGCTTTCCAGGAGATCAGAAGCATAACGCCTGCATTTAGATAAGAACATCCCCCAGTCATCATTATCAGGGTTAATGGACCATACAATATCTGTGATTTTCTCCTTGGCATCTCCAGCACTTTCAGTAATCAGGGAAATGAAATGTTCTCTTTTAGCTTTATTCTTGTCCCGGCGAACAGCTTCAGCAAAATAACTGATACCAGTTAATGTAGCACTCACTTCATCATGTAAATCACTGGCAATCTTGGTTCGCATCCGTTCCACTTTAAGCAACTGGTTGACTCGAACTTTGTATATGCTATAAAATACAACAGTCACGAGAATCAGGTATAATACATAAGCCCACCAGGTACGGTACCAGGGTGGTAATACAGAGAAAGAAATCTGATCATCTCTTCCATCTACCTCATAAACATTCCTACTTCGGATTTTAAAAACATAATCCCCTTCCGGGATGTTAGTATAATCCTTTTGAGTTTCCAGCGACCACTCGCTCCAATCCCGATCAAAGCCTTCCAGTTTATAAGAGTAAGTATTTCTTTCCGGGTCAATATAGCTTGCAGCAGCATAGGTAAACCGTAGCTCATTATCTTCATAAGGAAGTACAATATCCTTTACAGGTTCCCCAAAGCCCCCATAGATTAAAGAGTCATTGTTAACATAAATTCCTGTAATATTGGTTTTGAAATCGGTTTTGTAATCCCAGTCTGGGTTCGTGAGTTGATACAATCCATTTACTCCTCCAAACCATACATTTTCGCCGTCACATATTATTGAATAGATAGCACTCCCTTCTCCAATTAAATTGTAAGGAGCACTTTTGACTTTCCAAGTTCCTTCTTGTTGGTAAACTCTTTTAATCTTATACGCATTTTGAAACCAAATATCTCCATTGGGGCATTGCTTCATAACTGTAACCTGATTTTCAACAAACTCCGAATCAAGTCTTCCAAAAAACTCTGATTTTTCTAACGAATCCGTTTTTAAGTTGTATTTGTAGATACCTGATATTCCACTTTTACCAACGGAACCCTCAATCGAAACAAAAATATTGTTATTAATCACAGTTAGATTATTATATCGAATATTTCTAGAGCTGGATTTATTAAAGTCAATCGATTTCAAAGAATCACCAGCTAGCTTGTATAAACCAATGTTCGAGTTGAGTAAATAATAATTTCCATCTATAATTATACCTTGTGAAAAGGATTTTAAATTGAGATTGCTATCAACTAAAATCCTTTTCATTGACTTATCCTTTTTGTGGACTATCCCGGAATTAGAAAGAAATGAAAATACCATAGGTTCATCAAAATTTTCAAAAGTGAGGTATAGGTCCGATTCAAGTATTTTACTTCCTGAAAAATTGCTAATATTTGATGTCTTACTATTATATATAATAGTAGAATCTCCCCATTGATATATCTCACCTCGATTTGTGAACTCTCTAAATTCAATAGTATTCTCTTGACTCATAAAACTGTAATGGATATTGCCATCAAATCGAGAAAACAATAATGTTTCTCCATTTCTGGTGATTTTGCTTACATAATCATCAATCCCTGATTCTTCTCCATATTTAAGGACAGGATTATTAATCATTAATTTTTGAATATACTCACTAGTGCCAAGCCATAGTGATGATTCGTGATCTAAAAATAGATCATAAACACCTGTAGTTTTAGCACCTGAGTTTTCATTGAAAATTTTTAGTAGTTTTCCTTCTAGATTATAAAAGAATACCCCACCATAAACGGCCGCTATTGCTATTGTAGAATCGTTAACTCGTATTGCATCATATGGGTATTTATTAAGTAACCTATCACCTTTTTCAAGATTGAATGGTAAAAGAGATTTGCCATCAAACCATTGAGGATGAGAATTCTTGAAACCTAAAAGTATTCTACTCTCAGATATGGGAACTACATATACTAAGGTATCTGGAAAAACCTTATCACCCACTTTTAAATCTTGTAACCCTTCATTACTCCACTTTTGGAGTCCAGAAACATTGCCTAGATATACCTCATTATTAAAACTAAACAATCTTGAAAAAATGAAGTTTTGATCCTTTATCCTTGTAAATGAACTTGAATTTTTAATTATATCTAATCCAAGAGGACCTAAGAAAAAAATATTCGAATCAACTTCTACGGAAGAGAAATAAGGGTTAAACCTATCTTCATCATTGTAAAGATCATCAAAAAAAGATTTGTACTGTATTTGATTTACTGAATCACTATAAAGATAACCGAAGTCTCTCTGTCCACTTGCAAAAAAGAGTTCCCATTAGATATAAACAAATTAGTGCCTCTTCCCCCTTCTCCAATATGCTGAAACCCCCAATCAACCCCATTGTAATAAACTAAACCATCGCCAACAGCTACAAAAATAAACCCATTTGTATCTTGCAATGCGTCCCAATTTGTAACAAAACCTCGGTGATCTTCATCATCATAATACGTAGAAAATGAAAAACCCTGTCCTTTTAAAGGAAGGGTTAGCAAGCTTATAGCTATTATATAACTTAGAAATATAACTCTATACAAAATTTATAGTTTTAACTAAGCAGTACAGAATGGATCTCCAGGTTTACAAATATGACCTTGAATATGATCTTCATTTCCATCATGATCTTCGTGATGTACTACACCTAAAATTTGGGTTTTTAAAATTTGATAGTCATTATCCTCATCATATATTTGATGACCAATAATTACGTCTTGTGTAAAATTTAAATAAATAGGGTCATGCTTTTTTTTCTTTTTTACTTTGATGGTCACTCTATCTCCAAGTGAAAAAAAGTCTAATCTAGTTTTTGGGCTTTCTTTAATCAATTTTGAACTAAACTTGTTTGTATCGTAATCGAAAAAAGCTGCCCGTTCCTTCCATTTTTTACTAATTTTTGTTTCTATGTAAATATCAATCGATTCACTAAAACCGTTTGAAAGCTCTATTTCTGTAGAATTACCGTAAGTTATAGATAGATTATTTTCCATTTTTTTGTCGTTTAATTATTAAAGGTTTGTCCAAATATTCCAGTTTTTTATCACTTGTTCTCTTACCCTCACACAATCTTTTTCGCATGAACTTCCTCCCCTGTGTACTCCTACGACCTTGTAATTTTGACCATCTTTTATATACAAGGGAGAACCGCTATTACCTTCATCAGTATCAAAACTGTATTTAATGAAGTAATCATTGAATATGTTATAAGGCCCTTCTACAAGTGATTGCTTACCTCTGTAAAGTTCCGCATCCTTGTATCCGCAGCAAGTAATTTCATTATCATTTTCAGTTAGAACTCCGTAGTTAAATTGCTTCCTAAAGTTTCGGTACAAGTCACTAGTAGGAAATATAACAGCTCCATAGTCAAAACTTTTATCGTCATCATCTACAAAACCACTAACACTCCGAAATTCCTCACTAATAGAATATCCGAAATGTCTATCGTTATCATCATCACATGGCAAAGCTATAATTTTAGTCGCCCAACCCTTACCTGTCCTATGGTGAGAATAAACATTGTGTCCAGAAGTAATTAAGCATCTAGGAGAGATAAAGAAACCAGTACCAACAGAATAATCTCCATCGAAGTCTATAACTATTAATTTACAAATCATCACATGTGGAATTATTTTCTCAGACACAATCGATGCACTAATCGGATTGCAACTTTCTCTACTCTTTTCTTCAAATATATAGTTACTTTTTTTTAGGCTTTTGAGATATGTGTCAATTTCTTCTATGACAATTGGCTCACCCTTATCATCTACTTCTAACGACCTTGCCATGTTACTGCCACTATACTCAAATTCTCTCAAATCGGTATTCCCAACTATTATCTCTTTTCCTTCCATTTTCTAAGCACCTTTTTTGTTGACTACTTTTAATTATCTAAACATGGCAGATGGCACCGTACTTCCCGAATATCTTTTAGCTTTCTTTCGAAGGTATATTAACTTCATTCATTTGATAGTCCACCACATACCCATGCGGTTTTGTGTTTCTGCATGACAGGCTAGGCAGATGGCACCGTACTCCCCGAATATCTTTTTACCCGTATCTAATAAAGTTTAAATGGATTAAAATCTCAAGTGATAGTAAATATTTTACATTCAGTTAACTTTAAGGCATAAAAAAAGCCGATCAAGGGATCGGCTTTTAGAGAACTTAAATCATTTTGAAAGTTTAACATACACCTCTTAACAGCTCAAGTAATTTCTCAAGAATTTTTACCACTTTTTTTACTGGAGGTAACGGAATCCATCTAATAATGGTGATTACTCTCGATATTATATTCTCAATCTGTTTAATGATATCACAAATATTATCAATAGATGCAGTTGAAAAGGAAAGGTTAGACGTTTCTTTTTCGAGCTCTCCAAGAAGATTACTAGCTTCTTGATCAGCATTTTCAATAAGCTCTGATGTAATTAAATTTTCATTCATTATTTTACACTTTTGTTAATGATTAAATATCAATTCCAATCAATTACATTTCTGAGCTTTATTCACCGCATAACAATGTGGAATAAAAAAAGCCGATCGATAGATCGGCTTTTGGAGATAAATTAGATGAGATTGGGTCTGAGATACTGAAACGAGTTCAGGATGACTTGGTTTTATTTAATTCAATACAGTCTCAACAGGCTCATAAGGCATGTCAAATGCTTTGGCCACGTCATCATAAACAATGGTTCCGTTCGCGATATTGAGTCCCATAAGTAGCTCTTTGTCATCTTTTAGAGCCTGCTTCCAACCTTTGTTAGCTAATGAAACTGCATAAGGTAAGGTCACATTGGTCAGGCCTAATGTGGATGTGTAAGGAACAGCTCCAGGCATATTCGCCACACAGTAATGCAGTACGTCATCTACAAAGTACACAGGGTCCTGGTGTGTGGTTGGCTTTGAAGTTTCAAAACATCCACCCTGATCAATGGCTACATCAACCAGTACCGTTCCCGGACGCATTTCCTTCAGCATTTCTCTTGTAATCAAATGAGGAGCTTTTGCACCTGGCTTGAGTACCGCACCAATTATCATATCAACTCTTGGTAGCATTGCGCGGATATTCGCTTCTGAAGAAAACACGGTGTTAATGTTTCTTGGCATCACATCATCAAGGTAACGAAGGCGTGGCATATTGATATCCATGATTGTGGTATCAGCTCCCATACCAGCGGCTATTTTTGCAGCATTTACGCCCACAATTCCGCCGCCAAGTACTAATACTTTAGCTGGTTTAACACCCGGGATGCCACCAATCAGCATTCCTCTTCCACCTTTTGGTTTCTCGAGGTATACTGCACCTTCCTGGGCAGCCATTCTACCTGCTACTTCACTCATTGGGATCAATAAAGGAAGTGAACGGTCTGCTTTTTCTACGGTCTCGTAGGCAATAGCAATACACTTTGAAGCTACTACTGCTTTGGTAAGTGCTTCGTCAGCAGCAAAATGGAAATAGGTAAATAATACCTGACCTTCTCTCATTCTTGGATACTCTACAGCGATAGGCTCTTTCACCTTCATGATCATTTCAGCACGCTTCCAAACCTCTTCTACATCTTCTATGATGGTAGCACCTGCGCTTGTATAATCTTCATCTGTGAAACCGCTTCCAACACCAGCGCTTTTTTCTACTAACACCTCATGTCCGTTTCTTTTTAATAGCAAAACACCACCTGGCTGTAACGCTACACGGTTTTCCTGGGGCTTAATTTCTTTTGGTACACCAATAATCATAATAGAGTAATTTCTTTAACTGAAAATTTATGGGCACAAAGGTAGCAATTTTTTCATGAATTTCGGCTTATCATTTTTAGCGGTTCTGTAAAAAAAGCCACTTCTTTGTTATTAATTGTTAAAGCATTTTCGGATGTTCCTACTTGTGTTTATCTACACTTTTTAAATTAAACTAACGCTACCCGAATGAGACTTCGATTAAACTCTTTTCTGCCCCTTTTCCTGGGAGCAGCATTCATATTTTCAGGATGTATTGGAGCCAAGAAAACAGCTTCTACTTCTAACTCCAGCCGACCAACCTCTTCCCGACCCCCTGCTAAAAAAGACGGGATCAAATCTTTTAAAGATGTCATCAAGAATGACGCCAAAACTGATGAAGGCCTTTTTACTATCCACCAACAGGAAGGTAAAATCTTCTTCGAGATAGATGAGTCACTACTTGGACGAGATATGCTACTCGTAAGCAGAGTAGCCGGAGTACCACCCGGATTTTCAGGATTCAATTCTGCCGGATCAAAATCGAATGAACAGGTAATTACTTTTACCCGAAATAATGACGACATCCTCGTTCGGAAAAAATCATTTACTGCTATAGCAGATGAAGAGTTACCTGTTTATGAATCCGTAAGAGCCAACAACTTTGAACCGGTAGTAGCTTCTTTTGCTATTGAGGCGCTAAACAAAGACTCATCCGGGGTTGTGATTGATGTAACTGACTTTTTCAGCAATGATGTGGAAGCAATCAGCGGGTTATCCAGCAGACAGCGCCGTCAGTATCAGGTACGTAGACTTGATAAAAACAGAAGTTTTGTAGAATCAGCCAAGAGTTTCCCTGAAAATATCGAAGTGCGCCAGGTTATGACTTATGTAGCTGCAGCGCCTCCTTCCAGTACAAATGCACAGACCCTTTCTATGCAGGTAAGCCAGTCAATGGTACTTCTTCCAGAAGAACCTATGATGAAGCGTTATGAGGATTACCGGGTAGGATATTTCACTATTCGCCAGATCGACTACGGCTCTGATGAACAAAAAGCAGACATGGATAGATACATCCGCCGCTGGAGATTAGAGCCTAAGGATATGGAAGCATACAAACGCGGAGAGCTGGTAGAGCCTGTGAAACCTATTGTATACTATTTAGATCCTGCTACTCCTGAAAAGTATCGCTCATATATTATTGAAGGAATTTTAGATTGGAATGTAGCTTTCGAAGCTGCGGGATTTAAAAATGCTGTACAAGCCAAACTCCCTCCTACCAAAGAAGAAGATCCAGATTGGAGCCCTGAAGATATTCGATATTCTACCGTACGTTGGGTTGCCAGTACCGTTCGTAATGCTGTTGGACCAAGTGTTTCTGATCCACGCTCAGGCGAGATTATTGAAAGTGATATCGTTTGGTACCATAACCACATGAGATCGTACCGTAACCGACTTATGATTGAAACTGGGGCAGCTAACCCAGAAGCTCGAAAGCTAAAACTGGACGATGATTTGATTGGTGAAACTATGCGCCGTGTGATCTCTCATGAGGTTGGTCATGCTCTGGGTCTTCCACATAACATGCAGTCCAGCTCTGCATACCCGACCGATTCTCTCCGTTCTGGTAATTTTACCCAAAAATGGGGTATTGCTACCACTATTATGGAATACGCACGTCAGAACTACATAGCTCAGCCTGGTGATGAAAATATTCGTTTTATACGTCAAATAGGACCATATGATCTTTATTCGATTAACTGGGGATACCGTGTAATCCCGGATGCTGAAACTCCGGAAGACGAACTGGAAACACTGGACGAATGGATTCTTGAAAAAGCCGATGACCCGGTTTATCGATTTGCCTCTTCTACTGGGTATGATCCTTCAGCTCAGACAGAAGACCTTGGGGATGATGCAGTGAAATCCAGCACCTATGGATTAATGAATTTAAAAAGAGTGGTTCCAAACCTGATTGAGTGGACATCTACTCCGGGAGAAAACTACTCTGACCTGGAAGAAATTTATGGTGAGTTGATTGGTCAGTGGTCAAGATATGCACGCCATGTAGCCACTAATATTGGTGGTGTGGTTCAAAGCAGGAAGGCATCTGACCAGGAAGGCTGGACTTACACTCCGGTATCTAAAGAGTATCAACAGAAATCGATGCAGTTCCTGAATGAACATGCCTTCACTACTCCGGATTGGTTACTGGATGAAGAAATCCTGTATCGTATTCAAGAAGGTGGAGCTACAGGAACCATCAAAAACCTGCAATCCCGAATTCTGAGTTCAGCAATGAACCCGGGAGCTATGATCAGGCTTACAGAACAGGCTGAATTTGATGAGAACGCCTATACCCTGCTTGAGATGCTGGAAGATATCCGTACCGGAATATGGAGTGAAGTGTACAGCCGCAGAGCTTCCAATATTGATGCGTATAGAAGAAATCTTCAAAGGGAATATTTAAGCATTGTACAGGGAGCTTTTGAAACCGATTCTTTTGGTGGCGGGTTCTTTGGCCCAACTATTGATATTAAGGATTCAGACATCCGCCCTGCCCTTCGTTATGAACTAACCCAATTGAAGAGCACGATCAATAGTAAATCAACTGCTGGTCTTAGTGCTGAAACCAAGGCACATTTAGTAGATGTGGTAGACCGAATTGATAATATTCTCGATCCTAGTTAATCAATTGAAATAGGCAAAATATAAAAAAGGCTCCTTATAGGAGCCTTTTTTGGTTAATTGATATGTGAGTTTTGGCACATCTATGCTCCTTGAGAAAACTACTATCTATCTCCTCTCCGCCAGATTTCTGAACCATCCGAAAAGAAAACCAGATCCCCTTCATTGTTGGTAATGTAAACCGCTTTTTTGGTAATACTTTGTACCCACTCCCCGGTAGCAATACTGTAACCCTCAAGTGTAGTTTGAATTCCGTTACGGTCGCCCACATATGCAAATAAAGTATCAATAGTCTTTTGGCGCGGGTGTTTATAGCCTTTATTGGTAGCGAGGAATTCTCCTCCACTGGAAATCGCAGCAATATCGGGGCTAACTGCTTTAATGAACTCTGAACCTGTTGAGGAATGAGATCCATGATGCCCTACCTTTAACCAATCTACATCCAGGTAAGGCCTGGTAGTATTATCTGCTAGCAATCTATCTTCCATTGCATGTTCGGCATCCCCGGTAAACAGGAATGAACTGCTTCCATACTCAACCCTTACAATTACGGAATAGTCGTTGGGATCCATTCCTGGGTCATTAAATCCATTAGGCCTAAGGATTGTGGCAGTTACATCAGCCCTTGTACAGAAATCGATATCTGGAATTGCAGCATCCGTCAATCGCTTTCTATTGATGCCATTGTCTATAATAGTAGCCTCTAAAGAACGAAATGTACCTGAATCATAAGTTTTCCCATTATCCACATAGGTTCCGATTGCATACGTTTGTAATAGCCACTTCATACCGGCTATATGATCAGAATGAGGATGCGAAGCTACAGCCACTTCAATCTGATCGGATGAGTTTACATAGGCGTTTAAATAGTTTTTGAACTCTGTCACAGAACCGGGATAACGAACACCCATATTCAAATCTCCCGAATCAATAACCAGTTGGTGATCCCCATCGGGGCAAATGACCAGAATGGCATCCGCCTGGCCAACATTGATTACATGTACCTGGAGTTCTCCTAAAGCTTCCGTATTACCTGGTGTTCCCGGTGATGAATTCCCTGGAAAATCACCATCAATTAACCTCACATGCGTTTTATATACATATCCTGTTCCACCAGTTGGCAGTTTTATTTTCCAATAGCCCGTTCCGAATAACCTGGTTTCGTCCACTAATTCAAGAAGCGTTCCAGGAGCAATTCGTTCTATAATATCAGATGAACTGAGGGAGTCTGCCCGAATAGGTGCCTCTTTGGATGTACGCAGATGATCCGCTTCTACAAGCTGTACGCATACTAATGCCAATACAAAAGTCAGGATAGAAACATGAAGCTTCATTCTACTGGCCTTCACTTTTTTTATCACGTCTCAGCTTCTCCGCACTGCTCATGAATCCCAGTGTATCCTTGAAGAATTTTATAGAAGCCTTACTTCCACCAGCTATAATCAGCCCTGTTATGATATACCCAAATACCTGGGGTTCATTGTAGGTTTTGAAAAGAATCGTGATCGCGTCCAGCTTCCAAACCACTACTGCTGCAATCGAAACACCTACAGAAAGCATTTCTTTTACTCCCTTTTTCTTCTTCTCCGGTTCTCCTTCAGGCTCATACCACTTAATAAACAAAGAAGACTCAAAAATCACAGAAAGCCCCCGTTCTATAAAAAATGACATGATCACGATGGTTAATAAGACTTCGAATAAAAGATTGTAATCAATAGCGAATTCAAAAATATAAGGATCCATAGTAGTTCTGTACTTATTATGTTATTTGTTCCCGTGTTCGCTTTACTGAGCAAAAAGCGATAAATAAATAAGGTGCTTCATACTTACTCTGCACCCCCCCCGTATGAAGGCACCTCATTAGTTAGAGTGATTTTTCAGGTATTCCTTACAAAAAAAGATCGCACATCGAAATTTAAAGGCATATGCATGTGGTATCATCTGTACAGGGAACTTTTATTTCTGCAAAAATTATGGCTCAAATTCGTAATAACAGGTTTTCTCTGTTTGTGTCATCGCGAGGAGCCTTAAGTTGAGTTTAAGTTCTTGAACTTCCCGACATGGCGATCTCCCTATAAATGTTTTTAACCTATTTCATGAGATTGCTTCGTCGAAAGAACCCGAAGGTTATATAGGAATAAATAATCTCCTCGTAATGACGTTTAATTTATTCTGTTATTCCCGATGGCCCACTACCCCAACCTTGGCAAGGTTGTGCTCTTCTCAATGACTCCTTATTTCTTTGAAGCTTTGTATATCCCTTTTTCAGTGATGGATATGTGACCGTATAAAAAAGGCCCGCCAATAGTGTTAATTTTCACACAACCTGTACTTTCCAGGTACTCCAGGAGATTCCTTATCTCTTTTCTTTCGTGTTTAAAAGCTTCATTCAAGGCTTCCACAGAAATCTGAGCTTCTGTCTCTCCTTCTGAGAGCTCTAAAAGCTTCTGTAAGAGTTTTTTTCCCTTTTTGTTAAAATCTCCGCCAATCAACATATAAATGGTAGCCTGTTTTACTGAGTACAGATTCTCGTTTTTCTCTTAAAATATGGTTAATTCAACATTAAGCTATCGTTAAGTTTCGCATCACTATGGGGCATAGAAACATAAGATGATTCTAATCGCAATTGTCTCAGGATAGCAAGAAATTATGTACAATATACTTTTATGTACAATAATCTAACTCTCCGGAACCGGATCTTTACTATTTCATCTGCTTTAATCCTTTTTGCATTCGCATTGATATGGCTATTCGTACGCCCAAAATACAGAGAAGCGATTGTAAATGAGCGTACAACTATTGTATCCCAGCTACAGGAGTATTCTCTTAGAAGAACCGACCGAACTGTTAGAAACTGGCTTAACGCTACTACAATATTAGCCGAAGACGTACGCACCGACCCTGGCAGTACATCCAGTATAGCACGGAAAGCCATCAGCTACACTCCAGGCCTTATTCGAATTACTATCAGCGAAGCCGGATCAGATGAGATTGTCGATTTTACCAGAACCATATATGAAGAGCTGGATTATCCAGAAAATATTCCCGATTGGTATACCTCAAGGATCGATCCCAGGATAAATACAGCATGGTTAATTGATTCTACACAAATTGTAGACTTTTTCATAGCTCAGCGTACCATTCAAATAGATACGTTTGATGGAACAGGTGAACCATCTCAATTGCTGTTCACTCTAAACATGTATTTCGATGCAAAACGATTGACCCTGGAACTAACCGATATTCCCATTAGCGGAGACGCTACTACTTATGCCACCAATATAGTTACTGACATTGGTGATAATATTGTTAATAGTGCCGAAATCAGTTTTTCGAAAGAGTTGATTGGAGAAACCAGCTTTTCCAGGGAATCCATTGTTAATATTGATGGCCGCGACTGGTTTTTAATGTCTTCCAGGTTTGAAACCCTTCCCTTCTGGCATGTTATTGCTGTAGAAGATTCTTTTATTCTCCAACCCGTCCGTAACCTGATTATCTTCACGCTGGTTTCTGGGGGAATAATATTCTTACTCATGATTTTTGTGAGTTGGTATATTAGTTCGAGGATGAATCGTCCTATCAAGATGATACTGGAAGATGTGGAGCATATGAGTAACCTTGATTTTGAAAATGGTATTCGGCCTGTAGAACTTCCAGAGTTCTCTTTGATGCAAGAAACGCTAGAGAATATTCGTATTACGCTACTTCGCTATCAAAAAATAAATGTAGAGAAGATTATACTGGAGGAATGGAAGAATCGCTATATGATGACTTATTCAGAGGATCTAATCGGAATCCTGGATAATAACGGCAAATTCCGCTTTGCAAATAACAACTTTGTACAGTTCATCGAAAGTTTTGGCCATAATCCTAAAGAAGTTGCTTTCAGAAAACTACTCACCAATTCAAAGCTTGAGCTGAGTAAATCAAGTCAGACGGTTCATTACCCTAACCCTTATTCCATTAAAATTGATACTGCTGAGCTGGTTCATTTTGTGAACGAGGAAACGAGCTACTTTTACGATTACCAGTATGTAGCCTTCCAGGACCAGGACAACAATCCACAAGGGGCTTTAGTTGTACTTCACGATAAAACCAAAGATCGATTGGTTGATATCAAGCGTAATGATATGATCAATATCATTGTACACGAATTAAAAAATCCAATCACTGGTGTTGTAGGGCTTTCCAAGCTGATGATTGACAACTCATCTATGACCTTAGATGAACAACAAGAGCTTCTGAAAGAAGTCTATCTTTCCGGGGAGCGCATGAATGATCTTGTTAACCGCTTCCTGGATGTTCAGCGCCTGGAGCATGGCCGCATACCCGTAGAGTTTATCGATGTTGACCTCTTCCAGATCGTAAACGATGTTAAAAGCATTTCTAATGCACATTTAACCTCAAAAAAGCTGAAGATTAATATTTCGGCAAAAGGCACAAGTTTCATAGTTTCCGGCAGTAAAGATTTATTGTTTGATGCGGTACAAAACTTGGTTAGTAATGCTATTAAATATGGTGATCCGGATCGTACCATAGAAATAGCACTCGAAGAAAAGCCTCATGAAGTTGAATTGAGTATTACTGATTATGGATATGGTATTAGTATTGACGATCAGGCTAAAGTATTTGATAAGTTCTTCAGGGTACGATCTAATATTAAATCTGCTAAGGAAAAAGGCACCGGGTTAGGATTAGCATATGTGAAAGAAATTCTGCATCGTCATGATGGTGATGTACTACTCGAGTCAAATGAAAAAATTGGAAGTAAGTTCACACTAATACTTCCAAAGAAAACAACCCGAACTAAGGAATGAGAATAGGAATTTCTATTTTTTTACTGCTGGTAGTTTCTACCAGTTCGATGGTTAATGCACAGGAATCAGAGGTGACATTCCCTTCTTCTGAACTGCAACAGATGTCGCTTAAATATACCGGGGATGTATTGAACTGGCCGATTCTGGTTAGTATCTCAGATCACGACATTTCAAGTAATACTTTTTCTCTAAGCTCTTCTGATGTTCTCCAACTCCAGAATTTTTCAACCATATCCTCCAATGTCACTCTTCAAAGTAATCGTATAAAGACATTGATAGCCTCAGGAGCAACAATTTTTGCAAAGGAACAACTGGATATTGTGAATGGGCTTACAAATGGATACATAAGCTCGGTTAGAGAAGGCGATATTGAACAAGCTATTGAAATCGGAAACTCTATTAGACCAAATGTAGATTTACTTGAGACCACACTTAATGATAATAGATTGGTTCTTGTACAGGCTCAATTAACCCAGAAAGAAGGAAATGTTGACAAACGACTTGGACTATTAGGAAGTTGGGAAGATGCTTTTAAAGGTGATCTTTTTAAGGAATCAGATGGACTTAGAACATTGGCAGAAAGCTTTGCAAGCCTTGCCTTTACAGATGGAAGCTCTATCCTTGTTGACCCTAATACAGTTGCTGTAATACGAAAGTCACGCATCGATAAACTGGATGAAAGTTCTGATACTGAAATAAGCCTGGTTGAAGGTGGGCTTCTGGCTAAATTATCAGCTGCTGGTAAAGAGCGAAGTAAATATATTTTGAATGCAGGTTCTTCCCAATCTGAGTTAAAAACACAGAATTTCTATGCTGAGTCAGACGGTGATGCAACCGTTAAACTTTCAAATTATGACGGGCAAGCGAATATTACTGCTAATGATGTAGCAATCACTATTCGAAAAAACGAAGGTACTATCGTTCGCGACGGACAAGCTCCCCTCCCCCCAATTCAGCTTCTACCTGCACCTGGACAAGCCTGGGCAAGTTCAGATACCATTATATATAGAGAAAATATCCTCTATCCTTTTCAGGCTGTAGAAAATGCGGTTTCTTATTTGATTCAATACAGCACCAGTTCCTCTTTCGATGGTGAAATAACTGAAATCCCTTTAACCTCGACTTCCGCTCAACTGGAAGAGTTGGAACTGGGAACAAACTATGTAAGAGTACTGGCAATTGATAATTTGGGTCTCAGGGGTCCTTTTTCTGAACCTGTCAGGGTTATCAGAAACATTGATAATAAACCCCCTGCCCTTTTTGTAGACGGGCTTGACGGAAAAATCATTTTTACTCTGGATAGCAATATCCAGGTTACGGGAATTACCGAACCTGAAACCCGCCTTACCGCAAATGGTCAGAGAATTCCTGTACAGGTATCAGGACGATTTATTATAAGCCTCCAAAACCTTGTAGCTGATCAATCGGTTAATCTTTCAGCTGTTGATGCATCAGGAAATGAAACCCAAAAAACGGTTCGTGTGGTACGATTAACAGAAGCCGAACTTTTCAACTTTTCACTCAACGGAGCCAGTGGCACTGATGTATTAACGGTTACCAGACCAACTGTAACAATATCTTCCAGCGCGTATCCTGAGATGGAAGTTATTATTATTAATGAAGGTAACGAACGCAAAGTGCTTACTGATTCACGAGGCAGGTGGGGAATCACAATGAGTATGCAAGAAGGTAAACTTTCTGTTACATTTAGGGATATTACGACAGGGAAGTATTCTTTAACAAAATCATTTATAGTACAAGCTAATTAAGGATCATGTTTAGACGAATTGGACTCGTTACTGCATTTCTTTTACTTGGTGCATCGGGGTATGCTCAGGAAATGTATCTTTCTATTTCAGGGCGAAATGTAGCCGTTGAAAGTGGAGACTCCAGGCATCAGTATGATATATGGATAAAACCAGCTACCGGAGCCAATGCTGCAAGCCTTCAGATTTTTGATGCTGGCCTTGGTGGGGCAGTAGATTTAATCACCCAGGAAAATGCAAATACTGTTACTACCTTCCAGCTCTATAATTTTGACGATATATATTCGGAAAACGGAAACTCTGTTATAGCTAAATCTCAAATCAGTACTCCTTCTACTGAATTGGTTACCAAAAGCGAAGAACGGTTTAAAAATCGCTGGGTTCCACTATCAAATGTAGCCGCTGCAGGGAATGGATATATCGTTAGAGTTACAACAGATGAAGGTGATGATGTAAACAGCTTTAATTTCAGAATTGTAGATGCGAATGGACAAGTTTTAAATGGCAGTTCCTGGAAAATCATAGCTATTGATCTTTCCGTAGGGGTATATCGTTCTACGTCTAATACCCAGTTTCAAATTAAACCTTATATAAGTAATACAACCGGTACTACACCCGACCTTGTTTCTAGTGGTGAAGAAGATTCCCAAATCTTCAAGATTGATACCTTTGGTGAGCTCTACCCTATTTCCGGTCAACCGGTATCATCAACTAAATTTGGTAGAGCTAACAACTGGGGACTTCAAATTAAAGGATCTGAAGACTGGCTCAATACTCTAACAGTTTATGGATCTGAAAACCCGGTGCTTTGGGAATTTGAACCCATTGCCTTAAGTGAATTTCAAAAACCACCACTCAACATCGGTGAATTCGAAGCAACAAGTTGTACTGATAAAACCTTTGAGTTATCTGGTAACTTATTTTCTACCAGTGATCTAAACCGGGCCACATGGTTAGCCAACGATAGAAATATAGGAACTGGAAGTGGGCCTACCATTTCTTTTACTGACCGTGGTCAAGTACCTATTGACGTGTTAATTCCTAACGAACGCTCTTACTTCCCTGAGTTTTGGGCTTATAACAAAGTGGTGTTCGTTAATACTCCTCCTACAGCTCGCCTGGATGTACCAAAACGAATTATCTCTCCATCTGAAGTTCTGGTTCTTTCTGCTGAGGAATCTACTGACGCCGAAGGACAGCAAGTTTCTTTCACCTGGTTTGTAAACGGAACCCGGAGAGGGACAGGTCCTACCTTTACATTCTCCAATACGATCTCAGGGATGTATAATATCTCTGTTCAGGTAAACGATGGCGGTTCATCTATCACTTGTAGCATTGCTCAGCAACAAGTGAATATAAGGGTAAACACTCAACCCTATGCAGAGATAGATGTAGCCCCTGTTTCTGGTACTGATGAAACCATTACTCTAACAGTTATAAATCAAACTGATTCGGATAATGACAACCTTACTTATTTATGGGAAGGTTTAGGTGTTTCAGAAAACGCAACTGGAAACAGTGTTACTGTTCAACACCAGCAACCAGGAGTATATCCGGTTCGGTTAACAGTGAATGATGGTTCAGGAGCTCAAAATGCTTCTTATTCTATCAACAGGGTATATGAAATTAATGCAGCTCCCGTTCCCGAGTTCTCTATTCCTGAAATGGTTGCACCGGGAGATGTTTTTCCACTAAATGCAGTTGAATCAAGC
>JAVKDP010000103.1:0-2884 GCA_040222185.1 Balneolaceae bacterium | reverse complement strand
GATGGGTGGCAGGATGTCACTTTCATCCAATATGAGTAAAATTCTTATCGAAACTCTGCACGATGCTTCAGCGGAACACCATAACTCGATTGAGATACAGACCATAAAGCCAATTCTTGATATTCAAAAAAACTGGTCGGTACTGCCAAACCGGAACCAGTTTCTCATTGAAAAATCGTTCTCCAGGGAAGGTTGCCATGTATTCTTCTTCCCGTTTGAGGGACGGTATGTTCATGAAGGGCTTTCTTCGCTCATAGCACACCGTATATCTAACATCACGCCCATTACCTTCTCCATTGCAATGAATGATTATGGTTTTGAGCTACTTTCAGACCAGGACATTCCAATTGAGAAAGCTCTTGATAGCGGTATTTTATCACCAGATAATTTGATACCTGATATAATGGCTAGTATAAACAACTCGGAGTTGGCTAAAAGACGGTTTCGGGAGATATGCCAGGTCTCAGGATTGGTATTCCAGGGCTTTCCGGGAGAAGGCAGGAAAAGTAAGCATCTACAAATGTCATCCAGTCTTTTCTTTGACGTATTCATGGAATATGAACCAGATCATTTACTTCTTCAACAAGCTTATGATGAAGTATTATTTTTTCAACTTGACGAGATTCGGCTTCGAAAAGCACTTAATAAAATTCAAACCCAGGAAATTATATTGAATCACACCGAACGCTTCACTCCTTTCGCCTTTCCTATAATGGTAGACCGGTTACGCGAAAAACTAAGTTCTGAAAAGCTGATTGATCGAATAAAAAAAATGCAGCAGCAACTTGAGAAACATATCTGAGATGATTAGAAAAGGAGATTATCAATTCTTATTTAAAGAGCAAAGCTTAACCCTTACACCTGAAAAGGCAATTTTCTGGAATAATAGAAATTCACTCTTGATCTCCGACCTTCATATTGGAAAAGCAGGTCATTTCAGAAAACATGGGATACCTGTTCCCAAAACCTTGAATGATGACAATCTAAATAGACTAACAGACCTGGTAGAACACTTTAATCCTACCCAGATATTTATTTTGGGTGACCTATTTCATAGTGAAGAAAACAATGAATGGAGAGCTTTTGAGAAATGGAGAGTTAATTATAAACACATTGATATATTTCTCGCTATTGGCAATCATGACTTTCATCCAATTGAAAAATACGAATCGATTGGGTTGAAGTGTTTTAAGGAAATCAAAGCAGTACCATTTTTATTAAATCATGATCTAGAAGACCTGGAGGACCTAGACTCGCTCTATCCCATTTCAGGGCATATTCATCCGTCTATAAAAATAAAAGGAGGAGCCAGGCAATCTATTCGTTTCCCATGTTTTTTCTTTGGAGACTCACATGGTTTACTTCCGGCTTTTGGTGCTTTTACAGGTACGCATAATATAACTGCAAAATCTAAAGACAAAGTATTCGCAATTGTTGAAGAACAAATTGTACCCGTTTCCTAAAAAGTGTTACACTCTCAAAAAAATAAATTTTTCCAATATTTCTGGGAAAATTATCAAAAAACCGGCCTGTTGTAAAAAAATTATTCGCTTGATTTTCTTTTGTAACAATGATGAAGGCGGCTCAAAATCCTGGACTTCCTTGTCCTTACATTAGCACCTGATAAATCGAATTCCGCGCTAGCCTCTTCAGTTGTAGAGTCAGGTTTGTCAATAAAATACTTGATGAATTTTTTAGATTTTTCCTTCAGTTCATCCAGGCACTCTTCAAGAATTCTCTGTCTTTCTTTATCGAGAAGATTCTGCATTTGAGTTTCCGGTTCATATAGAACATTCAATGCCTCCTCTTCATATTTAAATTTGTGCTCCCTTTTAGCATATCTAAGATATTCATGCCTGCATGACTTTATTAAATAGCTGAATATGTATTTACTCTCCTTAATACGGTCTTTTTTAATCTGTTCGAATACATCTAGAAAAGCCTGTTGTACACATTCTTTAGCTGCATTTCTTTCGGCATTCATTACGACTACTAAATAGTCCTCTAGCCTGGGTAAAATTTCCTGTATAAGTTCAGCAGCTTTTGGCTCATCCCCCTTCTGTAACGCGTTAACTAAATCAGAATAATCAACTCTATTTTTTGACAATACAATCAATAATAAATTCATATTAAGAGCCACTTCAATCTCAAGGTGCTCGAAGCAGTCACAAACAGAATATATAATTATGTGTGATACATAAAAACTAATTTACGAACTAAAATAGCAGGTTTTTAAATCAAACATTAAGAAATTTTAACATAAATTTTGAGCATTCGAATTTTTTGAGCTAGATTTATTCTGTAACAAATTGGAAGAAATCACCTCTTTGTGTTAACCCAAAAAATGAATTTTAAAATATAATTTAGTGTATAAGTTTTTATAAAAAATTAATTAAGAAAATTATTCACGAAATCTGGAAATAAAACTAACCATAATAATACATACTCATGAAATCACTTAAGTCTCTATTCGCTCTATTAACTATTGTTTCAATGTCTTTCGCGTGTGCCTCAGTTACTGATGCCAGCCTTACCGAAGAACCTGATACTCCTGATACCGAAATCAACGCTCCGGCTGGAACTGTTTTCGGTGGTGACAAGCAAGGTACCGCTGATTCAAAACCTGTTATATAATCGTCTCTTATCAAACCCAACTTTAAAACTCTAAAAATACATATACATGAAATCTCTTAAGTCTCTATTCGCCCTACTAACTATCGTTTCAATGTCTTTCGCGTGTGCCTCAGTTACTGATGCCATCCTTACCGAAGAACCTGATACCCCTGATACTGAAATCAACGCTCCGGCTGGAACTGTTTTTGGTGGTGACAAGCAAGGTACTGCTGATACAAAGCCAAAAATCTAGATCATCTCTTTAGTCTCT
>JAVKDP010000102.1:0-4480 GCA_040222185.1 Balneolaceae bacterium | reverse complement strand
GATCTGTTTCAAAGCTATCGATAACTCCAAATTTGTCCTAGTTAGATTCTCTTAATTAAGTTTCCTTAATAAAGAGAGGGATTATTAATCGTAGTTAATAATCATGGTCAAATCGGCTATATACTCTCCTAAATCAATTTCTCCTACCTCTATTGATCCATGTATATATAGGAAGAGTTGCTTCCATACCTCAGTTGGTACCTCATTATTTTCATTGTTTCGATAAACTTGCACATACCCTTTGTTGCCAGGAATAACTTCAGAGTTCCTGTGATTGTTTATTCCGCTATTATTGTAGGAGATATCAAGTTGAATCGGAATCCGGGTAGTAACCGCTGGATTGGTATGTGTCATAAAATCGGGTACAATCAGCTGGACATAAATACTCTGGGTATAATAAGCTCGGATATTAAATACTCCCATATTTAAATCACCAAGGCTGATCATTTTTTCCCCAAAGTTGGGTCGCAATATCCCGAAATCAAGTTCCTGCTCTATAGTGGTACTTAATTCCGGTTCTACTGTTATCTGTAAATTAATAAACTGCGCATGTACAAGGTTTGTACCTAGAAGTGAAAGAAGTAGTAGTGATATGTAGCACCATTTGTTAATCATAACTGATCATTACTGTTATATCAGAACTGTATGCACCTGAGTCAATATCTCCAACATCAACGGAGCCATAAATGTATAAATAAGCAGTATCGTTAAACAATGCAGGGTTATATCCTTCATACACTGGTGTTGGAGGAGGGCCCGGAGGTGCATTTCCTCGTTTGCGAATTTGAAACTGGCCGTTTTGAACAAGTTGTGTTCCAGTCATAACTGTTGCCTGGCCAGTGCTATTTACTCCTCTGTTAGCGTAAGCTGCATTTAGAGTAAATTCCAGACGGCAAGAGGGGTCTGTTTCACAGGCAAGATTGTCATCTAGTAACAAATATTGTTCTGCAGTAACTGTAACAATTACATCTAAATACCTCACACCTTCAATGGTAAGAACTTTAGAGCTTGATAATGGGATAT
The DNA here is from genome assembly GCA_040222185.1 of Balneolaceae bacterium. Lineage (GTDB taxonomy): Bacteria > Bacteroidota > Rhodothermia > Balneolales > Balneolaceae > JAVKDP01. Next base: position 3,457 of record JAVKDP010000102.1, on the reverse strand, counting down.
TTACCATTCCCTCACTATTAATTAGAGTTCCAAACTCTAAATCGGAAACACTAAGTGGAGATATAGTAACAGAATAAACACTGCTATAGGTACCAAAGTCAATTTCTTGTGCCTTTATTCCAGCAAATGAGATAGATAAAAGAAGAGCAAGTAAACAATATTTCAGTTTGGTTAGCTTCATTTAGATATAATCTATCTCGATAGTGAAATCACCCTCGTAATTTCCTGGTTTTGCATTTTCAAGATTTACTCTTCCGCCAACCCAAATGTAAAAGCGTCCTTCTGCGTTAAATATGATATTCCGGTTTTCGTAATCCAGTAATTCAGAGCTGGCCTGGTCTTCTACATCATTAGCCGAAATTTCGTAAGTAAAGGTAAGTGTTCCGTCTCCATTGGTCTGAGTTAGAACTCTTTGTTCGAAATAGTCTAGCCTGAATTCAGCACCCGGAGTACCAACCGCAATCATATAACCAGCATTAACATCATTGATTGGGTTTACATAAATTTCTCTTTGACCCGGCTGAGTATTTCCGAAAGTCATGGAATTAACTGTGATTAATTCTATTGATTGAACTACATCAGCTGAGATGCTAACAAATGCACTTACCTTATCTGCTTCCTGAGCATTGGCCTTATTTAATCCAAGAATTGAAAAGAAGAGAAGGAGTGTTAAATATCTCATATGGCTAACGGGTACTTTTTTTACAAAGATTGTACAAAAGTGGATATTTAGCCAGTTAATGTTTCTTAATTAAAGAATCGTAATAGAGACGATTACCAGGCAAAAGCATTAAAGTACAAGGCATCCAATGACACTTCCCGGTTCTGAAGTGTCAGGTTTCGTTCGAGCACTTCAGTGAGCTTTACATCATTCGCTGTCATTATGAAATTATAGGTAAGTGTCTGCCTGTTAAATCGGGTAGAGAAGTTGAGCGTAACTGAATAAACACTATCAACTGGTTCAGTATCAGTTAATTGGAATGCTCTTAGCATACTCAGTGGCCTGATATCACCAATAATTTCCAGCTTATCTCTACCTGGTACAAATGTGCTGTCCTCGAGTTGAGGTTTTAAATTCACATTAAAGGTAACCGATGATTGTGCAATTAATGAGCCACTTGTGAAAATTGAAACAAGAAGAAAGCTGGTCAACAGAAATTTGAATTTCATTCGTGCTGTTAAAAGAGTTTTTAATTCGTATTTACCACTTTATCCTTCCAGTATACTATAGAGAAAATACTTTCCCTTGGAAAAGAAGGAGGGATGGTTCCCCTTAAGCGAGTGTCGTACTGGTAATTTTTTGCATACCCTGAAACCATGCTTGAACCAGAGAATGTGCCAACTGGCCCCCTGTTTTTCTGGACAATTCCACCTAACAGATTAATAGTACCTTTAACACCACCGCTTGAATAGTTCTCAACATAAAACGAAGTGTTTAATGCCATAATAGATGCATGGATGTCAACATCAGCAGATCCTGAAGCAGTATGGGCATTCTGGTCGAGTTTTACATCTCCTTCACTAACCAAACCGAGCATATCTGTTGAAGTTGAATCGACAAGAGGGCTTGTTACGTACGTGATATCTCCATCAATTTCTATTACATCCTCAGAATGCAGTGTAATAGGTCCTTTTACTACACCGGAAACATCAACTCTACCAGTTGTTGAAATTATACCATTCGTAGAACTCATATTGTAATCAGTCCAGCTTCCCCAGCTTGAGCCACTTTTTTCTCTGATTTTTGCATATCCATCTCCTCCGCTCTCATAAAACTCAACTTCAATCTGGTTTGTAAACCTTAAACCTCCTGAAGTTGCTTGTGTAGTAATTTTATTTAGTTCGTAGGTACTAGGGGAGTCTTTAGTTGGGGCGTTAAAGTTCTCACCTCCATAGAAATTTGGACTGGTTGGGTTTGAGCTATGTCCCTGCCACATATTTGGGCTGGTAGTAAGACCATGAAAGGATGGATTACCAGACATTTTAAAGATTCCGTTAGTATGAATAGGTCCATAAATATTATCTGAACCCATAAACCAAATATTACCACCAGAGGAACTTAACTCAGAGTCAGTCATATAGGAGTATTTTGAAAAGGAATCCCTTTGCATGAGTACTTCCGTAGTAACTTCAAGACCTTCATAGGTACTTGTACTCACAAGTAGAACTTTATATTGATCCCAGGTACCAACACTATTATCAGAAGGGATATTACTACTGCTCATTACATAACTACTAAGCCTGCCCTCGATTGCTATATTACCAGTGCTGCTTTGATCATTTTCAACAATACCGCCCATTGAGCCAATATTAACAACATTCTCTAAATCAATACTGCCTTGCCAGTTGTTGTTGGCTTTCATGGTTTCTATAGCATTGTCGATCATGCTTTTGGCAAGGTTTCGGGCCTGTTGCTCTTCATAATATAGAGCAGAACGTTCTGGGACTACTTCCATTCGTTCGTTGTTACGAACCTGGACTATTCCCGTTACTATTGTTAATCCGCCAACAAGAAATAATAAACTTTTACCCATGACTACTCCTCAATAAGGTAGGTTTATGTTATTTGGTACAAAGATTCTTTTCCAGACACTCCTGGGGTATTCTTTAGCTGTACCGTTTAATGAATAAGCTTCACCGGTCTCAATCATAAGTTCTACTTCAATTTTCTTAACAGAAGCTTTATCAGTAGTAGTTGTTCCGGTAGCTGTATAATAATTTACTGTAAAATAGACCGCAGGGAACTTGGTATCTCCATAGGTAGAAGTACCAGTAGGGCCGGTTCTTACCAGGTAATAATCGTTTGGATTACTGGTTGAAGTAACCGGGTCAGTAGTGTCGTAGTGATACCGGATATTGGTTACACCATAACTGTCTCCGTCAAAAACATCGCCCTGGAATAAGATATCATCAGAATCAATAGTGGTAAAAGGCGTTGCAATTCCGGTATTAAAACCAATTCTGTTAAAGTCGTTTGTAATTACTTCTACAATATCGTTCAGAGAACTCTGATTGATAGTGCTTAAGGTTAATTCCTGGCTGGTAGACTGTACCTGTATGTTAAAAGCTAATATAGCCACCAGGAATATCCCACCAATAAGAAAACTTGTTACCAAACCAATATTCATATTAACTCCTTTTTAATATGAGTATGACTTAGTGTAATTCAGAGTAACCTGAACAGCAGGTTCTACATTCGAATTAACCACTTTTACAGTTACCTGATATCTCTTCTGAGTCCCAGTGTCTGCAATTAATATAGACGAACTGTTAATTGTGAAAGTGTCGCTATACTGGTTTGAAGAGCCATACGCATGAGTCTCAGTAACAGGATAGCCAGCGTATACATAATCTCCGCTTGAAGGATCTAATTCGGTGTCATCATAAATCCATTGCACTTTATCAAGCTCATCCTGGGCTACAGCAATAGCGCGATACTCAGCTTCAGCTCTATAAA
>JAVKDP010000101.1:0-4453 GCA_040222185.1 Balneolaceae bacterium | reverse complement strand
TATATTCAATTCCGGAGCTTTAGTTTGAGCTAATTGTAAGGCTTGTTGAACAAGTTCCACTCTTTCATGACGAGCACTCCCTTTTGTAGAGAATGACAGCATTGCAACTTTTGGATCATTACTTGTTAAAGCAAAGTGTGTGTTAGCTGAATCTATAGCTATGGAAGCGAGCTGCCTGGCATCAGGATAAGGTACAACTGCACAATCACCATATGAAAACACCCTTCCATCCTCAAAGCTCATCAAAAAAATACTGGAAACGACATTTGAACCCTGCTTCAAGCCAATAGTTTGTATTGCCGCTCTTAATACATCACCTGTTGTAGAAACAGAACCAGCCACGCACCCGTCAGCATCTCCCGCAGCAACCATAGATGCTGCATAAAACAGAGGATCCGAAATTATATTCCTGGCTTCTTCAATGGTAAGCCCTTTGTGTTTTCTTTTTTCAAAAAAAGCTACTACATATTGCTCAAAATGCTCGCTTTTTGAGGGGTCTATCCAAACAAGTTCTGAATCTAATGGAATGTCAGAGCCTTCATTCTTTATAAGTATCACCTCACAAATCTCATTCTCAGTTAAGTACTCTGCTGCCCTTAGTACACGTTCATCAGAAGACCGGGGTAAAACGATGGTCTTTTCTTTTTCTGAAGCGCTCTTCCTGATCCTGTCGATAGTTTTCATTTTGTTAACCTATAAGCAATAAAATGGACAGACTTGCCCCGATCAATCCCGTTTTCTGTTTCATTGTCAATCGATCTTTCCATACTAAAACACCAATCATAGTTCCAATTAATACAATTGAAATGTTTGTGAGCGAGAAAACAATTGATCCTGACATTTCTTTGAGCGCCAAAAGTAAGAAAAAGGATGAGTAAAGGTTAGCAATGCCTATAATAATTCCATAAAAAATCTCTTTTGGCTTAAACGAAAGCTCCTTTTTACGAACCAGCATCAGCATACCCGAAATGAACGCTGAAAGAAATATAAAGCCCAAAAAAGTGTATTCGGAAAGGATATGATTATACTCTCTTTCAAATACTTTGAGCATCACATCAATAAATCCTGAAAAAAGAAATATGAGAATTGGATAAAATGCTGTCTTAAATCCTAAAAACTCTTTCTCTTTTGTCCGCGGAATCAATAAGTAAAGAGATATGAGTACCAGTCCCATTCCGGTATACCCTAAATAGCTTAAGTGTTCATTATAAATGAAGAGGCTTACAAAAATGGGTATCACAAGTGAAATTCTCATAGCCGTAATACTGATACCCATCCCTATCTTATCAATAGAGGAGCTATAAACGAAAAGGTTCACGATAAAAATGATCCCAAGTAACAAGGCGATTATAATAACGGGTAATGAGTCACCGCTAAATAAGGGAGTTTCATACTCTGAAATTGAAAACCCGATACATGCTGCTGTCAGGTAATTAATAGACAGTACATTCAGAACCCTGGATTCGGATCTCTCTGATAGTTTTAAGAAATGGGCAATGATTAATGAACTACATACACTTAAAGCTATAAAGAAATAGCCCATCAGTCTATAAGGCTTATATCAGCATTCCCGAAATAAATAACATTTTGAGGGGCATTATGTAATCGACGGGAAGTGTAATCCACGTTTCGTTGAAGGTAGTTCAGTATACCTGAGATACTCGTTTCCCCATTCTTCAAAGCTTCTGCTATGAAATAAGTGAAAATACTATGCCTTTTCTGTTCTCCATTTGATGAAGAGTAGTTTCCTGAACGTTGTGATTCTGAGGAAGCAAATATTACGGCTGATTTAGAGTCTGAGTCCAGAATCTGATCACCTAACTTCTTCGTTAAACTGTTTTCTTCATATTCGTCTACAAAGTCAAAATCTGCAAAAATGACTAACTCTTCCACTGGTAACCTGCTTATTCCATTGAAAAAGGAGTTTAATTCTATTTCATCGTTCCCTGTTGTTCCAACAAGATACGCATTGTCATTAGCATCAGCTCTCACATAACCTGATAAATACACAATCAATCTTTTTTGATCTCTCCTCAACTTATTAGCTAACCGATTGTAAGCAAGTACCAGTTGTTGGTTCGTTTCGATATTAGATGCCTTGATGATATTATTATTCGGAATTGAAAGTGCGTTCAGATAATATTCATCCATTAAACGAGCGTCCCGTTCAGAATATACTCGCTCTGATAAGTTCCCAAGGTATTCCCCATTCTCTATGATTATTGCGAATGTGCTATCATTTCTGGTTGAAAGCGTTGGGATGTTACTTTCCACATCTATGTTTCCGAATGGAATATTCGGCACTGTTATTATAGATAATTGTGAAGCAAACTCGGAAGGCCTCCAAATCGGATAGGCGTCACTTTTAGAAATCCATGTCTCCGAGATCCCATAAAGCACTTTATACCATAAGCTATCTTCTGAAACCAACTTCATTTGACTACCTTCTGCCAGGTCTGTCAGAATATTCCTGGAGTTTAAAATGGGTTCGTCTCTTAGGGCAGTAACCTCAGAAGAAACGACTACAAAACGTTCAAATATAGACGTGAGTGGTATTCGTTCAAGATAGGTTTCATCATTAAAATAAACCTCCAGAACTATTGATTGACTGCTATCGTATTCAAACGCTTCCGGGTTTAATTCTTCAATTAAATTAATGGTATAAGTAGAGTTTAAATAAGGAATCTCATTTCGAAGTACTATTGCCTCACGGTTGTAATAGATAGTATATGAAGGAACAATCCCATTCAAAGGCCTGGTACTTACGGTATCGGTCTGTTGGATTTTACCTGTTCTCCTCAATAGCCTGCTTTCCCCGGTCGGAGTAGGTTCACCCGAAGCTTTCATATTCAAAAATGAAGCGAGAGTTACAAAACCTGCTGTTCCATATAAGATTTGCTCGCTTGTTTTTGAAACATCAGTAGTGATAGCAGCTGTTGTAGCAATACTCGCACCTGCTAAGCCAAATAGTAAGGACCTTAAGCTTGGTCTATATCTTTGTATATATCTGTCGGTTTTTACTCTTTGTACGTATTCGTAAGTATTACTCGACTTAAGATTGAAATTAACAAAGGGAGAAGCTGGCGTAGTAGTACCAACTCTTTCCAGGAAAGGAACTGTACTGAGTAACTCAAAATCGTTTAAATCAGTTTCACGCTGATTATCTACCACCCATTTGGAGCTAGAGCATGCCATTCCAAAAAAAAGAACAGCTGTAATAAGTAATAAATATAGTCTTTGGCTGATCATGCCCAGGGTGTCTGTTTCGAAGCAATAGCAATCTTTTCAGAATCGATTGCTATTACAAGTTCTTCATTGGTAGGGATAACGTACACTCCCACTCTAGAGTCTTCTGTACTTATTTTTTGATTCGAAGGTACACTTTCATTGGATGATGAGTCAATACTTACGCCAAGATACTCCATGTCTGAAAGAATCCTTTCTCTGATCTGGTGTGAATTTTCACCAATCCCTCCTGTAAAGATAATAGCGTCTACCCCGTTCATTGAAGCAGCATAAGATCCGATATACTTTTTCGCACGATAACAAAATACATCTATTGCCTCGTTACATCTACGGTCTCCATTCTCTGCTTCTTCTAATAAATCTCTCATATCACCTGCAAAACCACTCAGGCCTAATAACCCGCTATGTTTGTTCAATAACGCATGAACATTGGCCAAAGATAATTCTTCTTTCTCTATGAGGTAGAATAAGATAGACGGATCGATATCTCCACTTCTTGTTCCCATGACTAACCCTTCAAGTGGTGTAAATCCCATACTAGTATCGTATGAGTATCCATCTTTAATAGCAGTTATTGATCCACCATTCCCAAGATGACATGTAATAATTTTGGATCCCTTTTTATCCTGCCCGCTGAGCTTATAATACTGTCGACTTACGTAATAATGAGAGGTTCCATGAAATCCATATCTACGAATCTTATATCGCCTGTATAATCTATTAGGAATCCCATATAAATAAGCGTGACGGGGAATAGAGTGATGGAATGCTGTATCAAAAACAGCTACATGAGGAATATCAGGCAAATGTTTCATCGCAGCTCTGATTCCCTGAAGATTCGGAGGGTTATGTAGAGGTGCTATATCAAAAGCTTGCTGAATTGCTTCCTCTACGTCTTCATCAACTAGTACGGAATCAGTAAAAGTTTCACCTCCATGTACAACACGATGCCCTACTGCTTCAATTTCATCAAGCGAATGCAGATGATCATTATCTGCTTCTAATAGAAGCTCCATAACCGTTTTCAACGCTACAGTATGATTATCAATAGCAATTGACTTTTTTACAGGCTTCTCTCCTTTAAACTCTTGTTTAATAATGGAAGTAACTGCTCCTATTCTTTCTACTAATCCTTTGCAGAGTGTTTCCTTATTTGTGGTATCAATCAATTGATACTTGATAGAGGAGCTTCCGCAATTTATAACTA
>JAVKDP010000100.1:0-4162 GCA_040222185.1 Balneolaceae bacterium | reverse complement strand
GTTTTCAGTTTTAGTCATAATTAATTTTAATTGAAATCCACTTTCTTTATTAAAAAGAGCATTTTGTCGTGGTTAGTTAAAATAGGAAGGACATGTACGAGGAACCAAAAGAAAAAAAATCTTTAGTTCAAAAGAATACAGTTCGAGTAAATAAATCTACACTGCGCGTTAGTAGTTTTACTGTTTTATTTGATAAAATTCACTCCGTTAGCGGATTGCAATTAATATCAGCGCTTTCACAGATTATTTTAGGTACCTCTATGGTAGCGTCTTCACTACTTAACGTTATTCAACCCAACTGGCTTGCTTCAGTTATGACTATAGTAGGTAGTCTAACTACAGTTATCGGTTTGTATTTTGTGTATTACATACTTTCAAGTACAGATTCATTTGATTCATTATTAAATAAAGCAATCAAAAGGGTTATTAATTCTCAGAACTAGAGCATTACGTAATTATTAGAGGTATACTACTTGGGTGTTAATTCACTTGTAGTATTTATGTTGTATCATTTTGAACTATTAATGAACATTCTATCTTTTTAGCAGAATGATCATAAACTTTAAAATGTATCAACTATGGTAAAGAAATTATTCTTCCTTATCCTGTTACTCTATTCCCATCAAACTCTAATGGCCCAAGCTCAAAATCTTCCTCAACTACCTGTAAGTAATGGCGATGACTTTGTGGTTATTGCTCATCGTGGAGCCAGCGAGTATGCTCCAGAAAATACACACTCAGCTTTTCGCCTGGCTATTGATATGCAAGCAGAAATGATAGAATTGGATGTGTCTTTGAGCAAAGATGGAATCCCTGTTGTTGTGCATGATGAAACCGTAGATAGAACAACAGATGCATCAGGACTGGTAAGCAGTTTTACTTTGGAAGAACTAAGAAAACTGGAAACAGGTGCATGGTTTAGTGAAGAGTTTGCAGGTGAACCTTTCCCAACGCTTGCAGAGGTTTTAGCATATACCAAAGATAGAATTGCCGTTAACATTGAGGTAAAAACAGAAGCGGTAACAGATGAGGCAAGGGGTGGTATTATTGAAAAGATTCTTGACATTGTAAAAGCAGAAGACCTGGAGAACCAGGTTATTTTTTCTAGTTTTGATTACCGGGTAATGAAGCACCTGGAGGAACTTGCGCCTGAGATACCAAAAGCAATTCTATATGAGAAGAGCCAGTCAGGAAATAAGAAACCATCTGAATTGGTAAAAGAATACCGGGTTGATGCTTTTAATTGCAGCCATCGGCAGTTAAGTGATGAATGGCTAGAAGACTTAACATCGAACAATATTCCTTTTTTCATTTATACCGTAAATGAGGAAGCAAAAATGAAAGAGATTATTTCAAAAGGTGCTGCTGGTATTTTTTCCGACAAGCCAGATGTATTGAAGGAAGTTGTGGAAAACTTGTGAGAAAATAATTCATTTTTGTTGGATTCTAAATTGAAGAAGGGAGTAGAGAGTACTATCTTTTCCATCCATCAACTTCACTCTCTTCTAAATGTCTACCAAATATATTTTTGTTACCGGTGGGGTAACATCTTCTCTTGGAAAAGGTATTATTTGTGCATCTTTAGGCCGTTTACTTGTAGCCCGGGGCCTTAAAGTAACAGTTCAAAAACTTGATCCATATATCAATGTTGACCCCGGAACCATGAATCCATATGAGCATGGCGAAGTGTATGTGACCGATGATGGTGCTGAGACAGATTTGGATTTAGGGCACTATGAGCGTTTTCTGGATATCAAAACTTCCCAGACTAATAATGTTACTACCGGCCGGGTGTATTATGATGTTATTACCAAAGAAAGACAGGGCGCCTATTTAGGTAAAACGGTTCAGGTAATTCCTCATATAACAGATGAAATTCAATCTCATGTTCTCAAGTTAGGGCAATCGGGTGAGTATGATATTGTGATCATAGAAATTGGTGGAACAGTAGGGGATATTGAAAGTTTTCCATTTATAGAAGCAGTTCGTCAATTAAGGTACAATGTTGGCCGTGCAAACACGCTTTCTATTCACTTAACACTTGTTCCATATTTAGCAGCAGCAGGAGAGTTAAAGACAAAGCCAACTCAGCATTCTGTGAAAACACTATCTGAAAGTGGTCTTCAACCAGACATCCTGGTTTGTCGTACGGAACATCATTTAGATGAGTCGATCAGAAGTAAAGTGGCTCGTTTTTGCAATGTTGAAATTGAAGATGTTATTGAGTCAATTGATGCCCGAAGTATTTATGAAGTACCAATTTTAATGCAGGGAGAAGGACTTGATAGCAGGGTTATTGAAAAGCTTAATCTGGATACTAAAGAGCCACAGTTAGATAATTGGCTGGGGTTTGTGGAAGCTGTTTGTAACCCAAGCGGTGCCATCAAAATAGCTTTAGTTGGTAAATATGTAGAGCATCACGATTCCTACAAGTCTATTGTTGAGGCTTTTGTTCATGCAGGGGCTGTAAACGATTGCAAAGTTCAAATAGAGTGGGTTCAATCTGATAACCTTACTGAGAAAAACGTAGGAAAAAGGCTTGAAGGTGTTTCCGGTGTACTCGTTGCTCCTGGTTTTGGAGGCCGTGGAATTGAAGGGAAGTTATCAGCCGTAAAATATGCTCGAGTAAATAATATCCCGTTCTTTGGAATTTGTCTGGGTATGCAGTGTGCTGTGATTGAATACTCACGAAATGTGTGTGGCTGGTCTGGTGCAAATAGTACCGAATTTGACACTGAAACAGAGTACCCGATTATTGATATCATGCATGATCAAAAAGATATCGAGAATATGGGTGGAACTATGCGATTGGGTAAATACAACTGTAAGCTAAGCAGTGGTACCAAGGCCAGAGATGCTTATGGAGCTGATATGGTGGATGAAAGGCATAGGCATCGATATGAAGTAAATAACAACTTGAGATATAAGCTGACTGAAAATGGTATGCTGCTCTCAGGAATGAACCCGGAAAGAGACCTTGTAGAAATAGTAGAAATTCCAGAACACCCATGGTTTGTTGGAGTTCAGTTCCACCCTGAATTAAGAAGTACGGTGAATAACCCTCAGCCTTTGTTTGTAGACTTTGTGAAAGCAAGTCTGAAGTATTCAAAAGCAAATGACCTTTTCAAGGGGTTAAAGGGAAATAAAGTCTCGGTTTAGATGTGAAGGATAAGCCTGCCTCGATATACTCAGGGAAATTAAGAGTAAGAGCTGCAGGCTTACTTCTAACAGATGAGGGATTATTATTAGCAGAATTACATTCTCCTGCCAGTAACGAACTTATCTGGACTCCTCCAGGTGGAGGTGTAGAGTTTGGAGAGTCAATAAAAGATGCCCTTAAAAGAGAGTATAAAGAGGAAACTGGTTTGGATGTTTCAGTTGATGAGCTGATTCATATCAATGAATTCATTCAATCTGAGTTTCACGCTATTGAGTTTTTTTTTAAAGTATCAAATGCTGTTGGAACCATGAATCTAGGGAGTGATCCGGAATATTCGGCTGAGAATCAAATCTTGAAAAAACTATCTTTTTTTAAACAAGAAGACCTATCAGAAATCAATATTAAGCCGGTTTTTCTTAGAAAAGATTTTTGGGAAGGAAGATCGAGTGGACTACTCTAATTGCTTAAGGATGAGGAAGAGTAAAGTACAAAGTACTCCCAAGATCAGGTATACTTTCAACCCAAATCCCGCCATCATTTCTTTCAACAAATTCCTTGCAAAGCATTAAACCAAGGCCTGTACCTTTTTCATTGTTAGTGCCTTCGGTAGTGTAAAAGCGGTTTGAGAATAATTCTTCCAGTTTATCTTTTTGAATTCCAATACCATTATCTGCAATAGCTATACAAGCTTTGCCATCTTTTCCGAAAACCTTAACCGAAATATTTCCATTCTGATTGCTGTATTTAATAGCATTGGAAATCAGGTTTTGGACAACGAGGTCAATCATATTCCTGTCAGCTCGTACCATATATTCCTCTTCAGAGAATTCGAAAGTAATATTCTTTTCCTCCAACTTTGATTTTAATAAGGTTCTTTTTTCACAAATCAATTGAGAAACATTGAATGTTTCAACTATTACCCTATACCCATCCATCTGGCTTTGGGACCAATGCAACAGATTATTCAAAAGCGTGGAAGTGTATTTGAACCGTTCCGCAACT
>JAVKDP010000099.1:0-28682 GCA_040222185.1 Balneolaceae bacterium | reverse complement strand
GAAGTGAAATAAGTGTAAGGAGAGTCATGCTTGTAAAACCTCCCAACTGAAGGGTCTTTAAATAACACAGCTCCACATCCATAGGGCTGTAAACCATGTTTATGAGGATCCACTACAATGCTGTCAGCTTCTTGCATCAACTTCCATTGAGTGCCATCTATTGAGTCAGAGTCTTTGAGTGCCCTGAAGAAGCCTCCATAAGCTGAATCGATATGGATTCTGATACCATTTTCTTTTGCCCAGGGAAGAACCTGGTCCAAATGTTCTACTTCTCCCAGCCCTGTAGTGCCCAGGGTCACAATAATAGTTCCGATTTCCTGGGGATTCAAGGCGTTTAAGTCAAAAGAGCCATCTTCATTGATTTTGACTTTTACTCCCTCTACGCCAAGTACCTCGCACATCCGTTCATGGGTATAATGTGAGTTTTCAGAGAAGGCAATTTTTTTCTCAGGATGAGACTTGCGTGAAATCCATAGAGCCTCGAGGTTTGCAATGGTACCGCTGGAGGTTAAGTGGCCAAGAAATGTTTCTCCATACCCAAAAAAGTTGGATAATTCAGCCATTACTTCTTTTTCCATTTCGGAGGAGGGAGGTCCGCCATCCAAAGCGTGATTGTTTGGATTGATCGTCATTGCCATTGAATAAGCAGCCCAGGCTACAGGATGGGGAGGCTTCAGCATTTGCCCTGCATATACAGGGTGATGAAATGGATAATTACCGCTTAACCGTTCAGAAAGTTCTTTGAATACTGTTGTCAGTTTCTCCTCAGGAATGGAAAGAGAGGAATCAGATTCCCATTCTCCGAATGAATTTCTCCACGTCTGCAGGTTTTGTAATCCTTGATCTAATACTTCTCGAACCTGCTCTTTCATTGTGTTAGTAAAAGTTGACGGTTATACCAGCTGCAAATACCTGTTTAAGCTGAATTCTGTTAGAATAGTCATCATCGTAACGGAGTTCAAATTGGAATACCGTATTCAGGTATTTATTAATACGTCCGTTTATCGTATTCGCCCAATACACATCCGTTTCTTCAATGGGCATCAAGAGGTTTGTAAATGTTTCAACACTTGTAACAAAATCAGTATTCTCCATTATGGTTCTCTTGTACTGGGCACCAAAAGTAAAACCGCCCTCAAACCGTGCAATTTTACCTTCTGAAATTCCATATTGCTCGTTCAGTCTTTTATCACCCACAATGGTTTGTTTTAAAGCAGCTCCCACTTCTGCACTAAAATCTTCGCTTGGCTTTACTTCAACTCCAAATCCTTCAATCATATAAGCAGGAGCAAACCACTTTGATATGAGTGAGTCACCGCCTGCAACAGCATTTCCATAGTCGTATCCTTCGGCAAACTGAGTTTTAAATTGTACAGCTCCAAATGCAGAATAAATACTACCTTCGGTTAATTCATAGGTTACCCTGTTTCGAATTGAAATGAGGTCATCGGTTTTTCTAACCCCGGTTCCGTTTATTTTTGACTGGCCATATCTAAGATGAATCCTGAAGCCATAAGTAAATCGATTTTCCCTGAAATATTTGGTGAATACAGTTGAGGCTGTACCACTGATTGCATTTACACCCCCTTCACTCCAGTTATTGAACTGAGCCTGTGCACCATTGAAATTGGCAATCCATGTTTGATCCCAACCTTCAAGCTTATCGGGTACCACTATGATTTGAGCTGAAAGATGGTTTATAAAAAAAGAATTAGCAGTAATAAAAAAGAGCAGGTAAAAGAATCTTTTCATTTAGTAATGAAGAATGCTGATTGTAATGTATATGTATAGCTGAGAGTGCGATTTATTCTAATATCATTTCTGTACTTGATAAAAAGAAGAATGTATTCGAATCAGAAGGGAAAATATCGAATGTTATGATATTTTGCATGCTCCACGTTCAGAGCATGCATTTTATCTAAAAGGATACGGTATTAATACAGGTTTACGGAGATACCTGCTGAAAGAACCTGCTTAAGCTGGATTTCGCTTGAAAAATCATTGTCGTATCTCAACTCAAACTGAAAAGAAGCACTAACAATAGAGTTAATCTGACCAGTTATCTCGTTTGCCCAGAATACATCTGTCTCATCGAAAGGAAGCAAAAAGTTAGTGAATGTTTCTAAGCTGCTCGAGTACTGAATGTTTTCAGCTAAGATATTCTGGTATGTAATACCTGTTGTTAAACCACCTTCTGAACGAAAATTCTCATCCATATTATAAAAACCTATAAGATCATCATCATTCACGATAGTCTGCTTTAATGCCAAACCACCTTGCATCTGCAAGTTTTCATTAGCATTGTACTGCAAACCTGCACCTTCTGTAAAATAAGCAGGTGCCATAAAGGCTGAAATAAGGATGTCTTCTCCTAATGGGCCGGCGCCATAATTATAACCATCTGCAAATTGACTTCTGAATTGAATAGCTCCATAAGCAGATACTTTACTTCCTTCTTGTAAATCGTAAGTAGCTCTGTTTCTTATAGATATAAGATCATCTGATTTTCTGGTATCTCCATCAATTCTGGATTGCCCGTATTTAAGATTAACACGGAATCCGTAAGAGAATTGATCTTTGCGATACATTTTTGTGAAAACGGTATTAAAGGTACCGCTTATGGTATTTACGCCCCCTTCGCTCCAGTTGTCGTAAGAAGCTTGAGATCCATTAAGGTTGAGAACCCATGTTTGGCCCCAGCCTTCCTGGTCATCAGGAATTACAATAGTCTGAGCAGTTGCAGTTGCTGATACCCCAATTAGTAGTATAGTTAGTATAGATAGAATTCGCTTCATAGTGCTGTACTTATTTCTGTTAACTGAATAGTTTTTATAAATTTTTGAATAGAACAACTTGCTCCAAATCACCCAAGTTTAAGATAACTTCGACATGTTCTCCAAGTTTATTAGGAACTTCTATACCAGTAAGCCCAGATAGTATAGGATATGTTCTGTGGCCCCGATCAACAAGAGTCAGCACTTCGATTTTTTCGGGGTCGTTTGAGTTGCAAATAATGGAGAGAGCATCAAACATTGTTTTACCAGAAAAAATTACATCATCTACAATAAGCACGTATTTCTCTGTACAATTTGGCAAAGTAGTATTCGCATCTTTATTGAGTACAAAAAACTGGTGGTGTTCAATCTTTATTTCCCCCAGACCTTGTAGATGAGATATGAGGCGTTTTGAGGTTGCAAAGCCTCTTTCATTCAGACCAATGATAACAAGCTCTTGATCTTCAGATAGTTTTTCCCATACTTGAATCGCCAAACGCTTAAGCGTACGCTCGATTCTATCCCTGGTCATTAATGTAATTTGCTGTGGCATATTGATTGATTGAATGAGTTATAAAGTTAATATTTATTACACAATTTTAAGCGACAAACTTTAATTTATGGTTTAAAACCTTACCTTAACAGTGTTAACCAAATACAATGGAGGAGAGATTATGAGTAAATCTATAAGTACGTTAATCACAGCAATGGCTGCATTTTCAGCAGGCGTAATTACCGGTTTACTGGTTACTCCAAGGAGTGGCGAAGAAAACAGAAAGTGGATTTCAGAGCACAGTGGAGAAGCAAAAAACTGGGTAGGTGAAAAAGGCGAGAAACTTCTGGAAGAAGGAGAAAAAAGAATATCAAAAATTTCCCAGGGTATTAAAGAAACAATTCCTGACTTATATAAGGCTACAGAGTCAATACATTTTGATGAAGAAGACCTGGAAAGTGCATAGGCAGGGCTTTACATATTCAGAAAAGCTTCTGCAATGGATTTGGGAGAATTTGTTATTTGAGAACAGTTCTTTACGCACTGAGAACGGAAAGTCTATAAAAGTTCTTGATCAGGGAGTTTTAAACCTTACGGATGGTCCGGATTTTAAAAATGCAGTAATTGAGATTGATGGAATTGTATGGTACGGTTCTGTTGAGCTGCATATAAATGCCTCAGGCTGGAGACTTCATAATCACCACTTAGATCCAAACTATAACCAGGTAATTCTTCACGTTGTAGTAGAAGATAGCCCTGAAGATGTAAGCTCAAAAAACGGAGCAAGCCCAGCTACACTAAACTTGCTTCCCTATTTGCCAAAGGAGTTGATTCAGTTCATGACAAATTTCCGTGGGAGTAAGCATCTGCCTTGTGCAGAAGGTTTACACTATATATCTCCAGATGCATTCAGGTTACAAATTGAGAAAGCACATCGTGAATATTTTGAGAAAAAAGCCGATGATTTTTTGCGATTCTATAACCCTAATCTTTTACCAAGTGTAGCATGGAAACATGCTTTGGTGATTTCAATTTTTGATGCCTTCGGGATAACATATAACCGTGAACCTATGAGAGAAGTAGGGGAGTGGTTTCTTAATCAGGAGAAAACCCATAAGGAAGGAATACTGGATGATGTATACCACTTTGCAGGTCTTTTGGATTCTGAGGGGGCACTGAACTGGAACTATAAAGGGGTAAGGTCTCATAATCATCCAAAGAAGCGAATTGAGCAGGCGGTGAAATTGTCTCAACATATTTTGGAAACTCCTATGGAGTCATTCCTGGAAGAATCCCCGGAATTCTTTCTTACCAGAATTTCCAAAGAAGCGCAACTAGCTCAACTTAATAGAACGGCAATAATTTATGGGACGGTTTTTCTCCCGGCAATGTACATTCTTGGTACGCTTTTTGGTTCATCCGGAATTTCGGAGAAAGCTCACACATTATGGATGAATCTTCATACTCCTGTTCCAAAAAAATTGCTCCAAAAATTTGAGAATATAGACGGTATCAAGAGCTCGCACTATTCTAAGAAACTGGGTTCCATTCACCAATTGAAAGCATACTGCTATGTGAACAGGTGCGATGAATGTTTGGTACTAAAAAAAGCAATTTTATCTTGATTGCTTTTTGAGGGGTACGTATCTTTGGAGTCTGTCGATGACACATTATGCCCGGTCGTCTAATGGCAGGACGCCTGGTTTTGGTCCAGGTTGTGGGGGTTCGAATCCTCCCTGGGCAACTATACTCGTTAAGAATAAAGGATGATCTTAACGTTTTATGTAATCCTGAATTATTCAGTGCTAGCAAAAAACCTTGAAAAGTCCTCTCGCAATATTTTCCGGAACCAGTAATCCGGCTCTGGCTCGTGCCATAGCTGAGGAGTATGGTACCACTTTAGGAAACATTACTATCAAGCAGTTCTCCGATGGAGAACAGTATGTTAAGTATGAGCAAAGTATCCGTGGCGAAGACATTTTCTTAATCCAACCCACTCCACCTCCAGGCGATAACATCATAGAATTACTTTTGATGTTAGATGCAGCTAAACGTGCTTCAGTAAAGCGTGTTACTGCTGTAATTCCATATTTTGGATATGCCCGGCAAGACCGTAAAGATCAACCAAGAGTGTCGATAGGTTCAAAACTTATGGCGAATCTTTTGGTAGAAGCGGGTGCTGATCGTGTTCTCACGATGGATTTACATGCTGCACAGATTCAGGGATTTTTCGATATACCACTCGACCACCTTTATGCGAGTCGGGTGTTTATTGACCACTTCGAACAAAATCCGATTGAAAACCTTGTTGTTGTAGCTCCTGATGTAGGTAGCCTTAAAATGGCGCGATCTTACTCAAAAAAACTGGGTGCTACGTTAGCTTTCATTGATAAGAGAAGGCCTAAGGCCAATGAGTCTGAGATCATGAATATTATTGGGGAAGTGGAAGGAAAGAATGTGTTAATAGTTGATGACTTAATTGATACAGCTGGTACGTTAACAAATGCAGCTGCTGCTATGAAAGAACGCGGCGCACTAAATATATCTGCAATTTGTTCTCACCCCATATTATCGGGCCCGGCTTTTCAGCGAATAGATGATTCGCCAATCAATGAGTTATTAGTTACAGATACAATACCACTAAGACAGTTATCTGATAAGATAAAAGTTTTAAGTGTTGCGAATATCTTCGCAGAAGCGATACAGCGTATTCATACTAATGATACGATTAGTGCGCTGTTTGATAATTAATGTTTATAAAGTAGTATAAAATGTCATATCCAGAATTTGTAAAACTTGAAGGAACTCCAAGAGAGCTCAGCAAGCAGGCTAATAAAGCCCTTAGAGCAGAAAAAAGAGTTCCAGCGGTACTATACGGTCCGGAAATCAAGGAAAATGTACACTTCTCAATTGATGAGCTTCAGTTAGAGAAAATTCTTAGAAAAGCAGAAACTAAATTACAAGAACTTACTGTAGATGGTAAGGTGTATAAAACCCTGCTAAAGAGAGTAGAGTATGATCCGGTTACTGATCGTCCTATTCATGTTGATTTCTATGTTCTCTCTGATAATCACAAAGTAACTCTTAGGGTACCAATCCATATCAACGGAACAGCTATCGGTGTTGTTGAAGGTGGTGGACGTTTGTTCCAGCCTATGAAATTTATCCGTATCAGGGTACTTCCTAAATTTATCGTTGCTTATTTCGATGTCGATGTATCTCCATTGAAAATTGGAAACTCTTTCCACGTTGGAGATTTAGACCTTGAAGGCATTAATCCTTTGGATTCATTAAGCAGAACCATTGTTACTATCAGACCTCCTAAAGGTGCACTTGTAACAGAGGAAGATCTTCTTGAAGGCGAAGAAGGTGAAGAAGGAGAAGCAACTGAAGAAGGAGCAGAAGGGGCATCAACTGAAGAGTCATCTTCAGAAGAATAAGCACTCACTGCTAAGGAACCTTCATTATGTCCATCATTATCGGATTAGGAAATATTGGACAGGAATATGATGGGACCCGTCATAACATCGGGTTTGATGTTGTTGACGAAATTGCAAAAACACTTTCTGTAACATTCGGCTCCGGTAACGGGCCGTTTGTTGTTGCAGAAGGAAGGCACAAAGGGCGAAAAATTGTATTGGTTAAGCCAACTACATTTATGAACAGAAGTGGTACTGCTGTTCGAAAAGCGCTGGCAAAATATAGTACTGATAAGAAAGATTGTTTAGTGGTTTATGATGACTTAAACCTGCCGGTTGGTGTAACCAGAATGAAGCCAAACGGAAGTGCAGGAGGTCATAATGGAATCATTGATATCAATGAGCAGTTGGGAAGTAGTGAATATCCCAGGCTGAGAGTTGGCATCGGGAATAATTTTTCAAGGGGAAGGCAGGTTGATTACGTGCTTTCTAAATATGATGAATCTGAAATGGAAGAGGTGAAACTCTCCATTCAAAAAGCTCATGATGCTGCTCTTGCATTCGTGAACTTAGGTATTGAAAGAGCAATGAATTTTTTTAATTAATGAGCCTGAGCTTTTTCGGGCTAAAACGTAAACTAACACAAGCGGAATTATGCAAAACATAATCTATTTTATTCCTGCGGCCGGAGTTATTGCTCTTCTATTTACCGCATTCAAATCTTCTTGGGTAACAAAACAAGAAGTGGGCACCGAAAGAATGGGCCGTATTGCTGAAAGTATAGCAAGTGGTGCTATGGCTTTCCTTAAAGCTGAATACAGAGTACTTGCCATTTTTGTGGCAGTTGTAGCTGTAATCCTAGCAGTAAGTGCAGATGCTCAAACTTCAAGTTGGATGGTTGCCATTTCATTTATCGTTGGGGCTATCTGTTCAGGACTTGCTGGTTTTATAGGTATGAAAGTTGCTACTAAAGCTAACGTTCGTACTACCAATGCTGCTCGTGAGAGTTTAGGAAAAGGCCTTGAAGTTGCTTTTGCTGGTGGCTCTGTAATGGGCTTAGGTGTAGTTGGCCTTGGAGTACTTGGTCTTTCAAGTCTTTTCATCGTGTTTTCCAATGTGTTTGGAATCGAAGGTGCTGACGCAGTTAATAAAGTATTAGCGATTGTTACCGGATTCTCTTTTGGAGCATCATCTATTGCATTGTTTGCACGTGTAGGTGGAGGTATTTATACCAAAGCTGCTGATGTTGGAGCTGACCTTGTTGGTAAAGTTGAAGCTGGTATACCAGAAGATCACCCGTTAAACCCGGCTACTATTGCGGATAACGTTGGTGATAATGTTGGTGATGTTGCTGGTATGGGTGCTGACCTTTTTGAATCTTATGTTGGTTCAATTATCGGTACTATGGTATTGGGTGCGGCTTTTATGACTTCAGCAACCTGGGCTGATAATTTTGACGGTCTTTCTGCTGTGTTACTTCCTCTTGTACTAGCGGGTACAGGAATCTTTACTTCAATTCTGGGAACATTTCTTGTTAAAGTAAAAGACGGTGGTGATCCTCAAAAAGCACTGAATCTTGGTGAGTTTGTTTCAGCAGCTATTATGTTAGTTGCATCATATTTCATTATCCAGTGGATGCTTCCGGCAACCTGGACATTTGGTGGAGTTGAATTTACAAATACAGGCGTTTTCTGGGCTACTATCTTTGGTTTAGCTTCAGGTTTATTAATTGGTCTTGTAACCGAGCATTACACTGGAACAGGTACAAAACCAGTTCTTTCTATTGTAAAGCAATCAGTTACAGGTTCAGCAACTAACATTATCGCTGGTCTTGGAGTAGGTATGATTTCTACTGCTATCCCGATTCTTATTATTGCTGTAGCTATTATCGGAGCGTATAGCTTCGCAGGACTTTATGGTATTGCTATTGCTGCTGTTGGTATGCTTGCAAATACAGGTATACAGCTAGCAGTTGATGCTTACGGCCCTGTATCAGATAATGCAGGTGGTATCGCTGAAATGGCTGAGCTGGAACCTGAAGTACGTGAGCGTACTGATAAACTAGATGCTGTTGGAAATACAACTGCTGCTATTGGTAAAGGTTTTGCAATCGGTTCTGCTGCATTAACAGCACTTGCTCTTTTTGCTGCTTTTGTGACTGCATACAACGCAACTCATGATACTCAGTTAACAGGTATAAATGTTCTTGTTCCTTCAGTTATGGCATCTCTTTTTGTTGGAGCGATGCTTCCATTCCTATTCTCAGCTCTTTCTATGAATGCTGTTGGGCGTGCTGCAATGGCTATGATTGAGGAAGTTCGTCGTCAGTTCAAAGACATTCCCGAATTAAGAGCTGCTCTTGACGTAATGAACAACAATGGCGAAAAAGAATACGCTGAGTGGACTGACGCTGACAAAGCTACTTTTGATGCAGCTGATGGAAAAGCGGAATACGAGAAGTGTGTTGAGATTTCAACAACTGCTTCTATTCGTGAGATGGTTCTTCCTGGTCTTCTTGCTGTTATCGTTCCGGTACTATTCGGATTTGTTCCTGGATTCATCAGCGACGACCCTACGCTAGGTGCACAAATGCTTGGTGGACTTCTTGCTGGTGTAACTTCTGCAGGTGTATTGATGGCATTATTCCAGTCAAACGCAGGCGGCGCATGGGATAACGCTAAAAAGATGATTGAAGAAGGCGTTGAGATTGATGGTGAAATGTACAAAAAAGGATCAGGCCCGCATAAAGCTGCTGTTGTTGGTGATACAGTAGGTGATCCCTTCAAGGATACCTCAGGTCCTTCACTAAACATTCTTCTAAAGCTGATGTCGGTTGTTGCTCTTGTTATTGCAACAATGATCTAAGTTTTTAGATTCTGAATTTAATCCCGATCACAAGAAATTGTGGTCGGGATTTTTTGTTTTAAACAACATATTATTCTCTTATCAAACCTTCTAAGGGAATACCTTGGATAAAGCCCTAATGCAAAAAATAAGTAACTACTATGGCTCAAACTGACATCCTGAAACTCATCTTTCATCACGATCAACGGATGGAAACATTAGCCCCTTCTCCTGTTAAAAAAGAGGAAGACCCCTTAGCGGCGTTTACGAAGCCTGACCCCACTTATTCAACCCTATACTTCTCAGGCACTGATTTAGATGGTCAGCGATTTGGTTTAAACTCGTTGGAGGAGTTTGAAGCAATTATGAATGCACTGGCCGAAGGTTTTGGAACTACGACTTTCTATACAGAAAAAGAAAGGTTCCACGATTTTAAAAAAGCAATAGAATCTACTGAAGTAGAAAGTGTTATAGTGGTTAGCAATGAAGAGGTTGATACTAGCCTGGTGCGCAAATTTAACAATAGCGAATTAAGAGAAGTTTTGGAAAAAGGATGGATTGTTATCTATAAAAAGAAAGCAAAGGATGGCTACGATCTTTTTATACTAAGTAAGCAGAATCTTTATCTCGATTTTTTTTATCCCCTGAAGTCACTTCTGCCCAATGCATTCAGGTTTTTCAGCATCAATGGAAAACGGGTTATTTCGGAAAAATTCCAATATTTCGAAACCTGGAGGTTAGACAAACCACCTCATGGTTTTGAAGAAGTATTTGTAGAATCAGTTCTCTAAAAATAGTTTAAATAGGGATTCATTTAAACTTCATAAATCTTTATCTTATTTAGATCATTTTTAAATAAGATGTTTTTGATTGATGATGCACCCACTTAGCAATAGTAAAGAAGGCGAAGAAGTAGTAGTCCGATGTTTGGATTGTGACTGCGATGATGCCTGTAGGTTAAATGACCTGGGTTGTGTAGAAGGGGTAAATGGCAAAATCATTTCTAACCAGAACAACATCATCTTACAAGTGGGAGAAACCCGGTTGGCTATTGCAGAAAAGCTGGCAAAAAGTATCTTAGTAAGTCCATTATAGGTAATGGAAACCTTTCTTTCTGATATTAAGCCCTCAAAAAAAGTTCGGGTAAAAAATATTCATGGTGTTGATGCTACCCGACTATTCGAAATGGGTATTACTCCGGGATTGGAGATCGAATTGATCAGAAAAGCTCCTCTTGGATTTCCGATAGAAATTAAAGTTCGTGGCTACCTGCTTTCTCTTCGTGAGTCTGAAGCTAAATGTATCGAGATAGAAGAGTAATAATGAGTAAGGAGTCTTTATCAATAGCTTTAGTAGGAAATCCGAATACAGGAAAGTCTACAATTTTTAATGCACTTACCGGACTAAGGCAAAAGATTGCGAACTATCCTGGCATAACGGTTGAAAGAAAAACAGGTACCACAGAAATTGGTGGTTCAAAGTATTCAGTAATCGATTTACCGGGCGCCTATAGCCTGAATTATAAAAAACTAGACGAGCGCATTGCTTACGAAACACTTATTGGAAGCTATGAGCATGAAAAAGCTCCTGACCTTGTTCTAGTAGTAGCAGACTCAAGCAACCTGGATAGAAATTTATATCTCGCTACCCAGGTAATGGATCTGAATCTGCCAGTGATGTTGGTTCTTAATATGGTAGATGTTGCCGAAGAGCGTGGGATTAGCATTGATCCCGATCAGATTTCGGAGGCACTGAATATCCCTGTTATTTCGATTTCTGCAAAGAATAAAGAAGACGTTGAAAAGCTAAAAGAGGCCATCGAAGCCTTCGATTTATCTGTTCCAAGACCTTTGAAGTGGATTCCGAGTCCTACGTTGTTAGAGGCCATGCAATTGTTGATTGATGAGTGGATTAAGCCTTGTACCAATATCCCTGAACGTGCACACTACATAGAAGCTCTTCGCCTTATAAGTGAAACAGAGTTTATCGGAGCTTTTTACAAATTCGAAGATGCAGCAAAGGGAAAGCGTGTAATTGCAAAGGCCCAGGGTATTATCGAAAAAGAAGGTGGTAACCCAATGGCTATCGAAGTATTACGTCGTTATAATTTCATTGGAGATTGTACTTCAGAAGCTTCTACACAAACTAAAGAGAATGAGAAGACTCTTACCGATAAAATAGATGCTATAGTTACTCACAGGGTATTCGGTCCGGTTATATTTACAGCAATTCTCTTATTCATGTTCCAGGCCATTTTTTCATGGGCTACTCCTTTCATGGATTTTATTGACCTGGTATTTGTTGAAGGTGGAAATTGGGTTTCAAATACGATGGAGCCAGGGATTCTGAATGACTTAATTGTTGAAGGAATTATTGCCGGACTTGGCGGTGTAGTCATATTCTTGCCTCAAATCGTATTCCTGTTTTTCTTTATCAATATACTGGAAGGTACGGGGTATATGGCAAGGGCTGCATTTGTGATGGATGGTTTTATGACTAAAGTAGGGCTTCACGGAAGATCTGTTGTTCCGTTGATGTCAGGCTTTGCCTGTGCAATTCCAGGCATTATGGCAGCCAGGACCATAGAAAACTGGCGAGATCGAATTATAACTATCATGGTTCTTCCCTTCATGGCCTGTTCAGCAAGGCTTCCGGTATACGCTCTTTTGATAGCCGCATTTGTTCCGGCAACTACAGTACTTGGGGTTTTCACACTCCAGGGAATCGTCTTTTTCGGGCTATACATATTTGGAATAGTGATGGCTTTATTGGCAGCACTTGTTATGAAAAAAATCTTTCCTACAGGGCAGCAAACTCCATTTATAATGGAGTTACCAAGTTATAAACTACCCAAATGGGGTCTTGTATTGCAGAATGTAGCAGAACGCGGTAAAATCTTTGTCGTGGAAGCAGGAAAGATTATCGTGATGATCTCAATAGCTTTGTGGTTTTTAGCATCTTTCCCAAAAGTAGATGTATCAGATATTACTGCGGATTCTACAGAGCTATTGGAAAATGAGACTATCGATTCCTATCAGCTAAGGCATAGTTACGCCGGGCAATTTGGACAGATCATTGAGCCTGCTATAGAGCCTCTTGGCTTTGACTGGAAGATTGGGATTGGCCTGATTACTTCATTTGCAGCTCGTGAAGTCATGGTTGGTACATTGAACACTATTTATAGCATTGAAGCTGGTGACGAGGTAAATGAAACCCTCAAAGAGAAGTTGATTAATGACATCAATCCCAAAACAGGAAAACCTGTTTATTCTTTAGCTACGGCTATTTCTTTGATGATCTTCTTTGCCCTGGCTATGCAATGTATGAGTACCATCGCTATCGTGAGGAGAGAGACGAATTCCTGGAAGTGGCCTACTGCAATGTTCGCTTATATGACAGCGTTAGCCTATATCTGTTCATTCATAGCCTTTCAAATTGGGAGTAACTGGTAATGGAACTGGATTTTCAAACAGGCGTTGCTTTCGGGATGCTTATTCTTGCATTGGGTTACCTGGTTAACCGATATGTTGTTATACCACTTAAAAAATCGTCTCACGACGAAAGTTGTGGCCCTGATTGCACATGTAAATAAAAAAGGCCGGAGCTAAAGCCCGGCCCAGATTATAATTCCGATCGGAAGACTATTCTTTCACTCCTGGAACATTTACAGGTTCCCAATCTTGCCACCAGAAGGTTCCAAGTTCTTTTTTCATAGGGAATATTTCATTTAAGGTGTCACCTTCAAATAATCTTCCATTTTTCATTACATGAGAGATGTCAGCACTATTTCTTATGTTCCTGAGCGGGCTACTATTAAGGATTACTAAATCAGCAAGCTTACCCGGTTCAATTGAACCCAAGTCTGTTTCCAGTCCGATTGCTTCAGCACCTTGTAGAGTGGCTACTTTAAGTGCATCATGTTCACTTAGTCCGCCGGATTGCATAGCCCAAAGTTCCCAGTGATATCCAAGACCTTGTAACTGGCCATGGCTACCTACACCAGCTCTACCGCCAGCCTCAACCAAATCTTTCACAAAAACGGCGAGCTCTTCAAACACATGTTCTTCTTCCATAAACCATCCTGCATTTCTTCTGCGGGTTCGACTGTCGAGGTTTTGATACGGCATGAAGTGTTGAAGCTTTGGGTTGTCATGGGGCCGTTCCGTAGCATAGAAATAATTTTCAGCCCATGGGCCACCATATGCCACAAGAAGCGTAGGAGTATAAACTGTCCTTGAATATGAAACCAGGTCTATTACATCTTCATAAAGAGGGAAAACCGGGAAGGAATGCTCATGCCCAGGGTATCCATCGATTACCTGGGTAAGGTTTTCTTTAAAGTCTAATGAGCCCTCGGTAGTAGGCATCAGCTCCTGTTCTTTGGAAGCTTGAATAATCCATTGACGTTGTTCGCGATTCCCGGCTGCATACATTTTAATGGTCTTGGTATTATAATATTCACTATACCTCCTGAGTACATCTCTGGCATGTTCCAGATCTTTAATTCCTTCACCACTAAATACCCCTGGTCCCGTTGAATACACACGTGGGCCGATGAGTTTTCCAGCATCAACCAAATCTCCATAAGTAAGTACGTCGGTAGTTGCTGTCTGAGGGTCACGTGTAGTAATCACTCCAAATGCAAGGTTAGTTAAGTACGACCAGAACTGACCTCTGTGTAAATTTACCGGATGCCTGAAGTGAGCATGAGTATCAACAAAGCCTGGAACAATGGTTTTTCCATTCATATTTATTGTTTCAGCACCGGATGGAATTTCAACTGAGCCACGTGGCCCAACCGCTTCAATCCTGTTATTTCGGATTACAAGATCAGCATTGTTAATTACTTCGTCACCCTTCATAGTAATAACTGTAGCACCTCTCAGAACCAGAACTCCTTGCGGTGTATCTCGCTCAGCCATAACACTGATTTTAAACTCATGAGGTTGGTAGCCTTTATCTTTCTCCTTTTTTTCTTCAGGCTCTTCTTTTGTTTCAGCAGCAGAAGAGTCAGCTTCTGCCTTTTCTTTCATTTCTTCTTCAAGTTCTTTGGCTGCTTTTACACTGTCTTTATATGCTACTTCATCATCGAAGTCATAAATAACATGAGCGTTACCTATTGACCAATGTACACGTTTTGCATCCCAACTCCAGGATGGGAACTGGCCACCAATTTGTGTCAATTGCGAAGTAGGGAATGAACTACTTGAGCCTCCGACTGATATCGTGGGAGCATCACCACCTACCTGCGGAACAGTTAGCACATAAAGATTATTTCCCACTGCTGCTAAAGCTTGATCGCCTTCTGGAGCCATCCTGATCCATGAAGCCCTGGGACTGTTACTAGAACCGGGAGCTGCTCTCCCTCTTACCTGCACATGGAACTTTTCATCCGTGCCATCCCATCGAATTGAAGATAGGCCATTACCAAAACTTGATAAGAAAATCCGGTCGTTTCCTTTCACAAAATGGGGATTACCACGTCCATTGGTATAAGTAATAAAATTGTTTTCACTGCCATCAGCATCAATCCAGATCAGGTCGCTTGTTCCTCTGAATGCGAATCTGCGAGTAGCGTTTCGGAAATCTTCAGCCAGGCCTTTAATCAATACAATTCGCTCTCCATCGTTCGACCAAATCGGAGACTGGAATACACCACCTTCTTCATTCAGCTGGGTTAAACTTCGTCCATTTGGCCTCACTTTATAAAGTTTGCCCCCCTCAGGAGTCCATGTCACAAAAGCAATCCACTTGCCATCAGGAGACCAAACAGGCTGAGCTTGGGTTTCTTCAAGTTTAGTAAGTTTTTTGGGTTCCCCGTCGGGTAGCGAGAGCGTATAAATTTCATTCAGAGCCGTAAACACAAGGGTCTTACCATCTGGTGATGGAACAGCATCACGGATTTGTGTGATTTCGAACATTTCGGTGTCTTCAATTGGGTAGTCAAAATCCAACTCAGGTCCCAGCTCAATACTGGAATTAACTGTAAAAGGAATTTCTGTAGCATCTCCTCCATCAACGGGGAGGCTCCATATTTTTCCGCCATAAGAAGTAATTACAGATCTACTATCCGGTGTGAATGACATTCCTGGAAGTACATCCCTCGATGCTCTTGATTCCTGGTCATCATGTTGAACCGGGTAAGCCAACCATCGCTCATCACCTGTTTTAAGATCTCTGATCACAAGAGCGGTATGTTCGTCCAGTCTCGTTCCATATACTAACCACTTTCCATCATTAGAAAGAGTAGGGCGGAAAGACGATCCATAACGTGAACTTTGTGTACTCATCTCACCAGTTTCACGGTTATAAGTGGCAATCTGATACTGGGGAAGAGCAGCATTATAATTCCATGTACCTGTTCTTCTAGAAAACCATATTAAATGTTCATCGTCTCCAAAAGCACCCTCAACCATTCTCAGGTTATTTGGCGAATTAACTAAAGCTACCCCAGAACCGCCATCTACATGATACATCCAGATTTTGTGATTACTGTTTGCCTGCTTTGAGGCAATAATATATTTACCGTCCGGAACCCATTCAGGAGATTGAAATTCGCTCGTTTTCCCTTTTGAGATTTGTTTTTTTTCTTTTGATTCTACTTCAATGGTCCAGACATTTTCGCCACCAGAAGCATCAGAAATAAATACGACTTTACTACCATCCGGGCTAAACCGTGGCTGGCTGTCGAACTGCATACCCTCAGTAAGCTGACTTGCTTCTCCACCTGTAGCTGGTATAGTATATAAGTCACCAAGGAAATCGAATACGATGGTATTGCCATCAGGACTTACATCTAGGGAAATCCAGGAGCCTTCGTTTAGGTTAAACTCAAAAGTACGTGCCGGCTCAAGAGGAAGCTCGTTATTTTTCTTTTTAGGTTCTTCGGCTTTAGTGGAGTCTTTCTTTACAGGATCATCCTGGGCAAACGTTGATACTGAAAAGGAAGCAATTAAAGCTACTATTGAAGCGATCTTAAAAGATGCTTTTAGGAAGTTCGAAATCATAATGTGCTTGTAGTTAGTGGACTTTTGAGAATCTAAAGAAAATCATCCCATCCGAAAAACTCCTTTTACAACTAAATACATAAGCAGGAGTGGATTAAAAGAGAAACTCAGACAGTTTTTTCAACTGTAAGTGTTATCTTCTGGAAATATTTTTATCGAATGACCTATCTCGAAAAATTACATCAGGCAGTAGCTGCTTCACAATCTGTACTTTGTGTTGGGCTCGATCCAAACCTTGAGCTTTTACCAGAAGCAGTAAAAGCAAAATTTGAAACCCCGGAAGAGCAAGTGGCCTTTTTCTGTAAGATGGTTATTGATTATACTCAGGATTCTTGTGCTGCCTACAAACCGAATCTTGCTTTTTTTGAATCACTTGGCCCGGCAGGGTTAGTGGTATTCCAGGATGTAGTGAATCATATTCCTGATGATAGAATCATTATTGCTGATGCCAAACGAGGAGATATTAGCTCAACAGCTGAGCATTATAAAAAAGCTTTTTTTGATCAATTTAATGTAGATGCAGTTACTCTTAGTCCTCTTATGGGATTTGAAACCATTGACGCCTTTTCGAATGATGATGCTAAAGGAGTATATGTATTAACATTGACTTCTAATCCTGGAGCAGCAGATTTTCTAAAGAAACCATTTGAAGGTTTTGATATGATGGCTCAGTTTATTGCCAACCAGCTATTTGAGCGTTCGGTACAGGTAGAGTCTCATTTGGGGATGGTAATTGGTGCAACCCAGGCAGAGGAAGCAACATCTGTTATAAAGCATCACTCTAACGGAAGTTTGCTTATTCCGGGAATTGGAGCGCAAGGAGGTTCAATTGATGATCTTGCTGAAGCATTGAAAGAGCATGAAGGAATTCCGTTAATAAACTCCAGCCGAGGAATTATTTATGCAGGATCAGGCAACGAGAATTGGGTAGAACATGTGGCACAAAAGGCAAAATCCACAAAAGAATCATTGATAAAAATTACAGAACAATATGTCTGATTTACCTGAAGTAATCGTCTATACCGACGGTTCATGTAGTGGAAATCCGGGGCCGGGAGGCTGGGGAGCTATCCTGATTCATAATGGAAAAGAAAAAGAACTTTCTGGCGGCGATCGTCAAACTACCAACAATCGTATGGAGATGCAGGCTGTTATTGAAGCATTGAAAGCGATGAAGAAACCGTGTCATGTCAAAATTCATAGTGATAGCGCACTTATCATCAATGCTATGACACAGGGATGGATTGAGAACTGGCAAAAGAAAGGGTGGAGAAAATCAGATAAAAAACCTGTTGAGAACAAAGAGCTTTGGGAGCAGATGCTGGCTGCTATGAAGCCTCATAAAGTGAGTTGGATCAAGGTTAAAGGGCATTCAGGGCTAGAGTTAAACGAACGGGTAGATCAGCTCGCAGTATCCGAAACGAAGAAGTTTGGGTAATCTGAATTGTCATTTCGAGCGAAGCGAGAAATCTAAAAGGTATTCTCTGTGTACTCATAGCTAAATCATAAGATCCTGAAACAAGTTCAGGATGACGGTATTAATGGGTATCTAATCCACCAATCAAATATACTTCTCAGCCCAGGCCCCGAGAACTTTACCTACGTATTCACTGTCTTCTTTGTCATGGAGAAGGTGGTCAGCGTCATCCAGTGAAATAAAGCTTTTAGGGTGCTTTGCAGCAGTGAAGATTTTAGCAGCATTATTAATACCAACAGTTTCATCGATTGGAGAATGGAAGATAATGAGCGCCTTTCCCAATTCATTGATACACTTCTTCATATTCGTTTCATTCAGGTCATCAACAAACTGTTTCTTAATTGTAAAAGGCCGGCCAGCAAGTGCTACTTTTGCTTCCCCTTTTTCTTCAATTTCATCAAGAACCATATGGAAGTTTTCTTTCACATGAGCGGGTTCTGCCGGAGCTCCAATAGTAGCTACAGCTTTCGCACTTTTTATTTTTTGAGCAGCCTGCAGAACAGCAGCCCCACCTAGAGAATGTCCAATCAAAATAGAGGGAGCTTCCATTTCTTGTTCCATATACCTGGAAGCAGCCACAAGGTCGTCTACATTTGAAGAAAAGTTAGTATCAGCGAAATCTCCAGAACTTTGACCCAACCCGGTGAAATCGAATCGAAAAGTAGCTATGCCAATTTCTGAGAGCTTGCTCGTAATATTACCTACAGCTCTTAAATCCTTAGAGCAGGTAAAACAGTGAGCGAATAAAGCACATGCTTTTACTTCACCTTCAGGTAAGTCAATTTTTGCTGAAAGGGTTTCTCCTAAAGCTCCGACAAAAGCTATTTTTTTTGATGGCATCTGTGTAGTATTATTGGTTATAAACTTCACCTAACATAATCAAAAAATGAGCGATACCATTCAACCATTTCACCTGGCATTTCCGGTAAAAGATTTAAAAGAAACCTATACTTTTTACACTGAAATATTAGGGTGTTCAACGGGTAGAACTTCTGACCATTGGATTGATTTTAATATGTGGGGACATCAGGTTGTAGCTCATTTAAGCCCTGATGAAGCAAGAGAATCCGCGAAAAGTGCAGTGGACGGTCATGGAGTTCCGGTTCGTCATTTCGGAGTAATCCTTAAGATGGGAGAATGGGAAGCATTAGCTGATAAGGTAAAAGCGGCAGGAATAGAGTTTGTCATTGAACCTTATGTACGTTTTAAAGGAGAACCGGGAGAGCAGGCTACCATGTTTTTTCTCGACCCAAGTGGAAACGCCCTTGAGTTCAAAGCTTTCGGAGATGAAAGCCAGATTTTTGTTAAGTAGAAAGGGGTGAATTAATCTCAGATTGTAAGGACTAGATTTATTGCGGCTCTTATGGGTATGGCAAGGAACACAATCATACCTTATAATCCTCAACTCAGGGTATATGCAAGAGAGCTAAGGAATAACTCAACTCTTAGTGAAATACTTCTTTGGAAAGAGATCAAGAATCGAAAGCTGGGAGTCCAATTTCATCGGCAGGTACCTATGTATAAATATATTGCTGACTTCTTTTGCCATGAGATAAAACTAGCCATCGAAATTGATGGAAGCTCTCATAATAACCCCCGGCAAAAGGAAAAGGACAGAATGAGGGATTATAATCTTAAGCAGTTCGGAGTCAGAGTAATCAGGATTGAAGATATAGATGTAAAGAGGAATCTGAATTCAGTAATTGGGTTTTTGCAAGCCAGGGTTAAAGAACGGATTTTAGAAATGGAGAAATGAGGTGTTAAAGAGAAAAGTCTCCCCTGGAGGGGAGATGGACATTCAAATAATTTTTTGAATGTCCCGAGGGGTGCAAGTGTAATTTCTTATACCCAAACTGTACTTGCACCCTCCGACTTTTCGACATGTCGAAAATGCCACCTCCCTTGAGGGAGGACTTTTATCATAAGATGAGGGCTGGAACCCTATAACTCACTTTCGATTTCTTCAATCTGGCTGGAATATTCTTCCCATTTAAACATGAGATTGGTGATTTCATTCTTGATGGATTCGTATTCAAGCGAAACCACCTTTACCTGCTCTGCATCATCATAAAAATCAGTCTCGGCCATCATTGCTTCAATCTCAGCTTTACGGAGTTCTTTAGCTTCAATATCAGATTCTACTTTCTCGAGCTTTTGCTTAACAGGTCGGATGCGTTTATTGAATCGGTTCCTGCGCTCCGCTTCTAATCGCTTTTCTTCTTTGCGGGATAACTCAGGCCTCGCTTCATTTTTAGCGACCACTTTTTCTACACTTAAAGCAGCTTCAGCCTCTTCCTTCTTTTTGTCCAGGAAGTATGAAACGTTACCCAAATAGGTTTTAATTCTACCAGGTTGAATTTCAAGCACTTTATTTACAATAGGGTCAAGGAATGCTCTATCGTGCGATACTATCATACACGTACCCTCATATTGTTGAAGCGCCTGTTGCAGGATGTTATTACTACTCATATCAAGGTGATTCGTTGGCTCATCAAAAATGAGGAAGTTAGCAGGAGAGAGGAGCATTTTCGCCAAAGCCAGGCGGCTCTTTTCGCCACCGGAAAGAACTTTCACCTTTTTAAAAACATCATCACCAGTAAAAAGAAAACTGCCAAGAATTGATCTGAGTCTGCTTTCTTTTTCTCCGGAACCAGCCTGAAGCATGATTCCCAAAGGGTCAGATTCCAGGTCAAGCTCATCAGCCTGATGCTGTGCAAAGTAAGAGCTTGTTACATTATACCCTTCGTTTCTAATACCACCCTGTATAGGTTCTGCTCCCGATAGAATTCGGATCATCGTTGATTTACCTGCACCATTGGGGCCTACAACCGCAATCTTGTCACCCTTCTCAATTTCATAGTCTATTCCTTCAAAAACCACATTATCACCGTATCTCTTGGTGATATTTTCAAGTTGCATCACAACCTGTCCACTTCGTTCCGGGGGAGGGAAACGAAAAGAAACAGTAGCTAGCTCATCTTCAATTTCTATTCGTTCTATTTTCTCAAGCTGTTTTACACGGCTCTGTACCTGGCGTGCTTTACTTGCCTTGTATCGGAAGCGTTCTACAAACTCTTCTGTATCCTTAAGAGCTTTTACCTGATTTTTCTGCGCATTGATGAGCAATTCTCGCTCTTCAGCCCATTTTCTTTCATAAAAAGAATAATTCCCTGAATAATCGCTGATTGAACCACGTCGGATAGCAAGTGTTCGGTTAGTCATGCCATCAAGAAAAGCCCTGTCGTGAGAAACTACAATTACAGCCCCTTCATAATTCTTCAAAAAACTTTCAATCCATTGCAGCGATTCAATATCCAGGTGGTTAGTTGGCTCATCCAACAATAAGTAAGTAGGCTTTCTAAGCAGGAGTTTTGCAAGGGCAATACGCATCAACCAACCTCCACTAAACTCTGAAGTAGAGCGGACGAAGTCGCTTTCAGAAAAACCCAGTCCCATCAATACCTTTTCAACTTCCGACCGAAGGCTGTATAACCCCGAGTTTTCTAACTGGGTTTGAAGTACGCCATACTTTTCAAGTAGTTTTCCATACTCGATCGATTCATGGTCAAGACTTGAAAATTGTTCCTGGAGTGCATTTACTTCATCTTCAAGCTCAAAAAGTTCTTTGAATGCAGTCTCTACTTCTTCTGTCACAGTGAGTGAAAAATCTGGGTCTACACCATCCTGGGGCAAATAACCAAGTGTTTCAGCATTGGAAAGAGAAACATGACCTCCATCCATTTCCTGGATTCCCATAATGATTTTAAGAAGAGTGGATTTCCCCGCACCATTTGGACCTACCAAGCCAACACGATCACCAGGGTTGATTATACAGCTAATCCCATCGAGTAAATCACGATCGCCGAGGGCTAAAGAAATGTTATCTAGTTGTAGCAAATGGAGTTTTTGAAGGGTGAGTAAATGAAGCGCCTAAAATATGTATTTATAAGAAAGAATATGTGGTTGAATTAAACTTTGAGTATCCTAATAATAAAGCTATGAGACCAACAGGTTAACAACTTACAGTACCTATGACTTTATTGATCATCTATTTATTACTCGCAATCGGCGTTTCGTTTTTATGTTCTATCCTGGAAGCGGTGTTACTTTCTGTGACACCTTCATTTATCGCTCTCAAAGAGCAGCAAGGTGAGAAATCAGGAAAGCTATTAGCCGAGCTCAAAAAGGATATTGATCGCCCTCTATCTGCGATATTAAGTTTGAATACGATAGCTCATACGGTTGGGGCTGCAGGAGTAGGGGCACAATCATTAGTGCTATTTGGAAATGCCTATGTGAGTATTACCTCTGCAGTTCTAACTTTTCTGATCCTGGTACTTTCAGAGATTATACCCAAAACGCTTGGTGCAAATTACTGGAAGGAACTGTCTGGAATGTCTGCCCGAATAATTCGGGTTCTTATCGTAGTAACATATCCATTGGTTCTATTATCAAAGGGAATTACACGTCGTTTATCTAAAGAGGATGGAGTTCAGACATTGAGTAGAGAAGAATTTTCTGCAATGACGGATATTGGTGTTGAAGAAGGTGTATTTGAAGAAGGGGAGTCTAAGATATTTAAAAACCTGATTCGCTTTCGATCCTTGAGGGCCACTGATATTATGACTCCCAGGATAGTAGTAGTTCGTTTTGATGAAACGACTACCGTTGAAGAAGCGCTAAAAGAAGAAGAGAAGTTGATTTTTTCAAGGTTTCCCGTTTTTGGAGAAAGCGAAGAAAATATTTTGGGCTTTGTACTCAAAAATGATCTGTATAAGCACATGTCAAAGGGAAAGGGAAGTATAGAGCTCAAAGAAATAAAGCGGGATATCCTGATTTTTCCTGAGACTATTAAACTGAATATACTGTTCGAAAAGATTATCGAAAAGCAGGAGCATATAGCAGTTATTGTGGATGAATATGGGGGATTTTCAGGAGTTGTAACAATGGAAGACGTAGTTGAAACTCTATTGGGGCTTGAGATTGTAGACGAAATAGATACCATCGAAGACATGCAGAAGCTTGCCCGTGTAAAGTGGAATGAAAGAGCTCAAAAACTGGGAATAGCTATCCCGGATAAAAAGCCTGAACAGGAAAGCAGCGAAACCAAAAAAGAGGATTGAGGTTTAGCCCTGGTTGAATAGTCCCGAATGGATGCTACGGGCCAAATCGATTAATCGATCTTCACTAACAACAAAACTAAGGATTCGTTTTTCTTTGGTGTGAGTAATCATATCAATATCCTCAGAAGTCATCGATTGAAATACTTTTTCTGTTAGAGAGTCCATTTTGGAAATAGTGCATCCGATCAAACTAATAAGGCCTTTCTTTTTCTCGACTTTAACAGTACCAACTTCAATCAGGCTTTTCGAGAGATCTGAAAGTTTATCCGAGTTTGATAAAGCAATGGTAACAGAAGCTTCTGTTGTATTTACAGCATCCACTGGTAAACGGAACTTCTCGAGAGCTTCAAAAACTTTGGTCAGAAAGGAGTATCCCATAACTGTTTCATAAGCACTTACCGTGAATAAAGAGATGTCAGATTTAAAAGACATGGCAAGTACATCCCTGTTATGCTCAGATTCCCTGATAATTCGAGTTCCAGTGGCGTCAGGTTCAAACATGTTTTTTACCTGGACCGGAATATTGCGCTCCTGGGCTGGTTTTAGTGTTGAAGGATGAAGAACCCTGGCGCCGAAATATGCCATTTCGGTAGCATCAAAGTAACTTAGTTCCGGAATGGGCCTGGCATCATCAATATACCTTGGGTCACTAGTGTAGATTCCACTCACATCAGTCCAGATCTCAATGGTTTTAGCGTGTAATGCTCCTCCGATTAAGCTGGCTGTGTAATCAGATCCTTCAAAACCTAGTGTAGTGGTAGTACCATCTGGCGCTTCCCCATAAAAGCCCCCAATAATCGGGGTGAACCCATTTTCCAGTATAGTTTCCAGGGATCCACACTTTTGATTAATGAGCATCCGGTTTGGATTGGCTTTACCATACTCAGCGTCTGTTTTGATGAGCTTTTTGGCTTCCACATGCTGGGTAAGGATATCAACTGCTAAACCGCATTGTGCAAGTAAGTAGGATGATATTTGCTCGCCCATGCTGGTGATGGCATCGCGCATTTTATCGGAAAAATCCTGCTGCTTGTGAGTATACATGAGCAATTTTTTCAGAAGGCCGATTTTTTCCTCGAGCTTTTTGTCACAACTTTCTTTTATAAGCGTGTTTTTTCCATGTGGGTTTTTTTCGAGGAAATCTGATACGAGAACTTTATGTCTTTCTAGTATGGAGTCAGCAATTTCATTGGCTTGCTCTAAATTATTCTGGGCAGCCAATCGCCCGGCTTCAACCAGTTGCCGGGTTGTTCGTGCTGTAGCGGATACAATCACAACCGGGTATTCATACTTCTTAATGATTTCCAGAACCTGTTTCCAGGTCTGATGATCATTCATTGAAGTTCCGCCAAATTTGAGTACGTGTATATTCTGTATGTCCATAGAAAATCGGTGAGGAAGAAAATAAGAGTTCTTAAGGCCTATTCCATCAGTAATATTGAACAAATAAAAGAAAAGCTTTCATCCATCGAGACATCAAACCAGCTAAAAAAGGAATAGTTCCACCTTGTATTAAAAAGACTACATCGATTCGATCAATAACTCCTATCTTGCAAATAAAAAATGCAGGTTGCAGTAATTGGCGGAGGAGCCGCTGGGTTTTTTAGTGCGCTATCCGCTAAAGCTCATCATCCCAGGGCCCAGGTTACGATTTATGAAAAGACGGATAAACTACTTTCAAAAGTAAAAGTATCAGGCGGGGGGAGATGCAACGTAACACATAGCTGCTTTAAAATAAGTGAGCTTGTTAAGTTTTATCCAAGAGGAGAGAAACCACTTAAAAAAGCATTTGGAGTATTTTCCCCAACAGATACAATTTCATGGTTTCAGGAAAGAGGTGTGGAATTAAAGACAGAAGCTGATGGTAGGATGTTTCCAACTACTGATTCTTCCCAAACCATTATCGATTGCCTGATGAAAGAATGCCATTCGATGGGTATCGGGATAAAGACAAAGTCAAACATCAAAAGCTTAGTACCAACTAAGGAAGGCTTTGTTCTCACTTTCAAAAACGGAGAAACAAAGACGGTTCAAAAAGTAATTGTAGCAACTGGAGGGAGTCCCAGACCCGAAGGATTTAATTGGTTGAGAGATCTAGGCCATTCTATTGAAGAACCCGTGCCTTCACTATTTACTTTCAATATGCCAGAAGAACCCATCAAGGAGCTTATGGGCGTGGTTGTTAACCCTGCAACTGTTAGGGTGATGGGCACCAGGTTAAAAAATACCGGACCGTTATTGATTACTCATTGGGGCATGAGTGGCCCTGCGATTCTGAAGCTTTCTTCTTTCGGTGCAAGGGTATTAAATGACCTTGAGTATAGATTTAAGGTGCTTGTGAATTGGACAGGAGACAGATCAGAACAAGATATTCGGGAAGTGTTGGCTGTTACGGTATACCAGCATCCTAAAAAGAAAGTGTTTAATGTGAATCCATTTGGTTTGCCGGGAAGAATCTGGGATTTCTTATTGAAGAAAATTGAGGTTTCAGAAACCATGATCTGGGATAATATAGGAAAGAAGAATCTAAATCGATTGGTTCATATTCTAATGAACGATGAATATTCAATAGAAGGAAAAACTACTTTCAAAGAAGAGTTTGTTACCTGTGGAGGAGTAAGCTTGCAGGATATTGACATTAAAACGATGCAGAGCAAACAGGTTCCAAATCTCTATTTTGCAGGAGAGGTATTGGATATAGATGGGGTAACAGGAGGATTTAATTTCCAGGCTGCATGGACAACCGGTTTTATTGCCGGGAAGTTGGAGTAGTCTGAAAGTAGCACAAGCGAGATGCTAAGTCAGGTCTATATATTGAAAGCAGAGATTACTTCAGAATACCTAAATAAGCTTTCCACGGACCAACTTCATTTTCATACTGTTTAGCCATTACTCTTGAAATCTGAGCGATATGCCCCAAATCGTGAGTCACCCAGGTAGACAGTAATTCATTTAAAGTGACGGTTCCAAACTCAGGGTGCTTGCCTTCAAGTTCTAACTGTTCTTCCGTAATGTTCAAAGTTTGTAGCTCAGCAAGATTATCTGCCCTAAGATTCCTGAACTCATCCAGTAACTTGTTAATAGATTTGCCTTTACTGTCTTCGAATTGAGCAAACCTGTCGAAGGGTTCAAAGTTTTTATCCCCGCCTTTCGATAAAATGATTTTAGTTCTGGTTAGCCAATCTGTTTTTTCTCCATGAACCAGGTGCCCGATTACATCATAAGGACTCCAGGTACCTGCTCCTTCATTTGGAGATATCCAGTCGTCTGGTAAATCTCTTAGAAGCGAATTGAGAACCGTTGGTGTTCGCTCAAGAATCAGGATAGATTTAGATAAATCAAATTTCATGACTTAATCTATTATTCCAGGAGTAATCCTGCAATATTTGGATGTAAATCTATTTCAAATCATCTGAAAAAACAGAATGAATGCCTTGTCTCAGATTGTATTGGCTTTTCATAACCTCTCCGTAGGCACCTGTACTCCTGATGGCCAACAGATCACCTCGGGCTATTTCTGGCAGTTCAATATTTTTGCGGAAGGTATCCGAGCTTTCACAAATTGGGCCAACCACATCGTAACGTTGTTCAGGTAAATCACTGGTTAGCACATCAATTTCGTGGGTAGCCTGGTATAGAGCCGGGCGAATGAGTTCCGTCATACCAGTGTCAACTACCGCAAAGGTTTTTTCTCTGCCTGTTTTTGTGAATAATACTTCAGTAATCAAGCTGCCGCATTGCCCAACAATCGATCTTCCCAGCTCGAAATGCAATGATTGATGTGGTTTAATCCTGATGTGTTCTTCAAAGAGATTAAAATACTTTTCAAAGTCAGGAATTGCTTTAGAATCAGGGTGTCGATAATCGATTCCAAAACCACCTCCCACGTTTATTACCTCGAGTCGAAACCCGGCATTTTCAAAGCGCTCATTAAGCTGGTTAGCCCGGTTACAAAGTTCTTTAAACGGCTCAAATTCCTCAATTTGAGACCCAATATGAAAATGTATTCCGATTAGTTTTACATGTTCCATTGAGGGAAGGTCTACAAGGATTTGTTCAAGGTCTTTCCCATTTATACCAAACTTATTTTCCTGTAACCCGGTAGTGATATAGCGATGAGTATTTGCATTTACATTGGGATTTAGGCGTAATGCAACCCGTGCTACTTTACCGGATTCTTTGGCTAAAGTATTAATTACATGTAGCTCTTGTCCTGATTCTACATTGAAGCAAAAAATGTCATTTTCTAAACCTAACCTGATTTCAGAATCTCTTTTTCCTACTCCTGCAAAAGCAATTTGACCAGGCGAAAACCCGCAATCCAAAGCTCGCTGCACTTCACCTCCACTTACACAGTCTGCACTTAATCCTGCATTGCGAATTTCTTCTAAAAGTCTTGGCTGATGATTTGCTTTTAGGGCATAATGAATATGATACCCTTTGGATAGTGCATGTTTCTTAATCTCTTCAAGCGTAGCTCGCAACAGATCAAGGTTATAGTAATAAAAGGGGGTAGTGTCTTGCTTGAAAGCAGCAATTACTTTTTCTGTAAACATTAATGGAGTAAACCAATATTAAAGTTTTCTTTTCCGGTTTCTTTTTCAAATTTCTCACAATAAAGCAGTAATAGGACCAGTAATGATACCAAAACCAAGGAGTAATAAAATAGCATGGAGCTTAGTTCTCCAGGCCGTCCGTTGTGTTGAAATTCCCAGTTTTAATACCCCAGTCAGGCTTACTAATATGATTGTTTCATACAATGAGATGATCTGAGTTTTCTAAAAACTTTGCCCGGCTAACATACCACTCTTTTTAATAACAATTAGTTCTCATTATTGAATAAAAAAAGTGGTTGAAGGGAATTATAAATTTAGTATTCTGCTTGCTAGGTAAGTAAGCTAAAAATATCAAGACAATTACTAGAAAATGGCCACGAGAGCAAAGAAACTTTCAAAGAAGCTTAGTTTATTTGACGTATATGCTGTAAGTACTGGCGCTATGTTTAGTTCTGGGTTTTTTTTGTTGCCCGGAATTGCAGCAATGGAGACCGGTAACTCTGTATATCTGGCATATCTAGCAGCTGGATTTTTGATTTTACCATCAATGCTAAGTGTAGCAGAACTCTCTACCGCTATGCCCAGAGCAGGTGGAGCGTACTATTTTCTAGATAGAAGTCTGGGCCCCTTGATGGGAACTATTGGTGGACTTGGATCCTGGATTGCGTTAATATTTAAAAGCGCGTTTGCTTTGATTGGTATGGGTGCTTACCTCACTCTTTTTGTTGATGTACCTATGTTACCATTGGCGCTAGTACTTACCCTGGCTTTTGGATTGTTGAATATATTTGGAGCGAAAGAAACTGCTTTACTCCAACGAATATTGGTATCAGCCCTGGTTCTTATTCTTGCATTATTTCTCATTCAAGGATTGAACTATATGTATTCGGGAGAAAATGTGATTCAGGCTTTAGACGAAGATAATTTTTTCACCAATGGTATCAATGGATTTATATCAACTATAGGATTGGTTTTTGTTTCTTACGCAG
>JAVKDP010000098.1:0-36801 GCA_040222185.1 Balneolaceae bacterium | reverse complement strand
TTTGATGTTTGAAAGATGTTAAACTCTATCTATGAGTCATCCTGAGGCTACTGCCGAAGGATCTAGGCGTGTAGAAACCTAATATTTGAGATCCCTCAGGATACTGTTCGATATTTTTAGTTTACCCCGGGATTTCGGGATGACAAGGGTAGCAAAAAGGACATAAGCATATCGTAAGATCCTGAAACGAGTTCAGGATGACCAGGAAAGGTATAAAAGTCTCCCCTAAGAAGGGGAGACGATCAAACCGGAAGTTCCCGGTTTGATCTGAAGGGTGTCAACCCCGGTATTGAGGTATATTCTAACAACAACAAATTTCAAATTCGTGAATAATATCCATTACTTATATTTTATGATTAATTGATCTGTTACAGGGTTGACAATCGAGCAAAACAAATTCGGACATACCAAATGCTTAAAATTATAATTACTGGTTCAACAGGGATGGTAGGTAAAGGAGCTTTACTTGAATGCATCGAAAGTGATGAAGTAAGTGAAGTATTATTGGTAAATCGAAGACCTGTTGGTATTACTCATCCTAAAATGAAGGAGTTACTGGTCAAAGATTTTTTCGATTTATCGGAAATCGAATATCAACTAAAAGGATATTCAGCTTGTTTTTTTAGTCTTGGAATATCTGCCGTAGGGAAGTCAGAAGATGAATACACTAAGATCACCTATGACCTGACTATGAATTTTGCCCGTGTGCTTCATAAGCATAATCCTGGGATGACTTTCATGTATGTTTCGGGTCAGGGTACGGATTCTACCGAAGCAGGTAAAATGATGTGGGCACGGGTAAAAGGTAAAACGGAGAATGATTTATTGAAGCTAGGTTTTAAAGCTTCTCATATGTTTCGTCCCGGACTTATCGTTCCCAAAAAAGGGATAGAAGGTCAGTGGTTTTACACGATAACTCGTCCGCTTCATTCCCTATTTCTTAAACTCAAATCGGTTACGGATACTGTCAGAATCGGTCAGGCAGCTATTAAAGTAGGCTTAGATGGGCATAAGAAAGCTATCCTTAATCCTGAAGATATAAATGCACTAGCTTTATGACTCTAGATGAATACCGAAATTATTGTCTGTCCAAGAAAGGGGCGGAAGAATCTATACCCTTTCCAAAGCTCCCTGATGTATTGGTATTTAAGGTAAAAGGGAAAATGTTTACTGTTACCGACATGGAGAACTTTACCGGGTTCAGTATAAAGTGTGTTCCTGAAACCATTGATGAGTTAAGAGCTGAATATCCTGCTGTTCAGAAGCCACCGTATTTCAGTGATCGTCACTGGAGCATGGTTGAACTGGATGGCTCAATTAGTAATAAGCTTTTGTATGAGTGGCTGGATATTTCATATGATCTTGTGGTGGCGAAGCTTACAAAGAAAGTTAGGGCTGAACTGGAGAGAGAAGAATGACTGGGGTATGTTTTAGTGTTTCTATTGTTTTAGAACGGAAAGTGGTTCTGGGCATATCTTAAGATCCTGAAATGAATTCAGGATGACCTGGAAAACAAAAATGATTGAGGATATGTGAAGAAAGAGGCTTTGATTCATCTTTTTCTTAGGTTGACGAATTACTCCCCACAGATTCCGGTTCAGGCCCGGAATGACAAATATGGTAAAAGTCTCCTCTGAGGGGTGTCAACCACGGATTGTTATTCGCCAAGATCCTTCGGCAGTAGCCTCAGGATGACA
Source organism: Balneolaceae bacterium (assembly GCA_040222185.1). GTDB lineage: Bacteria > Bacteroidota > Rhodothermia > Balneolales > Balneolaceae > JAVKDP01. Next base: position 35,104 of record JAVKDP010000098.1, on the reverse strand, counting down.
ATGGCGGAGTTCAGAATGACTTTAAAATGATTTGGTATGACGGATAGGACCCGGAATGACCATTAAAATGATAGGTACATTCATCGAAACTTTTCTGTAACCTTCTCAATACTCATCAGTGTACATGAACGAGAACGCTAACGGGATGAACTGGAATTGAATTCTACGACGGATAAAGCTTTAATGATGAAGGTAAAAGGTGGAGACCTGGACAAGCTCGGCCTTATATACGAGAGGTATAACCGATCGCTATATAGCTTTTTCTATCGTAAAACCATGCAGTCTCAGCTTAGTGAAGATCTTGTTCAATCGGTGTTCGAGCGAATGCTTAAATACCGAACAACGTATTCAGGGACCGGGGCTTTCACCACCTGGATGTTCAGCATAGCGCGAAATGCGCACATCGACCACTATCGCAAAGAAAAGCGACGTGGGGAAGACGAAATTCTTGACGAAGAACGAATCGCTGGCGATGTTCCACCCGAATACGTTGAAATGGATGAGCGGAATCAGAAGAAAGTCATGTTGGAAATAGCTCTTAACCGACTTGACGAAGACAAAAAAGAAGTAGTGATTATGAGCCGTTTCGAAGGACTCAGGTATCATGAAATTGCAGAGATACAAGGCGTGACAGAAAGCGCAGTAAAAGTGCGAATGTTTAGGGCAATGAAAGAATTAAAACAGATTGTAACCACACTTAGTGAGGAATACAGCAATGAGTGAAAAAAATGAAAAACTGATCGCCGATTATCTTCAGGGTAATTTAAGCGAAGAAGACAAACTTAAAGTGGAAGAACTCCTTGCAAAAGGGGATATCGATTTCATCGACTTCCGTGCTATGGAACAACTCCATGATGAACTGGATTTAATCCAGGTACCAGAGCCTTCCCAGGAAATGAGCAACAGGTTTTATACCATGCTCGAAGGGGAGAAACAAACTACACGGGTTTCTTTAGTAGAAACTATAAGAGAAAAGCTGGTTGAACTACTCCAATCGGTTACGATGCCGAGGCTGGCTTATGCATTTGTATTACTGGTAATTGGTGGTTTCATCGGAACCCAGCTAAATAGTGGAGATTCCGAAATTGAACAGCTTACTTCAGAGATGCAAAATATGCGTGAAATGATGATGGTGAGCATGCTGGAAGGTCCTTCAACTACAGATCAGCTCCGTGCCGTAAATATAAGTGCCCAGCTTCCTACAGCAGATGAGAAAGCAATTAGAGCCTTGCTTTTTACACTGGATAATAATGAAAGTGTGAATGTGCGGGTTCAGGCTGTAGAAGCTCTTTCAAGATGGGGTAACTTGCCACTTGTACAGGAAGGAATGGTTCGGTCGATTGCAAGGCAGGAATCGGACATCGTAATCATAACACTAGCCGATGCGATGGTTGATTTAGGATTGAAGAACTCAGCCAATGAATTTCAGCGCCTGATTGATGAGAAGGATTTAGCAGGGGCAACCAAACGAAAAGTTGAAAACACAATAGCCATACTATTATGAAAAAACTCGTACTCACCCTATTTACTATAGCTTTTATTGGTACTCAAGTGATAGCTCAACATGTTCAGGTAGATGTTAAAGATGACATGAACTTTGCTATCGACATTGATATAGCCAGAGATTTCGACTTGGATCTGGATTTGGATTTAGATCTCGATTTTGACTTCGACTTCGATTATGACTTCATGCATGACTTTGATTTCGATTTTGATTTCGACATGGACCTGGATATCCCTACCAACTTCGATTATAACTTCAACTCAGGTTTTAATTGGAATCTTGATACACGGCATAATGATGATGGCCCTTCTATTAAAGAGGATATCGATATTAGAATCGGTAAAAATGAATTTAATGATGCTACCGAGTTCATTATCAAGAATATAAATGGTGATGTTAAGGTTACCGGCTATGATGGTGATGAAATCATTATTACAGGTATCAAAGAAGTCTGGAAGAAAAGAGGAGATATAAGTGATAGGGAAGCTTCAGAGGTCTATATAAATACAGAGTTATACGAAGAAGGGTTATACGCCTATATTGAAGCTCCTTACGCCTATGTAGAGTTTAAAAGAGGAAGAATGAATTATCATATGAATTGGGATGATGATAATGACAGGGATCGGATCAATTTTCATTTTGATCTTGAGATCAAAGTCCCAAATAACATGGAACTTCGGGCATCTACTATTAATGGTGGAGAAGTGTATGTCGAGAAAATGAATAACGGGGTTCGGGCAAATAATGTAAATGGATCAGTTACTGTAAAGGATGTGATTGGTTATACCACAGCGAATACTGTAAATGGAAATGTGGAAGTGTGGTTCCTGGAAAGCCCGACTTCTGATCTTGATTTTAAAACCGTTAATGGTTCTATAGAAATTTATTCACCAAAAGATCTTTCAGCGATTGTAACCTTTGAAAGTTTACACGGTGAACTGTACACAGATTTTGAGCAGGTAAAACGTCTCCCAAACCGATTGAACAAGGAAAGAGATGGAAATGGCTATCGATATAAAATCAATCAATCTTCTCCTATCCAGATTGGAGACGGAGATATTGAGATGGGTTTTAAAATGGTCAACGGTAGTGCATACATCCGACAAAGAAAATCATAATATATAAAGACGAAACGATGAAAAAGATAAATAGAATAATCTATGCATTAGTAATCCTGTTGATGGCAGCAGGAACAGCAGCAGCCCAGGATGACCTACGGGTACCGCTATCAAATCCAGGCAAGGAAGGTAAACTGAAGCTCAATGCTGTATTTGCCGATGATATCACAGTTAAAGCCCACAGTGGAAATGATGTAATCGTAATATTTGATGGCGATGATGATGATAGGAGAGATAACTACAATCGTAATGGCCTGCGACGTATATCAACCAGTGGCGTTGGATTAGAAGTTACTGAGGACAATAACATTGTTAGTATCAAAACTTCCCCAAATAGCCATGATTTGGATCTTGAGGTCCTGGTACCAAGAAATTTCTCTTTGGATATCCAGGTTACACACGGTGACCTCACTATCGACGGTGTTACCGGTGAGCATGAGGTCAAAGCCACAAACGGCGATGTTGAAATGACACGTATCGGAGGTTCAGTAGTAGTTAATAGTGTAAACGGAGATATAGAAGTGGAAATGGTTTCTGTTATCCCAAATACTCCAATGTCGTTTACCGGTTTGAATGGAGATATAGATGTTGCATTTCCTTCAGGCACTAAGTTTACTGCAAAAATGAAAACCGATTATGGCGATGTGTATACTAATTTTGATATGGCTATCGACCGGTCTGCCGGAAGCTCAGAAATTACTTCAGGCAATGGAAAGTACACTGTAACCGTAAATAAATGGATCACAGGATCTGTAAATGGTGGTGGCCCTGAATTCCTTTTCAAAACTCTCCATGGTGATATAGAAATAAGTAAAAATTAGTAAATCGAAGTAACGACTTCGATTTACACTCGTCAAACACACGAGTCCTTAACCATTTGTCGGGCAGTTCTTTTTAACTAAGTGAAGACTGCCTAACCCCCTAAAAAATCCTAACCTCTTTGTTATGAGAAAATTTCATACCCTGCTAATACTATGCCTTTTTTTCGGTGCGGAATCTTTCGCTCAGAATAGAATTCCTGCTGATAATGGAACCTATATAGTTGATACACAAAAAAACATCGACTATAGAAAAGGACGTGCAGATGATCCAACAATGGATGCTGTACGAATTCAAAGCAATGGACTAATCCAACTTGACGGGATGTTGGATGAATCAATATGGTCACAAGCCCCGGTAGCTACTGATTTTACTCAGCGTTTTCCAGTAGATGGCGGTAATCCTTCGCAGAAAACAGAAGTTCAGATATTGTATACAGATAAATATATCTATGTTGGGGTAATGGCTTTTGATACAGCACCAGATTCAGCAATCAGTTCACTCTTCAGAAGAGATGGGAGTGAAACAAGCGACTGGGTATATGTTAGTTTCGACAGTTATAACGATAAAAGAACGGCGTTTACTTTTGCAATTAATCCAAGAGGTGTCCAGAAAGACATTCTTTATTACGATGATAACGGCGAAGATGTGCTTTGGGATGCAGTATGGGAATCAGAAGCACAATTATTGGCAAATGGCTGGTCAGCTGAGTTGAAGATTCCTTTATCACAGCTCAGGTTTAGTTCAAAGGATATAAATCAGTCATGGGGTGTAAATTTCCAGCGGAGAATCCCTAGGCATAACGAGTTTAACTATTGGGCACCTACTTCACAGACAGAAGCTGGAATAGTTTCCAATTTTGGTCGATTGAATGGGATATCAAACCTTGATGAGCCTCGCAGACTGGAGGTATCTCCTTATATCTCGTCCAGGTTAACAAGAATACCAGAGCAGGTAACGGATAATCCTTATTATGAGCGAAATGAAGTCTCAGCTAATATAGGTGGAGACGTAAAATATGGACTAACCTCTGATCTAACGCTAACAGCAACTATAAATCCTGATTTCGGACAGGTAGAAGCTGATCCTGCAACGATTAACTTGTCTCAGTTTGAAATCTTTTTCTCTGAGCGAAGACCGTTCTTCCTGGAAGGGAACGAGATTTTTCGCTTCGGACGTACCAGGACCTACAATTCATTTGGGAACCCAAATACTTTTTATTCACGAAGGATAGGCCGGTCTCCACAAGGTTCATTAAACAGGTTCAATGATTTTAACAACGGAAGTGTTTTCAATAGAGATAGTGTTCAAAGTTCTTACCAGGATTTCCCCGATCAAACCAATATTGCTGCAGCGGCTAAGATTAGTGGTAAAACAAAGTCAGGTTGGTCTATCGGCGTGTTGAATGCGTATACTCTGGAAGAAACTTCGGATTTTACGGTTAATCAGGGGAATACATTAGGTCAGGTCAGCGGAGATTTTGTAGTGGAGCCCGGAACGAATTACCTGGTTACAAGGGTGAAGAAAGATATAAATGAAGGAAATACTGTAGCGGGTGGATTCCTGAGTGCAGTAAACAGGAATATTAGTGATACCTATTTTGAAGATTATTTAAGGAAGTCAGCCTATATTGGAGGTCTTGATTTTGAGCATAATTGGAAAGACAGGGAATATGTAGTTAGTGGTACGTTTTCGATGAGCCAGATAAACGGTAGTGCACAAACTATCACAAATGCTCAAAATGCTCCTCAGAGATACATGCAGCGAGTAGATTCAAAAGAACTAAGTGTAGATCCTACTAAAACCAGCTTGGAAGGTTTTGCTACTGAAATGAGTTTTAGAAAATCATCCGGAGATCACTTTACAGGATCGGTTACTTATTCAGAAGTTAGTCCTGGGTATGAAACCAACGATATTGGATTTCAGAGGAGGGCAGATTACAGGGCACTAAGCTTTGCGTTCCAATACCAGGAAACAGCACCTAAAAAGGTTCAGTACTGGGAAGTATGGAGTTATCATTTACATGCCTGGAACTATGATGGAGATCGTATCAATCAAAACTACAACATTGGAGGCTTTACACGATTCAAAAACCAATGGACCTTTAATTTGAACTTTAATGGTTCATTGGGGAGAGTAAGCGATCGCTTAACAAGAGGCGGGCCACTAATGAAATTTAATGACGATATAAACTTCAACTTCAATGTGGGTACCGACAGATCAAAAGTATTCTCAATGGGAACAGGGCAGTTTCACCGAAGAGATATCGAAAACGAATATGATGACTACTATTGGTTTGATATTTCATATCGCCCGACAACGTTCATCCAGTTAGAGATTGAGCCAGAAATAGGATTTGAATTAGATGAAGACCAGTTTGTAGCAGCTGTTGCAAGAGATGCTGGTGACCCCGATGCCGGTCAAACTTTTGGAACCAGGTATATTTTTGCAGATGCCAGAAGTATGAACTTATCAACCGAGATCAGGTTAAATTGGACGTTTACTCCAAAAATGAGTCTTCAAACTTATGCTCGTCCGTTTATTGCTTCATCCAGGTTTACTAACTTTGGCGAATTCAATAATCCTGGAGGCTTCGGATTCGACAGATATGGCGAAGATGAAGGCGAAATTACGGAAACAGGTAATGGTAATTATTCTGTTGATATTGACGAAGACGGAACTTCCGATTTCGACTTCAGAAGATCTGATTTTACTTTCCGCTCCATCCAGGGAAATGCGGTATTCAGATGGGAATATAAGCCAGGTTCAACCTTTTTCTTAGTGTGGCAGCAGCAAAGAGCGGGTAGTATTGGAAACGGAGAGTACAATATCGGACGAGATATCAGAGGCTTGTTTGATCCGGAACCCACCAATGTGTTTCTAATTAAATTCAGCTATTGGTTCGGTAGCTAATTTTGATCACCAGGTACATTTATTAACAAAATAGATTGTTATCTTTTTAGTTCTTTAAAGAATTAAAAAGATAACACTATGTATACCGAACTCACCGCTGAACAAACGAGTACAATCCAAATAAACTTTATTAATAAGGTTTATTCCTGGATGGCTCTTGCATTAACAATCACAGGATTTATCGCTTTTAGAACGGCAAGTTCTGATGCCCTCTTGAATTTTATCTTCGGGACTCCATACATGTTTATGGGTTTAATCATAGCTGAATTGGGTATTGTATTCTGGATGGTATCGGCGATAAACAGAATGACATCGAACCTTGCGATAAGCTTATTTTTGCTTTATTCAGCATTAAATGGACTTACGCTATCAGTTCTTCTTATTGCGTACACAGGAGCTTCGGTAGCTTCCACATTTTTTATTACTGCAGGTACCTTTGGAGCAATGAGTGCTTATGGTTATTTCACTAAGAAAGATCTTACAAGCTGGGGAAACCTGCTTTTTATGGCACTCATTGGTTTAATCATAGCTAGTGTTGTAAATATCTTCCTGAATAACCCAATGATGTATTGGATTATTACCTATGCAGGTGTTCTGATATTTGTTGGACTCACAGCTTATGATACGCAGAAGATCAAGCGCATGAGTTTGGAACTGAATATAGAATCAGAGGAAGGAAGAAAAGGTGCTATTATGGGAGCTCTCGCTCTTTATCTTGACTTTATTAATCTATTTATCTTCTTACTTCGAATTTTCGGACAGAGAAAATAAGCGCAAGAGGTTTTAAAGAATTTAAAAGCCCTGGCAATAGTCAGGGCTTTTTTTGTTTTATATCAATTCAAACTCTTCAATTAGCAAGTCAACAGAGTTTCCACCAATCATTATCTCAAACTCGCCAGGTTCAGCTTTAAATTCCAGGTCTGAACCATAGAATGACAAGGTCTCTTCGGTTATCATAAAGGTTACCGTCTTTGATTCACCTGCTTTTAATGCAATCTTTTCAAATCCTTTTAGCTCCTTAACCGGGCGAATAGTACTGGAATGTTTATCATTAATATACATTTGGACTACTTCTTCTCCAGCTATTGAACTCGTATTAGTAACCTTCACTTGCACTTCTAGTTGATCATCTATTTTCATTTTAGATGAACTGATACTGAAATCAGAATACTCAAAAGTGCTATAACTTAAACCGTAGCCAAATGGGTATTGAGGAGTCCGTTCTGAGTCAGAATAGTGCGTCCAGAACACAACTTCGGGATCGCTTGGAAACTCAACAGGGCGTCCGGTTCGGTTATGATTGTAGTAAACAGGAACCTGCCCAATATTTCTTGGGATAGACATTGGCAATTTACCAGATGGGTTGTAGTCACCAAAAATTACATCAGTTATTCCATGTCCAGCTTCAGAACCAAGATGCCAGGCCTCTATGATAGCAGGCATGTTTTCATACATCCATGCTTCAGCAATAGGGCGCCCATTCATCAGAACAATGACAACATTATCATTTACCTTTTTGATTTCCTTCAGTAGTTCGAGTTGGGTTCCTTTTAATCCGATATTAGTCTGACTTCGACTCTCACCCGATTGAAAGCACTCTTCTCCAACAGCCATAATTACTGTTTCTGATGTTTTGGCAAGATTAATTGCTTCTTCGAATCCTGAGGTATCATTAACATCATCGAAGTTGAGTTCTTTTATAAACTCTCGGTCGCCGGAAGCTAGTGTATATCCTTTTGCAAATTTTACGGAAGTAGATTCATCAACAGCATTCTGAATTCCCTCCAGTAAAGAAACAGCTGAATCTTTTATAGCTTTACCTCTCCAACTACCCAAAGGTGTGTCTTTATCATCTCCAAGTCCGCCAATTACAGCTATTGATTTTAGTTTTTTAGATAAAGGGAGAATATTATCTTCATTCTTGAGTAACACAATAGAATGTTTAGCTGATTCGCGGGCGATTGCTCTATGTTCATCAGATAGCATCACTTTCTTTTCTCTTTCAGGATCACAATAGCGATAAGGGTCATCAAAAACCCCAAGCAGGAATTTTACTCTAAGGATTCTTCGAACCGATTCATCAATAAGTTTTTCATCAACTTTTCCTGATTTAACGAGCTCTTCAAGATAAATTTCATAACCCCTGGATTGCATATCCATATCGGTTCCTGCAATAGCCGCCTTTTTAGCAGCGTCTTTTAAGTCTTCAGCATATCCATGTACAACCATCTCACCAACGGTATTCCAATCTGAGATAATAAAACCATCAAATGACCAGTCATGTTTCAATACATCCCTTTGTAGGGCTTTATTACCGGTAACAGGAACTCCATCAATGTCATTAAAGGAATTCATTACCGTAGCAACACCAGCATCTACCGAAGCCTTGAAAGGGGGTAATACCATGTTATATAGTGTATTCCTGTTTATTTCAACGGTATTATAATCCAGTCCGGCGATGACAAAGCCATACCCTGTGAAGTGTTTCGCTGTAGCTGCTATTGTATCTATTCCGGATAAATCATCTCCCTGGAGAGCTTTAATTCTTGCTACGGCAATCTTGGAAGCCAAGAAAGGATCTTCACCAGAGCCTTCCATGATACGTCCCCAGCGAGCGTCTCGTGTAACATCCATCATAGGAGCGAAAGTCCAGTGTATACCAGCAGCAGCAGATTCTGTAGCAGCAACCCGAGACCCTTTACTGATTATATCCATATCCCAGCTCGAAGCATCTGCAATTGGAATAGGAAGCATAGTTTTATATCCGTGGATTACATCATATCCGAAAATGAGAGGTATGGCCAGCCTGGATTCTTCGACTGCAACTCTCTGTGCTTCGCGGGTGTCCTTAGTACCTATTACATTGAGCATTGACCCAATTTTTCCGGCAGCAATTTTTCTGAATTTCTCTTCCGGATCGTAAGCATCTGCCATAGGACCAGTGGCATCATAAACCCCACTATATTGATTCATTTGACCCACTTTTTCACCAATGGTCATTTGAGAAAGCAGAGCGTCAATTTTTTGTTCAATTTCCGGCTTAACAAGCAGTGATTTTTTAGTCACTAATTTTCTCCAAAACAATCAGAACCCCGAGAGTTCTCTAAATTAAGTTGCTATTTCAGCTAATTTTTTAAGAAGGAGTAGTTACAAAAAATAGAGGAGAAAAGGGTTAAAAATATCTACTGAATAGTAGAATAGACAAATCTCAATATTTTAACTAGTAGTTGATAGAGAGGGAGACTTATCTAAAAATCTATTTTTTTTCGTTCTTCGCTTGTAAGAATCATGAAGTTGTTCAGGAAATGATATCTCGGATAAACCAGACCTTCATTTAATGCTTCACGGAATACTTTAGAATACTGTTTATGATTTATCGCCTCAATCCACCAAATAGTTGTCATCCTGGACCAATAGAACTGGCTGAAGATAAACCCGATAAAAAAGCCAATGAGGATAAAAGAGGAATCCTTCAGGTAAAATGAAATAACAGTTGAAGTTATTAGTGAGACAAAGAAAAGAAGATAGGGCACAGCCATCAAATGAAGGCGTGCTTTTTTTAAAATTTTATAGGCTGTTTCATCCTGAAACAATCTTTTCTTCGGATCCATATTCTTGAATTCAAGTAGTTCTAAAAATCAAGAACACTTAGGATCGGGTTTGTTACATATTTTTATTGACCCTCTTCATAAGTTCGAAGATTCAAAAACCTGTTTAGTTCATTACGAATTAAATCCGGGTTCGACCAGGGAACAAAATGGTTCATTTCATCAACTTCAATCATAGTAACTGGTGCGTTTATCAACTTCTTTTCTGCGAAGTCAGCGTTTTCTTTGGGTACAAGATTATCCAAGCCACCCTGGATAACTGAAACGGGTTGGGTAATTTTATCCCACAGAGGCTCCATATCTTCAAGTTCAGCTTTTAGAGCTATGATTTCCTCATTAGTCGAATAAAGCATACCGGGTAATATCCAGGAGAGTATTTTGTAATGAACTGGAACCTGATACCACTTTGTTTTTTCAAGTTTGGGGTCAACCGAACCTGCTACAATTATCAAACCTTCCGCTAATTCAGGAGCATCAATCGCCATTCGCACAATTACAGGGCCACCATAAGAATGACCGACTAATATCGCTGATGTATTTTCTCTGATTAAAACCTGATTAATATCAGCTGCTTGTTTTACCAGTGATCGTTCAGGTATTCCATCTCCCGACTTTCCAAATCCTGGTCGATCTACAGCAATAAGCCTGAAGTTTGCTAACAAGGATTCATTTGATAGAAAGCCAAGAAAATTGTCCCATGCACCGGGAGAGCCATGAACAAATAAGACGGCTGGTTTTGAAGTATCACCAATGGCTACATAGTGCATATCCCGGCCTTCATGAACGAAGGAATTGAACTCAGGGGTGAATTCTACCGAGGAGAACGCAGATTGAATAACCTCTTCATCTGGTGAGAAATTTATGGTGTGTACAAAAATAACTACTCCGGTGAATGCCAGTGCAAAAATTATAGAAAACCATTTCAGAAAACGTTTCAAAAATCTCAATTAGTAAGCTTAAAGTGTTATTGAAAAGTGATAGTAACGAAAAAGTATGAATTTGGTTTTACTGAATAGTTAAATAAGTGAGTCAGTTATTTGAAATTGAATCCATAATCGTAACAGGAAATGCTTATTCTTGGGAATGTTTGGGAACAAGAAATCAAAAATCTATCAGATACAGGTTTCAGGAATTGAGATCGAAGTAACCAGGAAGAAGATTAAAAACCTGTATCTGAGAGTTAACAGAGGTACAGGCAACGTCAAAGTTTCATGTCCCTTATTTATATCAGAAAGAGCACTCCTACGATTTGTAGAGCCAAGAGTGAATTGGATTAAAGAGAGGCAGCAAAAAGCGCTCCTGGTACCTGATAGAAAAGATTATAAATACATAACCGGAGAAACACATTACTTCCAGGGTAAACCATATCAGTTGGAGGTGTTAGAAGGTAATGGGAGGAACAAAGCTCAATTTGAAGGTGAGAAACTTATTTTAAAAGCTTCAGATAAAAGTACTATTGAAGTCAGGCAAAAGGTTATTGATACTTTGTATCGTAGTTATCTGAAATCAGAAATACCAAAATTGATCGAGAAGTGGGAACCGGTTATGGGTGTTCAAGTAAATAATTTTGGAGTGAGAAAAATGAGGACAAGATGGGGAACCTGTAATATTACCGCGAAAAGAATCTGGTTGAGTCTCGAATTGGCAAAAAAAACACCCGGATGCCTTGAATCTGTAGTAGTACACGAAATGGTACACCTTTTGGAAAGATTACATAACAAACGTTTCTACGCTTTTATGGATCAGTTCTATCCCAAATGGAAGGTATATGAGAAAGAATTAAACTCGTATATCGATTGATGAAATCCGTATCTTATTTCTCTTTTTGTTACCAAGAATATTAACTGAGTTATATAAAACTGTATGGGTGAAGGATCTTCTTCAAAACCAGGATTTTGGGATAGAGTTGGGATAGGATTATCAGGTATTTGTGCTATTCACTGTTTATTGGTGCCAGTCATTATTTCCCTGATACCACTTTGGCCGGCATTTGAGGAGTTACATGGGTATACACATCTCATATTTTTTCTTGCAATAACTCCTACAGTGCTGCTTTCTCTTCAAAAAAAACACGAATCAAAAGCTGTTACTATGTTTTTGTTGAGTGGTGTATTAATCATTTTCCTGGCGTGGGTTTTTAATGAACGCCTGGGAGAATATAGAGAAGCAGGAGTAACACTGATCGGCAGTTTATTTCTAATTTCCGGGCATTGGCTAAATTACAAGTCTAAGAGGGGTAATTAATAAAACGATTACCCTAGCTGATCAAGAATTCTAGAAGTACTAACTGACAGGTTAGTTTTTCTTAGAATCAAATTCGCAACCTCGATTGCACAGCCCCAACTTAGAGTAACCCCGGCACCACCGTGCCCGTAGTTGTGAATGATAAGCTTATTGTCTTTTTCCTCTGAATCAATCCGCAATTCGTCTTTCCCATTTCCCATAAAGCGATATGCCATTCTTGGAGAGATCTTTCCATATGTATTAATATCAATTCCAAAAGTAGATTTGATGATGTCGCCATTTAAGGAAATGATTTGTTCAGGATATTTCTCTGACCCCGATTCAAAGAAAGGAGGGAGAGTGTTTTCACCTTGCCATTTTCCTTGTTTATTAATGGTTCCCTTTAGCCTGCTCCCACCGAGAATCCATCCGTCTTTTCTAGGGTAGCAATACACGTCCTGTTCAGTCCCGGATTCTGATGTATAAATATCATTTCCAGGTGTAAAGTTATATGATACCGTATTGCCATCAGTATTAATCAACTTTGGTGCATCCGGGATATAAATAAGATGACCTTTGTACAATACTGGATCAAACTGCTCGCCTGCAAGTAAAGGGGCCCCGATTTCAGCACAGTTAATAATTATATCTGATTCAAGTGTTTCTAAATCTTCTGGTTGAATACGTCTCTTTTCGATAATCCCGCCTTCATTAAGAAAAGCATCAGTTAGTGCAGGGAAATACTCACTCCAATCGGCAAAAAAGCAGTTAAATTCCCAGCCTGAAACAGTCTCTATTGCAGAGTGATGAGGTACGTTTTTAAAATCAGAGTCTTCGAGTAATCGGAAGTTTCGCATACTCCTGGCATAATTTTCTAACTCTTTATGAAAAGCAAAAAGTTCATAATGCTTATGTGTTGTGAGTCCTTTAAAGCCTTGCTTTAAAAGTAATTCGAAAAATTGCTCGCTATCTTTAAATATTGAAAGAAGGTCTGGGTGTTCTACTGAGTGTGGAATGACAGAAGCTGAAGGGAAAAGGCTTACATGTGTAGGGTCAAGTAGATCGATGGAAGTTTCTGAAGCCGAATAGAGAAGTGTTTCGTACCCAAGTTTCTGTAAAAGATACCCACAGCTTATCCCGGATACTCCACCGCCAATAATAATAACTTTCTTTTCGGAGCTTCTATTCATCTGGGTTTATGGGTTAACTACTTGTTATCGTATCAAAGAAAAGTGAACTGAATATGAAGATAAATTAACGAACAAAAGGGCATATTAATAACAGCAGTACTCATTTTTTTTTGTAAATTCGAACCGCAAAAAGACTCTAATAAAGAAGGAATTGTCGTCTAAGTATTTCGTTTTTGCTATGCTATTCTATACCGCTGTTTCCTGTGATGCAGTGGTGCTAAATGAACTATCTGATTATCCAAGTAAAATTGAACCTCTGGGTTTGCTTGAATTGGATGAACTAAACAAGACTTATCAAAGCGAGAATAACGACTATATTTGTTCAACACTTAACGAATACGGGTTTACCGGTTTTAGCCGGGTACTTTTTCCTAATGATGTTAATCCCTGTTTAAGTAAAGAAGTTGTCAGAATTGAATTAAGTAATTCTGATTCACTGGTAACAGTTGCAAAAGAAGCTTTGCTGCAGAATAAATCATACACCAATGTAGCTGATACCAGCGCACTAACGATTTCTGAAGTTACGCCACTTCCAGGATGTACAATTTGTGAAGGACCTGATGTAAATAGTGTACCTATTGAATGGAAAATCTCATTCTCTACTCAGCAGCTTGGAGGAATAAATGTAAGAGAATCCGAGATATCAGTTTTTATTGACGCAAACGGAGTAAATAGAATATGGGGGAACTGGTATCCTGATTTCCAGGCTCCGGGTTTAATCAACATTGGTTATATAGAAGCACAAAGGTTATTGATAGGATGGGAATTTAATATGAGTTCTTTCACGGGTGAAAATGAGACATTTGTTGTTACTGAAGAACATATTACCGAAATACCTGTTTTGGAGTTTTTACCTTTTAAGAATGAGGGATTCTTAGAACTAAGGAAAACCTGGAAAGTATTTATTTCATATCCAGGAGAAGAGTTTGATGGCTGGGTTGCCAATGTTGATGTAATTGATGGATTGTTGCTTGAAATAGAGCCCCAGTCATCAAATTGAGCATAGGAAATTTTGTATAGTAACGTTTGCCAACTTTCGTACTCATTAAACGGAATGGGTAGATCAAAATAATTGAACATAAAGCTAATAGATTGATTTATTGGGAAATTCGAAAAAAGTATTAATCGTTGAAGACGATTTAATTATCTCTCTTGTTATCGAAAACATGGTTAAAGAATTAGGCCATGAAGTAATTGGTAAAGCCACTTCTGGGGAAGAGGCTATTAATCTGGCTCTGGATGAAGAACCGGACTTAATACTTATGGATATAAGATTAAAAGGGGAGATGGACGGTATTGAAGCAGTTATTTCTATTAAAGAGAAGATTCGAACTTCAGTAATTTATCTTACAGGTAATTCCGACCAGGCCAATTACGAAAGAGCGAAGGCTACAAACTTTATTGATCTTATTACAAAGCCATTTACTCTGTCGGATCTTACAAAATCTTTCGAACTAGTTTAATTAAAGCTGTTTTTTGTGCATCTTTATTGAGCCTATTGCGTAATTGGCTCAATAATTAAGAAATGACTATGAGTACAAAGTTCAGAAATTTAAAAAACGATTTAAAAGATCTGGAAAAGGAATCTAACGAAACAGATTTTCAGGATTCGACTAAAGTTCCAGGGGGCAATTCAAAAACAGCGAACTACATTCTTCTTATGGCATTTATTGCCGCTCTTGTATTTTATGTAGGTTCACGGGTAAGTAGCTTCGAAATACCTACAGAAAACCCTATTGCTGATGTTGTTCAATCCTTTAATGATTATGACCCGGAACTCCTGGAGGGCATGGGAACATGGATGACTGAAATGGGGTACGGTGTTCTTTCTAATGAAGAGCTTTCTAATCTTAGAGATGAAGGAGTAACTGCAACTGAAACACAGAGGGTTAGAGATTTAGGATTTACATCCATTACACTCGAAGAGCTTGTTGACCTACAAAGAGCAGATGTTTCTGCTTCAGATATTGCTCAGTTCCAGGATGTAGGATATACAGATGCTACAGTTGAACAGTTAGTTGAAGTTGGTAATGCTGATGCGAGCCCAACCTATGCAAGAATGATGAAAGAGCTTGGATATACTTTAACTCTTGAAGAGATAGCCGAAACAAGAAGAAATGGTGTAACAGCTAACTTTACAAGTAGAATGATGGATCTAGGATATACTTTTGAAGAACTTACTAAAGAAAACCTGATGCGTCTGAGAAGTGTTGAAGTTACTGACAGACTTGCTGAGCGACTAATTCAAGAAAGAGGCGAGCGCCCGACGGTTGATGAGCTGGTAAGGTATAGAATTAGTAACCAGTAGGTAGAAACCTGAAAATACCCGGTTAGATTTTTTATTTATAAAGAAGATTTACATTATTTTAGAGTCCTGTTCAGAAGAGAGCAGGACTTTTTTTATGCTCAAAACTCACTCGTAAAGCAATGCCAGATATAAATTTACCCGAAGTAGAACTTAATATTCACTCTCCGAAAGACCCAGCAGAAGCAATAATTGTTGAAAATTATGTTTGCTCCGCAGAAAGTAGTCCAAATATAATTCGTCATATCACTTTTGACCTTTCAGGAACTAAATTAGAAGGGCAATTTCGTACAGGTCAATCAATTGGAGTACTACCTCCTGGAATAAATGAAAAAGGCCGACCTCATAAGCTTAGGTTATATTCAGTTTCTTCTCCATCTGATGGCGAAGGAGGGAAAAGGCATCTTGTTTCAACAACTGTAAAGCGAGCAATGGATGAAGTAGACGGTACTTTTTATATGGGTGTCTGCTCAAATTACATTTGTAATCTTAAAATTGGTGATAAAGTAAAAGTTACTGGACCAAGCGGGCGAAGATATTTACTCCCGGAGAATTCAGAGGATTTCAATTATGTTTTTTTTGCAACCGGCACAGGAATTGCACCATTTCGTGGAATGATTATCGAACTACTTGAATCAGGTTTTAAAGGTCAGGTGGCTCTGGTTTTTGGATGCCCGTACAGAACTGATGTTCTATACCCAAAGTTTTTCAATGAAATGGACGAGAAGCATGATAATTTCCATTATATAAAGATGATCTCCCGGGAAGATCGCCGGCCGGATGGCAGTAAGTACTATGTACAAACTTCTATCGACGATAGAAGCGAGACATTAAGTCCAATCCTGGAACAGGATAATACCTTGATTTATCTCTGCGGAATGAAAGGAATGGAAACGGGAATCTATCATAATCTTGCGAAAAAGGGATTCAAAGACTATCTGATTCTCAAAGATGAGATAGCTGAAAAAGACCCGAATGATTGGACCTGGGAAGAAGCTAAAAAACTGGTTAAACCTTCTGCCAGAACCTTTGAAGAAGTTTATTAGTATCCAGCGGCCTGGCCATCTACACGTGATTCTGAGGCTCCATAATAGACCCCTGATTTAAGGTCGCGCATTATAGCCTGGAATCGTCCGAAGAAACTATGTCCAATTTGTACTCTATGTCCCATTGCTTCAAGGTCACGAACAACCTGGTAATCGATGGATGACTCTATGCTGACCAGACCGACAGTATTAAGACTTTCATCAAAGTCATCAGTGGGTTGGGTTGACCCTGAATGATTCCATCGTAAAGCATCACCTGCTTGTTGCATATTCATGTCAAAATCGATCACATTTGTTATCAAGCTCACATGTCCCATCGGTTGATATGCACCACCCATATTTCCTAGAGTCATGAATGGGGCTCCATCTTTCATTATAAATCCGGGGATGATAGTATGGAAAGGTCTCTTTCCCGGTTCATATACATTCGGGTGATTAGGGTCCAGTGAAAATAATTCACCCCGATTCTGAAAGCTAAATCCAGTTCCAGGTACTACAAATCCAGTACCCATTCCTCTAAAATTACTTTGGATCAAGGAAACCATATTTCCTTCACTATCAGCAGTGGTTAGATAAATAGTGTCTCCTTCCTCAAGTACCTCAACACCGGTTGTTAAATCTTCTCTAGCAGTTTTACCAATTAATTCTCTTCGTTCTGCGGCATATTCTTTAGAAAGTAGTTTATCATAAGGAATATCATAAAATGCAGCATCAGTATAATGTTTTGCACGATCTTCGAAGGCCAGTTTTTTTGCTTCAATAAATAGATGAAAAGTTTCTGCAGTTGCAAAGCCAGTTTCCCTTAAATCAAAGCCCTCCAGGATATTCAGCATTTGCAAAACCGCTGTTCCTTGTACATTTCCTCCCACCTGGTATACATCATATCCTCGATAATTGACAGTCTGAGGTTCTACCCAGGTAGAGGTATGTTTGTCAAAGTCTTCGTATCGTAGATAACCATTATTCTCTTTCATCCAGGTGTCGATTTTACGGGTAATTTCACCTCGATAAAATGCATCGCGACCCTGTTCCGAAAGAAGTCGGAATGTATTTCCAAGATCAGGGTTTTTAAAAACCTCGCCTTTCTCAGGCCCCCGCCCATCAAAGGTAAATGTCTCTTTAAAAGCTCCTGGTTGCCTACTAAGCCAACGAGCACTTCTTTTCCAGGATGCCGATATAGCTTCACTAACTGGGAATCCATTTTCAGCATACCAAATCGGTTCGGAAAGAATATCCTCCATAGAAACTTGTCCGAATCGTTCATGCATGGTAAACCAACCATCAATTGCTCCTGGTACTGAAACGGAGAGAAGATCATAAGCAGGAATGCCATCTGCTTCTTTTTCCTCCAGAATTTCCATCATCTCATCGTACGAAAGGTTCAATGGCGAGCGACCACTGGCATTTAAAGCATATAATTGACCGCTTTCCTGATGCCAGATAATAGCAAACAAATCTCCCCCAATTCCATTTCCGGTAGGTTCCATAAGTCCCATAGCTGCATTTGCACCAATAGCCGCATCAATAGCATTTCCTCCATTTTTCAAAATTTGAAGCCCAACCTGAGTAGCCAAAGGTTGGCTGGTTGCTACCATACCTCGTTGTGCGATTACTTCAGAACGGGTTGAAATCATGTTGCCGGCTTCTCGATCAATTTGCGCCATAAGAGATTCGGATATAAAAATGAGAGTTAGGAAAGCAGTAAATGAGATGAGCTTTTTCATAGAGAGAAAAATAGTTAGTAATTAATTCTGAGTATAATACAGTTAACTTGTTTATTCAAAAAAGTACTTCTTTAAAGCTTGTTAATCATACCTGTAACACCACCTGATACTACGAATCTCATAAAGTCAGCAGGATCTGCTTCGATAGTAGAAACGGCTTCTTTCGGTACGATATAGAGGTTGCCAGAGAAATTGTAAGAATGCGGGCAATACACAGCAACTTCATTTTCTAAACCCAGGTTTGCTAAAGAAGTCTGAGTTATAAATCCAAACCGGATTACTCCACTGGTGCCAAATTGAACTCTTACTGGGGTGTTGAACTTCTTCTTTTCACCTACAAAAGCTTCAGTTAAGTCTTTTAGTGAAGTATAGATTATGCTTACAATAGGGGTTCCAGATAAAAGCTTTTCAAAAAGGTGTACCAGTGGTTTTGTAAAGGCCCTGGTGAATATAAAGCCAACCAGCGCAATCATTATGAAGCCTGTTAAAATACCCAGTCCGGGAACATCATAATCGAACCAGCCAAAAAGGAGATCATTAAAAATAGAGTTCATCCAATTGATTGTAATGGTGACAATATAGATGGTTGCCCCAAGAGGAAACACAATTAACATTCCCCTTAAAAAGTAGTTTAGCAGAGTTTTCATAGCTGTCAGTTTTATTGAGTGAAGGTCATATTTAACTACCTTTCAACTTTAGTATTAGTTCCATGAGTAAGAGGTGGAAATTCTTTATCTTCCCAACCTTAAATTTTAAAATTTTCGACAAAACAAATTAATGCCGAGTAAGTCTTCTTCCCAAATACGAAACGAATTTCTTGAATTCTTTGCCGAAAAAGATCACGCAATCGTTGATAGTGCACCCGTAGCACCAAAAGACGATCCTACGCTTTTGTTTACAAATGCAGGGATGAATCAGTTCAAGCCTATCTTTTTAGGAGAAGAAAAAGCACTGAAGCATGGTGGTAAGGAATGGAACCGCGCAGCAGATACGCAAAAATGTATCAGGGTAAGCGGAAAGCATAATGATTTGGAAGAAGTAGGATATGATACTTATCACCATACACTCTTTGAAATGTTGGGGAACTGGTCTTTTGGAGATTATTTTAAAAAAGAAGCCATCAGCTGGGCATGGGAGCTTTTAGTAGAACGCTGGGGAATGAGCCCAGACCGTTTATATGCAACCGTATTTGGCGGTGATGAAGAAGATGGTTTACCAGTTGATGAAGAAGCTATTGAATTGTGGAAAAGCCAGACTAGTATTGCTGAAGATCACATCCTCAAATTTGATAAGAAAGATAACTTCTGGGAAATGGGAGATACTGGTCCTTGTGGTCCATGTTCCGAAGTGCATATCGATTTAAGACCTGATGAGGAGCGTAAAAAGGAGGATGGAGCTACACTTGTAAATAAAGACGATCCAAGGGTTATTGAAATCTGGAATCTGGTTTTCATCCAGTTTAACCGTCAGTTAGATGGGGGACTCCAAACACTTCCGGCACAGCATGTTGATACAGGAATGGGTTTTGAGAGAGTTTGTGCAGTGCTACAAGGGAAATCTTCGAATTATGACTCGGATGTTTTCACTCCCTTACTAGATAAGATTTCGGATTTAGCCGGAATTAAATACGGACAAGACGAAGAAAAAGACATCGCAATGAGAGTAATTGCCGATCATATTCGGGCAGTTACTTTTTCTATTGCAGATGGGGCATCTCCCGGAAATGATGGCAGAGGATATGTAATCAGAAGAATTCAAAGAAGAGCGATTAGATATGGCTGGGATAAACTTGGGTTCAAGGAGCCATTCTTTTATCAGTTAGTATCGGTATTGGCTGAGCAATTCAAAGAAGTATTCCCTGAAATAGCAGCACAGGAAGAATATATCACCAATGTGATAAAGGCTGAGGAAAAGAGCTTTTTAAAAACGTTGGGGCTTGGTATCGATATCTTCAATGAGATGCTTAAAGACACAAAGAAGCTTTCAGGAGAGGATGCATTTAAACTGCACGATACTTATGGCTTTCCAATTGATTTAACACAATTGATGGCACGAGAAAAAGGAGTTGAGGTTGACGAAGAAGGCTTTAACAAGTTTATGCTTGAGCAAAAAGAACGGGCTAGGGCTGCCGGTAAATTTACGATTGATCAGAGCAAGATTAATGAGTGGGTAACTATTTCTGAAAGTGAAGACTTTCAATTTGTTGGCTATGATGATTTTGAGACCGAGGTAGCTATTACTGCGTACAGAAAGGAGGGAGATCGTTTTGCACTCCAGTTTGATAAAACACCTTTTTATGCTGAGAGTGGTGGGCAGGTTGCTGATACTGGGTTTTTAACCAATGGTGATGAATTCATTCACATTGTTGATGTACAAAAGAACCAGGAAAATTTTATTCATTACACAGAAAAGCTTCCTGATAATCTGTCGGGTTCATGGACTGCAAGCATTGATATAAATCGAAGGCTGGAAATACAAAAGCATCATTCTGCTACTCATATAGCCCATGCTGCTCTACGGGATGTTTTAGGGGAGCATGTTGCTCAAAAAGGGTCATTAGTAAACGAGTATCACTTACGATTCGATTTTTCTCACTATGAGGCAATGACTCCGGAACAAATAGATGAAGTTGAAGCACAAGTAAATGCTAAAATCCAGGAAAATATTCCTCTTCGTGAGGAGCGTAATGTACCTATAGAAGAAGCTCGAGAAAAAGGTGCAATGATGCTTTTTGGAGAGAAGTATGGTGATTTTGTTCGAGTGATTACTTTTGATGAAGACTATTCTGTTGAACTTTGTGGCGGTACTCATGTGGGCGCAACAGGGGAGATCGGCTATTTCAGGTTATTCCACGAAAGTTCAGTTGCGGCTGGTGTGCGAAGAATTGAGGCTTTAGTTGGAGGTGCTGCTGATAAACTCCTTAGAGAGGAAAAACACATTATCCAGAAGTTCAGAAGCGCAGTGGGGCAAACGAGTGATCCTTTGCTGAATCTTGCGAAACTCCAGGAGGAGAAAAAAGCACTTGAAAAAGAGCTTGAGAAAATAAATCTCCAAAACACCGGCGCTAAACTGGATGAATTACTTAAGTCAACAATGCAGCTAAGTGAAGGGATTGACCTGGTGAAAGGAGAAATCCCTGGTGCAGATATGAACACACTTAAACAATTAGGTTATGATGCTCTGCAAAAGACAGGAGAAAGTACAGTTATTGTATTAGCTTCAAGGAATGAATCAGAAGGTAAAGTGTTCTTAATGGTGGCTGTTACGGATGATTTAATCAAAGGAAAAGGGCTCAAAGCAGGCGCACTAGTTGGTCAGCTAGGCAAACTAGTTGGTGGTGGCGGAGGAGGGCAGCCAAACCTTGCTACAGCAGGTGGAAGAGCTCCCGAAAAACTTGATGAAGCTCTTATTCAAGTGAATGATATCATCTCAAAAAACATTGTTTGAGGTGTGTAAATCTGACCACGAAAACTTCCAAAAAATTAGATATATTTTGACCCCTTCGAATGGGTTCTTGATCACAATAAACTAAGTATGGCGAAAAAGATAAAAGACGATATAATATTTGCTCCACGGGGCATCGGTGATGAAAATGATGGTGTGGTTCAAAAAGGTGTTGATTTACCACCAGCAACCAAGAAAAAGCATAAGGATTTAGGATTATCAGAAGATGATCTGAAAGCGATGTACGAGCAAATGTATCTGCAACGTCGTTTTGAAGAGCGCTCTATGCAACAGTACCAGAAAGGAAAATTTGGTGGATTTCTTCATCTTTACATAGGTCAGGAAGCAATTTCAACTGGTACCGTATTCGCATTTGACGACAAGGATGATATTATTACGGGCTATCGTGATCACGGTTGGGGACTTTGTAGAGGAATTACTGCAAATGAAGGAATGGCAGAGCTTTTTGGGAAAGCTACTGGTTGCTCAAAAGGTAAAGGTGGTTCTATGCACTTTGCCAAAACAGAGAATCATTTTTGGGGTGGTTACGGGATCGTAGGTGGTCATATCCCAATTGGTGCTGGTTTAGCATTCGCAAATAAGTATAAAGGAACCGGAAATATTTCTGCTACTTTCTTTGGGGATGGTGCAGTTGACCAGGGAGCCCTTCATGAAACCATGAATATGGCTCAGTTATGGAAACTTCCGGTTATTTTTGTGGTTGAGAATAACGGGTATTCAATGGGAACAGCTGCCAAACGCCATACTGTTGCTGAAATCGTTGATCGTGCTAAAGGATACGGAATGAAGAGCGCGGTTATTAATGGCATGGATACTTTCTCAGTTTATGAGAAAATGAAAGAAATTGCTGATGACATTCGTGAAAACTCGGAGCCGTGGTTTGTTGAGATACGAACATATCGCTATCGTGGCCATTCGATGTCTGATCCTCAGAAATACAGATCAAAGGAAGAACTGGAGCTATACCAAAACATTGATCCGATTTTGAAAATGAAGGATTATATCCTCTCAAATAAGATTGCGGGTGAAGACTACTTCAAAGAAGCTGAAGACCGCATAGATCAGGAAGTACTGGATGCAGTGAAATTTGCTGATGAATCTCCTTTCCCTGAGGAGGAAGAGATGTACGATGATATGTTTGCCGAAGAAAACCCTTACTTCCACGTTTAAAATTTTAGAGAAAAGATAGAATGGCTGAATTACAATTTAGAGAAGCAATAAAGCACGCAATTGATGAGGAAATGGGTCGCGACGACCGTGTTCTTGTAATGGGTGAAGAAGTGGCTGAATACAACGGTGCATATAAAGTTACCGAAGGCCTGCTCGATAAATATGGTTTTAAAAGAGTAATTGACACTCCTATTTCTGAGCTTGGATTCGCTGGTATCGCTGTTGGAGCAGCTATGCAGGGATTACGCCCTATTGTAGAGTTCATGACCTTCAATTTTGCAGTTTTGGCAGCAGATCAGATTATAAACCATGCTACTAAAGTTAAATACATGACTGGCGGCCAGGCTGATTGTCCAATTGTCTTCAGAGGACCTAATGCTTCCGCTGGACAATTAGGTGCAACACACTCGGTAGCCTATGATTCAATGTATGCCCAGTTTCCTGGTCTTAAGGTTATTTATGTGTCAGAACCGGACGATGCCAAAGGACTTATGAAATCGGCTGTTCGTGATGATAGCCCGGTTTTATTTATGGAATCAGAGCAGATGTATGGCCTAAAAGGTGAAGTTTCTGATGCAGAAGATTACATCATACCAATCGGAAAGGGTAAGATTAAAAGAGAAGGGAGCGATGTAACTATTGTAGCTCACGGAAAAATGTACCACACTGCTGTTCAGGCGGCTAACCAGCTTGCCAAAGATGGAATTGAATGTGAAATTATTGATCCAAGAACAGTTAAACCCTTAGATCTTCCTTTGATTATTGAATCTGTGAAAAAAACCAACCGTTGTGTGGTTGTAGATGAAGCACATCCATTTGCTGGATTCGCTGCAGAGATTGGATTCCTAATCCAAAGAGAAGCTTTTGATTACCTTGATGCACCAGTTCAAAGAGTAACACTTCCGGACGTAAATGCTCCGTTCTCTAAAAAACTGTTTGATGCCTGGTTCCCAAGCCCAAAACAAGTAATTGATGCTGTAAAGCAAGTAACATACAGAAACTAAAAACTACTCACTAGAATAAGCTATGGCAATTAAGATAGAAATGCCCAAACTAAGCGATACCATGGAAGAAGGGGTTATTGCTAAATGGAATGTACAAGAAGGCGATGTTGTAGAAGCCGGCGATATAATTGCTGAGGTAGAAACTGATAAAGCTACGATGGATGTCGAAGTTTTTGATGGTGGTACTATCTTAAAAATTGTTCCTGGTGAAGGCGATGCTGTTCCTCTTGGAGGGATAATTGCTATAATTGGCGAAAAGGGTGAAGACATTAGTGCCTTGCTTGAAGGAGGGACAGGTGGTTCTTCAGAAGCTCCAAAAGAGGTAGCTAAAGAAGAACCAGCCACTACCGAAGACAAGCCTGTAGAAGTTGTTGAAGTAAGTACAGACAATGGCAGGGTAAAGGCTTCTCCTCTTGCCAAGAAGATTGCTGAGGATAAAGGCATTGATCTTACATCAGTAAATGGTTCAGGTCCTGAAGGAAGGATTATCAAGAAAGATATAGAAGGATTTAAGAGCGGTTCCGGTTTGAGTAAACCTACTGCCAGTTCTTCAGCTCCAATACCAGCTCCAACCTTCGATAACCTTGAAAGCAAGGAAGTCAAAGTTTCCCAAATGAGAAAGGTTATTGCTCGCAGACTATCTGAGAGCAAGTTTACTAACCCGCATTTCTATGAGACTATCGATATTGACATGAAGGCTGCTTTTGCTGCTCGTGCTGCAATGAATGCCGTAAATGATGTGAAGATCAGTTTTAATGATATCGTAGTAAAAGCTTGTGCTGTGGCTTTAACCCGTCACCAGGCAATTAACAGCTCCTGGCACGATGACGTTATCATGGAACACGGTGATGTGCATGTAGCAGTTGCTGTAGCTATTGACGAAGGGCTAATGACGCCAGTTATTACACATGCTGATAAGAAAGGCCTTGCACAGATTTCTGCAGAAACCCGTGAGTTAGCAGGTTTAGCAAGAGATCGAAAGTTACAACCTGACCAAATGGAAGGAAGTACATTCACTATCAGTAATCTTGGAATGTTTGGTATTGAAGAGTTCACTGCTATTATCAACCCACCAAACGCTTGTATTTTAGCCGTAGGAGCAATCAGGGACATCCCGGTAATCGAAAACGGAGAGATAGTTCCAGGTAAGAGAATGAAAGTTACACTTTCAAGTGATCATAGAGTGGTTGATGGTGCGAAAGCAGCTCAATTCCTGAACACGGTGAGAAACTTGATTGAGAATCCACTTTCAATGCTACTCTGATATATAAATTATAGATAGCAAAAGTTTTAAAAAGCTTTCTGGTAGTTAACCAGAGGGCTTTTTTTATGCCCCTTCTTTGAGGTAAATGACAGGATCCAGGTTTAACCTGCTATTAGATAGCTCACGAAATAGTGAAAGGGTCTGATTCCAGCTTTCAAGGCTCTCGGTAACAAGGTAGAAGTTGTTATTATCTAGTTTCCTGACAATAGTTTTTAAGCTGATTTGCCGGAAGATATTCGCCGAAAATTGCTTTGCTTCATCTTCGTTAGTAAAAGAAGCTAACTGCAGCTGAAAATCTACTTTATATCTTACTGCAGATTCAGGTACTAATTTCACAAATATATCTTCCTGGATTCCATTATTCTTGAAAGTCCTAAGTTGCTCATTAGCAATTGTTCGATCCTGGTATGGGCCAGCTACAACATTGTATCGTTCTGAAGCTCTGTTCATATAAGCCTGGATGTTATACTGATCAAAGAGCCTTAGTGCGTAGTTCAGTGCATTATTTCTATCCTGGAATGCTCCAAATTGAATCTGATACTGGAAACCAGAATTGGATGCGTTCCCATTTTCAGAACAGTGTTGGATTAGAGCTACATCAAGATTTCGAAACGCGTTGGATATATCGCTATGTATTTCTAGTGATCTTTTAAATGAAGTCTCCAGGTTAGTTCTTACTGAGAATAAGTCGTTGCTAAAATTTACCTCAAAACTATATCCGGTTCTACTTTTTGCTTCTTCAGCAACATCTACACTATTAGCTAAATCTTCATAGCCTCCAATTTGAACTGCATAACTGCATGAAGTAGCCATATTTTCTATTTCAGGAACGAAAGCTGGTTCATTCGACCTTGGTTCCGGTACAGGAATTGGCTCGGTTACAGGAGCTGTTTCTTCTTCTTCTTCAACTGGAGGAGCTTCTTCTTTTTTAGGCAAGAGTAGGTCATTAATAATCCTTTCCTCTTCGCTCTGTGTATCTTCTGGAGTATCGTTATCTATAGCAGTGCTTTCTCTTGTGTTAGTAATATTATTGGCATTGAAGGCATCTGTAATTTGTTCTCCAGTGGCATTAGCGGTGCTATTTTCAATAGTTTCGGATGGTAAAGCAGTGTTTGTTGTATTGGTCTCAGGTTCGGTTGTTTGAGGGGTTTCAGATTCCGAAAGCTGCTCATCTTCTTTTACTTTTGCAGAAGTGTAGTAGAGGTTCACCACAACTCTTCTGTTTAAATCCATATTCTCGGGAATTGGGTCGCCAAAAGGATCCCTGTTTGGAGCTACAGGTTGCGAATCAGCATATCCTGAGGCCTTTAGCCTGCTTTTATCAACTCCCATTTCATTAAAATATTTCACTACATTAGAAGCCCTGGTTGTAGATAGCTCCCAATTTGAAGGGAATACAGAAGAGGAGATAGGGGTGTCATCAGTATGCCCCTGAACGTCAATTTTGAAGTCAGTGTATTTTATCTCTTTAATCGCTTCAAGAGTACTATTTAATATTTTTTCTGCACCAGGTTGTATGGTTGCACTACCAGAACGATACAGGTCATCGCTACTGAAAGTAATTTGAATATCATTTAGGTCGCGAACAATCTCGATTTCACCACGTTCTAATTCGTCTTGTAAAATAATTTCCAGCTCATCTTTTATTTCTTCAATAGGAGTAGTAATAAATTCACTTTCTGTAACTGAAGTCTTAAAAAGATTAGAAACAGATCGAAGCTCAGTATCAGTAATCTGAGAGATCGAAAGAAGTACAACAAAAAAACCAAGCAGAATGGTGATTATATCGAGATAGCTTACCTGCCACCCATTGTCATCTGTTTCTTCATATGGCTGTTTGGGAAGAAGGGATTTACGTTCAGTATTTGAAATTTTATCATTCAATGTACTTTCGAACTATAGCTGTTAAACTAATTTTGATATTTATTACGCCTCATATGGGCCTGGAGCTTATCATAAATCTGTAATGAGCTTTTGCCTTCTTCAATTAGTATGATACCCTCGAGAATGAGCTTCTCTCTGAAATACTGAAGAGAAGCAATATTATTCATTTTTTTAGCCATTGGAATAAAAACAAAGTTCCCAACTACGATACCATATAATGTAGTCATCAAAGCAGTAGCTAAACCGGAAAGAAGTGAATCAACTTCATTGAACCCTGAAAGGATAACAACCAGTCCAAATAAGGTGCCAAGCATTCCGAAAACAGGAGAGGTTTTACCCATGCTTGTCAGGATCTCATTAATCTGCATTTGACGAGCGTAGTTTTCTTCAATATTGATTTCCCCAAGATCCTTTAAATCATCACTGGAATAATTCGTATCCAATACTGAGAAGAGGTAACCTTCAAATTGGTTAGCATATTCCTCACTAAGTTCTGAAACAGCTCTTAGTTTATTATCTCTGATTCTGGCCTGCCACGCTAAAATACGTTCAATATCCTTCTCAAGAACTTTTTCGTTAATATCACTATGAGAGAAGATTCTGAGACTATCCCGTAATGCCTGGATAACTTGTTTAAATGGAAAACTGATAAACACACTCGTGAGTATTCCTCCAAACACAATAGCAAGGCTAGGCAGGTTTAAAAACTCATAGGAAGAAGGGATAACATTATATTCAGTAAACCCAATTACAAGAAGTGCACCCCAAATCAAGATTGTAAAGGAGAGTAGAAAACTAAGTATGTTCAGTATTGAAGTACGCATATCTTGTTTTTAGAAATTCCTTTCCAGGTTTTCGTTAATCAAACCCTGCCGTTGGAGTTCAGCAATAATCAAATCTGAGTTGGGTATGGGTACGTTTCTGTCAAGCTCTAGCGCTTTTCTCCAGTTACGAATAAAACCCTCATTGGAACCTAACCCAAGATAAATACTCCCTTTTAAAGCCAGGATATCAGCATTTTCACGAATGTTGAGTGCTTTATCTATATAGTAGAGAGCATATTCATAATTTCCATTATAAAAGAACTGCTGGGCTGTGATATAGAAGGTCGAAACTCCATTCGCCTTTGCACCATACTCCTCTGTTAACTGGGTTTTATGCTCTTCAATCAAATCCAGTCGCAATTGCTCGAGGTTTTCAAGCGAATCTTGTATTGCAGCGGAATCAACAGGGGTATCATTTACAGCCAGCTCCGGTAATATCTCAGGAGATTCTTCTGTTAAGCTGTTTGTACTTTTACACCCAATTCCAATTATTAGTAGCAGGGCTAAAATAGCTGGTTTCTGAAAAATCGATATGTGGTTTAAAGTTAAAATGACTTTTTACGCTTCAATTTCATTGTAAAGTTTGTCTATTCTACGAATGGAGTCCATTAAGAGGTACTTAGCAGGATGCTTACCTTTTTCATCTTTATCTTTGGTTTGCTCCAATTCCTGTCGCAGTAATTTTTGCTCCCTTTTAGGGCGGAAGTTTAAGATGGCATCTACAACTCTTTGATCAAGACCTATCAGAGCATTTAGCATTGTTTCGGTATTTAATACTTTAACAGCATCTCTGATTACATGGTTCTTCAAATCCGGAATCTGCTCTACAGTAATAAACTGGTTATCAATTATCTCACCCACAACAGATCTTGAAGCAATGAGTTCATCGATATAATCTCGCTGTTCTGACAACGGTAGTTTTTCAAGAATAGGAAGTATGTTTTCGATTCCATGGCGTTCATCTTTCTCCTTATCGATAACGTCCATTGCTTTATCGAATAGTTCAGAAGCTATTTCACCATGCTTTTTATATGAAAGACTATGCAGGGTTGTCATATTCAGCATGATGTCGGTAGCTTTGTCTTTATCGAACTCGTCAAGTAACTGGGCACCCTTTTCTTCTGGTAGATAATCTATAATCAAAGCTGCAGTCTGTCCATCTTCTTCATTGATTAATCGTACCAGCTGCTGGTCCGAAATATGATCAAGGAACTTAAAGAGTGCTTGTTGGCCATGGCGCTGTGAAAAAGATAATTCAGAGTCACCTTTTGGCAGCATAGCGCTAAACTTCTTGGCTACATCCAGCTTTTTCTCCTCGCTCATCTCAGGGAGCACTTCAATAGCAGCAGCAATTTCATCGTACCGTTCTGATAACAGATTGTTTTTCAGAGAACGGAGAAGGCGTTTATCAACTGTTGAAATTACTTCAGCTGCTTTTATAGCACCATTCTCAGGATCCTCATCAATCCAGTATTCGAATAGTAACGCGATTTCTTGCGGGTCGTTAAAGAATTTTTCACCTATTTCTTCAAAACTGAATACTGCTTCATCTTTGTCAGTTAAGCTAATACTAACTTGCTGAGATGGTGCAGGTGTTTCAATTCTTTCAATTTCATTCTTAAAAGTCTCACGCTGTTGAGATATTGGAGCTGGAGCTTGTTTTGGTTTATTCAAAAACCTGTTAAACAATACAATTAGCCCAAGTAATACCAGTAATAGTATTCCAGGAACAAATTCCTTAGCTATACCTAGCAAGCTTGTAAAATCAGAGTCTGATGAGTTATTCGGTTGGGCAGAAGTGGTACCCGAAGGGTTGAGATCAGGTTGAATTACAAAATTGGGCATTGCAATTTGGGTGATATTAATCACATCACCCCGTGCAGTATTTGTTTTAAGAGCTATCCCTGCAATCAACCTCATAAAGTCTATTTCTTGATTGCTTAGAGAAGAATCAGCAAAAATATTGACAGTTAGATTTATTAGCCGAAGAGTAAGTACAGTATTAGTACTTACTACAGTTTCAGGTGTTCCGGTAACAGCATCATTCGTTTGAAGATTCTCCTGGGGTAAGAATGGAAGTCCGGGCATCATTATGCTTTGCGGACGCTGAGTCACCACCTGATTCTGAGTGGTGGTTTCATATGTCTGATCAATCATCTCAGCATTAATATCAACATCAACAAAGAATTTCCTACGATCAAAGTAATTAGAGAGTATCTCAATAATCTGGCTATCGTAACTTTGCTCCAGGTTCGCAATTCTTAAATCAGCAGACTGAAAAGGAGAGAGCTGGTCATCCTGGGCCTGGGCATATAACGGGCTAGAGCTAAGGCTAATGAACCCTAGCGAGAAAAGAAGAAAAAATAATCCAAAAATCTGATTACCAGGTAATTTCAAAGCTGAAAATCTCTTTTCCTTAAGTAGATTAATCCGTTGTATGATATTTATTTTTAATACTGAATACATACTATTCCAAAGTTCCTGTATTAACGATATCGTCTAGCGTATCTATATTTGGAATATTAATATCAGGGTCAAAACGAATGGCTGTTTCCCAACTTTTAATCGCTTCTTCCCTGTTACCCCTGAAATAGTATAATGTACCTCTTAATGCATATGCCTGAGCTGTTTCAAACATTTCTAAAGACTCACTAACATACGTAAATGCTGTCTCAATATCCTTATTATAAAAGGCATTTTGAGCCATAATTATATAGCGAAGAGACATGTCCACATTATTCGATAAATCGTTTTCGAATTGAATGATGGCCTGGTCTTCAAGTATGTTTTGTGTAATGATCCTGGTGTTAATAATAGCAGCTGAATCTGGTTCTTCTTCCTCAATATAGTCAGTAGGTCGCAATGTAAAACCTAAGCCTTCCACGAAGTCACCTTCAGGTATAGCTTTAACTTCGAATTCAATTTTCTCAGGGAAAGATTTTGACTCCAGTATCTCTAATTGGCTTGGATCGATAAATACTTCATAGTTTCCTGGAGGTACTTCATATTCGTAGAAGCTTCCATCTGAGAATGTTCTTATCTCTTTAGTAAAGTCTTTATCCACAGAAGAAAGAATCAGCTTTAAACCACCAATACCTCCAATACGTCCATTAGAGTACACTTTTTCAACGATTCCATCTATAATACCAGACATATAAAAAGGAATCTCGATTTTCTTGAAAGTGTTCGGATCAGCAATAATAGAAAACTTATCCTCGGATGGTACAAGCATTGGGTTTACAATAGAACCTGTATTCATCTCCATATCGTACTGGTAATAAGGAAGCATCTGGGTGTAGTAGAGTACACCATTCTTTTCAATCGAAGAGGTACCGTTTCGACCAATTCTCAAGGCTCCACCCGGTATTAGTTCGTCATTTTCATCGATCTTATCGTTACTATTGTTATCTACAAATAATTTTACGGCAGAACCGGAACGACCTACCTGGTCACGGCCTGTAAAAAGGAAGTTGTTATAATTGCTATCATACCCAATTGAACCTCTGAAGTTCTGCGTTGTGGTAAATGAGTTCCGTACCATAGCCACAGTAGTATTCGACCTTATTTTATTGAAATCAATAATTAAGCTAAAACGTAACGAATTTGAACTTGTGCTGAAGTTTCTTCCAAAAGCTAACTGAAATCTTCCTTTCTGGAATATGTTTTTTGAAAAAAGGAACTCAGAGGACTCAAACTGACTCAATGAAGGGAAGTACCTCATTTGAGCTCTAAAAAAGGTTCCTTGTAATAACTTCGGTATTTTTCGATTTCTGGATAAGTTATAACTAGCTGAAGACTCTATTAAAGAAGCGTTAGATGGTTCAATAAAATTATATGAATCAATCAACCTGTCGCTATATCCAACTCTAAGATTAAGCTTACTTATCCTAGTGTTTAAGTCTAACCTGAAAGAAGTGAATGTACTTTCGCCTCTTAGTCTTGAGAAAGAAGACGCCCGCGCATACACAGGTAGCTTAAAAAAATTAAGGGGGTAGAATACACTCGCTATTAATTGGCTACTATTCCCGGAACCATTGTAAATACCAGTATCTGTAGTATAGTTTGTGTAGTCAACACTAATGCTTGAAGAGTTTGGGTAAATTGCGTTGAGAGTGGAACGATAATATCCTTTACTAACCCCTTCAAGGCTCAGAATATAGTTAGAGAGAATTCTTGCAGATACAGTAGAGGTAAGTGTAGGTAGATTATCAGTTGAAACATGCTCGAAATATTCCAAACCTACTTTTGTAGTTAACCAATGGGTTAAACCAAAAGAGCTATTTCCCTGAACGGTTAAACTTCTTTCAGTACTACCTATAACCGGATTATCCAAAGTACCGGCATTTATGTAGTAATTTACTTTTCCTTTTGGGAGGAAGTTAAATGGAACTCGAACTCTTGAAGAACGTTCGATTATTTGACCCGTTGGTCCATAAATCTTAACATTTAAAAGAGAAGATCCATAATACTGAGGAGCTAAAAACCGGTATTGACCCGAGTCATCCGTTTTTTGAAAATCAATAAGTGCATTATTGAGGTATAGCTCAACTTCTGATTCCGGAAATGTAAAACCCTGGACTTCAAATTCACTAAAAAATCTCCTGGGTTCAATAGGCTCATTAGTAATTCGGATACCCGAGTATGGTGTTGATAAAACACCGTCCAAAACGGACTGTCCAAGAGTGATATCTGTAATTGCAGGGGTGTTTCCAATAACATATCTCCAGCTCAGATTTTCTGACCGGATATCTGAAAAATCTTCAGAATAATATCCTGCAACGTTTCCTTGTAGCTCTCCACCTGCCAGTTGGAGTCCAAGAGAGGTATTTATGTTGTAATTATTCTCTTCTTCGCTTACAAAAGAGGATAAAGAGTAATCAAGAAAGCCACCGTTTATAAGCGTGCGTTCTCTCCCAGATCTTAACGGATGATATACATTTTCATTTCTATTCTGATTCGCAAACCTTCTTCGAATATTTCTTAGTGCACTTTCAATACTGGGCAACTCCTTTTCAGTTTCAAGATCAACAGCAAGATTATTCAGATCAACGAGAAAGCGAAGACCGAATACATCTTCAAAAATTTCTGTTGTTAGATAATTATCAAAATCATTGATTAAGAAATCGTCATCGCTAAGAGCACGCCTGGTGTCTCCAAAAGAGATAACCTTGCTTTCCAGGTTAATAGAATAGAGCGTTTGCTCCTGGGCAAA
Source organism: Balneolaceae bacterium (assembly GCA_040222185.1). Taxonomy (GTDB): domain Bacteria; phylum Bacteroidota; class Rhodothermia; order Balneolales; family Balneolaceae; genus JAVKDP01. The sequence continues at coordinate 1,831 of JAVKDP010000098.1, read as the reverse complement.
TTTACCCGTTGTGATTAAACCATTAATGGTAGCATCAATCTGGAAAAGCTCAAAGAGCTCATTAATAGGGAGGAAAAAGGTGTCGTCTTTGTAATAGGCTACTACTACAGTATTTATTACGCCGCGATGTCTAAAAGAAAGGTAAACTTCAATATCCTCTTCAGTATCATTCTGTGCAAAAACTGTTTCTGAGAACGAAATGAAGCATAGAAGGATAATGGATAAGTTTAGAATTAATTTTAGACAATATTTTTTCACCTTATAACATAAGTGGTTGTTTCGGTAACCGGCTCCATTTGTATTAAGTTGTTTCCAGAAATATCACTTCGTTCTGTTTCAAATTTTACACTAAGGGAATAAGTTCCTGCTGGAAGTCCTTCAATAAGGAGATCCTGCTTGTAAATTTTGTCAAAATAAAGTGATGTAGAAACAAACTCACTTCGTACAACTTCGCCTGCCGAGTTTGTTAATGAGGTAGTAATAGACCCAAGGAACGGAGAGTTTCCTGTTCTTACTATATCTGCCAACACCGAAAGGGTATTGCCATCATCTGAAAGGTTAGTTCTGATACCCTGTACACCAACACCTGTATCAACTGTACCTTGTTTATAAAAAATTCCTGTAACCTGCTCAATTTTAATCCCAACTCTTGCAGTTACTGCATCTGCAGCACCCAGTTCAATAGGAGGGGTTTCAGGAGCAGAAGTAGTTTTAATCCTTGCCCAGTATGTACCATCATCTAATCCTTGTGGTGGGCTAACTCTTAGCCTTACTACCTGGCGTTGACCAGGAGCCAGAACAAAGTTTTTAGGAAAAGCACGGATATAACTAGCTATCGAATACTGGTCTTCTGAAACAGAATCATCATATACAATAACTCTATTACCAGAGTCATCTACATCGGTATAAGCAAATAAGAAATCCACAGAAATCTCTTGTTGTTCAGAAGAACCATTGACAACTATATAGGAGCCAAACCTGGTATTTCCTTCAATAAAAAGGTTTGTGGGCGATATTGTAACCTGGGCATTTACACTTAGGGTAAAAGTTAAAAATGCGCAAATGGTTAAAAGATATACTCTTAGCATGATATTATATTTTCTTTTTTAGTGTGCCTAAACATAAGAAAAAGCAATGCAATTGTTATAACCGATTTTTTTTTGAGATGTGAGTACAAAATTTTGAACACTGAATGAGAATGATGTACTACAAGTCAAAAAAAAAGTCTCATTATTATCTAATGAGACTTTTAAAGTTTTTACGAACTCTTAATAAGTAACAGTAAATACGATTGGAGTACCGTTAGCAGTAGAGTAAGCACCTGTACCTGAAGTTGCAGCAAGCTCACCACCGATATCAAGAGTAATTGAACCACCAGTGATAGTTGTTGCAGAACCAGCTGGAGTAGTTAGCTCAGAAGCACCGATCCAAACAGATGGAGTAAAAGTTACAGCATCAGAAGCTGGTGAAGTATCAAGTGTTGCGTTAGCCCAAGATACTGTAATAGCAGCACCAGAAGTACCAGTAATTACAAGAGAACCAGCAGAAGCAGATCCACCGATGTTAGCTTCAGTAGCATCATCGTTAGCATTTGCATCTAGGATAGAAGCAGCAGCAGTTTGGATAGTTCCTAGAGAAACAGCAGTTGGAGTTAAACCAAGAGCAGCTTCAACTTGAGCAGTTACAGCTACGTTAGCAGATTCTTGTGCGAAAGTTGCAGTAGTAGAAAAGGCTACGATAGCAAAAATAGATAAGTATGTTTTTAGATTTTTCATGTCGTTGTCTTTGTGAATTATATTGATAAAAAAATTTCTTTTGTTTTGTTCTGTTT
>JAVKDP010000097.1:0-4716 GCA_040222185.1 Balneolaceae bacterium | reverse complement strand
CTCGTGGCCCAAATCCAATTCGGCTGGCAGCTCCGGCAAAGCCGCCATTTTGTGCAACAACAAGTTGAGTAGTTATTAAACATGCTAGAAGAAGAAGGAAACTATATTTGGTGTACTTCAACATCATTCTACAAGTAAGATTTTACCGTTTACCGTTTCACCAGATGTTTTTATAGAATAGAAGTAGGGAGCATTAGCAACCTTACGTCCTTTTCCATCTACACCATCCCATATTGCTTCATAAGAGCCGGGGCTGAGTTCAATACTTTCAAGTTCCCGAACCAGGTTCATTCCGAAGTCGAAGATTCGTACTGTGGCAGTTCCGGAATTCTTTACATCAAACTTGATACGAACAATTTCATGTTGATCCGGAGAGAAGGGATTCGGATAGGCATATGCTGAAACAGATTTAGCCTCGGGATCATAGGCATTCCCACCTGAAAGCGGGAAATTGACCCTTGTAATCTCCCAGGTACTTCCAAAATCAGTAGTAGAGATGATTCCATCATTGGTTCCAACCCAAACCCTATCATTTGCTACTGCTACTGATTGAAATTCAGCTGACTCTTTCAAAAAAGTATTCGCACTTCTTATTTGTGGAGACTTCTGCCAGCTGTCGCCGCCATCGGGAGAGATAAACAGTCCATTTTCTCCGGCAGCGAATACATATCCATCCTTAAACTCAATACTCAGGATTTTTTCCCCGACCAGGCGCTGCTCAAAAGTTTCCCCAAGGTCTTCGGTGTATACAATACCAAATGAATCTCCACCATTAGGCTCTGCTGTCCAATTCGTCATCCAGACCCGGCCTGTTGATGTGTCTTCTTCGATCTCAATGATCCAGCGGGCCAGGAGTCCATCTGAAACGCCGCTAAACCCAACGTTCTTCCATGAAATACTATCCAAAGGAGCAGTAAGTGCATTTTCAGAAATGTTAATACCCCCGGCACTTCCATACCAAACCCGGCTTTGCGAGTCGATATGTACAGCAAAACCTTTCAGGTTATCATCCTCAACACTATTGTACCTGTTTTCTTCCTGAGTACACGCTCCGTTTTGAATGGCAACACAGTCTCGCCAGAAATAATCATTACGTTCAGGGGTAAGTAAGCGTTCACCAAAAGGAGGGAGCACCACCCTTTCCCAGCTCAGTCCGAAGTCGGTACTCCGTAATAAACCGGACGCCCAGTTAGCAGAGAATAAAACGTCTCCTTTAAAAGAAATATCATAAGGAGGAGACTGTTCAGGAACAATAATACGTTGCCGATTATAAAGCACTCCCCCGTATGTGAAAGTGGTATCCTGATTTACAAAACGATCGAGTAAAAACTCACTGAACCTCCATGTTTCACCACCATCTACCGTGATATAATAGCCATAACCGGCTGGTTGATTGCCCACTTCAGTAACAGAAGTAAAGCCCAGGCCAGCAAATAAGGTGTCCCGGTTTGCTTCAATCGAAAATACACGGCCAATACCATTATCAATACTATCAATCCCGTTGGGCTTAAACCATTCCGCACTATTTCCAATATTTCGATTCAGGGCGGGGCTTATCCAGATCGTATCACCTGTAGCTGCAATAGATGAGACACCATTTTGCCGGATACTGTTGAACTGAGACAGGTTTGGGCCTACAACCTGGGCAGTAGCCATTGCAGTTATAAAAGGAAGAAATAAGAGAATTAGTTTTTTCATGCTCTACTCTACGATACGGAATGTAGTTCTCACGGTATCACTAATTAATCCACCTTTATCGATGGCAAAATATTCAATATTAAACTCTCTGTTAGGTCTGTTATCCGTTGGAGTTACAGGCAGTGAAAATGTATAGACAGAATCATTGGCAACAGCATCACCTAAAGATACTCCATCATCAAACATCAGGTAAGGAGATTCCTCAGGTTCACCGGCAACAAGATCAATAATTCTCATCAGTACTCTATCAATACTTGACTGACCATCGTCATCCTTTACCTTAGCTGTAAAGAAAGCGGTAACCTGCCCTGAAGAAGGTCTCACTATCTCGTCTTCATTATTAGTTTCTAAAATCACAGGTTTATTGTTAGAAAAGCCTATAACCGATAGAGTTTTCTGGAAGTAGTTACCCTTACCAAAACTGTCATAGGCAAAAACCTCGACGATATACTCTTCAAAAGAAGTAGTCGTAAGATTTAAATTCGAGGGTTCAACATACATATTACCAGAATCAAAACTCAGTTCACCTGATGTAATAAGCGTTCCGTTTTCTTTATCTCTGATCACATAACCAGGAGTTGTGCTTTCAGCTACATTCTCAATAGTGGCTGAGATCATGATCGTAACCGTGGTATCCTTAAACCCATCAGCAGCATTGAATTGAATCTCACCTGGAGTAATAGTAGCATTTAAAACAACCGGGCTAATACTTGAAATATCCTGTGGGCTGGTGGTAGAATCACAGCTAATAAGCAGCAGGGTGCCGGAGATAAAAAGGGTAAAAAAATGAAACGGCCTGATATTCAAATTCTGATTCTCTGGATGATTTAAAGAGGCATAATGTTAAGGATAAGATTAAGACAAGTCCACTACGATATTAAGACAAATAAATTGTGATTTTTCTATCCTCATTAAAACATAGCATGTCATTGCGAGGAGCAAATAGATTCTTATTAAGCACCTATTTTCAATCGACGAAGCAATCTCTTAATCATAAACCGAATACCTGATTACAGGTCATTGCAGACTTGATCCGCAATCTTGAGCTTGGGATTAACCTCGTTCCGCAGCTCTGCTGTGGAACAGAATACAGGAGCTCCTGCTCCTTATGAGTAGTAGCTAAGCAAGTCTAAGACTTGCATTAAAGCTGAGTAGTCTTAGCAAATTTTAAATCTCCAGTTACATTTGGAAACCCAAAAACTCACGCTCAGGTTGCTTACTCATTTACAATTATTCTTCATCGGTTTAAAACTATTTATTAGTTCTTTATAAGACTAAATACTAATCAAGCATACTCAGGAACTTGTTTTCTGTGGCTAAGTAGCTAGTTAATATAAAATTTGTGTTAAGTATGGTATTGTTAAAAATAATTGATCATACTGATCATTGAAAAGTTAAAGTCTAAAATAGTGGGAGACTATGAAAAAGAGAATCTGGAATCTTGGGATAGTAGTAGCTGTGTTTTTTTGTGGGATAGCACAAGCTCAAACGCCAGTAGGAACATCTGATGCCGTCAGTATTCCCGGAATAACGGGATTTCCATCCCCAACAGCAGCTTCAATGGTTAAAACAGAGCAGATACCTGTGAACTATTACAATGGTACCGCTTCAACATCAATCCCTTTACATGTATTTAACTATTATAAGCATGTGCTTCCCATCTCATTAAGTTATCAAAGTACCGGACTCAGAGTCCAGGAACGAGCCAGTTGGGTAGGTCTAGGTTGGGCACTGAATGCCGGGGGAGTAGTAACCCGCTCAGTAAAAGGAATTCCTGATGATCACAGCAGCGGGAATGGATTTTTCGAAAAAGGAGATTCCTTCAATTCTTTTATCCCTGATCTGACAGTTAAGGCGGATAAAGACTTATTTGACGATATAGCTAACGGTGATTATGATTCTGATCCTGATATATTCACTGTACGTGCTCCAACAATTAGCGGAGAATTTGCATTTATTGACGACACCCTGCGCTTTAAGTCAAAGCAAAATGCGATTATTGAATACACTAAGTCGGGGCTTTATAAAATTGCTTCTTTTATAATCACTGACGAATCAGGTATAAAGTATACATTTGCTCAACAAGAGAATACAACCACAACCTCACATAATGGAGGAACTCCGTTGCCTTTACAGAGCTATGTATCGGCATGGTACCTTACCAAAATCGAGCATCCCCAGATTACTCAGGATGTACTTCTTGAATACGATACCATAGGCTATCCGAGTACTCAGACCACCGTGTCAGTGGGTCGCCGTGTATATGCAGCTGGAAATAATCCGTATTGCGGAACATTAAGCGATGCATACTTCGAAACTAGTGCCACCACTACCAATACTGCTATTTACCTGAAGAAAATAAAAGGAGAAACACCTTCTGGCCAGTATGAAGTAAATTTTACAGTTGAAGCCAGGGATGATCTTACCAGCGAAAAACGTCTAAAAAGCATTCAAGTGGTAGAAAACGGGCAGACTCAAAAAGAGATTGAATTCGGATATGGTTATTTCACTACCGGAGCTCATAAACGTCTGAAGCTAACCAGTGTTCAGACCTTTGATAATACAGGGACAAACTCGCTACCCGAACATAAATTTGAATACTATGAAGGCACTATTCCTGACTACGACAGCGATGACATAGATTATTGGGGCTACTATAATGCTGCAGGAAATGTAAACACTGTTCCAACGGCTTACACCGGAGGCTCAACCGGATCTCTCATTTATACCAGTACGAATAGTAGGGCTCCTATCAACTCCCAGGTGAGTTTACTTAAAAAAATTACCTATCCAACCGGAGGAACCTCCAGTTTTGTGTATGAGCGAAACGATTATGGTTTTATAAGAACAACCGCAGAGTCATCCACGCAGCCAGCAGGCGGCATGAGAATTAAATCGATTACTAATTACGACGGAGTTTCGACTGCAAACAACATAGTAAAAAATATTTCTTATGGAATGGACGATGGTTCAGGCCTTTCCAGTGGAAGAATTGAAGGGGATCCCTTAGTTGTTGAA
>JAVKDP010000096.1:0-24799 GCA_040222185.1 Balneolaceae bacterium | reverse complement strand
ACATCATTTTACAAAATGACTCTCCCCGAATCAAACACTTAGTGTAAAGTGTAGGTAAAGAAATTATGAATAGAATTGTGGGAAACTGTTGGTAAAAACAAAGGGTTACTACTCTTTGTGAAAACCTGCTCAAGTTTTAGATATATTTATTTATGCTGAACTTGCGCGTGAAATACGGATTTTAACTTGGATTTTGGCGTATTGGTTTTACAACTTTTGGTTTACCAAATCTTAGTAGCTGAAAAACCCTTCCCCGGTCTTGTTTCCAAGCTTTCCTGCGTCTACCATTTTTACCAATAAAGGACTTGGGCGATACTTCGGATCTTTGAATCCATCGTATAGAACATTCAGAATATCCAGGCATACATCCAGCCCAATAAAGTCAGCTAAACGAAGCGGTCCCATAGGATGTGCCATTCCCAGTTTCATTACATCATCGATATGCTCGGGTGTTGCTACACCTTCGTGAACACAGAATATAGCTTCGTTAATCATCGGCATTAACACCCTGTTACTTACAAAGCCGGGAAAATCATTAACTGGTACAGGGATTTTTTGTAGCTGCTTAGAGGTTTCTTCAATGGCTGTATATACTTCGTCGGAAGTTTCAAGTCCTCGTACTATTTCAACCAACTTCATTATGGGAACAGGATTAAAGAAGTGCATTCCTATAAACTTATCTGGGCGAGAAGTTTTTGCTGCCAGTTTTGTAATCGAAATGGATGAGGTGTTTGATCCGAATATCGTATGCTCCGGAGCTGCATCATCTACTGCTTTCCAAACAGATTCTTTGATACCCAGGTTTTCAGGAACAGCTTCCACTACCAGGTCAACATCTTTTACTCCTTCGGCTATATCAAGGTGCAGGGAAATATTATTGAGGCTGGCTTCTTTCTTCGCTTCGTCAATTTTCTCTTTGGTTACCATCCTTTCCAGGTTCTTTGTAATGGCTGCAAGAGCACGATCAGCAAATTCCTGCTTTGTTTCTATAAGCCTTACCTGAAATCCATTCATTGCAAACACATGAGCAATACCATTACCCATTGTTCCGCCACCGATTACTGCAACTTTCTTAATATCCATTTTTCCTTTTTATATAAAATTTTGTGCGCTAAGGTAACCAGAATTGGAAGCGCTTTTCAAGACTATAATTAAAGATTTAAGGTATGAATTTTGGAGAAGAACTCAGCAGTATCCAGGTCTTTTTTTAAACAATTTAATCACTGCTAAAATTGAACCATTTGGCAGGTCTTATTTATCAAAGTCTACCAGCATGATTTCATCTTCCCGGTTAATAATCTGGGCGAGAATGAAGGTTGAACCATCAGGAGTCACGGATAGTGTAGGGCTGCCAATCTGTACAGGCTTATCTGGTTTGTATAGTGTTATTGGTTCCGCATTGGGTTCATCGTAAAGCTGTTTTACCACTTGAGTGCCATTTGCTCTTTGCAGAAATACAAACCCGGAGTCAGTAAGTGTCCAGCTTCCCCAATCAATCTGGCTTAAACCTGAAACTACCTGTTCTTCTTCCTGGTTTCCGGAGGTGCTGATCTTCCATATTCCCGAGGTATCGTTTTTTGTATAGTAGAGAAAATTGTCAATTAACCCTTCCTGAAGATAGTAGCCTCCATTTTCAGTAACCTGTACCAGCGTTTCATCAATCACTGATTTTTTCCAAACCTGCCAGTTTCCGCTATGGTTAGACGAGAAATATATCCACTTCCCATCACGGGAATATCTTGCATTTACCTGGTCTCCTTCCAGATCAATAAAAGTGCGTGTGGTTTTGGAGGCTACATCAATGATAAAGATCGCGTTATCTTCGCCTACCCTTCCGTCGAATACTATTTCGCTATCATTTGGAGACCAACTGGGCATATTAACAAAACTTCCTTCCAGGGAAGTATATTTAACAGCATTTATACCACTCAGGGCGCTCGTCCATATTTCAAAGTTTCCTGTTCTGTTCGAGATGAAAACAAGCTTTTTTCCATCGCTTGAAATTGAAGGATGTGTTTCTGCTCTTGAAGATGCCGCAACTTCCCGAATGGCAGAATCTTTTTCCGATATCCAAAGATGGGTTTGATCTATATTACTTTTATAGATCATCCTGTTTCTTTCTGTAGCAAATCTCGGATGTGTGGGAACCCGGTCATTGATTTTAAACCGGGTAGTTTCTCCACCTGAAATGGGAATACTCCAAAGTGCCCGTTGTCCTCCCCTGTTTGATGAAAAAGCTACTCTTTCTCCATTATCAAAGACATCAAGCCCCAGTATTGCTGCATTATCAAATGTAAGCTGAGTGATTTCATTAGTCTCCAGGTTCATTTTGAATAGATCACCACGGAGCCCGCTTTTTTTCCTGTTAAACAACATGAACTTGCCATCAGGTGTAAATTCGGGATCGTAATCTCCCTGCACACCTTGTCCCGGGCTTGTCACTTCGGTTAGAGAGTTTGTTGCAACATCAATAAAGAAAATCTTCCTGGGCTCTTGCGCAGACTTGATATCTGTAAAGACGACTTTGCTTCCATCGGTTGTCCAGCCAAAATCTCTTGGATTGCTATAACATGTTCCTATCCTGGTATTTTCTCCACCAATAGAGGGCTCTTTGAATATTCCACAGTCTCCGGCTTCTGTGCTGGCATATGCTACATAGGCTCCGTCAGGCGACCATGAACCAAATCCCTGGTGAGAATCCCGATTCGTGAAGTTAACCTGGCTTAAGTCACCCAGCATTTTTATGTAGATGTTTGAATAGGTAGCACCGGGCTCTACATAACTAAATAGAATATGTTCTCCGTCAGGTGATATTTCCGGTTCCACCTCGGGGCCAATCAATGTGGAAACTGGGCTTGGATCATAAAATCCAGAGTAGATATCTTTATCCCAATAGGTGACTAATCCAAACCCGGTGACTAAGAGAAGTGCTCCCAGAATCAAGGATACTATGGCTCTCCCCTTTTTTCCTTGCAGTCTTGGGTATGACCTTTTCTGATCACCATCAAAATCTATTGTCGCGATAATCCTGTAGCCGGTCTTACTAATTGTATCAATATACTGCGGTTGTAAGGGATCATCATCAAAAGCTTTTCTTAATCTGGAAACCGCTCTTGTTAGTGCATTATCGGTTACATAGATATCTCCCCAAATCTCATCGTGAAGTTCTTGTTTACTCACCACCTTCCCTTCATTGGATGCAAGTAACAAAAGAATCTCCATGGTCCGAAGTTCAATCTTTCGAATTTCTTCCCCTTTTGAGATCTGTAGCAGTTCCGGCTCAATTAGCCAACTCCCGACAGTAAATGGTTTAGCCTTGGTTACATCCATAAATAAAATTTATGAAGAATATACGAGAGAACAGCCCTCTGTTTCGCTCGTCACAAAATCGTCACATAAAAAGCACATCTGCATCCGCAATTCGGGAAAGCTCTTTATTAACCTTTCTAAAGTCTCTGACTGAAACTGTTAATCAATCAATTATTATGAAAAATATTATCAAATGTTTAGTCACTGTGCTTCTCATTTCCTTATGTACATCGGCTTGTGAAGCTCAGAATATCCATCCTTATAAAATGAAATTTAAAGACTTTGAACAATGGGATGGTACATTACCAGGTGATAACACCATTAAAAACTTCAGGCCTTACCGCGCTATTTATAGCAGAACCTATACCAATTCAAAAGGAGAAGCTCGCCAGGACTCTATCTTAATGACAGCTCAAACCGCTTATTGGTATGGGAAAACTGTTATTCTATTTGAATATCATGATGGTGCTAATCCTGAGTTCGACGATACCAACCTTCGATCTCAGTTATACTACCTGGATGCCAAAACCCTTGAACTTTATTATTCCATTGGACCTAAAAGTGGCACACCCCAGGATTATACTATTGTTCGTGTACTTGACGACAAAATTACCAATTCAAAAGTTAACACTGAGACCGGAGAAACAGCATTTAGCGTCCTTGAAACTTCTGATCCTGTATTTGCTTCACGTCAGCTTCGATTCCTTATATGGAGTACCCTTGACTTAAACATTGGTAAGGAAATTAAGCTTCAGAATGTGTACTTCGCATCTCAGGGGGTAACTGCTATTGATTTGGGAATAGTAGCAGAACAAGTAGACTACCAGTCGCCGGACGGAACCAACTATCGTCCGTTTGTAATAGACAATACCTCGAACCCGACCACGGCTATAGTTAACAAATACTTCATTATAGATGAACCTCCTTATGTTCTTGCCCAAGGTATCTATGATGCTGATAAAGATGAGATCTATCGATGGTTTCTGAAACTCGAATCGTTTGAGTACCTGGACGGTAAATAATTCTCTTGATCATTAAAAAGGGAGCTGTTATTCCTGCTCCCTTTTTCTTTCTCCTTCACTTCCCTTTTCGTAATTTGGCGTTCAACAAAATCTGTTTCGTACATGAACACCTTTTTTCGACTGCTCATCTTCTTTGTAATCCTGATTGTGGGATTTGTTGCTCTTGCTTCTTACTGGACTTTCTACAAACCTCTTCCTGATTATGAAGCTACTATTGAACTAGATGGCCTACAGTCTCAGGTTGACATCCATTGGGATGAATTTGCAGTGCCTCATATATATGCAGGCAATGAAGCAGATTTATACTATACCATGGGTTATGTGCATGCGCAGGATCGTCTCTGGCAAATGACACTTTCCCAAATAGCCGCTGAAGGAAGGTTTGCAGAATTTTTTGGAGAGGAACTGGTTCCGTTCGATAAGTACCAACGCACACTTGGTTTTTGGAAGATGGCACAAAAACTGGAACGTGAAGTTCTCAGTGACCAGGAAAGAGCAGTTCTGCAATCTTACTCCGATGGGATTAATGCCTTTATTGAAGAAAACAGTAATCGATTACCTATTCAATTCGCACTTACAGGGATAGAACCCATTAAATGGGAACCCACCAGAACACTTGCTATCATCCGAATGATGGGCTGGGAACTTAATATGAGTTGGTGGAGTGAAGTAACTTATAATTACTTAAAGGCAACACTTCCCGAAGAGAAGTTTGAAGAACTCAGGCTAGGATGGGGAGATGGCGCACCAACTACTTTAAATGATGATGAATCTATCAACCTTACCACAGCTGCATTAATGCCAATGCTTCAACAGGAAATAGATAAAAGAGTATTACTTGAGGCAGAAGGAACTCACGTGGGTAGTAATGCCTGGGTACTTGACGGTTCCAAAACAAATACCGGGTTTCCGATGCTTGCAGGCGATCCACATCTTGGGCTCGATATGCCGGGCAAGTGGTACGAAATGCACTTAAACCTGAATGGAAAAAATTTGTCAGGAGTTTCTATTGCAGGAATTCCGGGTATTGTACTTGGTCAGAATGAAGAAATGGCATGGACATTTACGAATATCATGGCAGACGATACCGACTTCTTCCTGGAAAAGGTAGACAGTGAAGACAGAGGACGCTATGTATCCGATTCATCTAATATCGGAGAACCTGTATTTACTCCTTTCGAAAAAGTACAGGAAATCATCAAAGTGAAAGATGGAGATGAGCAATCTTTCGAAATCAGGTATACCAAACATGGGCCTGTGATCTCAGATATTTACCCGTCCCAGGATCTGGTAGAAGATCATGTTATTTCAATGCAATGGACTGGTTACGAGCTTTCGAATGAATTCAGGACATTGTACCAGATTAATTGGGCAAACACCTTCCAGGATTTTAAAGATGCTCTCACCCATTTTGGAGTTCCGGGACAGAACTTTATGTATGGAGACAAGGAAGGAAATATTGCAATGTATTCAACAGCTAAACTACCGATACGTTCTGGTGATAAAATTACTCTTCGCCGGGGTTGGGAACCAGATGATGACTGGCAGGGCTTTATTCCGATTGAAGAAATGCCCCATATTGTAAACCCGGAAAAAGGCTGGATTGCAAATGCTAACAATAAACTCGGCACGGATAATTATACTCATTATATATCAACATTCTGGGAGCCACCTTCACGGATTGAGCGAATTACTGAGCAGTTAACATCTAAAGAAACGTTCACTCAGGATGATATTATTGAGTTACAAAATGATTCTTACTCCTCTTTTGCAGCGAAAAATACTCCTGTGATTATTGATATCATCAGAAATCAAACGGTGTACGATTTCTCGCTAGCTCTGTCGTACCTGGAGAACTGGGACTTTAAGTATGACGAAAACTCTACTGCTGCTTCAATATTCGATGTCTTCTTTATGAACCTGACTGAGAACACACTGAAGGACGAGTTTGGTGAAGCTGCATATGAAAACTTTGTGGTGCATGAACTCATACCCGTACGAACTATTACAGATTTTCTCCAGGACAGTAGTTTCTTTTTTGATGATGTGAATACTATTGAAACTGAGACCAAAGAAGACATAGTTCTCAAAAGCATGCAGGAAGCCATTTTATTCCTGAGCGATTCACTCGGCAGCGAACCTTTTGAATGGCGTTGGGAACAATTACACACTATTACGTTTAAACCACCATTCTTTAGTCTTGCAGCTGAAGACTCAGCTGCACCCGCTGCTTTAAAAATGATTGTTGATAATGTACTCAGTAAAGGACCTTATCCTGTAAAGGGTCATGGCATGAGTGTTAACAATGGTCAATACAGCTGGAAGAAGCCTTTTGAAATGGTCTTAGGGCCGTCTGTACGCAGAATTGTGGATCTTTCTGACCTTAGTGAGACTCGATCAGTTCTACCAACCGGACAGTCTGGAAACCCGCTTTCATCTCATTTTGGAGATCAAACGAATATGTGGCTTGAGGGAACTTATCGTTCTTTCTACCAGGATAGTACGCTATTTGTGAAATCGGATTTAAAGACGATGACATTAATACCTGTTAATAATTGAAATTTTCTCCAATAATGATTGGTTACAGGGGTTAGTTCATTTACATTACTTTATCTAATAAATACATCATCTATCAGAGCTCTTCGGTTCATGACAAAAATAAGACTAATCGGTTTTTTACTAATTGTAGCCTCTACACTTGGAATTTCCAGGTTAGATAGCGCTCCCGGAGATACTACCTCTGTTTCTCCTGACCCCGTTAATCTTATTGATTCCCTGGTAAGTACCACATCATTGCGCGATAAAGTAGCTCAGCTTTTCTTTGTACCGGTAGAAGGTCGGTTTTTAAGCCAGGATGATCATCGTTTTAAGGAAATCTCTGACCTGGTTTCTGAACAGCATATTGGTGGAATCATTTTTATGAGAGGCGATATTTATGGACAGGCTGTACTCACCAATAAGTTACAGAAGCTAAGTAAAACCCCGCTTTGGATTACCCAGGATATGGAATTCGGAGCAGCAATGAGGATTTCGGGAACAACAAGATTTACTCCTGCTATGGGTGTTGCTGCTACAGGAGACCGCAGGAATGCGTTCATGATGGGCAAGATCACAGCCATAGAAGCCAAAGCACTTGGAGTTCACCAGATTTTTGCCCCGGTTCTTGATGTAAACAATAATCCTGACAACCCGGTTATTAATGTAAGAGCTTTTTCTGCTGACCCTACCATTGTAAGTGAATTTGGAACCGCATTTATCCAGGGTGTTCATAGTGAAAATGTAGTTTCTACAGCAAAACACTTTCCTGGGCATGGAGATACAGATACCGACTCACATAATGAGCTACCTGTTTTGAATCATGACTATAGCCGGCTTGATTCGATCGAGCTTATCCCCTTCCGGTCAGCCATTGAAGGAGGAATCACAAGTATAATGAGTGCTCACATTTCATTCCCTCAAATTAGTGAACACCCCGAATTACCTGGAACACTCGATTCAACCATATTAGGAGATATTCTTAAAGACTCACTTGGCTTTGATGGCCTGGTAGTTACAGATGGATTGGAAATGCAGGGCATTGCTTCAAAATTCTCCCCAGGACGTGTAGTCGTAAAAGCATTACATGCTGGTGCTGATATCATGTTAATAAGTCCTGATATCCATACCGCTATTGATGAAGTGGTTGATGCTGTAGTTAATGGAGAAATCACCGAAGAGCGGGTTAATGAATCATACCGGAAAGTGCTTTTATGGAAACAGGAATATGGCCTTTTTGAAGATCGTAACCATGTAGAAATTGACCTCTTAGATTCTCGTATTAATTCGAATTATCATAAAGCTGAAGCAGAAAGAATTGCAAGGGAGTCAGTTACCATACTTAAAAACGAAGGCGATATTCTCCCGATCGATCCAACAGTCCATAAAAAGGTATTACTCGTTTCTATTGCTGATGATGAAAGCGGTTCAACGGGTTCAGCATTTGTCAGGTCAGTTCGGGACTATCATCCGGAAGTTTCTTTCTCTGTTTTTGATGAACGCTCAGATAATGCTGATGCCTCAAAGATTGTTGAAAAGGCTAAAAAGGTTGATTTGATTATTATAGGCTCCTTTATTGGTTTAAAATTCAGGGAATCCATTCAGCTTTCCAGGTCACAATCTTCCCTTGTTCGTAAACTTCTAAATACAAAAAAGCCAACAGTACTCGCTATGTTTGGCAATCCTTATTTAGTACAGGAACTCAGTGATACGGATGTTCATATTATGGGGTGGGCCAACACATCACTTCAAATGCAGGCTGTAGCTCCTGCCCTGTTTGGAGCCAGTGAAGTAAAAGGCCGCTTGCCCATTGATATTCCGGGAATGTATTCTATCGGAGATGGAATGGACTTCGAGCACACAATGCTAAGATATGGCAAAGCTGAAGAAACAGGATTGGCATCCAGGAAACTATATGAAATCGATGATATTCTAAGAGAAGCGATCCGGGACTCTGTATTCCCAGGTGCTGTTGCGGCCATAGTTAAAGATGGTGTGATGATCTATAAGGAAGCTTTTGGATACCATGATTATAACAAACTCAAAGCGGTTAAAGATACTGATGTATATGACCTGGCATCTATCACAAAAATTGTATCCACTACCACCGCTACAATGAAACTTATAGATGAAGAAAAGCTATCCCTGGATGATAAAGTCTCTGAGTTTATTGATGAGTTTGATACAGATGAGAAAAAGGATATTACAATCTCTGATCTCCTTCTTCACCAGTCTGGGTTACCAGCCTTCAGGGTTTATGTGGATGAACTTAAAGACCGAAACAGCATTCTCAACGCCATCAGGAACGAACCACTGATTAATGAACCTGGTACAAAGTATGTATACAGCGATTTAGGTATGATCCTGCTCGCAGAAATAGTATCAATAATTACCGAAAGAGGTATTGACGGCTATATGCGAAGAGAGTTTTACTACCCGATGGGTATGTACGGAGCCTATTTTAACCCGAAAAAAGTTAGCCGTTGGTATGTGAACAGAATCCCTCCTACTGAAATTGATACAGTATATCGTGACAAGCTTATCCAGGCTGAAGTAAATGATGAAAGAGCTTATTACCTGGATGGTGTTGCTGGTCATGCTGGCTTATTTGCCACAGCTGATGATCTTGCAAAATTTGGAACTATGCTACTTAATGAGGGAACTTATGGTGGGAAAGAATATCTAAGCCCGGAAGTTGTTCGTCAGTTTACAACACAACAATCAGATATTAGTGGTCGGGGATATGGATTTGACAGAAAAAGCCCTTCAGGATTTACTACGGCAGGTCAATTAGCAAGCGAGGATACATTCGGGCACCTCGGTTTTACTGGAACCAGCTTTTGGGTTGACAGGGAAAAAAACATGGTCGTGATCTTACTTACAAACCGAACTTACCCGTACAGGTCATATGGCAAGAGAATCAGCCGGATCAGATCAGCCGTTGCCGATGCTGCATTTTCTGCGTTTATTAAGCCTCAATGAGTTTAGACCCCATAAATAACAGGGCTTACGTCCCTTTTTCGAAACAGCAAAGCTTTTGCATTGTTGAAAGTACAAGCGGAAAGCTATTTCCAGGCGTTCGCGTTGAGAATGTATCCTTTCCATTAACCATATCAGCTATCCAGGCTGCTTGTTGTAATTGCCTGAGTGAAGGCGAAAAGCCGCAAACATTATATCTAGATGAGAAGCCCTATGATCAACTGGATTTTTGGAAAGCCGAGTTTGATCTTAACGTTGAGTCTACATCCAAGAATATCATAGAACAGCTTGAAGACCAGTCCAAAAAAACTCCTGAAAAGGAATTACTTAGATTAAAAGAGCTTTTGGAGCGTGCAGTACCTATCCATTCTGAGTTCCCTGTTTCAGCTCTTTTATATACAGATAATGGTGTTTTTGAAGGCGTGAATATTGAAGTAAGTGATTGGGCTATGGGATTGTGTGCAGAAAGAGTAGCCATTTCAAAAGCGCTGGCTAATGGGTACAATAGCTTTTCCAGTTTAGCAGTACATACAAGGTACGGGGAAGTGAGCAGCCCATGTGGAGCATGCCGGCAAGTTATCGTAGAACACCTCCCCTTACTTAAAATCCGTATGCATCATAGCGATGATACTCTTACTGAGTTTTTTACAAACGACCTTCTACCCTTCAGTTTTACCTCAAATAACCTGCAAAAATAGCTTTTCTGACTATTTTCTTGGTCTCATTTCAATTTAAAAAACTCAAAATGAGACTTTTTATGCCCTTGAAACGCTATTTATTGAAAAAAACTTCACTTTTATGTATAAAAATGCACTTTTTAATTTGACTCAAATACTTTGAATCGATAGTTTAAACCCAGTTTCTAGATAAGAAATTTATATAAACAAAATAACAAACGGAGTTCTATAATGAGTAGAGTAAGTGATTTACAAGGATTAGTTGACAGCGTATCAGCAGAAATGGAAAAGTTTTACGACAAAGGAAACAAGGCTGCGGGCACCAGAGCACGTAAAGGGCTGCAAGATCTTAAAAAATTAGCTCAGGAAATCAGACTTGAAATTCAGTCTAAAAAGAACGCTGGTTAATCCACTCAATTCGTTTTTTAAAAAAAGCTCCACGATGTGGAGCTTTTTTTTTGCCTTCAACAAAATGAATTACGTATCGAATATTTACTCAATACAGTTATCTCTTCTTCGGGTATCTATTATATAAATGATCTTCCACTCCCCGTCTAACTTAGCCAGTTGGAAAGAGTTAACCCCGCAGTGCGAGAAATTTTCACCTGCATAAAATTTATAAGGCGTCCATGCAGTAGCCAGATCAGCATCAACCTTAATATCGTACGAAGCTATTTTCTCATCCCAAACCTGATCGTGTGGAGTACCAACAGCATTCAGGAATTGGGCCAGGCTTCCAGAGCTCTTAACCACTTTACCTTCGCGGTTCTTAGCAACCGTCTGCATAATTGCATCCCTGGAAAACGCTGATGCCACCATAGAGCTGTCACCAGCCCTCATGCCATCAAATAAGGTCTCGATTGTCTTTTGAATTTCAGCTTCTGCCGTAGACTGTGCTTGTGTGTTTATACTCATTAAAACAGCGAGCAATAGTGGTAATAAAATCTTTTTCATAATCCTGGGTTAGTTTAATTCTGGAAGTAAGTAATGATTAGTCATTTATGTTGTTAAAAGTTTTAACCATCGTATATACAAAAAAAGCTCCACGGTATGGAGCTTTTTAAATGAATAAGAGGAATCTCTTTTCTTTATTTGTCTAACCATGCATTGCGAAGGGCTACCTGTTCTTCTGTAGCACCTTCAACCTCTTTCAGAATGGGTTGATAAATGATTGGTGAGCCAACCACGCCGGAAACTTCAATTTCTTCCTCTCCTCTTAATACAGTCATCGCAATTTCTGTATCTGGAGTCCATTGAAAAGAAGCACCGATAAGCGGGCGAATATTCTCAAGCGTATAATCAACACCATTAATGGATTTGATTACATCACCACTTTCGATACCAAGCTCAACGATTGAGGTATTAAGATCAATATTTCTGAAAAACAAAGTGCCATCTGCATTTGCATCGATAAAAGGAACCTGTTGATCCAGGAAGAAGAAGGTTGTATTAAGCACCTCCTCTCCTACTTCAAGGCCAACTTTAGCGAAATATTCATCGTAATCGATTGGGGTGGTTCCCGATACATGTGTATTTATAAATTCACCAATGGAAGGGTAAGTCATCTCAGTGATTTCTGAAATGATATTATCATCTTCAAATGGAGTATCTACACCATAATTCTCAGATAACTCTTTCATTAATGAAAGCATACTTCTCTCACCGTTGCTCTCTTCACGCATCAAAATGTCGATGCACATCCCAATCAGCGCGCCTTTCATGTACACATTGTAATAGTTTGAAGCATAAGGTTCTTCCAGGATTTCCTCACTCATTACGGTGAAACTCATATTGTCATCAAGAGTGAGTGAAGTAGAAATCTTACCAATCATTTTCTCATAGAAAACCTCTCTTGGCTGCAGGTTTTCATACACCTGGAAATGACTGGCAAAGTACTCCGTAACCCCTTCGTACATCCAAAGATGCTTTGAGAATGTAGGAGCGTTATAATCAAAATAATGAACATCTTCAGAGTGAACAGAAAGTGGCGTCAAAATATGGAAGAACTCATGCGAAACAACGTCGATCATCACTTCACTAAGTTGCTCTTTATTATAAAACTCCGGCAACACCACCACGGTTGAAGTATGATGTTCCAGTGCTCCTGTCCCTGTTGCTGTTCCCTCTTCCAGCGTAGTCAGGTAAACAAAGATATCGTAACGCTCCGTACTGTTCATATCGCCCAGGTAGGTCTTTTGAGCTTCCATCATTGTGAAAACCGTCTCTTTAATACTTGCTGCGGTATGGGCTCCATTTGGTGAATAAACACTAAGTACAATTTTGATATCTCCTACCTGGAACTCTTCAATATCCAGATTCCCATACATCATTGGATTGTCTGTAACATCGAAATAGCGTTCTGCGGAATAAGTATCTTTCACAGAAGTTCCATCTTCACTTGTGATAGAGCTTACAACTGGTAGCGCGGAGGATTTATTGAAGCTGGCTGGAGCATTTATTTCAATTGTATATTTGCTGTCATCCAGCTCTTCGAAATAACCTACAAAACCATGCAGGTTTAGTACAAAATTATTCGGCTCTATATTTGTACCAGATGGTGAGAAAGGTGTTGATTTCTCTGTGTTTTCAATATCAAAAGTATCATTAACGTAATAGCCGATCTTATCCAGTATATGAGCATTTGGTATAATCCAGGTGTTTACATCCCCTTGCTCTATCTTCATTGTATTTCCTGTATAATCGTAAGCAACGAAACCTTCCGTAAAGCTCCCAAAATCACTCACATCATAAGTTCCCTGTACTACCTTAGGTAAACGGTAGGTAACTGTATCTTCAATAAATAAACCCGGGTTAATCTCAACCCAAACTTTATCATTAGAAACATTAGCTATGTCGATGCTTGATGCAATTGGAGTCAGGTGAGCCGGCATTTCCTTGTTCGAAAGGCTATCCCCTGTTTTTGGTGAACATGCACTTGCCAGGATAACAAGAGCCACACCATAAATGATCTTCTTCATATATATCTGTTCATTGATTGGTTAAAACAAAAAAAGGCCTACCCCAAGTAGACCCTTTATCAAAATGTGTCCAAAAATACGGATTTAAAAACTTGAAGCCTCGTAATATCTTTTAAAAGTATTTGGTTTGGATTGATAGAGATTGCTTCGTCAGTAGTTAACTTAAAATATAGGCGAAGCGAACTTTGTTCGCTTTGCCCACCAACTTAGCGCAAGTAAAAAAACAAAGCCGTCATTGCGAGGAGAATGTTAATTAGAAACCAAAACAGGGCCCTTTCGACAAAGCAATCTCATAGAACAGGTTCAGGAACGTTGATAGGGAGATCGCCACGTCGATGAGTATATAAACTTACACTCAACTAGGCACTCCTCGCGATGACGTAAGTAGAGAACAAAGCCGTTCACCCTAAGCTCACAACCTAGCACAAGCAGCCTGTGTGGTTAATAGAAGAAGCATTTTAGGTGCTAATTCCCGAAACTAAACAATATTTTGGATTCGAAATCACAAACCGAACAGTAAAAAGCCAAATATGTTATATGCTACGTAGCACGAACGAAATCCAATGAAACATAAACGAGCTGTTACGTGTAATTTGAGCAAATTATAAACCAGACGAGCTATATGGGTAAGACTATAATCTTTCTTCTTTTAATTTTCTCCTTTAACTGCAAAGCTCAAGAAGAAAAACCTGAATTTAAATGGGATCTTGAACAAGAAAGAATTCATAACGAGAACAGAAATGATTCTACAACATGGAATTACGAAATCTGGAAAGATGATACCCTCGATCTTGAATTAAAAGGAAAACCAATCATTAGCGGTGTTTTTCCTGTCCCAAAGTACGAACTAATTGATAGTACATTTAATGGTTTAGGGTATTCAGGTAATTGGACTGGATATGATTTGAAAGACAAAAAAATAGTGCATCACTCCCTATATGTCACTAAGAATGGAGTTAACAAAGAGTATATATCTGATAAAGCTAATGAAGTATTCTTTACCATTGCAGTGTTAACTGACAGCGTTGATTTGAAAGGATATACACATACTAATGTTGGTATTACTTCCAGAAATCATCCTCACCATGTAGGGCAAGGTTTTGTTAAGACTAAATCCAACGAAATAGAGTTTGTTTCTTTTATAACAGCAGATAGAAATAACTATGCTTTAATCAACATGAGGTTATTTGACTTAAAAATAGGTCGAATAGTATTAATTGCACCTCAAAAAGATGGAACCTTGCGTTCATTACAACTCAATTCACCAATCATGTCTTCAGAGGAAATAGACAAATATATTGAGGAGTTGATGTCGAACGACAAAACGGTAATTGACTTCTTTACTAAAGCGGGTACTATATAAAACTACAACCTGAGCCTACTCCCAAACCTAGCTCAAGCGAAAAAGCGACGCCTGTCATTGCGAGGAGCCTCTTAATTATAAACTAACAAATAGTTCATTCGACGAAGCAATCTCATGGAATAAGTTTAGAAACGTTGATAGGGAGATCGCTTCGTCGAGGAGTTTATAAACCAAAACTCAACTCCTTGCTCCTCGCGATGACAAATGCTAAACCACCATTAGCGATTGTTGTATTCAAGTGGCAGTTATAGTTCAAAAACCTGTTTTTCACATCTTAGCAATAGATCGCAATTACCTCGTCGCATTTGATCCAGCATTTGCCTTTTTTCAGAAAGATATACTTTAGCAAAGCCTTTATCATGCTCTGATAGTGATCTGGTGTTGTCTATCAGATCGGCATACTTAACTGATTGAGATAGGCTGTTTACTTTCCCAAGCCGTTCGGCTTCTAGTTTTTTTCGATCCTTTCGGTTGAGTTTAGGGTAGTTCTCTTTAGTGAAAATATCAGTAAGGTCGTTTACCCCATTCACTATAAACTGAGCTTCTTCATTAGAGTACCCACTTTGAGTAAGAAATTTTAGTAGCTCTGGCATTTGAACATCCGTGTCTTCAAAAAGGTCGTGACATAAAGCTATCTCAATTCCTTTTATATCATATTCCGATATTATTTCAGCGACAGAGTAAACATGATTCCAATATGGCTCGCCAGTGTATTTCCTTTTTTGATCTCCGTGCGAATCTTTCACAAACTGGAGCAGTTCTTTTTGTCTTTCAGTTAATTTCATTTTCATATGTTCCAAATTAGAAATATGACAAATGATTGGCAATCATCATACTTCTTACCTGGCACCCCTCTTCTAACTGCGGATAGATGAAACTCTGATAGCAACCATGCCATTTCATAATCGCTTTCATTAACTCACTATATCGAGAATAAAACGTAAAGAAGAAACTCAAATAACATGAACTGTAAGTGTTCATCTTATGTTAGCTTAATGCCGAACAGAATTTCAAAAAATACTGATATGGAAAAAAAGGACCTCTCCGGGTTGACCGACGAAGAACTATTAAACAAAAAAAGAAAACTAAAAAAGTCTAGGGTTATCCATGCAACTTTAATTGGTTTTCTTGCCGGGGTACTCATTTTCGGAGTTGTTTCCTGGGGTATGTCTTCGAAAAGCAATTTAGGAACTCTTATTCCAATCCTAATACCCATTTTTTTCATTTACGGGCTGGTTAAAAATTCGAAAAAGAATAAAGATTTGGAAGAGGTTTTAGAAGAACGTGATTTGAATTGAGGAATTAAAAGGATAGATATTTTACAGAGTAACCCAAACCTAGCACAAGCAGCCTGTGCTGAACTCGATTCAGTATCTGCTTATGAGGTTGTTAAGCAGATCCAGTCTCGATTCACTTAAGCAAAAAACAAAGCCGGTCATTGCGAGGAGAATAGTGATTAGAAATCAAAGCAGAATGCTTTCGACGAAGCAATCTCAAGGAACTGGTTTAGGAGCCTTGATAAGCAGATCACCACGTCGAAGAGTTCATAAATCTAAACTCAACTTCTCACTCTTTGCGATGACAATACTTCAACTAATTCACAGACTTTGCCTGTTAATATCAGTATGGAAGCGCCATCTCAAATTTACCGAATCGGAATATTAAGTGTAAGCCCTCCCCCGTTTCCTTTGAAAAACGGAGTAATCTCAACGTCGCTGTCACGGGCTCCTAAATGCTTCTTTGACAAATAATAACCCCAGTACCCGCCAATAAGAGCTCCTGCAGAAACATCCGTTAGCCAATGCTTTCCATATGAGATTCGGGCAATGGCTGTACCAACAGGAATAGCCATTAGCGCGTACGTTGTAGGTCCTGGATAATACATAACCCAGGGCGTAACCAATGCAAAAGCCGTAGAAGAATGCCCGGATGGAAAGGAAGTTTCCCCCGGGTGGAAGAAATCAAAATCATGGACTCCGTCGTTTTCATAAGGACGGGACCTGGCAAACATGAATTTGGAGATATTTACAGTAACCGCAGTATTTAATACAGCCTGGAATGAGGTGAATGCAGCATCCTGGAGTTTTTCATCTTTAGTGAGAAGAGTAGCCCCGAACAACAACCCTGAAGCTGGTGCAACGTATTTGAATGTTCCGAACTCATTAACAACCTTAAGGTAGCTTGAAGAACGGAACTCACGCTGCAGGTAACTACTATTCTGTTCATCCAAACCAGTAAGTACACCAAGGTTTAACCCTACAATACCTAATCCCAATAACTGATCAGAACCAAAGTCTCTGGCGAATGAAACCGGATCATTAACCAACCATTGTGTAAATCTTTTATTTGAGCTCTGCGAAAAACTATTTTGCAGTAAGAAAACCCCTATAAGCAAGCATAAAGAGCACGACTTCATATATTTCATGTGCTAATCCAAATTTTAAACAAGAAGACAATTTTAAGAACCAATTTCAAGAGATGTATTTTTGAACTGGAAAATTATAACAACTCAACCGGAATAGTTTTATTACAAAAAGTATAGAGCACTCCTTTTTATACAGCAGCTATTACTTTATGCTCTATATCTTAATTATGATTTAACTTATGTGGATTCCCTTTTTACTGATGTGAACCTAAGCCCAAATAAGAACAAGATTGAGTATTATCAGAATGCCCATGTTTAAAGAACTCAAGATTCGACCTCTTTTTACCCATATCATCTTCTGGATACTTTTTACTGCCGTTTTTACGGTTATCGAGGGGGGCTATCAGAACGAGTTTAAGCAGGCTTTTTTTATTGAACTGGCTTACCTCCCCATCCGCCTTGTGGTTATCTATTTCAATTTCTTTTACCTGCTCCCTAAGTTTTTAACACAAGGAAAGAATAACTCCTATTTATGGTGGACGATATTCTCGCTGATAGTGGCTGCATTCATTCAGAGATTCTTAATAGGGTCATATTTTGGGTATTACATTTTTCCTGACTGGGATAACAGTGGGAATTACTCTTTATTCAGCCTTTTGCAAACAACCGTTGTGATTGCTTTTCCACTCATCTTTGTGATTGGATTCACTGTTACTTCAAAGTGGGTTTCTCTGTTGAAGAAGACTGAGAGCCTGGAGCGCGAAAAGAAACAAGCCGAACTCGAACTTCTCAAAAGCCAGCTAAACCCCCACTTCTTCTTTAACACTCTAAACAGTTTGTACAGCCTGGCCCAGGAAAAGTCTGAAAAAACAGAACAGGTAGTTCTAAAGCTATCCGACTTAATGAACTACATGCTTTATGAAACCGAATATGACTTTGTTCCCCTGGAGAAAGAAATAGATTATATCAGGAGTTATATCGAGTTAGAGGAAATAAGATATGGCTCAAGGTTTACATGTAATTTCAGCCTGGAAGGCTCGACTAAGGACATCAATGTACCCCCGATGATTCTACTTCCATTCATTGAAAATGCATTTAAACATGGCGTAAACCAGGAATCCGAAAATGCATGGATAACAATTTTCTTATCCATTACTGATGGAGTATTGGAATTCAAACTTGAGAATAGCCTGGCTAAATTCGTTACTTCTAAAAAGTCGAAACGCGAATCCAATGGTGGAATTGGCATACTCAACGTTAAAAAGAGGCTTGAACTCCTATACCTTGATAAGCATGAATTGATTTGCACAAAAAAGGACGACTCTTATTCTATCGTCCTGATCATTAATCTTAACCCAGAAGATTAATACATGAAACTAAAATGCCTTATAGTGGATGATGAAGCACTAGCACAGAATATAATCGAGAGATACATAGAGCAGGTTAATGAGCTAACACTAGTAGCCAAATGTATCGACGCTGTTGGGGCAATCAATTCACTTAATGAAGGATCCATTGACCTTATCTTCCTGGATATTGAAATGCCCAAACTGGATGGCCTGTCATTCCTGAAGACCCTGAAAAATCCACCGAAAATCATTCTGACAACAGCTTATCGAAAGTATGCTATAGAAGGTTTTGAACTGGACGTAGTGGATTATTTGCTGAAGCCTATTTCATTTGAACGCTTCATTAAGTCCGTAAACAAGGTTATTAACCTCAAAAGTCTGGAAGAGAATGTTAATCCCAGTTCAAAAGATGTAGAAGCTGATTATATCTATCTGAGGGCTGATAATAAAATGATCCAGATTCCATTTGAAGATATACTTTATATCCAAAGCCTGAGCAATTATGTCCGGATTTTCAGAAACGGGCGTTCTATTATCAGCTATCAAAAGCTAAGCCATCTCGAAAAAGTACTCCCCTCTTCCAGGTTTATCCGGGTCCACCGGTCCTACATTGTTCCACTTCACAGAATCAGTTCTTACACCAACAGCTATCTTGAAATTGGTGAAGAGGAGATTCCATTGGGAGGACAATACAAAGATAAGGTCATTGAAGTGCTGAAATCATTTGAAGCTTAGGCTAATTCTTCTTCAGCTCTTCTATAAAGGAGGCTACAGCCTCAATCTCATCTTCTGATAGCTGATTTTTAAATGGTGGCATAACTGTAAGAGGAGCTCCATTTGTTATGACTGATATCCTTTCCTCCAAACCCAGGGTTGTGATAGTTAAATCGGCCGCTTCAAATTTTCTTAGTTTTCCGTCGGTCCCATGACAAGCAGAGCAAAGTTCATTAAATATCACCCTTCCCTTTTCAAGACGATCCAAGTCAACAGAGCTTATTGAATCAGCGGTATCAAAAAAGGAATCCTGCGACTTAAGTGACGGCGTTTTTTTAAATGATATAAAACCAATAAGAACTATCATTGCAATGCTGACCAGGCTCGTCAATGTAAAGTGAATTCTTTTATCGAAACGGATTATCCAGATGACACCACACAGCAAAAGAATCTTAATTCCGTGGTATAAATCGAAGGTTCCTAGCACAAGTATTGGATACACTCCTGTTAGAAACATCAGGGAAAGGAATATCCATTCAATATACCTCAGTTTATGTTTTAGCCTAGTTTGTCTTTCTTTATCTCTCATCAACCAGAATGAGCGTATCAGGATGATTAAAAGATAAAGCGTGAATAAAAGATTTAATAAAACATGAATTACAACAATGAAACCTTCCATAAACCCTTCCGCTGATATTTAATTAACCGATACTTCTACCTTTTCCTGATCCATACTGATTCGCCCGCTTTTTGCCATTCCTCGTTCTCACTCCTTCTATGGAAGGTCTCTGCTCTTAGTTTATCTTGCGACTCTTTATAGTGGATATCTTTCGTGTAATAGACCTGTCCATCTGCAGTAGTTGACTTGAATCGTATATCTAAATGCTTTCCCTGGTATAAATTGATGGTACCTTCACTAAACTCTGACCAGGCCGTTCGCTGTATTAATCGAATACCATCCATAGTGGGGTCAACAAAATTCCAAACCTCCATCAGCCCGGTTGTATCACTGTTGTTTTTGATACCGTAAATAGATCCCAGTATTGAGTTTTGATCGTGCCAGTTTTCGAATTTCATAAAGAAACTGCTGTAATCTTCTGGTTCTCCTGTGTTATTGGGATTTTCAGAAACCCAGGTACCTCCTACCATGAAGTTGATCATCTCCTTCTCACTGGATAAACCAGCCTGAAAGCCCATAATTCCAGGGCTTTTGAATAGAATCGCCAGGATTAGTAGCAGGCAAGTACGATAGTTAATGTGCATAGGAATAGTTTTTTAATGTTTTTTGATTTCAACAGATTATTTATCTCTTACCGCTTTAAAATCTACCCCTCTTTGTCCGTGCTCTACCCACTTCCCATCTATCCAGGCTTCGGTTATCCAGTCAATACCATCGTCTGAGGTAGGTATAAAAGTCTCTTTGAATTTTCTGGTCCAGCCTTCAAGCTCCGGGTAAGGAATTTCTTTATACCCTTCAGCATAATACACCGTGTATATTCGCTGTACTTTATTCCCTTCAAGTACTGAGTACTCCCCTTCAAAGAGAATCTCGTTCATTATCTGGTATTCCAACCATTCAAGTTTCTTTGAGGTAGGATTATAGGTAATCATCCCTTCCGAGAATACGACCGCTTCTTCGCCGTCAGGGTAAATCCCTGTCTTTGACCAAATAACTCTTTTGTCTACTCCCCATTCAAAATCGATGACCTTCAAATCTTTTAGTTTTGGATCTCTTTCTATTATAGGATCGCCAGGTGGTGGTCCCCATGTTCCGATATAATGACTTAATTGCTCAAGAGGATTTTCCTGTGCATTAATAAGGCCGTTTATGGATAATATTAGTAAGCTTAGGAGTACTGTCTTCATCTTTTTTTCGTTCAATATCCCTCTCCAAGACTTCAGTATGGACGATTTTATGTAGAATCCACTAATAGAAATGTGAAGAGTTGCTCTATGAATGTAGGTGCCTGATGAAACTTGTCATTGCGAGGAGCCCTATGATTAAAAACCTACAAAGAATGCTTTCGTCGAAGCAATCTCATGGAACAGGTTTAGGAACGTTGGTAGGGAGATCGCCGCGTCGAAGGGCTCACAAACCTAAAGACCTAACTTGTGGCTTCTCGTGATGACTACCAGTTTTTCATTCTAGCGCAAGCGTCCTGCTAGTTCGCATAAAACTCTGAGATATTCACATAAATAGAAGTCAAAATAAGCACTCACGGTATGATATTTAGTCAAGTATACTCCGACCCAACGATCCTAATTGTAATTCAATGAATAAATCGATTTTTAATACTCTTTCATTTCTGATTTTTTGCACTGTTCCTTTAGAAATTTCAGCTCAATTATCACATCGCAGTGGAGTTGAGCGTCCGAATGTAAGCCAGGGTGCTTCCGTTAGCCAACAGGTAGGAATTACCGATATCGGAATTGAATATCACGGACCCAGAACGAATGGCAGAGTGATTTGGGGTGGGCTTGTTCCTTTTGGGCAGGTTTGGAGGGCCGGAGCTAACCAAAACACTACCATCTCCTTTTCTACATCAGTTACAATAGAAGGAGAACACCTTGATGCAGGCACTTATGGTTTACATATGCTTCCAGAGGAAGATGATAATTTCACTGTAATTTTTTCCTCCAATCATACTTCCTGGGGTAGTTTCTATTATGAAGAATCAGAGGACGCACTTCGGGTAAAAGCAGCAGTTAGTCCTGTTGATCACAGAGAAGCTCTAATGTATTACTTCGAACCGTTGAACCAGTCGCAGACCCTGGTTCATCTTGATTGGGCCGGAAAAAAAATTACATTTAATGTAGATGTGCCAATGATTGAAAGCACCATTGCTAATTTTAGAAACAAAAACCTTAGGCACCTCCCCCGTTTCGAATGGTACGGACGCTGGGAAGCTGCCATGTTTTGTATGGCTCATGAAACCAACCTGGATGAAGCTTTGGAATGGATAAATGTATCCATTCAACAAGAAGAAAAGTTTGAGAACCTGATGGTCAAGTCTGATATCCTGAAACTTCTGGGGAGAGAAAAAGAAAGCAAAGACTTTCTTAATAAAGCCCTTGAAAAGGCTACATCCTATAAATTGGGAGTATATGGAGCTGAACTACTTGGAATTTTTGATAAACCTCTCAAAGCCCTGGAAGTCTTTAGACTTCATGCCGAACAATACCCCAATGAAGTACCACCTTACACCAGGATGGCCCGGGTTTATTTCAGGCTGGGCGAAACTACGATGGTTGAACAGAGCATGGAAAAAGCAATGCAAAACGCTGACTCTGAACAGGAAAAACGGAGTGTTCAATTCTGGGCCAGAGTCCTGGATATTGAACTTTGACTCTCTAAGTTGATGTAGGTGAAAAACAAAGCCCGTCATTGCGAGGAGCCTGGTGATTAAAAACCAACAAAGAAGGCTTTCGACGAAGCAATCTCATAGAACAAGCTTCGTGGCGTTGACGGGGAGATCGCCGCGTCGAAGGACTCATAAACCTATAGACCTAACTCGTGGCTCCTCGCGATGAGGATTATTTTTTTTGTATTTTAAGCCATGAGAGAAGAGAGGTCACTATATGTTTACATACTAACGAATAAGCATCATACTGTGCTTTACACAGGAGTAACAAGCGACCTAGTGAACAGGATGATCCAGCATCAGAATAAATTAATAAAAGGGTTCACTGCAAGATATAATGTAAATAAACTGGTTTACTATGAAGAAGTAGGGGAACCGGAGGCTGCAATTAAAAGAGAGAAGCAAATTAAAACAGGTTCCAGGAAAAGAAAGCTTGAGTTAATAAATAGCATCAATCCGGAATGGGAGGATTTATTTCAGCAAATTCTTCCTCATTAACTCAAATCTCGTCATTGCGAGGAGCCTGGTGATTAAAAACCTACAAAGAATGCTTTCGACGAAGCAATCTCGTGAAATAGGTTTAGGGGCCTTGATAGGGAGATCGCCGCGTCGAAGAATTCGTAAACCTGAACTCAAGCTTAGGCTCCTCGCGACGACAAAAAAAACAAAGCCCGTCATTGCGAGGAGCCTGGTGATTAAAAACCTACAAAGAATGCTTTCGACGAAGCAACCTCATGGAACAGGTTTAGGGGCCTTGATAGGGAGATCGCCGCGTCGAATTACTCATAAACCTGAAACCTAACTCAAGGCTCCTCGCGATGACATAAACAGAAATTCTGGGTCAGAGCCCAAACACGCGATTTACATTAAACCCAATCCTGAAATCAGGAGCAAAGAAATCAGTTCTTGTCCTGGCTAGCAAGTGCTGCTCGGTAAACCAGGTTCCGCTCATAATGAACATTTGGAATACATGTCCGCCGGTATCAACCTGCCAGGAAAGTGCCGCAGGGTTCTTAGTCCCTGCTGTTCGATCTCCAAAAACCAGGTAATATTCAAATGAAAACGAGTGTTTATTATTCAACCGGATCTCACCACCAAAGCCTGAACCCATATGGGTATGCTCGATCTGTTGACCTTCTGTCTCAATCACTACCGTCGAAAAATGTGAAATCATCGGCGCTACCTGAAAACTGAAAGAATCACTGAATTTTCTAGCTACCATAATCGATGCAAATGAGTTCAGCCGTTCCTGGAAAGTAAAATCAAAGCGGCTTTCTTTCTGGGTATTTATTCCAATATCGCCTTTAATAGCTACTTCAACTGGGGTTTTACCTGATTTCATCTGGTTAAGCACTGTGTACTTAATACTAAGGTCCACGTTATCTTCGCGGCTGGTTCGCCCTATACCTACAGAAAGTTTATCTGTGATACCATAATCAATACCTAAACGTACTGCTGCTCCATTATCCAAGCCCCAGAAGTCATCGATTCCACCCGATACCAAACCAAAGTTATGCATGATGGTACTGTTCATGTTTTTGCGCTCAAGATTTGACGTAGTGGCCATCGTTATCAGCGACATGGTCAAAAAAACCTCTTCGGGTTCATCGGTTATAGTGCGCCTTCTCTCCATCTGGGCAAAAGCGGTCTGGGCACTAAAAATCAGGATTAATAAAAGGCTGAGCGACTTATTCATGAGATTTACTCCTTAATAGCTAGTATGGCATTGATTTCAATTTCCTGTGCCTGGTCTACTTTGATAAACAAAAGCTTGGGAGGTACTATGTCATAATCATCCAGGTTCAGAATCCAGCTGGCTTTAAGATGAAGAGCTTCACCATCAGGCCTTAGTGTTCCTTCAACCAGAACTTCTTTTTCCTTGCCATGAATTTTGAACACCCCTTCTACCGTTACTTCTTGTTCAACCATACTATTTTGATCGAAATCAGAAGTAAGTTTACCAAAAAACTCACCATATGGATGATTTTTGGTATCCAGTGTTAGTTTCATGTCCTTATCTCGTTTTCCGTTTCCTGTATCCAACGTCTCGAGATCAAGGTAGAAATCAACGGTACTGTCCGCTAAGTTGATAAGCCCTGTTAATGTATTCGAAGTACCTGAGAAACTGTGCAGTGGAACCTTTGAA
>JAVKDP010000095.1:0-14182 GCA_040222185.1 Balneolaceae bacterium | reverse complement strand
CATACACCATCTGCTTATGCCCGAACTTCTGACCCAGGTAAGCTACCAGATATAGAGAAAGAAAAAGCAACAAAAGCACAGGTACGGCCCAGAAGAACATAGTGTCTTTATCTAGTGACCAATACGAAAGGCTGATTAATGTTGCAATCATAGCCAGAAAACCAATGAAGGAGTAGAAAAAAATAAACATCGTCCATACCGAAGGCCTTGGACCATATAATCCTCTGATCAGGCTTCCTGACTCCGTCTCTTCAATCGTAAGCGTAAGCTGTGGCGACCAATAATGTTGCTCTTCCTTTAATGGATAAACAGTAGCAAAGCCCGGGAGCACTTTCCCCTCACAGGCTACACCAGGCTTGGAGAGATGTTCCTTGATTGTATTTGTGATCTTTTCAGAAGTTAAATCAGACTCTATTCGAATCCTGGGTCTGATCCTCTTAAATGTAATATGTTCGATCGAGTGTGTACTCACTATTCAGTTTTGAGCTGGACTGACTTAATAAACGTACAGGATTTGACTCAAAAACTAAAATTTTACTGTCATCTTGATCCCGAGCCTTCAAGAGAAGGATCTTACGATATGGTACCATACCTCTTTCTATTTCCTCCGTACTTTTGGCTTGACCCAAAAGTACCAAAAGGTCAAGACGATGAAATTATGACGCGTTCGCCCTGCTCTCGCTAAATAATTCCAAAGGTATTCATTCTTCCTGCAAAGCTTAAACATGTTGAGCCTGAACGGAATTATTTGTCTCAAGGACCCGCTCGAGACAGACTCACTTATTTCGTCATAATTTCAGATGTCAAAATACTAGGAACCAGTCATCCTGAACTCGTTTCAGGATCTTACGAAATGGCTCCTAAGCTCTTTTCTGTTCCTCCCTACCAAAATTAGTTACCTTTCTTCCCCTCCAAATACTCATAATGGCTTTCATCCGCGGGGGTACGTAGGACAATAGGCGGCGGCAACTCACCCAATGCTTCATATTTGGCTTCCATCTCCGAAAACAGTGCACGGGCCCGTTCCTTACTCTCCTCAAACAAGTTATTAGATTCAAAAGGGTCCGTTTTCAGGTTGATCAATAAACTATCATGCGCCGGGGAAGCGTTCTTCCATCTCGCTCCTTCAAAACCAGAAAAAGGCCGCTTCACTTTCCAGTCTCCCTTTCGATAACCCGTTAGCTGCCCGAACTCGAAAAACAAAAATCCATCCTCTTCCCGTACTCCGGTGTTAAATAACACCTCTGAAATATCCTTTCCATCCAGCTCCCGGTCTTTGGGTAGTTCCGCTCCGGTTAAACTGGCGAAAGTTGGCAGCCAGTCCAGTTGAGTAGCCATTTCATCATACACCGCACCTGCAGGAATCTTCCCCTTCCACATCGCTACGGTTGGTACCCGCATTCCTCCCTCGAAAGAATACATTTTGCCTTCCCGGAGTCCGCCTGAGCTCCCACCGTGGTCCTCCATCGCCAACCAGGGTCCATTATCACTTGAAAAGATAACCAGCGTATTCTCCAACAGGTTTTCCGCCTCCAGTTTCTCTAGGATCTGCCCCACACTCCAGTCCAGTTCCTGGATCACATCTCCATACAATCCCCGCTCAGAACTTGCCAGGAATTCATCTGAAGCATACAAAGGTACATGCGGCATACTGTGTGCCAGGTACAAAAAGAAAGGCTGTTCTTTATGATTCTCGATGTATTGAATGGCTTCCTCGGTATAAGTTTTAGTAAGCAGGGTCTGATCTACAGAATGAGAAACCACGTCATTGCCCCGCATATACACTACACTTTCCATGTCGTTACTGTATGGAATCCCAAAATACTCCTCAAAACCCTGTGCCAAAGGCAGAAACTTTTGCTGGTGACCTAAATGCCACTTCCCCACCAATCCAGTGACATAGCCATTACCTTGTAGCATTTCCGCTATCGTAACTTCCTCCCTGGGCATACCTTCAAAACTCTCCGGGAAAAAAACTCCGTTCAGACCCATCCGAACAGCATAACGCCCAGTAAGCAATCCCGCTCTTGAAGGCGTACATACCGCCGAAGCCGAATAAAACTCGGTAAACTTAATCCCTTCCTCCCCCATTCGGTCTATATGTGGGGTCTTGATATCTGTTGCTCCAAACATTCCTATGTCTCCATAACCCAAATCATCCGCGAAGATGTAGATGATATTGGGTGGGGTTTCTTTTTGTGGGGATGAAGAACATGTAGTAAAAAACAGTACGCAGCTTAGAAGAAGAAATAATCTCATTTGAGAACCCTGGTTAGTTAGTTCTCAGAACGTAGTGGATTTGGTGCAGAAACTAAAATATGATCTATCATCCCGATAGCCCGGGGTAAGCTAAAAGGATGAAGTAGCATTCAGAAAGGTCTCAAATGGATGTTAGCCGAGAGTTGAATTATACGATAAAAAAATTGGAAACCTGGCTATAGCCCAGATGAAATCTCATGCCTATTAATTCCAAAAAGTACTCACCAATCAGTTTCTTCTTCAATTTCATTTCTGTGTTTGTAATAAAGCCTTGAAATTAGATATGTACCTAAAAAAATTGCTATCCAAATTACAATAATAAATATTTCATGATCAATATATCCTAATCTAATTTGTAAGATATCTAAGCCAAGAATAATAACTGTAGAAGCTACAAAAGAGTAAATTAAAGACATCTCATTATCCAGTTTCTTTCCTAAGAGATCATAATCAGGTTCATTCTCAAACTCGTTTATGTCTTTATAAAACTTCTTATTGTATGTATAAAAGCAGAAATAAAAAGAAAGAAAAACAATCAGAAAAAGAATCAGATTGTCTGGTTCTATTTCAAATAATCTAACTTCTGTAACAGTCATTAAAGTTGTTATTGATAGTGTAACTAAAAAACTTAAAACAGATGACATTCCTCCATTTTCCTCATGTTTCCAAAGCTCATTTTCGATTTGTTCTTCACCAATAACTCCCTCATCTATTTTTGAATCCAGTATTCTAATTAATTCCCCAGCATTTTCCATACCGTTCGTGGCGATGAACCACTTATTTAGTTTTATCTTTAGACCAGAGTAATCTTCAATACTCGAATAAGGTATTACCCATGTTTTTAAAAAATAGCGTTCCACATAAATCTTATTTTTAAAGGTGATCTTTTTATAAACCGTTAAGCAAGAAGAAACTAGCAATAAGATCCAAAAAACAATAAAAGCTATAAACTCTAGATGCAGGAAAAGTTGAGGCTCAATTGTTCCCACTAGTATTTGAGCACTCAATAAAACAACTATTACACAGAAACTGATTCTTAGCTTTAATGAATATTTCGGGACGAAAATTATTTCTTGCATTCTATATCAAACTCACATCGGTTTTGATTTCCAGTAGCGCCGGGCCGTTATGGTCCATGAGTTCTTTCATGGCGGAAGCAAGTTGATCCCTTTCAGTGACTAAAATACCTTTGGCTCCACAGCCTTTGGCATATTCGGCGAATTCAGGGTTGGAGAGGTCGGTGGCCCATACATCAAATTCCCCAGCCCTTTGCTCTTTGGATATCTTACCTAGTTCGTTGTTGTTTAACACAATCACTTTAATGGGCATGTTGTATTTCACCAGGGTCGTCATTTCGGCTAAATACTGGCAGAATCCACCGTCTCCAGCTACAGCGATCACGGGACGTTCATCCCCAACGGCAGCCCAGGCTCCCATGGATGCTGGAAGTGCAAAACCAATGGATCCGAGATATCCCGACATCAAAAAGGTATTAGCTTTGGCTTCGTAATAGCGACCAAAGGAATAAGCATTGTTCCCTACATCTACGCACATCACTGCATCTTCAGGTGCAAATTCGTTAAGGGCATCAAATACGGCAATGGAGCTTACTCCTTTGCCATGATCTTCGATCAAACGTTTGGCTTTTTCGACTCTCCAGATTTCCCAGCGGTCTTCAATTTCTTTGGTGTGGTCTGTTTTGTTGTCCAGTCTTGAAATCTGCTCATCCATCATTCCTACCGTCACGGAAATCTCTCCCCATACGGCCGCGTCTACTTCATGGAATTTAGATAATGCCAATGGATCGAAATCGATTTGTATGGTCGGTTTCTTGGGAGTTATCCCGGTATGATTAGAGAAGGATGCCCCAATTACTAATAACAGGTCAGATTCATTCATAAACCAGGAAGCAATGGGTGTTCCGCTTCTTCCCAGTACCCCACAGCCCAATGGGTGGTGATCTGAAATCTGCCCTTTGGCTTTGAAGGTAGTCATTACCGGGGCTTTTAGTTTTTCAGCGAATTGAGTGATTTCATCCATATGGAATCGAGCTCCATGCCCTACAATAATTACCGGACGTTTAGAGTCATTCAGCATCCCCAAAGCCTTATCAAAGCTCTCTTTGGGTGGGGCAATAGTCATCGAAGTCATACGATCTTTGGGAGTCTTCGGCTTTGAGTTTCCTGCAGGTAGCTCCTGTACTTCGTCCGGGAAGGTTAAATGCGATACATCTCGTTTCAGAACTGCATGTTTTACTGCCAACGACATTAACTCTGCATGTTTACTTCTATGCTCTACCCTATGATTGAATTCTGCTACAGAGTCAAAGGCACGTACTAAATCCAGTTCCTGGAAATTTCCGGTTCCAACTACCTGTGTCGCAACCTGTCCTGTTAAGGCTAAAATCGGAGCACGGTCTACTTTGGCATCCCAAAGTCCGGTGTACATATTGGTTGAACCCGGGCCCGCGATTGCAAAACATCCAGCAGGTTTACCTGTCAGTTTTCCATAGGCTGATGCAGCAAAAGAAGCGGCACCTTCGTGTCTAATGCCATAGAATTTCAGGTTTCCTTTTTCTTCTTGTCTTCTGAGGGCATCAGCAAAGCCTAAATTGGAATGGCCTACCATGCCGAATACCCTGTTCACTCCCCAGTTTACCATCGTTTCAGCCATCACATCGGATATCGTGGTTTCATGCGGTGGTTCTTCTTCTAATCCTACAAAAATGGCTCCGTCTTCTTCTTTGATTTCGTAAGCGTCGACTCCATCATCAAATCCTCCGGGTGAATTTCCGGTACAGGGATGGTAATCCCAGCCATGCCACGGGCAACGCAACATCCCGTTTTCGATACTTCCTTCTCCTAATGGCCCGCCCTGGTGTGGACATCGATTGTCTAATGCAGCATAGTTTCCTTCAAAATGAGTCAGGCATATGCCTTTGTGCCCTGCGGTTACTGTCATTACTCTTCCCTCAGGAAGATCGTCTTTGTTGTCGAGTACTTTATGCCAGATTAGATTTTTGCTCATCGTAATAGTTTTAGAAGATTGTCTTTTGAAATAATATTGTTTGGAATCTGAATTGTACATAAACCTCTTTAGGAATCCCAATGTCTGCTGCAAACAATTCAGTGCATGGTTATAATGGTAGAGAAAGACTCTGTTCTTGTCATCCCGAATTCATTTCGGGATCTTACGGAATGGCTCCCAGCATGGAGTCGTTTTCTCTATTCTTTTGTACCGATCCCATTCTTTATCGAGACAGGCGCCAGTACCAAAAGCCCCCGGCTTAGAAATTTTCGCAAGCCTTTCATCCATCAAGATCCTTCGGCGGTGGCCTCAGGATGCCCCGTACACTTGCTTTTGATTTGTTATCCTGAGTGAAAACGAAGAATCTACAAAACCCCTTAATTTCTCTCCTAAAGTCATCCTGAGCGAAAGCGAAGGATCTTAGCGAATAGCGACCCGGGGTTCTTTTCTGTAAA
The DNA here is from genome assembly GCA_040222185.1 of Balneolaceae bacterium. Taxonomy (GTDB): domain Bacteria; phylum Bacteroidota; class Rhodothermia; order Balneolales; family Balneolaceae; genus JAVKDP01. The sequence continues at coordinate 8,441 of JAVKDP010000095.1, read as the reverse complement.
GATTAGCCTCGAAGTACATCTACTTTAAGTCATCCCGAATTCATTTCGGGATCTTACGACAGGGCTATGTTTTAATTTTCATCTTACAAATCAATTTGATACTTCACAAAGATCCTGAAACAAGTTCAGGATGACTGGGCTTGTATTCTACTGAGCCAAAAACCATTCAAGGGCTTTTTCGATGTAGGTATCGAGGGCTTGTTTGCTTTCCTCAAAGTCTTCTATGGGCAGTATGGCTCCTTTGAAACCTTCTTCTGTTTCCCATTTCCCAGGACCTAAATCGGGGAGATTCTCGTATGTTAAACTCCCTTCGTTTGGATACCCTGACATATAAAAGTAAGGAGCGCCAGCCACCTCATCTTCCATTGCCAGGCCAAAACCTATACCTATGTTTTCGTTTGCTGAAACGTAGATGCCAGTATCAAAATGGTGAGGCCATACTCTTATTTCCCCTTCTACATCCAATATCCCTAATACCTTCTCACATGCTTCATTAGCTAAGGTTCGCAATTCCTTCCACTCGTCCAGCAAATGTTTATTAATCATCTGAATGGGCTGGTCAATGAAACTGTATTCCGGGATCTCATAATGTAATGGATCAGAGAATCCGTCTGGTTCCAGGCCCATCTCAATAATCCCTTTTTCAAGTTGTTGTTCTATTTCTGAACTTAGCTTCTTAACCGTAGAAACTGTTTGTATGGCCTCTTCTTTCTCATTCATCCATATCATACAAAAATCAGTGATCCGCAGCACCAGCATCATTTTGCCTTTGGGAGAGTCAAACCATCTGCCTTCTATCCGGTTTTTAGCGGGGTTGAAAGATACATTGGTGTGACTGTCGTCTTCTTTTTTTCTGGCAAATGTGCGCCCTGCTTTAGCCAGTATCTGGCTTAAATAATGTATTCGCCGATCGGTCTGGGTGTAGTTCATTTAGTTTCTTTTTTCTCTATTGAATCCGTATCCACATACATCACTTTCCAGCCGTTCTGTACAATGGCTTCTCCTGAAACGGATACCATCTCGGCAACATAGGGTAATACTTCTTTGTTGATCTCTTCTCCGCTTTCTCCTTTTACAAGGTAGTAGTCGTAATTAATGCCATCGGACTGAAGCACACGCATTACCGGGGGAATACCACCACTTATGCATCGAATTGCACAGCTTTTATGAATTTTACCTTCTCCTGGCTTCATTACACCGAAATAGCACTTCGGGTCCAGTATTTCACCTGTTATTTCTTTTAGCGGAAGCACATAGTCTTCCACTATCATTGGGTAAGGATCCTGCTCTGCATTTACAAAACTGGCTTCGAGGTCGGTTAGCTCCATGAGTGTTATACCATCTCCATAGATGAGTGTCCCGTTAAGAGTCACTTTCTTGCCTGCCAGACTCCCTTGTTCTTCTTCAATGTCTTCCATAATTCCACCTGCTCCGAACTTTCCAAAACCAACCAGAAGCACGTCTTTCGAAAAACCTTCAGGAACACCTGACAACACCTTTAGCATTGGAAATGGTTGTGAGTGGTATATACCTGACAATTCAGTGATGGTCCCGAATTCAAAGTGATGATGGTTCATCGGTTTTTGAAAGCTTACCACTGCGAATACCAATACAGGAATCAGTACAAAGATTCCAATGAGGATATTTCTTACAAAGCTTTTATTCGATGGCGGCATTTCATCCTGCCAGCCTATATAAAATTCGTTCTTACTCATTTCGTCTCCAGTTTAGCAGGCTCCACAAAGGTTCCTTCTTCTTTTGGATTAGGATTCACCCATACTTTTCCTTCCAGTACTTTTACTTCAAAGGTTTTTAGTTTTTCAGTGAAAGGCGCCGGGGCCTGTCCATTTTCAGGAAGGTACTGGTAACCATGCCAGGGGCAGGTGATACAACCATCTACGATCTTTCCTTCTCCCAAAGGTCCCATCTGGTGTTTACACACATTATGAACCGCAGATACTTTGCCATCATATTTAAAAATGGCAATGTTCTCGCCATCAATGAATACTGTTTTAGCACAATCGTCCGGAATTTCGGAAACAGCACATACTTCAACAAAAGCATCGTCTACTGGAAGACCGGTATCAGCCGAAAGCCGCTTGTTTTCCTTAAACCCAGCTATAATATGAAGCCCGGTGATTGTAACAAACCCTGCTATTAATAATATCCAGTACGCAGGGTGACTTTCGTATTGAAGTGAGCCTAAGGCTACATGAAGTACTAATAATCCATAGGCTACATACACGCCCATATGCAAGGTCTTCCATATTCTTGGTGATAAGTTGTTCAGCCAGAAATCATGACTAGTGGCTGCCATTACAAACAATATGATCAAGGCAAAAAAGCCCAGTGTCTGAAATGGAAATGCACTAATTGCCTGGTAATGCTGATTTGAAGTAAACACACTTACTATCGGGTTCACATCTCCCAAAGCATGAAACTGAATGATTGAAAATGCACCATGTATCAATGCAATAAAGAACATGGATACACCCAAATGCCTTCTGTTATATAATAGAGGAAGAAATTTGGTATTCAGGCGACTGAGTGGCCCTATGGAAAGAATGATATGTAACAGGACAAAAGCTGTAATTGCTGTTGCTCTTATTACAAGTGTTTCTGCTGTGATCTCAGGATGAAAGATAAGTTGAAAGGCTACAAAACAAACAATCATCAGCAAAATCCCTAGCCAGAGAATCTTATCGTATCCCTTTTTCTGCTTGTTCCAAAGTACGGATGTATAGTTTACGCTCATGGCATTGCGAGGATTAAAAGGCTAACAACTACGATCCCAACCAGGAACCAGATTCTTAGGTGTGCTTTCCGAAGAGATGGTTTCATGACTTCCTCCATTTTACCAGGAACATAGGCCAGAAAGTAACCAGCCCTGGAAAAATGAGAAACTTAAAAAGCTTCCCGCTGTCTTCAACTCCATGATCTACTTTTTCCAACCCTTTCCAGATGAATATCAAAGAAAAGAGAATTCCCAGAACTACGTAGATCAGGACAATGAATAGAATTGTAGAGATTATTTCTTCCATAATGAATTCAATAAAGTTTTCGGCATCTGATTGATCTGAGTTGTGCTAATGCACCCCTCAGATCAAACCGAGTACTTTCGGTTTGATCGTCTCCCCTTAAGGGGAGACTTTGATTTTAAAATTACTTAACTGGTAGTACTCCTGCATATCCAATACCAGTTAAGCGATGAATGTCGTAGTTAAAGGTGCTTAAATCGTTGCGGTTAAACTTCGTGATATCATCATGCCCGCAAGATCTTGCGATTACTTTTACCAACTCATTTGTTGCATCAAAGAAGTTCTGTAGCTGATGCGCCGATGAATCAATAATCAACCGTTTGCGAAGCCCTTCTTTTTGTGTTGCAATCCCTACCGGGCAGTTATTACTGTTACAAGCCCGCATTCCAAGGCATCCAATGGCCTGCAGTGCAGAGTTAGAAACAGCTATAGCATCAGCTCCAAGCATCATAGCTTTGGCAAAGTCTTCAGCTACTCTTAGCCCGCCAGTTATTACCAAAGTTACATCAGTAGCGCCGACCTTATCCAGGTGCTTCCTGGCTCTCGCCAGCGCCGGAATAGTCGGTACGTTGATATTATTTCGAAGAACTGTAGGTGCAGATCCTGTTCCACCTCCGCGACCATCCAGGATGATGTAGTCTACTCCTACTTCCAAAGCAAAATCGATATCGGCTTCTACATGGCTGGCTGCTATCTTAAAACCAATAGGAATTCCGCCTGTTTTTTCTCTTACCTGTTCCGCGAAGGATTTGAAATCAGCAGCTGTAAATAAATCCGGAAAAGCCGCAGGAGAAATCGCAGTCTCGCCTTCATTTAATCCGCGTACTTCTGCAATTTCTTTGGTTACTTTATTCCCCGGCAGGTGACCTCCAGTCCCTGTTTTAGCACCCTGCCCTCCTTTAAAGTGAAAAGCCTGGGATTTTTGAACTTTTTCCCAGGAGAACCCAAATTTCCCTGAAGCCAGTTCATATAAATATTTTGAGTTATTGGCTTGCTCATCTGGTAACATTCCACCTTCACCACTGCAAATCCCGGTTCCTGAAAGCTCTGCCCCTTTTGAAAGAGCAATCTTGGCCTCACGGGAAAGCGCTCCAAAACTCATATCCGAAACAAATAGCGGAATATCCAGAACCAGCGGTTTCTTTGCCTTTGGCCCGATAACAACTTTAGTGGAAACTGCATCTTCATCCAATAAAGGCCGGCTTGCAAGCTGGGCAGGCAGGAATTGAATGTCTTCCCATTTAGGAAGTGTATTCCTATCTACACCCATAGCCTCAGATGGGCCATGATGCCCATAATTTTTAAGCCCATTCTGAGCGAGCTCTTTTATATATGTAGTGTATGGCTCAGTGTCTTCTACATGAGTATCAGCGTAGGCGCCTAAATATTCGTCCCTGTTAAAGGGCTGGGGATTATCATATAAATACTGGTTGATCTCATCTTCATCAACCCAAACAATCCCTCCTTCAATTTTTGAGTAAAACTTATTCAGTACTTCCGAATTGTTGTATTCACTTACCCCGGTATCGTACCTGTAATCCCATCCGTGCACTCCACAAATGAGGTTATGACCATCAATATGCCCGTCACCTAATAGCGCTCCGCGATGTAAGCACCTTCCGTATAATACAGATACTTCATCGCCATATTTAATTACCACCAGGTCCAATCCATTAACCAACTGATGGGATGGTTCTAATTCAGTTAGTTCATTTAACTGGCAAAGTTTGATTTCTTTCATATCCCCTATAGTTTGAAATTTTAAGTATGCTTAATAAATAAAATTCGATGCTCAAATTCTGTTCGAATTTGCTTTGATCTTACGTGGCTTATTATATACAATGCGTATCAGATAAATGTCACGAAAATATCACTTTTAAAAGCTCACCAATTCTCACTCATGAAAAAGTACTTTACCCTTTGTTTTGCACTCCTCTTATTCAGTATTAACAGTATTGCCAAGCAACAAGAGGAAATCCAAAACCCGATTAAAACCGTTACCGGAAATGTGATTCTTCATGAAGATTTTGCATCCGATTATGTAGACAACCGAACCGTGGAGGTCTGGTTGCCTGAAAACTATTCAGAAACAGACTCTTCCTACCAGGTGCTCTATATGCATGACGGCCAGAATATCTTCAACCCTGAAACTTCCTATAATGGGAATGACTGGATGGTGGATGAAGTGCTCACTGATTTGATAAAAAACGGAAGTGTTCCTGGTACTATCGTAGTTGGGCTATGGAATACCGGAGCTACCCGTTTTGCTGAGTACATGCCTCAAAAACCAGCAGAGGTAATGAATAGTGAAGAAGTTAAGCAAGGAGTAATCCAATACGGTGGCAAACCGATCTTTTCAGATGATTACCTCAAGTTCCTGGTTGAAGAAGTAAAACCTTTCATTGATAGTGAATACCGCACTAAAACGGAGAGAGAGTATACTTCCATCATGGGTTCCAGTATGGGCGGACTCATCTCTTTATATGCTATAATAGAATATCCTGAAGTGTTTGGAGCTGCCGGATGTGTTTCGACACATTGGCCTGTTCAGCAGATTGGAGAAGCCTTTATTGGTTTTGTGAAGGATAACCTACCTGATCCGGCTACGCATAAAATCTATTTCGACTTCGGCACCCTGGGGCTTGATTCACAATATGAACCTCATCAAAATACAGTTGACGGGTTCATGAAAGATGCCGGATATGAAGAAGGTAAAAACTGGATCACGAAGAAGTTTGAAGGTCATGATCATAAAGAACAATACTGGGCGATGCGTGTTCACGAACCGTTAACTTTTATATTGAACAAATAGAGTTCTTACACCTTCGTGAGAATTCTTCTCAATTGACCCTAAAGCTATTTTGCAATAATATATAGCTGAGCATTCGCTATACAGTCACTTTCAATACTATTGTTTTGAAAAATCAAATCCCCTTTACCTCACTATTACTCATTCTCCTGGTTTTTATTAGTTGCACAGAACCAGAAAAAGCTCCCCCTGTTGATTGGGATAAAGCCGTATTGGTTTGGAGTGATGAATTTGATGGAACTGAAATCGATACTTCGAACTGGCATTTTGAAACTGGCGACTGGGGCTGGGGAAATAATGAACTTCAGAATTACACTCCTCTAGAAGCTGGTAATGCTACTATCGAAAATGGGATTTTGAGTATAACTGCAAAGCTAGAAGGTGAAGGCCAAAATGTTGGTGATTATACTTCCTCCCGTATGAATAGTAAGGAATCATTCAAATACGGAAGGCTGGAAATCCGGGCAAAGATGCCTGAACATAAAGGAAACGGTATCTGGCCGGCCTTGTGGATGCTCGGTGACATGTTCAGAGATGGTGGAGGATGGCCTAGATCAGGAGAAATCGACATCCTGGAATATGTAAGCTATAAACCTGACTCCGTACTTGCTACGATCCATACCATAGCAAATAATCATATGAACGGGACTCAAATAAGTTCAGACTTTGTACCGTTGGAGACAGCGGAAGAAGAGTTCCATAATTATGGAATTCTTTGGTCTGAAACATCGTTGAAATTTTATGTCGACAGCATAGACAATATTTTGTTGACCTTCGACCGACCTAAAAGATATAATCAGAAGAACTGGCCATTTGATAAGCCTTTCTATTTCCTGATGAATATTGCCGTAGGTGGCAATCTTGGTGGTGCAGAAGGTGTTGATGACACGATATTCCCGGCAACTATGGAAGTTGATTATGTGCGGGTTTGGCAAATACAAGAGGACGATTAGACTATAACATCATGAACAAGAATAGATATTTATTACTTTTACTTTTTACACCATTACTCTTTACAACCTGTAAAGAATCAGGAAGCACAACTCCGGAGCTTGAAGAAGGGTTAATCTGGAGCGATGAATTTGACGGAGATCGTCTTGATTACGACAAATGGTTTCCTGAAACGGGAGCCAGCGGATGGGGAAATAATGAGCTCCAGAACTATACTGCCATTCAGAACACAGAAGTAAGCGACGGTACTTTAAAAATTATCGCAAAGAAAGTTTTTGAAGGAGAAAGACAAGAAAGAGGCGATTATACTTCTGCGCGGCTAACTAGCCTGGATAGTTTTACCTATGGCAGAATGGAGATTCGTGCAAAAATGCCCGATTTAAAAGGTAATGGATTGTGGCCCGCTATCTGGATGTTAGGTGATGCTATAAGAAGTGGTGGCGGATGGCCTGACAGTGGAGAGATTGATATTATGGAGTATGTAAGCTATGCCCCAAACCAGTTTTATGCTACCATTCATAGTAATGCCAATAATCATCGCGACGGAACACAACTTGGATCGGGTGCCGTTTCTCTCCCTACTATCGAGGAAGAGTTTAACACCTTCGGGATTATCTGGGAAGAAGAGTTCATCAAGTTTTATGTGAACGATCCTAATAACACCATTTTCAGGGTTAATAAGCCTGCTGAAGCCAATAATGATAACTGGCCGTTTGATAAGCCTCACTTCTTCCTCCTCAATATGGCTGTTGGTGGAGACTGGGGTGGTGCTCAGGGACTTGATGATGCCAATTTCCCGGCAACTATGGAAATTGATTATGTGAGGGTATACGAGAATTAATTAGTTCTCAGTCTCCTGTTGGCAGCCCTTCTATCTTCATGATATGGAGGGCATTCGTGCTCGGGCAAGGACCCGCTTTCATTTTATATTCAAAGCTCATCTTGCCATCTTCAATAGATTCTGCAAAGTGCCAGTTCGAAAGCTGTGGAATCTCTTCTTCCAGGCTGGCAAGTTCCAGGTCATGAGTTGAAACCATTCCAACACCATGTTTCCCAGCTACTTCTCTTAGAAATGCTGCACTACCAGAATACCGTTCACGATTATTAGTGCCTTTATAGATTTCATCAACAAAGAAGAACACTGGTATTTCGTCTTCTTTAGCCAACTCGTCCAATAACTGCCTTAACCGCTTTACTTCCGCATAAAAATGAGAAAGTCCGTCTCCCAGTGAATCGGTAACATTGATACTGGTAAATACCCTGAAAAATTGAGTATTAAATCGCTGTGCATTTACCGGAGCACCTGAAAAAGCCAATACCAGGTTAATCCCTACTGTTCTTAAGAATGTACTCTTACCTGCCATATTTGAACCGGTAATTAAAAATAAGTCTTTCTCTTTTTGGACTTTAAAATCGTTAGCAACTCTCTGCCCCGAAACAATAAGTGGGTGCCCAAGTTCTTTTGAATTAAAAAACTCATCTTCACTTGTTTCAAAGTTCGCCCAAGTATTTTCAGGATTAAGCATTGCGAAGCTAGCCAATGAGTTAAGTGCTTCAAGCTCATAGAAAGCATCAAACCAATTCGTAAGTTTGGGCGAACTTTGAAACAAGTGAAGATGAGTTTTTTAATTCAAAAGAACTTG
>JAVKDP010000094.1:0-63861 GCA_040222185.1 Balneolaceae bacterium | reverse complement strand
CCTCCCAGCTCAAGGATGGTTTTTCCAAGCCTGCCACCTCATCGAAGCCGTGTATAAAGAAAATTTTAGTACCTATTAATCCGAAATAAACAACACCCGCAAATAACCCGAAAAGAAGATGCTTTCTTTTCTGTCTCTTTTCTTTTTGATGCTCTTCAGGAGTGGGTACTTGAACTTGCATCGCAGATCAATATTGATTGTCAAGAAAACCTATATCAAACATCAAAGGAAATACCCTGGGCAAGTGGTAATTCCTCACTCCAGTTAATGGTATTCGTTTGTCGACGCATATACGCTTTCCAGGCATCCGAACCTGATTCTCGTCCACCACCAGTTTCTTTTTCGCCGCCAAATGCTCCACCGATCTCAGCACCACTTGTACCGATGTTGATGTTCGCAATACCGCAATCAGAACCATGTACACTTAAGAAGTTCTCAGCTTCACGCATATTTAAAGTGAACATAGCAGAACTCAACCCTTGCTTAACCCCATTATGGTAAGCCATAGCTTCTTCCATAGTCTTGTACTTAATGAGATAAAGAATTGGAGCAAAGGTCTCATCTTGTACGATCTTATATTCATTTTTAACTTCTGCTATCGCCGGACGAACAAAATGCCCTTCGCGATCTAATACTTCACCGCCATAGATCACCTTTCCACCTTCTTTCTTGATCTGCTTCAGAGCCTTTTGCATGGTGTCTACAGCAAGTTCATCGATTAGTGGACCAACCAGTGTTTCAGGATCAAGTGGGTTCCCAATCTGAACTTTTTCATAGATGTTTATAAGGCGCTCTTTAACCTGGTCGTATACTGATTCATGAATAATAAGACGACGTGTAGAAGTACAACGCTGGCCACAAGTGCCTACCGCACCAAATACCGTTGCACGAATAGCCATCTCGATATCTGCATTCTCTGTAACGATAATTGCATTATTACCTCCCAGCTCAAGGATGGTTTTTCCAAGCCTGCCACCTACAGCTTTGGCAACTTCTTTCCCCATTCTAATTGAACCGGTAGCCGAAATTAGTGGAACTCTTTCATCTTCTGTCATCCACTCTCCTACTTCGCGATCACCTGTTACTAAGCAGAAGATACCTTCAGGCAGGTTATTTTCTTTAAGAACTTTTGCAACGATCTTTTGGACAGCAACTCCGCAAAGCGGGGTTTTTTCTGAACCTTTCCAAATCATCACATCACCACAAACGGCAGCAAGCATTGCATTCCAGGCCCACACTGCGACCGGGAAGTTGAATGCTGATATAATTCCAACAATACCAAACGGATGCCACTGCTCATACATCCTGTGATTTGGCCGCTCACTATGCATGGTTAAACCATAAAGCTGCCTGCTTAAACCAACAGCAAAATCACAGATATCGATCATTTCCTGGACTTCACCAAGCCCTTCCTGGTTAATCTTTCCCATTTCATAGGCAACCAGTTTTCCCAATGGCTCTTTATACTCTCGAAGCTTTTGCCCGATTTGGCGAACAATTTCACCTCTTTGTGGTGCAGGTAGTTCTCTCCAAACTAAATAGGCTTCTTGTGCTGTAGCTACTACCTCCTCGTACTGCTCTTTTGAAGTTATACTAACGTTGGCAATTTTTTTCCCGTCAACAGGCGTGTAACTGCTTATTACATCATTATTTTCCAGGTATTTTTGACCTGTACTGGTTCCTGAGTTTACACCTTCGATCCCGAGCTTTTTTAGAAAATCCATCTACTTACTTTTATTGGCTTAATTTCAGCGGCAAAGATAGGAAATCATCTATCAATTAGTGCGAGAATGTTTTCGTCACCAAACTGATTATCTAAAACTTTATGTATTTGATAAAATTTACAGAAGCAAAATTTTAAATGACCGTTAATTTGCTTAGGATTGGGCCTAAATTGTATCAGCACCAAATCAGTAACCCTTTGAACAAAGTTTCTCAAAACCAACTACGCCTTCTTAAAAGGCTCAAACAGCGAAAGCAACGTGAGAAAGAGCAGTTGTTTATTGTTGAAGGAGAACGTGCTGTTGAACAAATAGTAAACAACAGTGTTCTGGAGATCGACTCCGTTTTTATAGCTAAAGGCAAAGAAATTGAAATCTCGGTAAACCAGGAAAAAATCTTTGTAATTGAAAACCCGGAGATGGCTGAAATTGCAGATACCGAGAATACGCAAGGAGTCCTGGCATTGTGCAAAACGCCTGCCGAAACAACGCTGAAATCCCTCGAATATGAAACAGGAGTTTTAGTAGCTACTGATTCTATCCAGGATCCCGGAAACCTTGGAACTATTATTCGTACGGCTGCCTGGTTTAACTCAAAAGCCATCCTGTTAGGAAAAGGGTCTGTAGACATGTTTAACCCCAAGGTTGTGCGAAGTACCGTTGGTGCAACAGGAACTCTTCCGTTTATGACGGGCGAGCTTTCTGAGCTCTTACCTGAGTTGGAAAAACAAGGCTGGGAAGTGTTACTCCTCGACGGAAACGAAGGTTCAATCCCGATTAGCTCACATAAACCTTCTGATAAAATCATTTTGGTAGTTGGAAATGAAGCCAATGGAGTCTCCAAGGAGCTTTTACAGTCAAATCGAACTCGTGTTTTGATTCCCGCCAAAACCTCATCCAGCACCGTTGAAAGCCTGAATGCTGCCGTTGCGCTTAGCATCGCATTGTGGACTGTGAATAATTAAGTTGATAACTCTGCTTTTTAAGCCGCGATTTTAAGCCCCAGAATTTTTTTTAAATACTTATCCACATTCGTTGCATCTGGTTTTAGCTTTCTATTAATTCTTCAAGCGTTCTTTTACATCATCTACATTTACGACCCCCGGGGTTATACTAATTCTAAACTCGATTTGCCCATGCCGAAAAAGAAAGAGAAGAAGATTTTTGTACTCGACACTTCCGTTCTTTTATATGACTATGAAGCTGTAAGAAATTTTGAAAAAAATGACGTTGCAATACCCATAACAGTTCTTGAAGAGCTGGACACTTTTAAAAAAGGTAACACGGTTACCAATTTACACGCCCGTGAATTTATCCGATATCTTGACGGGATATCCGATGATAACATGCTGCAAGACTGGATTCCCCTAAATGGCAGATCGCACGGGAACCTCCGGGTTATCACAAATGGCGGTGACCATGTAGATGCAAACAAAATGTTCGGTTCTAAAAAGAACGACCATGAGATTTTAAACTCTGCTTTGCGCCTTAAGTCAGAAAACCCTGGTCAAAAGGTTATTCTTGTATCCAAAGATATAAACCTTCGCCTGAAGGCACGGGCTTTGAATCTGGAAGCTGAAGATTACGAAACGGTCCAGGTCAAAAATATAGACCAGCTTTATAAGGGTAAAACAGAGCTGGAGATTGAAGACCCTTCTGTCATAAGTAAGTTTTACGAAAAGGGGAAAATTCGACCAAAGGAATTAATGGAGGTAAAGCCTCCGAGTAATCATTACTACATTATGAAGAGCCATGGTTCTTCAGCGTTAGGATGGTTCAATTCCAAAACTGGTTTCATTGAGCAGATTGACAAAATGAATGCCTATGGGATTACCCCAAAAAATGCGGAGCAGAACTTTGCTATGCATGCTTTGGTAAACCCCAGGATACTTCTTGCCACAGTAACCGGATCAGCAGGTACGGGGAAAACTCTGCTGGCTTTAGCCAGCGCCTTAGAGCAGCGCAGTAACTTTAAACAGATTTACCTGGCACGGCCTATTGTCCCATTAAGCAATCGAGACATCGGGTATTTACCTGGCGATGCGAATGCAAAGATTGATCCATATATGCAGCCTCTTTGGGATAATCTGAGTTTTATAAAAAACCAGTTCAAGGAAACCAGCAAGCAGTACAAAAAGATTGATGAAATGGTACAAACTGATAAACTACGCATTGTGCCCTTAGCGTACATACGTGGACGAAGTTTATCGAATGTAATTTTTATCGTGGATGAAGCTCAGAACCTTACTCCACATGAAATCAAAACCATTATTACCCGTGCTGGTGAAAACACCAAAATTATATTTACGGGAGATATTTTTCAGATTGATACTCCATACCTGGATGCACAAAGTAACGGGCTTTCTTACCTGGTCGACAGGATGCACAGTAGCCCATTGTATGCGCATATTAATCTTGAAAAAGGAGAGCGTTCAGAATTAGCAAATATCGCCAGTAAATTACTCTGATAGTTTTATTCTGACCTCTGAACAGATTCACGGGAAATGAGCTTAGCGTCGATGAGAGTGCTCTTACACTCTTTACCTTCCATGAGTTCGAAAAGCATCTGTACGGCTTTCTTGCCTATTCTTTCCACAGGTTGCCTAACTGAAGTAATAGCTGGTTCCGTAAGTTCGAAATAAGGCTGATCATCAAAGGAGATCAGTGACAAATCATCCGGAATTTTCAACCCGAGCTCCCTGGCCGCTTTCATAACCCCAATTGTTATTTGATTACTTAACGAAAAGATAGCGGTTGGTTTTTGGCTATTCTCAAATAGCTTTAATGCTGATTTGTAACCATTCTCAATCGTAAAATCAGAGCCAATTACTTCGATAATGTTTTTATCTGAGTCCTGTAGTGCTGATTTATACCCGTTTACTCTCTCCCTATTCGAGATGGTACTTTCTACACCCTGAACGCAACTAATTCGGGTATGTCCGTTTTCAAGAAGGAGTTTAGTAGCCTCATAAGAACTACTGAAATTATTAGTGGATACAAAAGGGATATCAAGTTCTTCAAAGTACCTGTCAATCATTACAACAGGCTTCGAAAGATTCTTAAAGTGATCTCCTTTAAGGCCAACAGGGGCTACCAGAAGCCCATCAACCTGCCGGTCAATCAGCAACTCTATACTTTCTTTCTCAATTTTTGAATCATCGTGGGTATCACACAAAAGGATCAGCTTCCCTTGAGCTCTTAGTTCAGTTTCAATTTTTAAAGCCAGGTTACAGAAAAAAGGGTTTGAGATATCCGGAATTACCAGTCCAATCGTATTAGACTTCTGGAGTCTTAAATTTCTCGCTATTTGATTTGGACGGTAATTATGTTCTTTAGCCGTCTTTTTAACCAGTTCTTCGGTTTCGGAGCTAATCCTGAATTTTTTCGCCTTTCCGCTCAGTACCCGCGACACCGTGCTCCCCGACATATTCAGCAGATCAGCAATCTCCTTTATTGTAATTCCATCCGATTTCATACCGAAAGTTAAAAACAAATACATCAATCAAAAGCAGTAATTATTAATTTGTTTCTCTGCTGAAATCTTTGTTTAATGTATTGCTCACACGATTGTTCAAAATTTATACTCATACGCTCTTTATGAAGAAAAATCGCATAGTTGTAATCGGAAGTAGTAATACAGACATGGTTGTTTACTCTCAGCATATTCCAAAGCCTGGAGAAACTGTTCTTGGCGGCAAGTTCAAAATGAACCCAGGCGGTAAAGGAGCAAACCAGGCTGTAGCCGCAGCACGACTAGGCGGCAATGTAGTATTTGTAGCAAGCGTAGGTAGTGATATGTTTGGAAAGGAGTCGGTTCAAAACTTTAAATCTGCTGGGATTGATTCAAGCCTGGTAACCATACGAGAAAATGTAGCTTCAGGAATTGCACTTATCCTGGTTGATGAAAAGGGTGAGAATTCTATTTCAGTAGCCTCAGGCGCAAACTCCTCAATCACGATTGCAGATATTGAAAGAGCACGGTCTGCGATTAAACAAGCCTCCTTTCTTTTAATTCAGCTTGAGGTTCCATTACCCATAGTTTCTTATGCTATCAGTGTGGCAACTCAGGAACAATGTCCTGTAATTCTGAATCCTGCTCCTGCTTTACATCTATCTGATCACATTCTTGAAGCTGTGTCTATTATTACTCCGAATGAGACTGAAGCTGAAATTTTAACCGGGATAAAAGTTATTGATACGAATACTGCTAAACAGGCGGCTATGGCCTTAAGAAAAAAGGGAGTACAAAAAGTAATTATAACCCTGGGTGCAAAAGGAGCTTTTATTCTTACAGATGAGATTGAAGTTGTGGTACCTGTAATGCCTGTTACCCCAGTTGATACTACTGCGGCAGGTGATACTTTTAACGGAGCCCTCGCGGTTGCCCTTTCGGAAGGTGTGGACTTAATCTCTTCCGTGAAATTTGCTAACCAGGCTGCTGCCCTTTCAGTTACCAAAGAAGGAGCACAGGCCTCTATTCCATCCCGATCTGAACTAACCTTCCAGCCACACTAACCTTTCCATTATGTTTATACCTGATAGTTATGCTCTTTCTGTTTTTTTATGTGTAATCACAATGCTTTGTTGGGGCTCATGGGCTAACACCCAGAAGCTTGCTTCCAAATCATGGTCATTCCAACTGTTTTACTGGGATTATTCCGTCGGGATTATTCTTCTCACTTTGATTTTTGGCTTCACACTAGGAAGCGCCGGAGATGCTGGAAGAAGTTTTATTACAGATTTATCACAGGGCTCGTCCAATGCTTTCATATCTGCCTTTATTGGGGGTGTAATTTTCAACATTGCCAACCTTCTTATAGTAGCAGCTATTGATATAGCCGGGATGGCCGTTGCTTTTCCTGTAGGCATAGGTATTGCACTTATTTTAGGAGTGATAGTTAATTATATCGCAGATCCTGTAGGTGACCCTTTTCTTCTTTTTTCTGGAGTTGGCCTGGTTGCTTTGGCTATTATTCTTGATGCATTAGCTTACCGTAAGATGACTTCCTTAGACTCCGGAACACCCGTAAAGGGAATTGTCTTATCTATAGTTGGGGGTGTATTGATGGGCTTTTTCTACCGCTTTGTAGCTGCTTCAATTTCACCGGATTTTATAACTCCTGAGGCGGGTTTATTTACTCCGTATTCAGCCGTTTTTGTGTTCGCTATCGGTATCTTTGTATCCAACTTTCTTTGGAACAGCATCTTTATGTACAAACCTGTTAAGGGAGATAAGGTATCCTATGCTGATTATTTCTCTAAAGGAGATTTGAAATTACATACCATTGGAGTTCTGGGTGGGATCATTTGGTGTATTGGGATGTCGCTGAGTTTAATTGCTGCTGACAAAGCTGGATTTGCCATTTCTTACGGCCTGGGCCAGGGGGCAACTATGGTTGCAGCAGCTTGGGGCGTGTTTGTGTGGAAAGAGTTCAAAGATGCTCCTGCATCAGTTGGCCGATTAATTTCTCTAATGTTTTTCTTCTTCATTACTGGTTTAGCACTTATTGTTTATTCCAGGCTAATCTAATTCAACACTATGCGATCAACTTCTATTCTTATAACAAAAGCACTCTTTTTCAGCTTCCTTTTTGTGAGCCTTATTTCAAGCTGTTCACAGAAAAAAAGCCAGGAAAGTACCAAGGCCTCCTCATCTAAAATCCCGGTTATATTTGATACCGATGCTAATAATGAATTGGATGACCAACACGCCCTCGCCTATCTTTTATTTAACGGAGATACGTTTGATGTGAGAGGAATAACAGTAAATGCTACCTACAATGGCGGGGGCGTTCAGGATCACTTTAAAGAAGCCGAACGAGTACTTAAATTGAGCAATTCAGAGCAAAATATTCCTCTTTTCCTGGGAGCTGATGCAGATTTTGAAGATATCCGTTCTTCCCTGGGTTCTGACAACTATGATGGTGCCGAAGCTGTCGAATTTATTATTAACGAAGCCCGCAATGCAACTGATAAACCCCTCATTTTACTCCCTGTTGGTAAACTTACAAACATCGCTCTTGCCCTAGAAAAAGCCCCGGATATCAAAGAGAATATCCGGATCGTGTGGTTAGGATCTAATTATCCTGATCCGGGAGAGTACAACCTAGAAAATGACATCCCATCTATGAACTATATCCTGGACCAGGATGTATCGTTTGAAATGGTTATGGTGCGGTATGGAAAACCATCGGGATCGGATGCTGTGAAAGTGACTCCGGAAATTATTTCTGAAAAGATGGTTGGCCTGGGGCCGGTTGTTGATCCCGTTGAAGGAAGACATGGAAACTTCTTTTCTACATTCGGTGATTATTCAGAGAGTTTGTTTGAGAATATTGATCTATACGGAGACCCACCCGGAAGAGCATTATTCGACATGGTGGCTGTGGCCATTCTAAAAAATGAAAGTTGGGGAGATCAGAAAACAATTCCAGCTCCTATCATGGAAGATGAGGCCTGGATTGAACGACCAGAGAACCAAAGAAAGATTATCATCTGGGAGAACTTCGACAAAGAGTTGATCCTGGAAGATTTCTTTAAAACTATGGAAAATCCGAAACTGGCAACCGGAAGATAATTCTATACAAATAATAGGCTTGTGGGCGTTAAAACCCAGGCCTGTGAGAATTCTTATCTTTTTAATTTTCGATTATTCCATAGATATTTCTTAGAACAAAAAATTCATCAATATGATTACCAAATTATCCAGGAATATTTCTTTTTTTCTATTCCTGTTCATCCTTTCTACTTCACTGTTTGCACAGGTAAAGAACCAAAAACCCAAATTGAACCAAATTGGGTTTTATCCTACTTCGTCTAAAATTGCGATTACACCTCAAACGGGGTCTACTTCTTTCTACCTAAGAAATACAGAAACGAATGCTATTGTATTTGAGGGTAATCTATCCTCTGCAAAGTCATTCTCTCCTACAGGTGAATCCGTAAAATCGGCTGACTTCAGCAGCTTCGTTATCCCTGGAAAATATGTTTTGGGTATTGATGGTGGAGAAGAATCTTTCGAATTCGAAATTGGAAATAATATTCTGGCGGATCTTTCTGATGGTGTTTTGAAAGCATTTTATTATAACAGGGCATCTACAGCCTTGCCTGAAGAGTATGCCGGAGTCTGGAACCGCACTCTCGGTCACCCGGATACTACAGTTTTGATTCATAACTCTGCGGCAACTGCAAATCGTGCTGCTAACTCAACAATTTCGTCACCAAAAGGATGGTACGATGCAGGTGATTTCAATAAATATGTAGTTCCGATTTCTTCCAGCATAAGCCAGCTGCTTTTCGCGTATGAAGAATTTCCGGATTATTTCGCCAACCAAAACCTGAATATTCCTGAAAGCGGAAACGGAATCCCAGATATTTTGAATGAATCTCTGTGGGCTTTACGCTGGCTCTTTACTATGCAAGACCCTGATGACGGGGGCGTATACCATAAACTTACTACCAGTAATTTCGTTGGAACCGTAATGCCTTCTGGAACCAACGCAACCCGCTATGTTGTAATGAAGGGTACCGGAGCTACTTTTGACTTCGCAGCTGTTATGGCCCAGGCAGCCAGGGTATATGAACCTTTTTTACCTGACTTTGCTGACTCTGCCCTGGCAGCAGCGGAACTGGCATTTACATGGGGAGAAAGCAATCCCAATATCTCTTACAATCAAGGAAGCCTGAACAACCCTACCATTAGCACCGGGGCTTATGGCGACGGTAATTTTGCGGATGAGAAATATTGGGCAGCTTCTGAATTATATATCACAACAAGCAATGATGATTATTATATCTCCGGCGGATGGAGTGGTGCCGGGGTTGTTGGCTGGAATAGTGTGAGAGCACTTGGCTTATACTCTTTAGTACAGAACCGTAAAAACCTTACCGCTGTAGGTTCAAGCGATACTACAACGATGAAGCAACTTGCTGTAAACATCGCAAACTCATACTTAACCCAGGGCAATAACTCAGCTTATAAATCTCCTTTTGGTTTTAGTTCTGGCCATTATTTCTGGGGATCCAATGGCTTTGCCGGAAATATTGGCTTAAGCATGTTGTATGCATACCAGATTACAGGCGAGCAAAAATATTATAACAGCTCCATTGATGTTGTTGATTATATCATGGGCCGAAATGGCCTGGATTATAGCTATGTAACTGGCTTTGGAGATCAACCTCCTATGAATATCCATCACCGTCAGTCAGAAGCTGATGGAATAACTGATCCGGTTCCGGGCTGGGTTGCCGGGGGTGCAAACCCGGGTAACCAGAATCAAGATTGTGGAGCTGGGGCTTATAACTCCACCCTTCCGGCTTTATCATTTTTAGATCATTACTGTAGTTATTCTACCAATGAAATCACTACTTACTGGAACTCTCCATTCGTATTTCTCCTTGCCGGGCTGGAAACAGTAACTCCTGAATTCTCACTTGAGAATACAAAGATTCTTTACTTTACGGAACCAGACTTCCAACTCGTATACGAACCTGGAGATACAGTTTCGATTGCCTGGAGTCTTTTTAATGTAGACAACATTGACCTTTCTTATAAGCTCGCTTCCGAAGAAGAGTTTACCGATCTGGCACTTGATGTTGCAGCAACTGATTCTATTTTCGAAGGATTCATAATTCCAGACATGCCCGGAGATTCTATTGTTTTCAGGATCATTGACAGTGGAGATCCTACTGCTTTTGCTAAATCTGTTTTCCTCAAGATTAAACCTCCAAAATCTATAGAATTAATAAGCTTTGATACAGTAACTGACTTCTCTCCTCAAAAAAGGATCACTTTCAGATGGAGTTCAAAAAGCGTAAACCTGATCGATATCTATTACCGGCTTCACTACCAGGATGAGTTCACTTTGATTAAAGAGGATATAGAAGCGTCAAAAGGATCTTATAATGGGTTCAGAGTACCTGATGCTCCGGGAGATTCCGTAATCTTCAGGCTACAGGATAGCGAAGCAGATACGGTTTTTATAGACTCAGCTCCAACACTAATTGCTTCTCCTGTTAGCAATGAGGTAGATGATGAGCTGGTAAACAAATTCGAACTTACCCAGAATTATCCTAACCCGTTTAACCCTTCTACCAAAATTCAGTTTTCTTTAGCTGAACCAGGCTTTACAACTCTCTCAGTATATGATACGAATGGAAGGCTGGTTTCATCACTGGTTAACGAGTACAAATCGGTAGGGTCTCATACGGTCGATTTTGATGCTTCAGGGTTATCCAGCGGAGTTTACATCTACAAACTAACATCTGACTATTCATCAGATACCAAGAAGATGCTGCTCATTAAGTGATAAGTGATTACTACAAAAAAAGGCTGCCCTTAGATTCTAAAGGCAGCCTTTTTTATTTAATGTAAGTCAGATTAGTTCGACCAGGTCAGGTCAGCATCAATCTCGCCGGAAATCGTGATATCCGGTTGCAGGTTTTCGATCAGATAATTCAATCTCAGCTTGCTGTAATGCCTGCCATGAGCTCCACGAATTCCATGTCTGTTATCCGGGTACATCATTAAATCGAATTTCTTATCCGCCTTTATCAATGCATCCGCTAATTGTATAGTATTTGCCGGGTGCACATTGTTATCAATGGTTCCATGAACTAGCAGAAGTTTCCCTTTAAGGTTTTCAGCGTATTTCATAGCAGATCCTACATCATACCCTTCCTGGTTTTCCTGGGGAGTATTCATATATCTTTCGGTGTAGATAGTATCATAACTTCTCCAATCCGTTACAGGCGCTCCGGCTACTCCAACATGGAATATTTCCGGGTAACGGAGCATTAGCAGAGATGTACTGTAACCACCGTAGGAATGTCCAAACACACCAACTCTTTCTTCATCAGCATAAGAACGTTTTGTGATTTCCTGAACAGCAGTAGCATAATCGTCAATTTCGAGTGTGCCAAGTCGGCCATAATGTAGCGTTGCAAATTCCTTACCCCTGTTTCCGGAGCCGCGGTAATTTGCCCTTACTACAATAAAACCAAGTTGTGCAAGTCGCTGATAAGTATCACCAGACTTATAAGTATTCGAAACATCCTGTGATTCAGGACCACCATACAATGGTAATAGCACCGGGTATTTTTTATTAGGATCAAAATCTACTGGCTTATATACCAAACCAACCAGATCAGTAGTGCCATCAGCTGCTTTAAAGTTAAATACTTCCGGCTTCTGAAGATTGTTTTCTTCTATGTTTTCAATATTTGAAGACATCAATCCACGAATCTTCTTGCCATTTGCAGAATACAGGTTGGCCTCAAACGGGTCATCAAAAGAAGAGAAGCTGCTTACATAATACTTGGCTCCTTCATTCATGCTAATGCTATGCCTTCCCGGCTTTTCATTAAGCTGCTTTTGTTTCTTTCCATCAAAGTTGATCACATAGAAATATCGGTCAAGGCCCATGTTCTGATAAGCCGTGAAATAGATCTTTTTACCCTTTTGATCTACGTTCACAATATTGCCTACCGGCCACTCACCTTTAGTAACCTGGTTAATCAGGGTGCCATCAAAGTTGTAATGATAGATGTGATTGTATCCGCTTACTTCCGAAGTCCAGATAAAAGTCTCGTTATCTTCCAGTTGAATGAAATTGTCATGAAGGCTGATATAGGCATCTTCTCTTTCCTCGAAAATAGTACGAACCGTTTTCGAATCAAGGTCATAAGCCAGGAATTCAAGGTGATTCTGTTGCCTGTTTAGTCTTCTGAATGTGAGTTCCTGACCATTATTTCTCCAAATCGGGCGAACGATATAAGTATCAGGGTCACTGTTTGTCGGAACTTGCTCTACCTCACCAGATTCAATATCTACAATAAACAGCTTTACAGTCGGGTTTGGCTCACCTGCTTTAGGATATCTCATTAGTTCAAGGCCTGCTTCGAAATCCATCTCATGAATCACAGGATATTGGAATACATACGTTTCATTGTATTGCAGGTACGCAATCTTGGAATCATCAGGAGAAAACCAGTACGCTTCGCGCTGTCCAAATTCCTCGGGATACACCCAGCTTGGCTTTCCATTCATTTGCTCTTCGCTACCGTAGGTAAGCCTTTTCTCTTCCTTAGTCTCTGTATCTACCACGTAGATATCGTAGCCTTTTACATAGGCAAACTGGCTATAGTCATGAGAATAGGTTCCATTCCATAGCTGGCTTCTGGACATCACTCTCATAAGCTCATCATCATATGGCATACGCTCAATTTCAGGCTTAAAGAGTTTTCTAAGCTCTCTGTCCTTCAGATGGAATACAAAGTCGGTACCCTCAGCAGTAAAAAAGATGGACTCATTATCCATTACATAACTGAAATTTGAAAATGGTAAACCTGTAACAGAAGAACCGGTACTGCTATTGAACTGATCAATTATCGCTGAAACCTGTCTTCGGTCAAAAAGATCTGAACGCTTTTCATTGGCAGGGTTAACTTTGAAAAAGGTAGTATTTCCGTCTTCGGCTTTCTCTGTTTCCATGTATCCCATGTTACCGGGTAGCCATGAAATCCTGGATGAACCTTCAAAACCAATAAAGCTGCGGTCGCCCATTTCGGAATAAAGTTCTAACCCTGATTTCTGTGCGAATCCTTCACTCGATATGAGCAGGGTTAATAGAAGGATTAGTGTAAAACTGAATGATCTTTTCATAAAAATTTTATTCTTTTTTTTGAGAGCCCCTCAAGATATAGCACTTCCGAACAAAGTCTAAATCAAAATAAGTAAATAGTGCTCTTTAGTTTATAAATCGATGATTTTGATCTCTGAAACGGGTCTTCCTAAAAACCGTTCTGCCAATTCCTGGAAGCGTTGAGGGCGGTCGCTCACAAAACATTCGAAGCTTCCGCCTTTGGAATTTAAACTCTGAAGTGCTTCCAGCTTCTCTTTAGCTGTGTTGGCAATCGACTCAGCAGAATCGATTATATGAACCTGGTTATTCTTAAGTATTCCCGGAATCACTTCCTTAAACAGCGGGTAATGAGTACACCCTAATATGAGAGCATCGATCTCTTTATCATCAAATACACCCAGGTAATTAGTCAGTGTTTGCCGCGCAACCTCATTATCAATCCATCCTTCTTCAGCTAGCGGAACCAGCAACGGGCAGGCTTGTTGGGTTACATTGATTCTGGAATCTTCTTTTTGAATAGCTTTTACGTACGCTTTGGAGTTTACGGTTGCCAGGGTTCCGATTACCCCTATATGCTCATGACTCGGGTCGTGTAAGGCAACTTCTGTTCCTGAGCTTATTACATCCAGTACCGGGATATCCTTCGCAGCTTTTAAAATCTCATTTTTTGCAGAAGCCGAAACGGTATTACAGGCAATCAGGATCATCTTCACCCCTTTATTCAAAAGAAAATCAGTGATCTGAAGTGCATAGGCGCGAACCGTTTCCTCTGATTTAATACCATAGGGAACACGTGCAGTATCTCCGAAATAAATAATATCTTCACCCGGCAAAGCTTTCATAACCGCTTTGGCTACGGTTAATCCACCAATACCCGAATCAAAAATCCCAATAGGTGCCTGTTTACTTGTACTCAAAATATTTCTTTAGAACGTTCAATTGTAAAGTAATGTATTCATTTCTTTAAAACTTTATTCCAGCCTTCGTAGTTTGTTCCCCATGATAAAAAAATGTTCTCTATTCGTCTTTTTGCTCTTTACAACTCAGAGCGCCCTTGCACAAACCAGTATCGATACTCTTTCAGCTGAGCTGGATAAATTGGTAGTAGTAGGCTACCAGGGTAACCGAAGTATTCTTGAAACACCGGGAAGCATCTCCTTTATACGGGCAGAGCGGATTTCGGGCCTTGATAACTCTTCCCTCCTCTATGGGTTAAATACCGTAGCCGGAGTTCGTATGGAAGAGCGCGCGCCGGGAAGTTACCGCATCTCTATTCGCGGGAGTTCGCTACGCTCACCATTCGGAATACGAAACGTCAAGATTTACTGGAATGGTATTCCGCTCACTGAACCTACAGGAAGTACCTTCCTGAACCTGCTTGATGTTACTAATATGCAGCAGGTAGAAGTAATCAAAGGGCCTTCAGGCAGTGTATATGGTGCCGGAAACGGGGGAACACTCCTTATGCAGAGCAACGCCCCTGTTTTAAACACTGAACTTACTTCCGGGCTAACCGTCGGTTCATTTGAGACTATCCGGTACGATCTTGGATACCACGAAAAACTGGACAAAGGTTCTATCTCTTTTAAGTATGCTGAAAACCATTCCGACGGGCATAGAGAACAGTCCTTTTTAGATCGCAGGGTTGCTGAAATCTCCGGAAAAGTAGAATACATGGAAGGAAGAGAACTCTCCGCCAATGTACTTTACTCCGATTTAAACTATGGCATACCGGGAGGATTGAACCTCACCCAGTTTGAAACAGATCCAGGCCAGGCTCGCCCTGGTAATCCATTTGTACAGGGCAGTGTAGAATCCAACGCCAGTATTAAGCAGGAATCCCTATTACTCGGCCTTATGCATACTTACCAAGTAACCGATAAGCTTTTAAACGAAGCTTCTGCTTTTGGTTCCTTCAGTGATTTCGAAAACCCGTTTAACTTTGACTATAAAATTGACAGCCGCAAAAGTGGTGGCTTCCGGTCTGTTTACATGTATGATACCCAAATTGGGAGTCAGCGTGCTAAACTTGTAGCCGGAACCGAGATGCAGTCGTCCAGCTATGCCTCCCGTAACTTCCAGAATAATGCAGGGCAATCCGATTCTCTCAATTTTGATGACGAATTAAAAGTGCAATCCATGCTCATCTTTGCCAGTGCGCAGGTTGATTTTGCCTACGACTGGTTTCTTACCGGGGGCATCAGTTTTAACAGCCTGAAATATGATATCAACCGCCTGGTATCTTTTGAAGACGATGGAGTGACTGGGGAATTTAAGCGGAACTTTGACCCCCAATTTGTACCGCGTATTGGCCTGGCAAAGAAACTTAATCCCTCACTTACTGCCCATGCCAGCATCAGTGCAGGCTTCTCTCCTCCTACCATTGACGAAGTTCGTACCAATGAAGGAAGCATTAACCTGGACCTGGAAGCCGAACGCGGAATTAACTACGAAATCGGGCTTCGTGGAAATGCCATGGAAGGCAGGCTCGGCTTTGATGCCGTTGTATTTTTCTTACAGCTCAAAGAGTCCATCATTCAACAACAATCCGAACGCGGGACAGCCCTGTTCAGGAATGCAGGAAGCACCAACCAGAACGGCTTTGAATTAAATGCCAATTACCTGCTCGTGGATAACTACTCCGGCTTTTTACGAAGAGCACAACTCTCTACCGCTTACACCTTCCATAACTTTGAATTTGATGACTACAACACCAGTGATGGAGATTTCTCAGGCAATGAATTAACAGGTGTGGCGCCTCATACCTTGTTTGCTTCATTAGATATAGTAACCGGGCCGGGCTTTTATGGAAACCTTTCCTACAACTATACGGATGAAATTCCTTTAGAAGATGACAACTCCCTCTACACCGACGCCTACCAGCTGGTGCAAACCAAAATTGGCTGGAAATCAGAGCTTTCTAACAAGATCCTGTTTGACGGTTACTTCGGAATTGATAACCTGTTGGACGAACGCTACAGCCGCGGCTTTGATATCAACGCCTTTGGAGGCCGCTATTACCAGCCAGCCCCTGAACGCAACTGGTTTGCGGGGTTCAGGCTTAAGTATCGGTTATAATAAAAAGCCAGAAAAAACTCTGCCCATATAGGCAGAGTTTCTTGAAGCGTATCAGGTACAGAATTAAAAACCTCCACCACAAGGCATTCCTGGAGGGCACCCGGCGTTAAAATTAAATATAAATGAGATCGGGTTACTGTATGAAGATACCTGACCCGTATTCGAGCAAACCGTTTGTTTAGTCCTGAAAGAATATGTTCCCGAAGTATTCTCAAACGGAGATAAAAACAAATCATCAGGTACTGTTACTGAGGAAGAACCTGATATTACACTGGGCTGATCAACTATTATCCAAAAGCCGTTATCTTTCTTTGCTTCTACAGTGGCTGTGCCTACCCTCCATGGGTTAAATGAAAGAGTTAAGTCAACTATAGCCTTATCTGTGAATTCTTGTGCGCTTCCTCCAATTACCGGCGTACCTAATGAGACGGGATATAGTACATGAGCAGCTACATTATCATAAAAAGAAAAATCGATGTCTTCACTATTCGTTATACCGCCATTCATAATAGAACTGCTATCCCCGTTTGGGGTACACGATATGGTAGTAGCTCCCGGAATCTCACCCCGCGACTGCCAGTTCGTGTGCCTTAACCCCACCGTATGCCCTATCTCGTGCATCATAGCATGTAGCTTCATATTTTCTGTTAAAGTATGATTGGAAAACCCGGTATTCACCTTAATAAGTGGTCCCGGCATACCTGTATTTGGATTAGGAAATGTAGCATCCGCTAATATACCCGGGCTGTTTAAATTCAGGAAGGTGATATCAATATCAGAGTCAGCCGGGTTACCTGTAAAAACCCGTGTAAAGGTTACTCCACTTCCCATCTGGTTCCATTTCGTTATAGCATTGTCGATAGACCTGTCCCACTCTATCTCAACCAACAGGTTCGTAACTCCTATGGTTATATTAGATTGATTAGGTGCTGAAACGAACCGATTATCATGTGCCTGCGAAACTACAGGCCCGGGATTCTTGGGCTCATCGAAGTGGCTAAATGGAATTACAATATCTCCGTCGATAAGAAATGATTCTTCCCTGGTTACGATTAAATCTTCGGGAAAACCCTCATCAATGAGTTGCTGTTTCATTTTAGTCACATCCTCGGTTATCGGAATACCAGATGGTTCATTTGTTCCGGGATCGCTCACATTCGACTGGCAGGCAGCGAAAAGAATGAAGCTTAAGATTGCGCATGCAACAAGGCTGTTTTTTTGTGTTCTCATATTTTCTCTTGTTTTCTTTAGGTTTAGTGTCTATAAAAAAGAAAACCCAGCCCGTTTTGTTACTTAAGTCTTGTTGAAAAACCTTTAGTTAACTGTAGCATTGGAGACTTAAAACATTCTTGCTAAAACAACGGTCTCTTTAAAAGTTCTGTTTTTACCACTGGTGCTGTTATAGGCTTCAAATAAAACAATATAAATACCTACCCTGTTCTTACGTCTGTCATCGGTTAAACCGTCCCAGGTTAGAGAGCCTTCAAAACCTGCCTGTGTTCCGCTTGTGAGTTCTCGTACCCGTCTTCCGTAACGATCAAAAATACGAACCCTAAGTAAGTAATCGGCAGCTTCCAGTTTATAATTAATAAACAGGTTGTCCTCGAAACCATCTCCGTCAGGAGAAAACGGATTCGTGGAAAAACTAATCCCAATATCCTCTGGAAATGAACCAGCCTCCTGAAAAATAGAGTTCTCAATGATTGGAGTGCCACCACTTGGATGAGTACTCGAGCTCCAATTGGATGCTGAATCGCTTGGGCCGTTTGGATCAATACGCTCCAATGCTACTCCATCAGTATCGAATACATTCGGGTTTTGCCAATTCTCATCATAAAACACTGAATCGATAACATTGCCTGTACTATCTGCTATATAAATCGCATCGCCACTTGAAGCCAGGCTTAAGCTTGAGCGATCTGCACGCATGGTAAATTGACCTGATTGTTCTTCAATCCCAAAGTATCGGGCTATTTTACTTTCTTCAAAAAAACCGGATTCATCTTCTGAATAAATCAGGAAGTAAGCACCTGGCGCTATCCATTTATAGCGTGTAGAAACCGGAAAAATACTGCGTACTTCGTCATCCTCGTCTGGTGCATCATGTAAACTTAGTCCTTCTAGAGAGATAGCTGCATTGGTTGGATTGTACAGCTCAATATATTCAGCCTGGTCGGGTAAATTATCATCATTATCAGCTAGTGGATTATATAATATCTCGTTTATGACGACCGATCTCTTACTAATAGGCAAAGAGATTAGAGAGCTGACTTCTGAAGCTTTATTTCCTCTCACATCCATTAGATTAGTAAATACTACCTCTGAATTAGAATCCAAGACTTCAAGTTTAGATTTTTTATCCGAAACAGGAATCCACTTTAACTGCAATTCGTTTTCTTGCGAACTTTCATAGTGAACTACTATTGAAGCTTGTCCATTTACAAAAGCTTCTGTTTCATTAGTGATTCGTACGAACTCCGAAAACACTACTAATACTATTGTATCCTTCTTTGTAGAAAAAATTATCCTTGGCGGATTAATATCCTCTTTAAAAACTGAATTCTGAATACCTGGAGTAAATCCGATTTCATTTATACTTGTTACCCAGTTTGATGGGTCATTTGATGCTGATATAGGGTCTTTGCGTTCAAGAGAAACTCCCGGTAAGTCTCCTCCCCATTCGTCCAGATAAAACAAGCTATCTATACTTATTCCTTTCGGATTCTTGATCTGTATTTGGTCTCCATTATCATTCAGAGAAGGAAAGCCGGAAAGATATATTCCATTGGGTATTGAATATGAAAAGTCTTCCCTGTCTGTTATTACCAAATACCCCTTTGAAGACAACACATAGCCTTCAGAGAAAGTCACGCCTCTTCCTGATGCATCAAGTAGTTTCCACCCTGAAAGATCAAAATTCTTATCTGTAGGGTTATAAAGCTCCACAAATTCAGGAGATAGTTCATCATTACGACGATACAAGATTTCGTTAACTACTACTTCTCCTTTTCTTGCGTTCTCAATTTTTATATATGTATGGCCAACTACTCCACTGGTGTCATTCGCATTCCCAAAAATATCTTCCTGATATTGGACTATCAATTCGACAGATTCACCATCCTCAAGTACAGGAGAAAACAATAGCCGAACGCTATCTGATAGCACATGAATTGTTTCAATACTTCTGAAATTTGAAATGGAATAGTTTTCCCGGGTTAAAGCAGGCTCAAGAACAATTTCTTCATTGTATTTCAAAATGATAGTCTCTTCATTCAACAAATAGCTGCTTTCTATAAACGGAGCTATCGCATCCTGTTCAATTTCATTTTTTCTTCCCGGGGTTCCAAAGTTAAAAGATGGACTATCTCCCCAATTTGCTCGTTCCGCTGAGGAAACACTTTTTGACCTTCGTTCTAATGCTACATCTACTCCGCCCCAGTCTGTATCATATTCCAGGGAGTCTCTTATGGCTCCTAAACTATCGAAAAGCCTTATTTGATCAGTTGTATTATTGAGCGCAGGTAATGAAACGTCTAAATAGAAACCTTCTCCAAAAACTGAACTAACAGCAACTGGATCAGTAGTTAATACAAGAAAACTATCCGGGTGGATTACCTGATCTATATCCGAGATTTGAGTTAATGATTTATTATCTCCGATAAGCCAGCTTTTAAGGTTCAGATACTTTGAACTAATATTCTGCAACTCAATGTATTCGGGAATCCCTGAACCAGGCGGTGGGTCTTTTAGAAACTCGTTGATTATGATATCACCTGTTTCATAGCTATCGAATACAAAAAAGGTAACCGTTGTGTCAGTTAGTATTGTATCGCTATTAAAGGATTCGATTCCCGTTACAAATAGAGAGTTCTCTCCACCTCTAAAAGAACTACTGAATTTCAATCTTAGAACATCATTACCCTGGCTGGAAAATGATTCTGGATTAGTATTTTCATTCAGAATAAAATCGGAAGTTGAAATCCCTGAAAAGTTAATCTCTCTTGAAAAACTCAGATCGATTTCAGTTTTACTAATTCTAGTGAAGTTTTCGATGTTCACTGGATGTATAACAACAGGAGATGCATCGATTTTAAAGTCGAGATAAAAATCATCCGTTCGGCTGCTTGTATATGTAAGCTTAAATCCGAAGTAAGAGCTCTTAGCATAAGTGTTATCAACTACCGTATTCCCTGAGTTTTTTAGCTCGCCATTGTACCCTTCTCCAACTTGCAGCTCCCATAATCCACCAGCATCCCGAAGTACTCTCACCCGATACGCCCCTGAGGATTTTATACTAGTAGTATCTGATAAGATTGTAGTTTCTATTCCTTCGTCCAGCCTTATAAGTCTGAATACGTCTTCCCCTGTTTCGCCAACTCTGATCATATATCCGTTAACTACATCAGTTAATACCGCTTTATCACTCATTACTACAACTTCTGCTTTATTGTTGTTAGATGGAGTACTACCATCTATTCGAACAAAGAACTCCCATTCACCTATTACATTGCTAGATGGGGTGGAGAGATATGAAATAGAAGCTTCGTCATCATTCAATCGAATTACATTATTGCCGTCAAGATTGAATATTAAAAAATTCTCTACATCTCCTGACCACGGCGGGTTTGATGTAAAGTTACCATCGGAAAATCCATCTTCGAAATTCTGAGCTATAACATCATTATAAATAAAGGGTATAGCTATAAGTATAATAAATTTCATTGCAAAGAATAACTTTCCCTGCTCAATTTATCAACCCTTCCGGAGGTGCCTATTTCTGATGCATAAAAAAAGGGGTAAAGGATGTTCCACCTTTTCCCCCTGAAGGACATTGAGAGTACTGCTACTCTCAAGGCAATGATTGTCGTCTCTATGCATATAGTCAGACCAATTAGCGAAGCACTCCTTACAGATTTTTCGTACTTTTTTTAGAATTCTTTAATACTTCCTTAACTCCTTAATAAACAACAACTGAAATGCGCAACTTACCTTTTTATATAGATGATTTGAACGGCGGTTTTATGAAACTGGAGGGAATTCTGCGCGTGGAAGGCGGAAAATTACTTTTTGAATTCCAAAAGAAGGATGCTGTTTTTGAAGCCTACAAGTCTGATATCATGACTACAGAAATCAGTTTATCGGATATTGATATGATGGAGTTTAAGAAAGGAGTGTTTACCAACAAGCTCACTATTTATGCCAGCAGGCCCTCAGTATTCCAGGATTTACCAGGAAACGAACTCACTGAGCGTGTACTGAAAGTAAAAAAGAAGCACCGGGAAATAGCTGCTAACATTTCTTCCAACATAAATATTGAACTGTCTGAACGGAAGCTGAAAGAACTGGATGGAGATTCTTAATGAGCTTTGCATATAACTATTCTTTTTTAGACCGCTCCACACATACGGTGCTTAATTATATAAAGGGAGTGCTGAGTATAGACGGGGAAGAACTGTTATTTGAATATAAGCTCTACGACCCGGCCGGTAATGTGCTTAGCACCCTGAACAAGTTCTCCATTGATGTTCAGTATTTAAAGAATATTACTTTTATGAAAGGCTTTTTTAGTGGTAAGATGACCATTGAAACTACACAGATGGTATTCCTTGATCCATTGCCCGGAAGCAGCCAGGGCAAGATTGTTCTAAAAGTAAGCCGCGGAGACCGAACCAACGCTCATGATTTTGCCCAAAAACTCAATATTGCGTTGTCAGAACGGAAGTTGAAAGAGTTGGAATAGACAATATACTCTCTATTAAACACTACCACCGGTTAAAGTACCAGGTAATCCCCAAACCGGGATATATCATCTCTATATTGCGGCGGAAGTCGGAATCCAGCTCTCCCCCGAATTTTTCTTCCAGCCGGGTGAACTCGTAGTAGAATTGCAGGAACAGGCTGTAGGAGTCGTGGGTATCATATATGAGCCTGGCCCCTCCCCTCACTGTTATTCCCAAATGGTTGTACTTCTCAAGTGTTCTCGGTTCGTCTAAGGTGAATTCTGCATCCCGGGTGCGGAATCTCCAGTTGGAGAATCCAAAGGCTATTTCAGGTGCAAAACTGATCTTATTCCTGGAGTATATATATTCGAATCGGAGTTTAGGGCTGAGCACCATTACATCTTCGTTGATTTCGGAAAGGTTCAGGAAGACTCCGTTTAGCAATATTCCAACACCCCAGCTTTCTTTTTGGAGGAAGTTGTACCCAATGCCTATATCAATCAACCCGTTATAACCGCCTCCCGTATTTTTGTTGATAAAATTATCTCCTGTTGGTACTGGTTTGCTTAAGCCTATTGAAACTTTGGATAACCGGCCCTGCGCAAAGGAGGAAACGGAAAGAAACAGGAATACCCCTGTGATGAATAGTTTTTTCATGTATTGATTCGGGTTTAAGAACTACGCACTATTTTCTTTTAAACTTCCATATGAATCCAAAACCCGGGTACATCATCTCTATATTCCGGATGTAGCTTTGATTCAGGCCACCCCCGAACTTATTTTCCAGCCTGGTTTTTTCATAGGAAAACTCGGCATACCACTTGAGTGTTTCGCTGGTATCAAATACAAGTTTGGCTCCTCCACGTACGGTTGCTCCCATTTGGTTGTAGCGGTAGAGTACGTTTATGCGGTCCATGGAAAAGTCTGGCCTCGGGGCCCTGAAACGCCAGGATGAATAGCCCACTGCTATATTGGGAACCAGGCTTACTTTATTCTTTTTGATGGCATATTCGAGCCTGAGCTTGGGGCTGAAGATGGTAAGCTGTTCATTAATTTCAGAGAAACTGAGAAAGGTGGAGTTGAACTGTATGCCAATTCCCAAAGATCTTCTCTGATAGAAGTTGTACGACGCCCCGAAGTCTATCACCCCAAGGTATCCATCGGCCAGGTTTTTGTTTATGAAGTTATTCCCGGTGGGTATGGGGTTGCTCATACTTATGGAGAACTTTCCATACCTGCTTTGCGCAAAACACGGCATAGAAAGAAAAAGGAGTGCCCATATAAGAAGTAGTTTTTTCATGTGATTCAGACTTGACGAGAGTGCTAAATACAATACTTCAATAAACAAAAACTAAAACCTAAATGGAAATTACTTCTTAAAAGTACTTCGGTTTATTTCAAAAAGCCTTTTTTAACCAGTAACTCAGCATTCAGAATGGCTCCGCCAGCCGCACCACGAATGGTATTGTGCGCCATACATACAAAGCTGATATCGAATACTTCGGCCTCCCTGAGCCTGCCCATATGCAGCTGCATTCCATTTTCATGATCAGCGTGTAAGCGCGGTTGTGGGTATCGGTCTTCGGTGTGAAGCTTAATGACCTGCTTGGGCCCAAAGGGAAGGTCCAGTTCTGCAATCGGGTTCTTGAAATTCAGAACTGCATCCTGTACTTCTTTAATGCTGGCCGGCTTGTTCTTCAGTTTTAAGGTTACAGATGCCGTGTGCCCGTTAATTACAGGAACCCTGGTACAGGTAGCCTGTACCGGGAAATCCGGTTCGGTCACTGCACCATCAGAATATTCCCCTAACAGCTTGTGAGTTTCGGGTGCAATTTTAGGTTCTTCTCC
This sequence comes from Balneolaceae bacterium, assembly GCA_040222185.1. Taxonomy (GTDB): domain Bacteria; phylum Bacteroidota; class Rhodothermia; order Balneolales; family Balneolaceae; genus JAVKDP01. Next base: position 39,852 of record JAVKDP010000094.1, on the reverse strand, counting down.
CCCAATAAACGGAACTATGTTTCCAAGTATATCCAGGCTAGGGACACCAGGATAACCCGCACCTGAAATCGCCTGCAGGGTGGTTAATACCATAGCTTCGATCCCGAATGCTTCATGGATAGGCTTAAGTGCCAGCGACAACGGAACTGCCACACAGTTTGGGTTGGTAACAATCCAGCCGGAACCGTCTTCGGTAAAAGTCTGGGTGTTGATCAATTCAATATGATAAGGGTTTACCTCAGGCACTAATAATGGAACTGTCGGGTCCATACGGTAATTCTTGGCATTAGAAATCACAGGGATACCCGCTCTTGCGAAAGCACCTTCTATTTCCCCTGCCACACTCGCATCCATTCCTGAGAACACGAAGTCTACCCCTTCAAATTCTGAAGGGACACAATTAGCCACTGTCATATCAGCGATATAATCGGGAAGGTTCACATCTTCAATCCAGTTGGCCGCTTGTTTATACTTTTTACCTGCAGAGCGTTCTGATGCACCAAGTGCAGCTATTTCGAACCAGGGATGCCCCTGAAGTAAGCGTATAAATTTTTGTCCAACGGCGCCGGTGGCACCTAAAATACCAACTTTCATTTGTTTGAATTGTGAATGAGTGAAATGTGAGGCGTTAAAGTACACATTCCTGATTCTTATTTCTCAATTAATAACCATCGAAAAAAGCTATTGTTTTCATAGAAAGCCTAAAAAGGTTAGGCTAAATTGTTATCTTTGGCGCTCATTTTAACTCACACTACGAAGAAAGTTTCATGTCGAATTTAGACAGCCTCGATAAAATTGTTTCCCTAGCAAAAGCACGCGGATTTATTTTCCAATCATCTGAGATTTATGGCGGGCTTAGTGCCGTGTATGATTACGGCCCACTGGGTGTGGAACTGAAACGAAATATCCGCAATGCCTGGTGGAAGGAAATGACCCAGCGCCATGGGAATATCGTGGGGATTGATACTGCTATTTTTATGCATCCTAAAGTATGGGAAGCCAGCGGGCACGTAGGTGGGTTTAATGACCCGATGATTGATGACAAGCAATCTAAAAAGCGCTACAGGGCGGATATGCTTATTGAACAGTATATCATGAAGCTTGAAAAAGATGGCAAAACAGATAAAGCAGCTGAAATCCAGGAGCTGCTGGATACCACCGGTACACGCAAGAGCTTAACTGAAGACCTGTACGATATTATCATCGAAAATGAAATTAAAGCGCCGGATTCTGGTGCATTCGACTGGACTGAAGTGCGCCAGTTCAACCTGATGTTTAAAACGGCTTTTGGTGCTACGGCCAGCGAAGATGATATTGTATACCTGAGACCGGAAACAGCGCAGGGTATTTTTGTGAATTATAAGAATGTGACCGATACCAGCCGTGTATCTATTCCATTTGGTATAGCCCAGACGGGTAAGGCCTTCCGTAATGAAGTTGTGGCCCGGCAATTTGTATTCCGTATGCGGGAGTTCGAACAAATGGAAATGCAGTATTTTGTAGAACCAGGCACCGATGAAGCTGCTTATGATGAATGGATGGAAAAGCGTATCGCCTGGCATAAAAAGATTGGTATCCGTGAAGAGAATTTGAGGTTTATGCCTCACCCTGCTGATAAGCTGGCACATTATGCAAGGGCTGCTGCCGATGTTCAATACAAATATCCTATTGGCTGGCAGGAGGTGGAAGGTATTCACAACCGTTCTGATTTTGACTTAACCCAGCACCAGGAGTTTTCGGGTAAAAAGCTGGACTATTTTGACCAAAAGAATAACAAACGCTTTGTGCCTTATGTAATTGAGACTTCTATTGGTTTGGATCGCTGTACGCTCATGGTACTTTGTGACGCCTACCGTGAAGAGGAAGTAAATGGTGAAAAAAGAGTGGTGTTGAAAATGCATCCGGAGCTGGCTCCAATACAGGTTGGAGTATTCCCTCTTATCAAGAAGCCGGAGTTACAGGAAATTGCTCATAAAATTGCAGATGATCTTCGGGAAGATTATTCGGTTCAGTATGATGAAGCGGGTTCTATCGGTAAGCGGTACCGCCGTTTGGATGAAGCCGGAACTCCTTTCTGCATCACTGTTGATTTTGATGGCCTGGAAGATAACACAGTTACGATCCGCCATCGAGATGACATGAGCCAGGAACGTGTTCCTGTAGATAAGGTAGGAGAAGTAATCCGCGCCGGGATTAAGGGCTGGAAGGCTGAGTAGCCTATTACCTCTATTAGCCATCATCATATCATAAGGTCATCCTGAACTTGGTTCAGGATCTTATGCAATGGCTGTTATTACTTTAATAAAGGAGTAAAACGAGCATACTAAACCTCACAAAGATCCCGAAACGAGTTCGGGATGACCTGTGCATTTTGTTTGGTTCGTTACTACTTCAGCAACAACATCTTTTGTGTGGCGGTATTTGAGCCTGCTACAATTCTGTAGAAGTATACACCACTTGTCAAACCGCTGGCATTAAAGGTGTAGGTGTGTACACCTGCTCCTAAATTGTCACTTACCAAAGTTTGTACCTGCTGCCCTAACACATTGAAGATGGTTAGTTCTACCTGTACAGCTTCAGGCAGGCTGAATGAAATATTCGTGGTTGGGTTAAAGGGGTTTGGATAGTTTTGATTGAGTACGAAATCAATGGGCGTAGTCTCAGACTCTTCATTGCTGTCTATAAGGGTACCATTATCAAGACCAGGCGTTCCGAATAAATCTCCAAACCAGCTTTCTGCCAGTGAATTATCATCAGTATAATTATCCAGACTCAATGTCTCTCCTTCCCCGTCAGGCCCTACTGGCCACGGAGCTTCATCGTCATAAGTCACCATGTCAATGAGCTGGTCAGAAGTATTGTAAATACGAACCTGGTCACCACTACCGCTGAGTCCAAAGTCTACTCCACCAATTACATTTTCAGTGTCCGTCCAGAATTCTGAAAAATCCTCCAGGTCATGAGATAATACCAGGTAATCGCCAGAAGCAATGGTTGTTCCTTCAGGGATTATAAACTCATTTTCATCGTTTGAGTCTTTATAGGTCCAGCCTGAGATATCTATTTCTGAACCACCAGGATTATATAGCTCAATCCAGTCCCCGGTATCCCTGTCGTCGGAGGAGTTATAATTGATTTCATTGATTACAACTACTTGATCAATGCTCATGAACTCAGCTTCTAATATAATCACGGTGTCTGTCAATGCGATCTCAAGAGTCGCCGAACTTCCTGCTGATTCTCCGTTTACCGTCCAGCCCGTAAATGAGCTTCCGGCTTCAGGGATTGCAGTTAATTCAATTGTGGTACCTGAAAAGTAAAGCCCCGACCAGCTTCCGCTCTTTGCATCGGGATAAATGGAATTCAGTTTAACAGATCCACCAAATAGTTGAGCAATCTCTACTCTGAGCGTATCTGCTCCCAGTGTATCCAGCACTTCACTGTAAATATACTGGGGATAATCTACTGCATAGTCTTCAGTCACAGAGCGGATATACTCCATATCATAAGAAGTTGGCCCGCCTATATCTCTCCAGCCTTCCGTCCAGCGATCAATATCGCGTGCCATCTCAGGTTCTATAGCTGTATCTATGGAATCAATAAGTGCGAATATGTTTTCTGGCTTAAATGCTGTGTTCAACATATCTGCCAGGCGGTTCAAAAAGAACTCCTGGTACATCGGGTTTTCCATCATCTTGCCCAGGATCCAGAAGTCGTACGTTCCTGTTTCGAGGTAGAATTTGAATTTTGAGGTATACTCTTCAGGTTCGCGGCCTAAATTTTCCCACCAGTCAAAATCATGAGAGATATAATGCCATTTTGCTGAGTCTTCTCTTGCTCTCCAGTACCTCAGGTTGTTGGGATCACCATGCGAAGTATATACCTGATAAATCCAGTGATCAGTAAAACTGTCCAGGTTTATGTTCTCTTCCAGGAATTCATAAAACGCCGGGCTGGATGCATCCATCTCATCAATACCGTCAACTAAGTCCCAATAGGTTTCCCAGTCTCCGTCTTTCAGGCCATTGTAATCTTTGATCATATCTATGTCTTCAAAGCCGTAACGGGATTCTACAAAATCATCGTTTTTACGCTCCTGGAGTAAATATATCCCCCAATACTCTCCATTCAAATACAGGATTACCGGCCTGCTTGCCTGCATATCATTGTTATGCTTCCATTTTTGATTGATGGCATACATTAATTCATTGAGTAACCTGGAACGCTCTTCAGCTCCGGCTCTTAACCCGAATCCATCATAAGAATCGTAATCATTTTCAGGGAAGAGCTCATATTCCAGGCGGTCAATACCATATTCGGCATTGTTGTTCAGGATGAATGACTTTTTATTAAACCCCCGGCTAAAGTTACCACCAATGCTGGCCCCGGCATCCATCTCAAATTCAATATTCCCGTCGGTTCCCATAAACTCGAGGTGCATCGGGTACTCCCAATCCTGCCAGAAATTTGCTCCCCGAAATGGATATTCTGTTTCTGCGGTATCTCCAAGTGCATACATCCCGACTTCATTTCCAAACAGACTGTCCGGATCCATGACAAAGGAAACAACCGGGAATATATGGGTATCGCCATATAGGTAAGTATTGGTAGAGACTTCACTCGTCAGGAAACTCTCTCCCATTGCTGCTGCACGAATTACTACGGAAGTATCAATGGTAATAAACTCGGTGGGATTGTATAAAAGAGAAGAAGCAGTAGGCCTGGAAGCATCCAGCGTATATCTTATTTCTACTCCTTCAGTTTCTGAGGATAACCCGACTACCTGGCTTCCGCTATAGAAACCTGTCTCAAGTGTAAATATAGGGGCTTCTGCCTGCTCCAAAATCACGCTTCCATCATTTGTAGCACCCGGAGTCGGGTTTTGAAAGGTAAAGCTATCCCCTCCATCTACAGTAGCTCCCCAGGAGATATCTTCTGATTGCTCTGGAAAAGCTATAGAATCGATTCGTGTAGTTCCGTCAGCATCGGTTAGAATTACAAATTCGCCTCCTGAACTTAGTTTCATATCTACGTGGAGTGCTCCTTCATCCGGTTCTCCGTCAAACCAAATCAAAAGAAATTGACCCGGTGCTATGGTAGTGGAAGCACTCTGACCTGTAGGAATCTGCCATTTTAAAAGGTTCTCAGGATCATCCGACACATACATGCCTCCAAAATCTACGGATACATCTCCCAGGTTCAGAATTTCAACCCAGTCATCTGAATTTCCAAATTCATCTTCATTGGTATCCGAGTTGGACGCCAGGATTTCGTTTATTTTTATTTGGGCGTTCGTTGTTGTCGCAAACAACATTATGAAGAGCAAACACAGTCCGTATCTATACACCATATTATCAATCTTGAATAAATTTTAATAAGTATAGCTTAACTTCTGTTAAATAGAAATTAAGACTTACACATATTAAAAAGAGGAATAACCAGTTTCTAGTTAGACGCTATCCAGGTATTGATACTTTCGGTAAATCCTTCAATGAATTCTTTAGCTAGCGAAGCATATTCCATCGCCAGCCCTGAATTTGCCTTTTGAAATAAATGATTGGCTTCTGAAAAGGTAGTGTTCTGGCACTGCCCTCCCTTGTCTTTACAGATTTCGTCGAAACGGGTTCCGTTTTGATCAAGCGGTACTTGTGTATCTTTTCCTCCAAAGAGCCCTAATACCGGGATTTTAAGTCTGGCTAGGTCATTCCCTGCATCGTAGAACATTAATGATCTCATTTGAGGAGTCCTGATTGGACTCACCTGTTGGTTAAATTGTGCTTCGGCAAAGGCATCCATATCTGTAATCATTTGCTGCTGAGCAAGAGGTAATTTGGCGATTTCATCTTCCAGTAATGTCTGGAATGAGACTTTAAGTTCATCCCATCCTGAATTCGTTCTCACCGCTTCATATGCTTCTTTTTGAAACTCAAGGGTAGTGGCAATGTCAGCATCTGTTTTACCCATCGCTTTTTGCATGATTGTAATTTGACTGTCGATTACATCCTTAAGGGGTACAATGGGAGATGCCATTAAAATAAGCCCGGAAACCAGTTCATTTCTGGATGCTGCATAAGTTCCTACCATTCCTCCCTGACTGTGGCCCAGTAAAATAAACTCATCATATGTAGTACTATGTTCTGAGTTGAAATAATTGATTATAGCATCTACATCTGAGGCAAGAATATCCAGCGTTGCTTCTGTGAATATCCCGGCTGATTCCCCCACCTGTCGGTCGTCGTACCTGTAACTTGCTGTACCACTTTTTGCCAGGTCTTCTGCAATCACCTGGAAAGGTTTAAAGCCCAGTATAGTTTCGTCACGATCCTGTGCCCCGCTTCCGGAAATCATGATCACCAGGCGATTGGATGTACCTTCTTCAGGAAACTGTAATGTTCCGCCAATAGGAACACCGTCATTATCTATAATTACGTTTTCTGTTTGTGCCTGTGTGGTCATTGTTATGAATAAGCATACAAGGATTGTAGATAGTATTGTTTTCAAAGACTTCATATTAAGATTCTGATTCTAGTTTTTTATAAATCACATAGGAATACACCAAAGGGATTCCTGCTAGTATGCCCACAATGATATATATCAGGTAGTCGAGCCGGATCATTTCCGGAACCAGTGGGCTTAGCATTAACAAAAGGCCTCCAACAATCCATATTTTACTAGAGAGGCGGTGGGTTCTTTTCCAGACTTCTTCGTTTTCAAGGGTCCATGGAGTTCTGATACCGATAAAATAATTGGGCTTTATGGAATTCATATAGTTACCAACTATCAGGATCAGCATCCCGACCCCGATTATAATGTAGTTGCTGAAATTAATGGTAGTGCCTAATGAAGCTGCCATAACAAATGCATAGATACCAACCATAAAAACCGATGTGAACATTCTTATAGCAGCTACGGGTTTTTGGGCCGATTCTATTTTCTTCTTTGGATCTATCGCTGGTACAAGTAAAATCATCAGGTAAGTTCCCAACCCAATCATAGGAATCAAATAGGCCACCATCCATTTGGGGCCCCAGTCGTCTGCTTCTCCACGAATATTAAAATGTGTAGGTACTTCGTCCGGTAATTCATCCCAAAAATATGCCGAAACAAAAAATGGCACTATTAAGATGACCAGGATGAACCATTCCTTTTTTAGAGTTTCTAAAATGCTCATGTCGATGTATTTGAATTCAAAAGGTTAAAAAGCCATTGTGTGGCTTCTTCCAATGCCGTTGTATCAAGCGAATAGGTAATAAACTGTCCACTTCTTTCAGTGGTAACCAACCCCGCCTGTTTTAGTTGATCTAAATGATGAGAAATACTCGGCTTCGAAATATTAAATGCCTCTGCTACTTCTCCTGCAGTCATATCTTTTTCCTTTAACAAATCAAGGATTTGCCTCCTGGTGGAGTCGTTAAGGGCTTTGAAAAGTTTATTCATTTAGATATTTAGATAACTGTCTAAATATATCTTTTTAAATCAGAATTCCAAATATGAGATTTCCTGGCCTTGTAAGTTGGGAAGTATCTATTCCAGGTCGTGGAGCTGGATGTTTAATGCTTTAACGCTTATCTGAATCTCTACGATAGATAAGCCAAGAGAAATTAGAAGCATCACCAGGCTAATTCCGAACAGGATATTACCGGCAAGAATATACCCACCGAATAGCAATGCCATACAAAACACGCATAGGAACAGGGAGCCTATACCCTGTAATTGCATATGCTTTATGAGCGTAACACGCTTCCTCAGGTTTTCTATCTGGTCTTTAGCTCGTTTATCTCCTGACTCACGGTACTGAGTGTGAAGATTCCTGATTAAACCTGCAAGGGTTAAGAAACGGTTTGTGTAGGCTAGTAGTAGTAAAGAAATTGCCGAAAAAAGTAACCCGGGAGTAGTAAGTGTGATTTCCATGCTTCAAAGGTATTGATTAGAAGCATAAGTTACTCAGAATCTATTTCTGAATGCCAATCACTCCACATGCAATTCTTGGGCCTGCTGCACCTGAGGGTTGAGAGCTAAGATCATCTTCTCCGGCATGCACAATAATACCACGGCCCAGAATCTGGTCCATTCTTATGGTGCTGTCAACATATTCCAGGGTAGCAAATCCGTTCGAATCAGCCATAATGTTACCCATGTCTCCCATATGGCGGTCATCTGCATCAGGGCTATTGTGTTGGTTTCCACCTGGATTGAAGTGTCCTCCGGCTGATGTACCATCCGGTGCAGTACAATCGCCATATTGATGAATATGAAATCCGTGATTTCCTGCCACAAGCCCATTTAATGTTGCTTTAACAGCTACTCCTTCTTCTGTAGCTTTAAAATATACAGTCCCCATTACTCCGCTATCACCAATTGGATGAACAACTGCTACAGCGTTTGAGAGTGAGGGTTTTGCATGAGTAACTTCCTCACTTTTTGGCTGGCTGCAGCCTGCAAGGAAAACCAGAAGTATAGCAAGAGTCTTTAATGAGCTCATCAATTTAATTTTTTAGTCAGAAGGTTTAGTACACCTTATGAAAGTGCTTCTTTCCGAAATTCGTTCAATTTTTTAATCCCGGCTAAGAATTCTTTAAACCCTTCGGGGTCAGACTCTTTGATGTCTTTAATTTTTCTCCGCTCTTTACCGTTTCTTACTAGCAAGTTTGCATACTTGAAGTGTATGGAAGTAAGCATACTAAGAACGAAATACCCAAATACATAAATAAAGGGTACTCCCGAAAAATAGAGGATGGTAGAAACTATGGTCCAGAAAAGAGGAAATAGTATCAGACTAACCAGGAACTTTATGGAAGCATCAAATGCGTGATCTTTTATGGCATTTGTTAGTAAATGCCTCACGGGTTGATATGGTATCAGGTTGTTCAACCAGCTGAACAGGTATAATGGAAAGAATAAAATTAGTGGCAGGTTAGACTTTTTCATACCTATCACATTCTTGATCCTTATATCATGCTTCTCCGCAAATTCATAGACCTTTTTCCCTGTTTCAAACAGTTCTGGTGATGCTTTTTCTTCAATCTTTTCTACATTTTTATTCGCATTCTTCGGGTCTATCAGTTTGTCAGCATCTTCTTCAAGATCGTCTAACAAAATTTTGTGCGTTGGGTAGTGGTCCAGGTTAGGTACATGCATGGTGAGCTTTTTCATCTCATCCTGAACTCTTGATCTTAGTAGGTTACTGGCCCCTCGCTCATTTTCTTCAAAAGCTTCTTTGAACTCACCCATTTTAATCGGTTCGCCAAATACTACCCGGGCTTTATTCCGGGATCTTCTGTGTTCTGTATAGTTCAAACCCACTGGAATAAGGTGAAGGTCCATTTCCCAGTTATTCTGTACTTCAGCATCAAATGCGATACGGGTAAAGCCTTTGCTAAGTGGACGAATTCGCCTTCTCAAATCATGATTGGCTTCCGGGAAAATGAGTATCGCGTAATTCTTTTTGAGATAATCGATACATAGTTGAAATATCTCATTGTTCTTGGTCACCGAGCTTAAGCCATCTCGTACCCTGTAAACAGGGAGCATATTCATGCTGCTGATGATCTTGCCCTGTATAGGAGGATTAAAAGCCTGCGCCCTGGTTAAAAAGAACGTGTAGTGGGTTACATTGGCTACAATCAGCAAGGCGTCCATAAAGGAGTTCTGGTGATTGGGTAGGAATAAAACCGGTTTGTCTTTGGGTAAATTTTCCAGCCCGTCTACAATTACTTTTTTATAAAAAAACTGAAGCCCGGTTGCTGTCATTACAAACCGAGCCAGTTGATACGAAAACCAATTCTTATGCATTCCCAAATACCCTTTGTAAACTTGTTTTACCTATCGACCAATACCAACCGATAACGAATCCCATTATTATATGCCAAATGCCCCACCAGGCAGCGATCAAAGCCATTCCACCCAATCCATCAAAAAAGTTAAATATTAACAGTAAGCCCAACCCTGAGTTTTGTATTCCTGTCTCGATTGATATCGACTTACGATCTTCTTTGGAGAGCTTAAATAGTGCTGCTAATCCATACCCTCCTGATAACGCCAATGCATTATGGATGAGTACAAAACCCATCACATATTGAACATAATTCATGAAATTCTCCATGTTCATTCCAAAGGCTATTACTACAAACCCACCGAAAAAGATTACACCAAAGCCTTTTATCCACTTAGTGAGTTTCGCAGCAAGTTCAGGTTTATTGTGTCTCACAATCATTCCAAATATTAACGGAAGCCCCAGGATCAAAACCACAATCTTGAATACTTCCCAGATATCCAGGCTTACTTCTTGCAAAATGGCGTTGGTCGGAGCGTATAAACTGGCCCAGAGTGTGAAGTTTAGCGGAGTTGCAACTACAGCTAACAATGTAGCTACCGCTGTCATACTTACAGATAAAGCTGTATTACCGCCTGCTAATTGAGAAAAGAAATTTGAAATATTACCTCCAGGGCATGCAGCTACCATCATCATTCCCAATGCCAGGCTTGGCGCTGGTTCTAATACAATAACCAATAGAAAAGTAACCGCCGGAAGGAACACAAACTGTGAAAATGTTCCGATTAATGTGGATTTAGGGTTTTTTACCAGGTCTTTAAAATCCTGTATGGTCAGTTCTAAAGCCACCCCGAACATGATAAAGAATAGTGATACATTCATCACCATTAGTCCTCTACCACCCAGGTTTAGTTGCAAAGCATCAATCGATTCAATCATGGGCAGAATGTAGTGATTTGAAAGCTATTCTGCTTAATTGTAGTAGCATATTAAATTGAGGCAAAAGGCTTCATTCCCAGGCCATCAAATTGACCTTTCTCTGCTTTCATCTTTCCGGTAATGGCTATCATAGCCGCGTTGTCGGTGCAGTAGCTTAGTTTTGGAATATGAAGTGTTAATCCAAGTTCTTCTGCCAGTTTTTCGGCTTTTGAACGAAGCATTGAGTTTGCTGATACACCACCAGCCAATGCTATCGTTTTTACCCCGGTTTCACTAACCGCTCTTTTCAGCTTTTTGACAAGTACTTCCGTTATAGCCTCTGAAACGCTTGCGCAAAGGTCGTTGAGGTTTTCTTTGATCCATGCACCTCCTTTATCCTGTACAAAATAAAGGGCGCTGGTCTTTAGTCCGGAAAAACTAAAGTCCAGTCCCTCCTGGAGTAATGCTTGGGGAAATTTATGAAACTTAGGATTTCCTTCACGCGCTAGTTTATCCATAACTGGGCCTGCAGGATATGGAAGTCCAAATATCTTACCGATTTTATCAAATGCTTCACCTGCGGCATCGTCACGTGTTTTGCCTAGTATCTCGTGCTCGAATGGTGCTTTTACATGAACTAACTGGGTATGCCCACCTGAAACAGTTAAAGAAATGAAAGGGAAACCGGGTTTTGAATCTATGAAGTTCGCATAAATATGAGCATCCATATGATTCACACCAACGAGAGGAATATCTTTAGAAAGCGCTAAACCTTTAGCAAAGCATAAACCCACTAAGAGAGAACCCATTAATCCAGGTCCCTGAGTTACAGCGATAGCATTAATCTCCTCTAAATCTATTCCAGCCTCATCCAGGGCCTGAGCTACGGTTTGGGAAATAGTTTGCTGATGAGCCCTCGAAGCTAATTCAGGAACTACTCCTCCGAATTTAATATGGATAGATTGAGAAGCGATCACATTCGACTGTACGCCTTCATCGGTTAAAACCGATGCGGAAGTATCGTCGCAGGATGATTCAATAGCCAGGATATTCATTTGTTCAAGATAAGCACAAAAAAAGCCCCAACTAAATAATTGGGGCTTTAAATTTTTAAGCTAGCTAATGCTTACTTCTTGTCGTCTTCCTCTTCGTCAACAACTTCGAAGTCCGCTTCTACAGCTTCTTCCGCTTCTGAAGTTGCATCTTCAGCGGTAGCACCTTCTGCACCTGCACCAGCATCTCCACCACCAGCAGCGGCTTCAGCTTGTGTAGCAGCGTAGATTTCTTCAGAAGCAGCAGTCCAGGCTGTATTTACAGCTTCTACCGCAGCATCAATCTCATCCAGATTTTCTGCTTTGTGTGCTTCTTCAAGTTTTGCTACAGCTTCTTCAATAGCTGTTTTGTTCGCTTCAGAAATTTTGTCACCGTATTCGTCAAGTTGCTTCTTGGTTGAGAAAATCAGGCCATCAGCCTGGTTCATTTTCTCTACTTTCTCACGAATTTTCTTGTCCTCTTCTTCGTGATCTTTAGCAGCCTGCTTCATTTTTTCGATATCCTCATCAGATAGTCCTGAAGAAGATTCGATTCGAATAGTTTGCTCTTTTCCGGTTCCTTTATCTTTCGCAACTATGTTAATTACACCGTTAGCATCAAGATCAAAAGTTACTTCAATTTGCGGCATGCCACGTGGCGCTGGTGGAATCCCGTCTAAATGGAAACGACCTAACGTACGGTTACTTGCAGCCTGGGCTCTTTCTCCCTGAAGTACATGAATTTCTACACTGCTTTGGTTGTCAGCAGCTGTTGAGAAAACCTGTGACTTACTGGTAGGAATTGTGCTGTTAGCTTCAATAAGCGGAGTCATAACACCGCCTAATGTCTCGATCCCAAGAGTAAGCGGAGTTACATCAAGAAGAACAACATCTTCTACATCTCCTGAAAGTACACCACCCTGGATAGCCGCACCAACTGCCACTACTTCGTCCGGATTAACGCCTTTGCTTGGATCTTTTCCAAAGAACTCTTTAACTGCTTCCTGGATTCGAGGAATACGTGTTGAACCACCTACCAAAATCACCTGGTCGATATTACTCTTGTTTAAACCCGCATCTTTAAGTGCTTTCTCACATGGTGTGATAGAGCGTTTTACTAAATCGTCAACTAATTGCTCGAATTTAGCGCGGCTTAAATCCACGTTTAAGTGCTTTGGGCCATCCTGTGTTGCAGTAACAAAAGGAAGGTTTACATTCGTTTTAGCTGAGCTGGAAAGTTCGATTTTGGCTTTTTCAGCTGCATCTTTCAAACGCTGCATAGCCATTGGATCCTTACGAAGATCAATTCCATCAGACTTGTTGAACTCATCAGCAAGGAAATCAATAATTCGCTGGTCAAAGTCATCACCACCAAGATGTGTATCACCATTAGTTGATTTTACTTCAAATACACCATCGCCTAATTCCAGGATAGAAACATCAAATGTTCCACCACCAAGGTCATATACAGCAATTGTTTGATCTACATCTTTTTTATCGAGGCCGTATGCTAACGCAGCAGCTGTAGGCTCGTTAATAATTCTTTTTACTTCAAGGCCGGCAATCTTCCCTGCTTCCTGAGTTGCTTTACGCTGAGCATCATTGAAATAAGCCGGAACAGTTACTACTGCTTCAGTTACTTTTTCACCAAGATACTCTTCTGCAGTTTGCTTCATTTTTTGAAGTACCATAGCAGAAATTTCCTGGGGAGCATATTTACGGTCATCAATCTCAACACGAGCTGTTCCGTCTTCCCCTTTTACCACTTTGTAAGCTACCTGCTTTGTTTCTCCGGTAACCTCATTATGCATGCGTCCCATAAATCTCTTTACAGAAGCAACGGTTTTATCCGGGTTAGTAATCGCCTGGCGTTTTGCAGGAGCACCTACAAGACGCTCGCCGTCTTTACTAAAAGCTACTACAGAAGGAGTAGTTCTACCACCTTCTGCATTCTGGATTACTACTGGTTCGTTACCCTCCATTACAGCAACGCACGAGTTGGTAGTTCCTAAGTCAATTCCGATGATTTTTCCCATTGGTCTAAATCTATTTTATTCTATTACTATTAATTATCGTTTTGATATTCTTTCTGAACTTCTTAGTTCACTGGAATAGAGGTCGTATCTTTTAATGCTTCTGATTTTGGCATAGATACTGTTAATACTCCGTTTCTAAAGCTTGCACTAATTTCTGCTGTATTCACATTTTCAGGAAGGGCAAATGAGCGAGCAAACGCACCGCGTTTTCTTTCTTTTCTCTTAAACTCTTCGCCTTCTCCAGCAGTAACTTCACGTTCTCCTCTGATTGTGAGAACCTGGTCTTTAAGCGCAATCCCTATTTCCTTTTTTGCAAGCCCTGGAAGGTCTAATAGTATTTTATACTCTTCCTCGCTTTCAAGAATGTCACAATCAGGAGCAAAGTCTCTGTCCTCGTTATTCAGAGGAACTACTTTTTCCATGAACTGCTGCACATCTTTTCCAATCTTAGAAAGATGCTTTTCAATTTCGATTCCAAATTCTGTGAAGTCTCCCATAGTGCTCACCATTTTGTTTAATTCGAAATTGGTTAAGCAAGCACAATGCCAACTTTTATGATGAATTCTTAAACTGACGTATTGACGGACGGATTGGCAGGAAGAAAGGGGAACAGGGAATAGCCAACAAGGAATCTAGAATTTTGAAGTATTCCTTGTTTGGGTCTATTAGTCTCTTAATGCTTCTAAATCTTCCCAAAAGCCCTGATAAGATACGGCAGCACTCTCAGCATCTTCTATTTCGGACTCTGAGTTTCCTCTCAAAGACAGGATAGCTGAAGCCATTGCAATGCGGTGATCATGAAAGCTTTTGAATTGCCCTGATTCAAAAGTAAAATCCGGGTTCCCCCTGATTACAAGACCATCCTCCATTTCTTCGTAATTCCCACCAACAGCATCCAGCATTTTTGCAATGGCCATAATCCGGTCGGTTTCTTTATGACGTAATTCTTCAGCGCCCATGATAGATGAGGTGCCATAGGCAAAGGTCATTGCCACTGCTATAATCGGGAGTTCATCAATACAGTTTGGAATGATTCCAGGGTCAATACTCGTGGCTCTGAGTTCGGAAGTTCTCACAATGATATCTCCTACGGGTTCAGCTCCTTCCATCCTCTCGTTCTCAATCGTAATATCCGCGCCCATATCTTTGAGAACTTTTAGTAAAGCACTTCGAGTTGGGTTTAGCCCTGTACCTTCTAATCTTATTTCTGAATCCGGCACTATTGATCCTGCCACCAACCAAAAGGCTGTAGCAGAGAAGTCTCCGGGAATGGTATAACTCTGATTCGGAATCTTATCAGCTTGTGAAGCAGAAATTATTTTCTTTCCCTCTTTCTCTTCCACATTCAGTTTTAATAATCGCTCGGTATGATCCCGGCTTGGAAGGCTTTCAATAACCCTTGTCGGTGTTTCTCCAAATAACCCTGCTAATAAAATACATGATTTGAGCTGCGCACTTGGTATAGGCAGCTCGTATTCCATTGGCTTGAATGGATCTTCTCTTGTAATAAAAAGCGGTGCATACTCACTATTTCGCGCAAGAATATGAGCTCCCATTTCTTCGAGCGGCTCAATAATTCTTTTCATGGTACGGGCAGAAAGTGAAGGATCACCAATTAGTTTTACAGAAGAGCCTGACCCAACTAAGACTCCGGATAGCAACCGCATTGCAGTACCTGAATTCCCACAGTCTAACTCATCAGACATAGGCTGAATTCCATAGCGTCCACGGCCTTCAATAGAAACAACATCATCCAGTTTTGTAACCTCAGCACCAAGCATTTGAACACATTCCAGTGCGCTTTGCGGGTCCTGCGCCGGGGAGTAATTACGGATTACAGACTTCCCTTCGTGCAATAACGAAAAAATCGCTGCTCTTTGTGAGATAGACTTATCAGCCGGAGGTGTAATAGTGCCTTTTAATGAAAAAGCCGGTGCTACGGTTTTGATCATTGATATCGATTGAACATTTAGAGTGACGTTGCTCGCAACGAAGTTATGGAATTCAGTCTTAGAATGTTTGCTAAATTCCTTTCCTAAAATAAGAGCTTATGAGTCGCTTTGATCAATCAGGGCCTGGGCTTTGGCTGCAGCTTCGGTACCAGGATAGAACTCAATAATCTCATTCAAAATGGCTAGTGCATCTCCCCTGTTACCCATAAGAATATTGCACTCGGCAGAATGATACATTCCGAGGGAAACCCAGTTGTCAAAAGCTTCAAAGAGAATCTTTACTTTCGCATATTCTGAAATGGCTTCTTCATAATTACCCTGCTCTTGCTGAATTTTACCCAAGTAGAATTGTGCCTCAGCACCGATATCTGTTGTATTTCTATCTGCTATCGGAGCCAAAATGCGTTGCGCTTCTTCATAGTTTTCTTCAGCTACTGCTACTTTCCCAAGACCTACACTTGCAGCTTCATTTCCCGGGTTAACTCTTAATCCGCTTTCATATTCGCCCCGTGCAACTTGTAGCTGGTTCTGTGCCAGGCTGGCATTTCCCATCCCTATATAAGCTTCCTGGGCAAACCTGTTGGCTGTTCTTAGCAACTGATCGAAATAACCATGCGAAGTTTCAAACTCTCCCTGCTCATAATAAAGCATTCCAAGCGAGGTGAGAGCGGATGGAACCTGGCTGTCTCCCGGATAATCATCTACTATAGTTTGATATGACGAAATGGCTCGGTCTACTTGCCCAAGTTGATAATATGATTCTCCTAAATTCGCGTAAGCTTCTGGAGCCAGGTTATCGGAATTTGTAACCCTCAGGTATTGCCTGAATTCTCGTACCGCTCCTTCATAGTCGCCTGTCTGAAATACTGTTTCTGCCTGGCGATATCTCAGTCTGTCAGCAGTTGAGCTTTGGGGATTATCACCTAAAAACTCTTCTAAAATTACTGAGCTGCTATCAGATCCTCCTGAAGATAGCTGAGCATATTGAATCCCGTTAATTGCTTCAATGATGTACCTGCTTCTGGGGTAATTATCGAGTACTCTTTTGTATGATTCGATTGCTCTATCATATTCACCAGCATTATAATATGCATCGCCAATATTGTATTGCGAACGCGCAGCCCAGTCGGTTCCAGGGTATCGGTTTATCACCGTCTGAAATTCTTCAATGGCTTGTGAATAGTTTGATGTATTCAGGTAAATGTAAGCCACATTATATTGCGCCTGCTCGCGAAGCCTGCTAAATGGATATATGCGAAGCATTCTTCTGAAATTACTTACTGCTTCAAAAGTCCTGTTCGAGCGATAGTATCCATTCGCTACCTGGAACATAGCATAATCGCCACCTGGTTCGGCACCTATTGCCTGGTTATAGAATCTGATGGCGTTTCGATAATCACCGAGTGCGTAGTAAGCATCCCCAATCCTCAACTTGGTATCAATATCATATGGGAAAAGAGCTATTGGAGGAGGATTGTAGTTGTTAAGAAAATCTTCGAGAGGTCCAACAGCCAAATCGAACTGCCCGGTTTTAAAATAACTCCAACCGAGTGAGTACCGGGCTGCTCCAATCATGTCATTATCAGAGAAGTTTTCTACAAAGAGTTTAAAACGGCGAGCTGCATCACCATACTGTTCCAGTTTGTAATAACTATCAGCACTCCAGAACAGTGATTCAGCTCCAAGTTCACTATCAGGAGCTTCAGCGTATACCGCCTCAAATATTGGCTGGGCTTGCTCATAGGCCTGATTTCTGAATAAAATCCATGCTTTTTGAAATCTTGCTTGTCTTCTCAATGAAGGATCAATATCAGCAGCTTTTTCTGCCTCTTCGAAAGCCAAAGACGCCCTGGTAAATTCATTATTGGCGAAATAGGCTTCCCCAAGCATCGTGTATACTTTCCCAGGAGATTTTAAACTTTCCTGGTTTCGAATCAGTGTGAGCAGTGTTTCGATAGATTCCCCATAGTCTCCACCTTCGAATGCAGAAATAGACCATTCATAATAAGCTTCTTCTACCCAGAGCCCGCTTTTATACTTGTCTCCAAACTCCCGGAAAGTATCCATAGAAAGCTGGTAGTTACCACCTAGTTTGTGATTCACCGCTTCGTAATAGGTAGCTTTTCTGGAAAGTTCGTCATCTCCGGTAATCGCCTTTTCAAAAGACTGCGCTGCCCAATGGAAAATCTCCTGCCGATTATACAACCAACCTAACCCATAATGTGCCGGTGCCTCAAGGTTTGTCCCTTTTGTCATGTTGATGTATTGAAGGTAATCTTTTGTAGCTTCGTCATAATTACCCAAATAGTTATGGGCTTCAGCCATCAGGAAAAGGGCTCGTATCTTGGAGTCATCATCTAAATAAGACATTTGACTATCCAGGGCTTCAATAGCCTCCTGGTATCTGCCTTGCTGGTAGTAAGATTCTCCCAGAGCCGTACCTAATCTTCTGGTGATTGGTTTGTTGGGATATCTTGATCTTAATAACTCAAAGGCAATGGCAGAGGAATCATACTCGTTTTCAGCCAGATATAACCTACCTCTCACATACAATGCTTTTGGCGCCCAATCAGATTCCGGGTAATCATCTGCCAGTTTTAGGAAGTATCGGCGGGACTCTACATAATCATTATTTTCAGCTGCAGCCTCAGCTATCCAATAGGTTGTTTCTGCAGCGCGGGCATTTCCCATCCATGAGGTAATAGCCTGGTTATAATATTTAATGGCTGCTTCGTAATCACCATTATCAGTATATCTATGCCCTAGATCTTTGAGCAGTATTACCGAAAGATCGCTCCCAGGGTATTGCAGGATAAACTCCTGGTAAAATGATTCTATCTTGGTCGAATCTGAACCTGTTTTAGCTCTTGCGATGTAATAGTCTGCAGATATTCCCAACTCATGCTTAGGATTAATCTCTCTGAATTTATTTAACTCATATACCGATTCTTCAAAGAAACCATCAATATAAAGCGATATACCTTTATCGTAATTTACAGTGGATGAGGTTTGGATATCCTGAGCTGAAATAGCCCGAATACTGGTAATACTAATCAGGAGTATTAAGAAGCTGCTTTTGACATCAAGGCGCATTAAAATCGCAAAGTATTTAGGTTAGGAATTACTTCTTATATGTCAAGATAGCGAATAAGTTCGTCAGCTCGCTCAGAAAAATTTTGTTCTATGGTTGCACTACTCACCTGGGAGGTTACAACGTATCCGAATCGTTCAAGAGAAGCACTTACTGCTGAAGAATCTTCAAGGTTTAGTTTTATTGATACTCTAAAGAAATCAGTCTTGTCACCAGGTTGCTGAACTGCTACACCAAGAATTTTTGCTCCTTCTATCTCGATAATTCGAATCAATTCAGAGAGCGTAAAATCATAAGGCATCATTTCAATAGTTAATACAGAACCATATGATTTGAGATTAAATACATCACCTAGGGCTTCCAGTACTTCTCTTTTCCTGATCACCCCCAGGAAGTTCATATCTGCATCTGTTACCGGCACTACATATAGCTCGTGATCCAGCATTTTCCTTGCTGCTTCAAACAAGTGCTGAGTTTCAGGAATAGAAATACTATCGTCTAAAGGAATTTCATCGATCAATACTGTTTCGTCATCAACTTCTATCAAGGTTTCAAGACCTACCATACCAACAAGCTTTCCTTCCTCAACAACTGCGAACCTGGTTATGTGCAAGAGATCAAGCTTTGTGAGCGCCAGACCAACAGTGTCTGAAATCTTAAGCGGGGCTATGTCGGTATTTAGTATTTCTTTTACAACCATGGTTATATAACCTCTTTTTCTATCCCAATAGTATCTAACAAATAAGATAATTGCTCAAAATCTTTTTTGGCTATGCTGAAAGTCAATTTTACATCATTTTCTTCATACACTTCACTTTCTACATTCGCATGATTGTGAATAAAAGCAACCGCTTTATACTTTGAAACTGGTATCTGAAGGGTATGTCTTGAATATCCTGACTCAATAAGCTCTTCAATTTTTTCTTCCAGTTCAGATAAGCCAATCCCTCTTTCAGCTGAGATAAATACAGACTCAGGATAGTCTTCTCTCATATTTGCGATTTGGGTAGCATCCATTTTATCAACCTTATTTAAAACCAGAAGTGTTCGCTTATTAGTAGCATCCAGTTCTTCAAGTGTTGTTTCTACTACATCGATATATTCATGAACCATATTGGATGATCCATCTACCACATGCAGAAGGATATCAGCTTCGCGAACTTCATCTAATGTTGATTTAAAACTTTCAATCAGGTTGTGAGGTAGCTTTCTTATAAAACCTACAGTATCGGAAAGGAGTACTTCATGATTCGTAAGCTGATGACGGCGAACGGTAGAGTCCAGGGTCGCAAAAAGCCTGTTCTCAGCAAGCACATCTGACTCAGTGAGCGCATTCATCAAAGTAGACTTACCGGCATTGGTATACCCGACAAAGGAAACCCTGTTCATTCCTTCCCTGCCTTTTCTTTGAGTGGTTCTTTGCCGATCCAGTTTTTCCAGTTTACTCTTAAGAATCCCTATTCTTTGCCCAATAATTCTTCTATCCGTCTCGATCTGTGTTTCCCCGGGTCCTTTAGTCCCGATACCACCTGACTGACGAGAAAGGTGAGTCCAGTATCGGGTCAATCTTGGAAGCAAATACTGTAGCTGGGCAAGTTCAACCTGTGTTTTTGCAGCTGCAGTTTTAGCTCGTGAAGCAAAGATATCCAGGATAAGTGCGCTTCGGTCCAGAATTTTGGCATCTGTTCCTGCCTCGATATTTCTTATTTGCGTTGGAGTAAGGTCATCATCAAAAATTAATGTACCTATATTCAGTGCTTTTAACTGCCCTTTAAGTTCCTGTAGCTTTCCTTTACCGATATATGTAGATACATCCGGCCGCGTTCTGTTTTGCAGTACTTTCTCAACGGTTATTCCGCCTGCAGTATCGGTAAGCATCTCCAGCTCTTCAATATATTCCTCTGCCTGATGTCTGGAAATTTCCGGGCCATAAAGCCCTACTAGCATAACTCGTTCTTTCTGTATGTCTGAGTTTTTAACGTCGTCTAACAAATATCTTGTCCTTTATTCTTCTTGAATTTTCCGGAGATCTATTTCCGGTAGTTCCTCACTCTCGAAACGAGATTTAAGCTTTAAAGATACGATCTTTTTAAACGTTTTGCGCCGGTTAACAGGCACAATCAACTTCAATTGCTTATACCCTTTTGTCAGGCTTTTATTTATCTCTGAATAGGTAAATATAAACTCTGAGCTTTGGAGCGATTCTTTTTCTACAAAGTCCATGATCTGAAACCAGGGGATAGTCTGAGAAGGTTCGTTAAGGTTTTTTACTATGCCATGGTCTGTGATATAATGCTTTGAGGCAAGATAGCTCGAGATAAACCACATACAGCCAATCCATACGTAAGCCGCAAACAGCTGGTAGTTTTTGAAGTCCTCTATTACAAAAACGAATAAACCTAACACTGAAATTAAACCCAGAAAAACCGTTGCAAAAAGAGGGTAGCCTTTCATCTTGCCTGCTCTCCAGTTGAGGCGCACATTCCTGAGGCGAAACTTATTCATAAGCGAATAACCCGCTAAAATGGTGGAAGCTATTGTAAACAGTACAACTGTTCCCTGGAAAAATATGAAGAGTATTTCCTTCATTAACTAATCGTTTCTGCTTTATAGAAAATTGATATCAGTGATTCCATCACCAAAAAAACAATTCCTGCCATCATAAACCAACTCCAAATTTCTCTTCCTAGTCCTGATGCCTTTATTTCATTCTGAAGAGATTCACTATTGAGACCAAATGCATCTACAAAAGTCATCCCTTCTACAATAAAGTCTTTTTCGTCCTCATTAAGTTGAACAAATTCCGACTCCTCACGTTCCATATTCACCGCAATAGAATAGGCACGCTCACTATCTTTAATGGTTACCCATCCCGGAACCCAGTTTTCAGCCGGGTGATTTACTCTTACTCCTGAAGGAGTGACTGTAGCTTCAGGAAATACAACATTCCCTTCCACATCCAGTTCTGTTTCTTGCATGTTTGTATTACCAATCCACTCAAATACATCTCCCAGCTTATGTTCTACAAAACCACCTTCATCTGATGAAGAAGCATATAGAAATGTTCGGTAGTAGAAGGGAGCAAACAGAGGCTTTACCGGAAAATTAGACCATCCTAAATCACTTCCAGTAGTTGAAACCAAAAGGCGGCCTTCTCCGAATCGTTTTTCCCGGATTAAGGGGTCAGAGCTATTTAATGTAATAATATTAAACCCTCCCGGAGAGGTAGATGGTTTAAGCTTGAAATAATAGTACACATCAGGGTTTGCGATCCGAAGTTCTTCTGCGGTTTCCTGCTCAAATAGCCCGGCAAATATCGGGTGATCTTCCTGGAGTTGATTACCCTTTGAGATGGAATTAAAGGATGCATATTCTCCCAGGATACCTTCAAAACTCCCAACATTATACTGGCCCAGGAATGAATTATAGTTCCTAATATCCCCTGTTTCAGAAGGGAAAAATACAATGCCTTTACCTGATTGAACGAAGTCAAGTAAATTCTCAAATGCAAAATCCGGTACAGTTCTTAATCCGTCGAGAATAATTGCATCATAATTTTTCAGGTCAGAGGTTCCTAATATCTCTACCCCGGATTCTGTATAAGATAGCTGGGAATCGTTACTTCCTGATGCTTCAAGTACAACCCCGGTATAGGAATCAAACTCAGTGTTCTCTTCTTCTCTTACCCATAAAATATTTCGTGACTCAGGAACCTCGATCGTAAAGAATGTCTCATTGTCGAGCGTGAATTCATCTCCTTCAACAATCACTTTCCCGTTTGATGAACCAATCTTAGATGGAGATACTTCAAAGGTATATATTTCCTGCCCTCCAGCAGGCAGAGATACCGAATACTGCCCCACAAGTTCACCCTCAACTTCCAGTGAAAGAAATTGATTGGCCACTGGTACTTCACTTTTATTTTGAATAGTAACCGCAAGGTTTACAGGTAAACCTACTCCTATCAT
Organism: Balneolaceae bacterium; assembly: GCA_040222185.1. Lineage (GTDB taxonomy): Bacteria > Bacteroidota > Rhodothermia > Balneolales > Balneolaceae > JAVKDP01. The sequence continues at coordinate 17,084 of JAVKDP010000094.1, read as the reverse complement.
GTTGGTTGAGGATTCCAGATTTGCTACAACTGTGTTTTGCACATCAACCTCACCCAGGTTAATAAATGTTGCCGTGATTGTTTCCGGTATATTTTCAATCCTGTTTTCACCCAAAAACTGGCTTCTTTGACCATCCGTGATAACAAAAAGCCTTTTATTCTCATAAGGAACATCTTCCAATATCTCTACTAACCCTTCTATTCTTTGTGTTCCATAATTTCCGGAAGAAGTAAAACTTAGTTCCTCAAGTTTTCTTAGTAACTGGCTATGGCCTAAGATTGTAGAGTATTGGCTTTCGCCGTTCGTTACCTGGAGTATAAACCGATCGCTTTCTTTTGAAGTTGCTTCAATCGATTTTACTATTTCTTTAGCCTGTTCAAGAAGTGGTCCGTTTTGGCCAATTCTACTCATGCTGATACTATTATCAATAAGTATGGTATTCAAAGCAGGAGCTAAGCTATTGCCTGAGGTCCCCAGGCCCGGTGGCAAAAACGGCCGTGATAGTACAAAAGCAAGACAAGCAACCGCAAGCAAACGAAACAGAAGTAGCAAGTATCTTTTAATCCTGATTTTCCGAATTGTGGTCTTCTGGAGCTCTTTAAAAAAGGAGAGCGTCGAAAACTGAACTTTCCTGGGTCGCCTTAAATTTAAAAGGTGAATGATAAGCGGAAGCCCTACTGCAGAAATGGCGATCAAAAAAAGGGGACTTAAAAAACTCACTTTGCTTTAAAAAATGTTATTTTATTTGGGATAAGGCCCGGAACTTTTTCGTTTTTACAGGCTTACTTAGATACACTAATATTCAAAAAGAAAGATCTTATTCCAACTATGCAACGCATACTGAGTTCAATCATTACTTTTTTTTGCATCATTGTTTTTTGGGGATGTAATTCTGTCCCACAGCAAAGTTGGATCAAATTAATTCCGTTAGAATCTACATTCGTAATTGTTCCTAAAAGTACCATAAGCCTGACAGATATTCCTAATACAGAATACGCTTCTATTTTGGATGATCTGACACCCAACTCTCTTCAACAGGTTGTAGCTGTTGATTCTTCAGTAACAAACCTGCTTAATCTAAAGGCTCTGGTTCTTTATCCTTCTTCTTCAACCGAATCACAGTTTATCTGGATTTCTGATACGAACGAAGATATCAAATTTTGGGCTGAACGATTCTACGAGCCTTTCACTCAGAATAACTATCTATTCAATTCGGTCACCATTCATAAACTTCATATTAATCAACTCACTGTTTTTGCAGCACAGGTTAACAACTGGCTTGTTATGTCGCAATCAAGTGTAGCAATTGAAAGTACCCTGAGATCTTACCTGGGTGAAGGAGAAAGCATTGAAATGACGGATGAGCCTATTCCCGGTCAACTTATTGTAAATACCGAACACATTGATAACTGGGTTCAACAGTTTGTAAATGTAGGGTATCGACCATCAATAATGGGTTCTTTCCAGGGTACCAAACCAGCTTCACTGATTTTTACTCCATCCGACTCAGAAACACCAACATTTGACTTTACTGGTACTATAGAGCTAAAAGATACCACGCATTCCATCTTGATTGATGCCTTAACATCTTCGAATAAGCCAATTATACTCGATCGTTTTATTGCCAGTAACGCAGCTACTTTTGCCATTTTCAGGCTGGCGCCTAGTTTCACCCCTCCTCCAATCTCGAACCCTATTCTCACTAGTCTTGATTCACTCCTTCTTGATAACAATTCGGTTTACCGGGATTTGGCTTTGGCAACTGGAGATGAGTTTGCTTTTGTGGCTTTTCCTGAGTCCGGACTTTTAGCTACCGGGGAGTTTCTTTTTCTAAGAAAGCTTGAGAATGCCGCTTCTTTTAGAAGTAAACTGGATGAGTTTGATGAGCTGGGACTGATCTCAAAACAAGGAAATTCATATGCTATCAATAGCCCGGTACTGGCACAACTTATTGGATCTGAGATTGCTCCATTTACTGATTTCTATCTTTCCTTTTCACGAGATGTAGTAGCTATTTCGAAGCGTAAAGGCCTTTCTGAGAGTGTTGATGCTGACAGGAACAGGCGAAGAACTATGTATTATGATGATACTTATTCAACGGCTAAGGAAGCGATGTCTACTGAGGTTAGTGGGCTTGTCTGGTCTTATACAGATAATTTCGAAAAGTTTGTTCAACCCTTTCTGCTGCCAAAGAACTTTCTTAACGGGTTATTGAGCAAGTATGATATTACAAATATGGAGTTCTCCAGGGTAAACAACTCCTCTTCTGTTAATTTTTCGTTCAAATCTCTCACAGAAGAAGGCTCCATCCAGCCTTATGATGAGCTCTGGGTTCTTCCGATCAATAATGAGGAGCTTACCGGGAAACCAATTCTTGGGGACATTGTTGGGAGCAGCACCGATGAAATTATTTTCTCGACTGAATCTGGATCCGTCATGGCTCTGGCTTTTGATGGCACCGTTGTGATGCAAGCATCTACAAATGGAGATACTCCGATTGGCAGTCCTATACTATATGATTGGTATGGAAATGGACAACCGATTATTTTACTTGCAGCAGGTACCAAAATTTATGCCTGGAATGAAGGCGGAAACTCCCTTCCCCAATTCCCTATCGAAATTGGTGAGCGTATAAGCGCTCCTATAGTAGTTACTGATGTACTCAGAAATGGCATACCTGAAATAATCGTAGCTACTGAGAACCGTAAGATTCATGTTATCGATGGCAGAGGGCAAAACGTAAGAGGATGGCCCCAATTTACTAATGCGATAGTTACTAATACGCCGACTTTTGAACAGGTTGATGATACATGGTCAATCTGGGTTTATTCTCAGAATATTCTTCATAGTTGGTTAAGAAGCGGTGGAGTTCGCCCGGGTTATCCAACGTTTATAAACTCAACTTTTACCAGCTCTCCATATATCTTTGAAAACCAGGTATTGGGAGCTGCGGCTGATGGCTACATTTATTCTATCGGTAAATCCCCAAGTTTTAAAGATTCACTTGCGATCAGTATTCAACAGGATTCTGTTTCAATCAAGTCTTTGTATACTAATAATAGTCCATTAACCAGTATTTCGGTTGCGGAAAATGTATTACTTAAAGACAGCACCCGTTTCTACCGCTCCGATCTTTATATAACACAGAGTTTAAACGGATCTCTTTTCATGTTTAACCCAGATGGTGAACTGGAGTTAACTCATAGCTTGGGGCAACCTGCCTCATTAACCATGGCGCCTCAGATTATAAATCTGAATAGTGACAACCTGATGGAGATTATTTCTCTTGCTGAATTCGGTCGACTTTTTGCATGGGAGGTTCTTACTGACAAAAGGTTATTTAATATCCCTACTTCCGGCATGAAGTACCCGATAATCGCCGATTTGAATGGAGACGGGTTGAAAGAGTTGATTGCCAATACCAGGGAAGGTTTACGTTGCTGGACTATCAATAAGCCTGAGGAATAATTTATTTGGTCTAGGCCAGGATATCGGCAAGAGCTTCTTCAAGTTCTTCAAACTGAAACTCAAAGCCTTGCTCTTGTAAAACCTTCGGTTGCATCCTGATGCTATCCATAATTGGCTTTGCTCCTTCCCCGAAAGCCAATTCTAAAACAAACCCTGGAACTCTAAAAACAGAAGGCCTATTCATTATAGAGCCTAAAGTATCTGAGAATTCATTCATGGTTACAGGGTTTGGCGCGCAGACATTATAGGCTCCACTGATCTCGGGATTCGTTAATGGAGCCATTATCGCACTACATAAATCCATTCTATGTATCCAGCTCATATATTGCTTTCCATCACCAACAGGGCCTCCAACAAAAAACTGGAATGGAGGGATCATTTTTTCTAACGCGCCGCCATTTTTCTCAAGCACAATTCCTATTCGGGGATTAGCAACACGAACACCAAATTCTGTTGCTTTCTGAGATTCAGCTTCCCAGTCTTTACATACTTCTGCCAGGAAATCTTCCGCTACAGGCGCTGTCTCATCCAGCACTTTGTCCGCTTTGTTACCATAGTAACCTGATGCTGACGCTGATATCAATAGTTCGGGTTTTTCATCAGCTAGTCCGATTGCTTCTACCAGCTTTTTTGTACTATCGATTCTACTATCGTAAATACTCTGTTTAACCTCTTCTGTCCAACGTTGATTAAAAACGCCTTCTCCAGCCAAATGTATAACTACATCAACCTCGTTCATCACTGATACCAAATCATCATCCCAGGAAATAAATCGCTGATTTTTGGCTGCTTCATCAGCATACTTCTTAGGGCTTCGGGTTATTACAGTTATGTAATGTCCTTCTTGTAGGAGAAGCGTTCGTAACTCTTGTCCTATAAAACCAGTTCCGCCGGTAATTAATATTTTTTTCATGAATCTGTTTTAGAAGTATGAGAAGATTTCTAATACATAAATAGAAATCTAAAACGAAACGTTTCCGGTTGCTTCCAGAATTCTCAGGTAAATCAAAGCTACAGGGGCCGCCAGAATAAGTGCATCAAAACGATCAAAAAAGCCACCATGTCCCGGGAGAATATTCGATGAGTCTTTGATTCCAGCCTTTCTCTTCAGCTTACTTTCCAACAAATCTCCAATTGGGCCGAAAGTACCTACTAATAAAACCAAAGGTAGTAGTTGAATCAATGATAAAGGAGAAGAAAGAGGAACCAGGTAGATGAAAGCAATTGAGAGTACAGCGCTCCCGATATACCCTGAAAAAAAGCCTTCCCATGTTTTATTTGGACTTATATCAGGTGCAAGTGCACGCTTACCAAACGCCTTCCCTCCGAAGTAAGCAAATATATCACTTCCCCAAACCATCATGAACAATATCATAGTGAGCATAAAACCTTCCTCATTGCTCCCTCTCGAGTTAATTAATATAAGACAAAGCATTCCTACAGGTGCATATATACCTGCAAAAAAACTGGAAGTGAGTTCAGATAACGATGTAGTGGAGGTATTAAAAGTTTGAACGGCAACAAATAACAAAAGAATCCCAAATCCAATTTCCAGGCTAAATGGTATTTCATGCGAAAGCATTACCCATATCCCAAATATGAACGGAAATATGGCGTCTACTTTTGAAGAAGTTTTACTCAACAAAAGAATAATCTCATGAAGGATAAAAATCCCTATGATGATGACCAGTCCCTTAAAGTACCAATCCCCAAGCCAGGTTAACCATATAAGAAGTGCTGCGGCTGGGACAGCAAAAAGTACTCTTTTAACTAACTCGCTCAATTATCTTCACCATCTTCGAAACCTGTTTCATCATTTGATTCATTCAGGGCTTCAAGTACTTTCCTGGCCCTTTTCTCAAACTCATTAGGCACATATAAATAAATCTGGGCCATATCTCCAACAACCAGGCTATATGCAGTATCTCGTTTCGAAAGGATATTAGACGGAATTTTCAAATTCGACAGGTAGTTCCTGGCTAATTCTATCTCATAGTCAAAAGTACTCTCTAATACACAAACCCAGTTTTCAATATCATTAGGTTTGGAATCCTGGAATAAACTCATGTTCCCTGTTCAGGTTGTTTTTTCATTTTATGTATAAAGAAAAGCAAACCTGAGGTAAGAATCATACTAATAAAAATTAAAAGAAACGGCATTTCGGTATCGGGAGTAACCGTTTCATCCAGCATTTCAGGGTAAAAGGAGCTCATAATAACCTGTCCACCATTATTAGCAAAGTGAGCGAACATAGCCGGAATAATGCTGTCTGATATATACGTGACATAGGCAAAGAGAATGCCCAAAGCTGCAAGAGGAAGGATATTAGTTATCTGCATGTGATAGGCACCGAAAATAATTCCCGATACAAAAATTGCAAAAATAACCCCTTTACTCTTTTCAAGAGAACGCATTACATATCCGCGATACATAATTTCCTCACAAACTGATGGAATTATTCCTATATGAAAAAGTCCAAGAAGTAAAGCATTGTCAGACTTTAAAAATTTGGTAATCAGGTCAGCCATAGACTGCTGAACCTCCATCATCCAGTCAGGTGCTGGCACAAAAGAATTTAACCAACCTAAAAATATTACTGTTGGGTAAGCTAAAACTACAAGTAATACTGATAGTGCTGTAACTAACCACACGTTCTTTGTTAGTTTCAGCCTTAGAAATTCAGTTCTTTGACCTTTGACTGCACTAAGTTTTACAATGAGCAGTGTACCAAGTGCCATCACGCTAACCTGGCCAATTGTATTTACAAGAAAAAGGATATCAACGTTTTCAGAAATTGAACTGATAATAGCTACAGGATCTGTCAAATCCTCAGCTACTGTAATTGCAGCAATCGCACCTGCAATAGCTCCAACAACATTGAAACCAATAAAGGCTACAACTACCCAGATAATCCCCATTACCCAATGGGGAAACCCGTTTCTCTCATTCCATGGAAGAGGCAGTTGTTCTGATTGAAATGTTACAAACTCTTCAGGGTTTGTAGTGATATTATCCTCTTCCATGTAGTACTTCTGTAAACTTATTAATCTTCGTCTTTAGCAAAGATTTTTGTTCCAATCATTCCGGATATAGCGTTTAGTATCCCTACTACTACCAAACCTATTCCAACTTGCATCATGATTGCCGAAGTTGAATTTGGATCCGGGATAAATGAGATAGCCATCTCCATTTGAGCATCCGGTAGATTTTGCGCTTCTACATTAGCGATTTGCCATTCATAAAAGGTCTGAGTTAACCCAGTATCAACAATATACAACCAGATAAAGGTAACTATGGTACTTAATAATACACCAACTACACCTGTTAGAAACCCAATCAATGCACCTTTACCAATGGTAAATGTATCATCAACATTATTTGCGTAGTGCCTGGTGGATAGAATACCTCCAATCGCCCCTACTAAACAAGCCAGTGTTCCAATAGCCTGACCAATACCAAAACTAGCTCCCGTTGGTTCGTTGCTAATGGTTATATATTGGCTAAGCAGTCCCATAATCGACATAATTAAACCTATTACCAGTGCTCCAAAAATTACAGAAGCCCAATAACTGTCTGAACCGGACTCTTCATATTCACTTTCCATAATCCTTCTCCTTTATATTTATTTGTTTGAAAAATTCACTTGTTAAAATTAAGGCCAGTGATAAACCAAAAAAAGCTCCCAGAAAAAATCGGGAATGTAATGTATTTGTCCAAATGCCAATTCCGTTTCCAAGAACATCCAAAAAGTTTATCACGATTGCCACTATTATTAGTTGCAATATTTTCCGATTTATTACAAAGAAAAATCGTGGGATCAACGGCATAATTAATACTCCCAAAAGAAAAGCGCTATAAATCCCTATACATCTGGAACAAACCGCCATTTTAACCCCACCAATAAAATAAGACCTATCCGCACTTTGGTGACATAGTAAGTGAAAGGCATCATGTTGCCAGCTTAGAATACTTACAGCTGCACTATTAAACAAACCCGGACCAAGCGCAATTACAAACACAACTAAGCTTAGTGCCATCAGCAAAAAGTACATTCCCAGCTGTTGCGCCTTTATACTCATTTGTTTGGGTTTTTACTTTAAGTTTAGTTTGTTCAGACTTTCAAGGAAATATTGTGGCGCACGGCACGGCCTCCTGGTTTCCTCAGACATAAAGCAAAGAGAAACGGCGCCAAGTACACAAAGTTGATTTCTTTCTTTTGCGAATACCTGATAGAATGTTTGCAGACGTACTGAAGGAGTATCAAAAACCAATATCTTTATAAGGATTTCTTCATCGTAGTAAACAGGTGACTTATATTCCAGTTCAGCCTGGATAACAGGAAGCATAATTCCCTCGTCTTCCATCTTTTTATAAGACAACCCATATGACCGGATCATTTCAACCCTGGCTACCTCAAAATACTCCAGGAATCTTCCATGATATACATGCCCCATTTTATCCGTTTCGCCATACCTACTCCTTAAGGTATACTCGAATTCTATCACGGGGTCTTTATCTGGAAATTGCACACTAAATACTTAAACTTTATCAAATTCGCCGATAGAAGAATATTTCTCTATCCGTTGCTCGATAAGTTTCTCAGGGGTTAGTTTTTTAAGCCTTTTTAAACTGGTAAGTATTTGCTTCTTAACAGCTAAAGCAGCTGCTTCATGATCACGATGCGCACCTGACAATGGCTCATCTATTACACCATCAATCACTTTAAGTTCCTTTAGGTCGGTAGCAGTAAGCTTTAAAACTTCGGCAGCCTGCTCTTTATAGTCCCATGTTTTCCAGAGGATGGAGGAACAAGACTCAGGGGAAATAACCGAATACCAGGTATTTTCCATCATGTATACTTCATTTCCCATACCAATACCGATAGCGCCACCACTTGCTCCTTCACCAATTACAATAGTGATAAAAGGGACTTTTAGTACAGCCATCATTTTCAGGTTTCGGGCAATGGCTTCAGCTTGCCCTCTTTCCTCTGCCTCAAGACCTGGAAATGCACCTGGAGTATCTAAAAGAGTAATGATGGGCACATTGAATTTCTCTGCCAGCTTCATCAATCGATGTGCTTTTCGATATCCTTCCGGGTTAGCCATTCCAAAATTACGGTATTGTCGATTTGCTGTGTCTCTTCCTTTTTGCTGACCAATAATCATTACTGATTGACCATCGATTTTAGCAAACCCACCGACAATTGCTTTATCATCGGCATGGAAACGATCGCCGTGTAGCTCTACGAAATCCTCTGTCATTAATTTGATGTAATCCAAAGTGTATGGTCTATCAGGATGGCGGGCTAACTGCACTCTTTGCCATCGGGTAAGGTTAGCGAATATAGATTCGCGAAGGCTATCAACTTTTTTCTTTAACCCGGTAATTTCTTTGTTAAGAACTCCATCGCTCACTGAAGAAAGCTTTTCTAGCTCTTCAATCTTTTTTTCTAAATCAGCAATTGGTTGTTCAAAATCTAAATACTGCATAATATTTTTTTCTTTTCATGAATATATACAAACTCTCATACTATAGGAGAGTTATTAAACTAAAGTTGGCCAAACACACTTCTCATCTTTATGGCCCATACACGCCACATTGCTTCCCGGACGATCTTTTTGGACATTTTAGAGACACCTTCTTCTCGTTCTCTGAAAATAATGGAGACTTCTTTTAATTTGAAACCTGCTTTCCAGGCCCTGAAGTGCAATTCAATCTGAAAAGCATACCCATTAGACCGAATCCTGTCGAGTGCAATGTTTTCAACTACTCTTCGATGGATGCATTTAAACCCTGCGGTTGTATCAAATACAGGAAGTCCGGTTATAGTTCTGGCATAAATATTTGCCGAATACGATAAAATGAGTCGACTCAGCGGCCAATTAATGATGCTTATGCCATCACAATATCTTGACCCGATAGCCAAATCTGATTCTCCACTACGTACCGCATCAATAAGTTTAGGAATGTCTTCTGGTGAATGAGAGAAGTCTGCATCCATTTCACAGAGGTATTCATATCCATGCTCAATCCCAAACTTAAACCCCATTACATATGCAGTCCCAAGCCCTTGTTTCCCTTCTCGTTCCAAAAGGTGGATTCTTCCCGGGAAATCGTTTTGTGCTTTTCGAACCACGTCTGCCGTACCATCTGGCGAACCATCATCTACAACAAGTATATCCACCTCTTCATCAAGCTTTAAAAGTCGTTTGATGATCTTACGAATATTTCCGGATTCGTTAAATGTCGGTATGATTACAAGCGCCTTATCCAATGCGTTATTGCCCCTTTCCTTTGAACATTGTGATGAGGGTAATAATCAATATCTTGAGATCCATTCGAAGAGAGGTATTCTCTACATAGTAAAGATCATATTTGGTTTTCTCTTTTACATCGTCCAATGAAGAATCATACTTCCATTTCACCTGCGCCCATCCTGTAATTCCGGGCCTTACTCTTAATCTTCTTGTATATAGAGGAATTTGAACCTTGAACTGATCCACAAAATGTGGCCTTTCAGGCCTAGGCCCAACTAAACTCATTGAACCTTTTAAAACATTCAATAACTGAGGTATTTCATCCAGTCGAAGCTTACGCAGCCAATAACCAACCTTGGTTACACGGGGATCATTTTCCTTTGCCCAGGTGGGGCCTGTTTCTGATTCCGCATTAAGCTTCATAGTCCTGAATTTGTACATCGTGAAGTGCTTTCCGTTCCTTCCCACTCTTCTCTGTTTATAAATTACAGGTCCCGGTGAACTAAATTTTATGATCAGCCCCACAACAATTAAAGCTGGTAGAAGAAGTGTTAATACAACTATAGAAACAACAATATCAGAGATTCTTTTTACACCCTTTTCCCAAAGTGGCATAGGTTCTGGCGAGATCTCAATAAGGGGCATTCCGAATATCTGGTTGCTCTTATTTAGCCCACTTACTAATTGATAAAAGTCCGGCAAAAGCTTTAATGTGATATCAGGATGGTCGACTTTCGAAATTACATCTACAAGGTCTCTCCTTCTCTCTGGCTCAACAGCTACCAAAACATCCTGAATTCTTCTCTCCTCGATGATTTCAGTAATGTTATCCAAATGTCCTATTACTTCATCTTTTTCTATTCCGCACTCAGAATCCAGGGACTTTCCATTTACCTGCACATATCCAAGTACTTCCATCCCGAGAGTCTTGTTTCTAATAAGATCGTCATAGGCTATTTTTGCGGTGTTACCGGTACCAATTATTATCGTTCTGTGAAGCCCTTTTCCAAGTTGCGCATATACACGCTGAATGGTCCTGATAATAAAGCGATTTAGTGCGATAGCAGAAAAAACAAAGCCCCAGTAAAACAGGACAACCGTTCTCTCAACGGTAAACGAAGCTTGTTCACCAAAATCCCATAAAAAATAAATAATCAACGACCCTACAATAGTCGCTTTTAAAGCTTTAAAGAATTCATCAAGCCTTGAAACCAAATAGAGTTTCTTATAAAGCCCGGCAACAACGAATACAAATATCCAGTAAACTCCAATAATTACTCCGGCAGTTACAAAATCGATGTCCAGATGCATTAAATGCATATTAATCGTTTCTGTAAAGAATAAATGGAATATAAACCAACTAGCCAGCACTATCAGAAAGTCCATAATGCTGGTAAAGATTACTTCACGGTATCTTTTTAAGTTACTCAATAAAAATTCCGCCTTAATTGTTACCTTTTAAAGAAAGCTAAAGTAAGCATTTTTTTGTAAAGGCTACATAACTTACTAATCAATAATCATATAGTTTGTTTTCACTTCTAGATTCATGTTCATCTACAAAGGCGAGACTAGGTACATTAAAAACTGACCACGGTGTAATTGAAACTCCAATTTTTATGCCTGTTGGAACCCTAGGTACTGTAAAAGCAGTCTCCCAAGACCAACTAGTTGAACAGGTTAAGGCTCAGATCATTCTCGGGAATACCTACCATTTATATCTTAGGCCAGGGTGTGATATCATCTCTGAAGCCGGAGGTTTACACTCTTATATAAATTGGAATCGCCCAATTCTTACTGATTCAGGCGGTTATCAGATTTTTTCCCTTGCTGCAAATCGAAAGTTAGAAGAAGAAGGAGCTCAGTTTAAAAGTCACATTGATGGCTCGAAGCATCTCTTTACTCCTGAAAATGTTGTTGAGATACAAAGAGTTTTAGGTTCTGATATCATGATGATCCTGGACGAATGTCCACCTTACCCAAGCACCTATGAGTACGCTAAAAACTCAATGGAACTCACTCATAGATGGGCGAAACGAGGCAGAAAGCACTTCCTGGATACTGATAGACATTATGATCACAGCCAGTTCCAGTTTGGAATTGTACAGGGGGGGACTTATAAGGACTTACGTATTGAATCTTCTAAGTTTATGGCTGATCAGGATTTTGAAGGAATTGCTATTGGAGGGCTCAGTGTAGGTGAGCCTATTCCATTGATGTATGAAATGACAGATCTAAACACTGACTACCTCCCAAAAGAAAAAGCACGGTATTTGATGGGAGTAGGCACTCCCGCAAATCTCATTGAATGTGTTGCGAGAGGTATTGACATGTTTGACTGTGTGATGCCAACCCGGAATGCCCGTAATGGGATGATATTTACTCGTCATGGCAAGGTGAATCTTCGAAATTCAAAGTGGAAAAACCATCATGATGTATTAGACTCTGAGTTCCACACTGATATTTGCAATAAATATTCGATGGCTTATGTGCACCATTTGATAAAAACCAATGAGATTTTTGGCCTGGTATTAGCCTCTGTGCATAACCTGACATTCTACCTTTGGTTAATGGAACAAATCAGAGAGCATATTCGCAATAATACTTTCGCTGAATGGTACCCGAAAATGGCTGAACAACTTGATCAAAAAGTTTAATTTGCCTCTTTTAATGCATCCTGTAATTCGTGAAGGGTAGATATTCTATTGAAAAAGGTCTTTATAAGGATGTCTATATCCAGCCAAATAGAGTAGTTCTGCAAATAATATAGCGTATGATTCTCCTGTTCTTCTGATGAAGCTATCCTGCTCGCATTGATTTGAACCAACCCTGTTAGCCCATGTTTTATCGAGCTTTCTTCTTTTTCTCTGTAGTTAATGGGCGTACCTACCAGGCTTAACTTCCCTGCCAACACATACTCAAAAAGTAATAACCTGTTTTTCCACTTATTTTTAATTGGGTTCTCATAAAACCTGAATCCATTCACTTCAACCTTGCCTGTTTTAGTGAATAAACGTAATGGGAGCAGAAAAATAAATAGGCAGAGCCATAAAGGCAGCGATATAAAAATATCCATTGTTCTTTTCAGGAACTGGTTGATACCTTTCGAATATGCCAAACCAACTTCTACCAGTGGAATAGACTCCAGGTATTCAACGTTAGATTTCCCAAGAATAAAATCCATCGAGTCGGGAATAAGCTTAAACACTACTTTGTTAGCTTGAAGAATAGAGATTTGAAGAAGCATTTCTTTATAAGAAATTGATTTCAAGACAAAGAAAACCTGATCTACTTCATAAGCATTTAGTAAATCCTGCAGCTGAGAAGTTGTTCCTATTGCTCCTTCATGGTTCTCACGTACTGCTACTGTTCCAACAACTTCGTAATTCCAATCTGGCCGTGAATGAATCTTAGTCTTTATTTCAGACGTTTCATCTTCATCACCAACAACAAATATCTTAGTTCTTTTGAGCCTTCCAGTAACTTTGCTTTTACCTGACAGTCGGTTTATCTGGATCAGTTTAAAGGCTAGCATTAGAACCAGGGCTATAGCAAGCCCAAAAATTAAGGCCAACCTGGAAAAAGCATAGTCTCTAACAAAAAAGGTAATCACTGCTACACCAGTATAGGATGCTACAATAGCTTTAAGGTGGTTTGAAATAGAGTCTTTCTTGGATCTAAATAGATCTAACATACCACCTACAAAAACATAGATAATTGATGCCAACAGGTTAATCCAAAGGAATTTCAAATTCTGAATGTTAGAAAAAATCTCATAACTGAATTTGAACCGGATAAGAAATCCAAGAATTACAGAAATATTTAAAAGGACGAGGTCAGAAGCTATCGAACCTATGGATTTAAGGTTAGTGAGAGCAAAAGAAATAAATGTTTTTAACCAAATAGAGATGTAAATAAATACTTTAAAAAAGAAACTATATTTATAGCTGTGGTGCTTTTCAAAAAACAAGAATAAAGCATTATTGAATATCTTAATGTATTTCAGGTTTCCTTTTTTTGTACTCTCTCCTTTGTAGTGAATGATCGACGTGTCAGGGACATAATCAATGTGAAAACCTGTTTCCTGAACACGATAGCAGATATCTATATCTTCTCCGTACATAAAGAAAATCTCATCAAAACCTTTAAGCTTGTTCAAGACTTCTGTTCTCCAAAACATAAAAGAACCTGACAGCACAGGTACTCTCGAGGGCTCATCTTCTTCTAGCCAACTCAAATAATACTGGCCGAATAACTTACTTTTAGGAAAAAGAAAATTGAGCCCCATCACCTTAGAAAATGCTGTCCAGATTGTTGGTACTGATCTCCTGGATTCAGGAGCGAAAGTACCATCAGGATTCAAAATCTTACATCCTGCAGCTCCGCATTGCGGATTATTATTCATATGATCAACCAAAACGGAAAAGGTATCTTCACTTACCAAAGTGTCAGGATTTATGATCAGCGTGTATTTCCCCTGAGCTTTCCTGATAGCTTGATTGTTAGCTTTACCAAATCCCAGGTTTGTATCATTTTCAATGTATTCAACCTCAGGAAACCTATCCTTGAGAAAGGTAACGGAATCATCTCCTGAATCGTTATCAACTACAATAATCTGCAGTTGAAACCCAGATTCTGCCTTATCTATAGAGTTGAGTAGGTTGGCTATGTACTCTTTAACTTTATAGTTAACAATTATTACAGTTATATCTGGCTGGGTTTGAGGCAAGTTCTTCCTTTATCTTAAATATCAAACAAGGTTAATTAATTATCACAACCTTGCCAATTCCCTTTTCTTTGCCATCTACTTCTAAAGCAACTACAAAATAGACCCCCGTTCCGAGTTTATTTCCAAGGTAATCTAATCCATTCCAGGTAACCCTTCCTCCTCTCGTAGACAGCTCCTGCACCACCGTTCCATCAACACCCAGTACTTTTACCATAGTAGCTTCACTAAGACCTTCAACTATAACCTGATCGTTTTGGGAATAGGAAAAAGGATTTGGATAAACTTTTAGTTCATCCATTTTATTTACAGGCTTGATGGATATATCATTAAAACTAACTAAACCCAGGTCTGTTGAAATAAATACTTCTCCGGTTTCATCATTTATAGTAATGGAAATAATGTTATCCGAAATAAGAGGGCTATTCTCTTTAGTAAACCTTTGTTCAATTCTACTACCGTCTTCATTTAGAATCCAAACTCCCTGGTTTACACTTCCAATCCATTTCTCATTGGCCTCATTCACAGCAATCGTCGATACATTTATATCTCTCAACAAGAATCTTGATATCGCGGAAGTATCCTCATTTATAAGCCATTGAGCCTGATATTCATTTGGATTAGTACTGCGAGCAATAAATTCCGGAAAAATAAACCGGGCCAAACCTCTTTCTGTACCTATCCATACTTCTCCGTTTTTATCCTCTACAATTGCAGTGATAAATTCGTCCGGTAAATTTCCATTGTTACTCCCTAAAGTAAGCTTTCTGAATACATCATCAGTTTCATCTTCAATCTCTCCTGTATCAAGTACTAAAAGACCCTTTCCATTTCCATTGAAATCAATCAAGGATATCCATTTTTGATCATTTGAATCTATGAATAAGTTGAAATATAAATTATCAAGTGTGATGGCCTCTTTGTTCAGGTGAACCCACTCGTCTGATCCGGAAGTTTGAACATTCAGTGGTTTATTGGAGTCGTAACTTATAGCCCAGGTGTTATTTCTGCTATCAGTGTCCAAACCCGAAATTACTATGAAACTGCTTTGCCCTGAATTAATACCTGTAAATCCTGAGTTTTCTGCATTTGATACATCAATCTCATTCGTCTCTTTGTTGTGCCTTGCTACACCACGGCCCCAACTCCCTATATAATAGTGGTCATTAGATGCTGTAAGCGAATAAGCTGTTGAAAAGTTTGCAGAACCCAGCTCCTCACTTGTTCTGATGTTATAACTGCTCCAGCTATTGTTTTCAAAGATATAGTACCCTCGTATTGAATTAAACGGGTCGAAGGACGGAAACTTAACCGTACTTGTTGATACCAATACATTCTCTTCATATTCCATATTGCTGAAAAAGTTCAGGTATGGGCCATCTGTTAAAAACTGCTCTTCGGTTGATTGCCCAATATCTATACGTAACAGGCCTGAAACTGAAGTACCCACATTAAGAAACCCATTTAATAATATACTTGATCTCGCTGTACGGTTATTGTTTATGTCAGTAACATCAATAACACCTAATGCCGTTTTGGTTACTATTCGATCAGGATAGGTGGCTACTAATATATTGTCCTGGCTTATCTCCAGAGAAAGAAGCGTTCCTGTACCAAACTCATTGGTTATGCTCCATGTGCCATTATTTAATTCATACAATGAAGTACCTGAATATGCATATACTTTATTTTCAATAACAGCAATATGCTCTATTATGGAGGTTTCTAAGCCATCATCTACATTGTAAGTTGTCCAGGAACTTTCTTCAAGTAAATTATCACTTAAATCAGCTATGGCTACACCTTCCTGGGTAGCCACATATATGGAATCCTCGGAAGTATGAATATCCCGAACCTGGATACCTCTTTCAAATCCACCAATTTTTAAATAACTGCTTTTCACAAAAAAATCATCCAAGTCAAACACGACCAGTCCAAAATCTGTGGCTACAAACAGTTCTCTTCCCTTTATTTCAAATGCATTTATATTCTTTGATGAAAACTGATCAACCCGGGCAATATCCTCAATCTTGGAAAATGTTTGAGAACCTGTATCTAACAAGTCAATTGTTCCGTCAGTATAGCCGAGTATTAGATTACTATTCACGTTATCAAATGCAGACTTTACGGGGTCCAATCTGTGCATTCCGTCGATAGTTGTTAAGGTATTCGTTTCATTTGCCTGGGAAACGATAAAAAGTCCTCCCAACGTAGCATTGTAAATATCTCCCTCATCTGAAACCGAAATATCGTTGATGGTCGAGAAAGAAGAGTAAACATTCCAGGAGCCTAAACCCTGGGAATTTCCCGTGCTAGAAAAAAAGGCAAAAAGAATGGGTATAAAAACCGACGTTCTAAAAAAATACATCCTGTGCAAAACTAGTTCATTACGAATTACTTAACTGATAGTAGCACTTATTCCATTTACGACTGTTTGAGGTTGTTTTATGTCGGTTATTAAGAGGCTATAAGGTAAATAAAAAAAAGCCTTGCAGAAAGGGGAATCTACAAGGCTTAGTTGGAAAAAAGGAGGAGGCGGCGACCTACTCTACCACGTAAGCAGTACCATCGGCGCTGTAGGGCTTAACGGCCGTGTTCGGGATGGGAACGGGTGGGGCCCCTACGCAATAGCC
>JAVKDP010000093.1:0-54511 GCA_040222185.1 Balneolaceae bacterium | reverse complement strand
ATATTCCAAACGTCCAAGCGCATCGTATTCGTACCAGAAGTAATGATCATCGGAGGCGTTTGTTACATTGTAGCCCATCTGGGTCTGTCTGCCTAACTCGTCGTAGGTGTAGGTAATCTTAATATCCCCGGTTACCCCCGGCACCTTTTGCACAATCCATTCTACACTTCCCAGGTTATTGTAGGAATACCAGGTTTCTCCCCAGTTGCCCGTACTTTCCAGGTATTTCACTTTAGTGAGGCGCCCGTTCAGGTTATTGGCTCCTGTATACGCATTCGTTCCATCGTAATAATAGTATGCCTCCGGTGTATGGTAGCTACTCGGGTAGGTTTGGTTATTGGCATAGCTGGCACAGGCCGAAACATAACTTCCTAAACCGTCTTTTACACCTGTTTCTACTGGACGATCCAGCTCATCGTACTTCACATAGTTATAGTCATACTGCGGGGTACTATAATAATAAGTTACGTTGGCTTCGTGGTTGGGGTCGCGGTGGAAACGCAGTCTTCCTTTATCGTCATAGCAGTAGCTGTTGGGTTCATCCTGGTCCGGGAGTTCCTTTTTTATGAGCTGCCCCAGTGTATTGTACCAGTATTTGGTTTGCAGGCCTCTTGGGTCTTCTACTAATACCAGGTTTCCACGCTCGTCATAAGCAAACTCGGTCACTAAATCGGTAGTGCTACGTTCAAGTTTACTGTTATTGTCCATATCTACCCCACTGGCAATGGTTTGTCCCCAGCCGTTGGCATAGGTTATGGTTTTATTACCAGAAGGATCTTCGCTAATGATTTTGGTAAGCGTATTTTGAGCCCAGGATTTAGCCCCCACTAACCCACTTACAGCCGAAGTCGCAAAGGTCTCGGTAAGCCCGGTATTTAGAGTATAGGTAGTGGTAGCTTCCTTCCCGGAACCCAGTTTAAAGGCAGTCCCGGGAAGTGTGGATTTCTCAACTCTGGCCAGTGGGCTATCTTCGTACTCGGTTTGGGAATAGGCATAATCTTCGTCGTTAGCTACAGCCAGAAGTGGTGCATAATAGGTATGTACAGGCGCTACGGAAGGGATTGCGTTCCCTGGGGTAAAGCTACCACCACCTAATAAACCTGAATTATAATAGCCTGGAGCATCATCTGGATTTACTTCTACCGGACGGGCTGCGATCTCCGGAAGTCCGCGTTTGTCGTACAAGGTTTCGGTTGTAATTACTTTGTTGGCCCCACGAACCTGCGATTGTATTTCTCTTCCTAAACCATCCAGATAAGAAATGGAAGTTTGAGGGTTTATTACATATTCCAGGTTTGCAAGGTAGTAATAATCATCCTTCGACCAGGCTTGCACTTTGGGTGTCCAATCGGCTGGGTATCCGTCAACTTCGTAATATTCTCCTGAAGAACGAGATTCTCCTTTCTTGTAGACCCATACCATACACACGGTTCCTTTCTTCTCCATTTCCAGGGTATACCACTGGTTAGGAACGGCATCAATGGTAAATGGATAATCTGTATACCAGGCTGAAGAATTTTGACGATGAAATACAAAGAATTCATCTGTGTCGGCGTTGTACCTAATAGTCATCCTGTTTGGTGCTCCTGATGCAGGGTCCTGGAAAGCAAGGGGCTGTGCATGTACTCCGGCAGGAGATTGTGTGGTATTATCGGGATAGAAATCTACTTTAGCCCAGATATGCAGAGCTCCGGGAGATCGATAGATATAGGATGATCCTCCACCTCCGTTATGTCCCATTCGTACAGTGGTTTCTCCTGCATTGGAGACCCCAAATACAACATCACCACCATAAGTCCATTCACTTGAAGCCGAGCTACTAAAATTTGTTTCATAGCTATCCGTTCCGGTAACCGTTTCCACCAGATTAGGAGCCGAAGCACTATAGCTTCCTGAAGGCTCGGAAGAATAGAAATAGCTATTCTTTGTAACTCCTCCATCAGGATTTATACTTTTGATTAACTGGTTAAAATCATCATATTCGAAGGTACTTGCTTTCGAGTTCTCGTCAATTACTGTAGTAACATTTCCATAAGAATCGTATTCAGCTTCTGTAAATAAATCGTCTATTCCTCCTCCTGTTGGTCGCGCTCCACAGTTACTACAATTATCGGTACCTATTACTTTTTGAACACCTGTTAAATACTCTCCAAAAGCGCCATTTAATGAAGCTTGGGAAAATGGAGAAGTATTTGTCCCATAAAATAATTTTGCAACAGCTCCGGATGCATCTTCAATCTTAATAGGATCTCCTTTACTGTTGTACTCTTTTATTTCAGAGACCTTAATTGCATTAGAGGTACTCGGGTTTGCCGGTGCCGTTCCGGTTCCATTCCATGTCCATTGTTCTTTGGTTAGCCAGGTTCCGGTGGGTCCTCCTGTTATACCATTACTCCATGTAGTCCAGGTTTTACTCAAGTCGTTTCCACTACCATCTTCTACCAATGCTGAATAAGGCTGAACGATCATATTCTTCTCTTCCATTTCGCCTGGTCCACCGTAAAATTCATGAGCGTAGGTATAGGTGGTTTTTCTCTTTTCGGTTGATAATGAATTTACTTCCAACTGTGAAGTAAGCTGCTTATGATCGTCGTCATCATAATAGTAGTAAGTTTCAGAAGTAACTTTTTCCTGTGTTGCCGGATCATACTGTTCCACAATAGTTGAGGCATTCCATTTCCAAACTCTATTCATTTCATAAGTTGCAGCTACGTCAACTCCCATATCCACATATCCGTTTTGTGAATCACCTACAGTAAAAACACCCAGGCTTCTGATCTTTATACCTCTGAAAGGCTCGACCGTTTGGTTACCCAGTCCATCGATGTTTTTATGGGTGTAGGAGAAAGTCGGATCATTTTTCACAACCTGAACAAGCTGGTTTTGGGCATTGTATGTCTCGGTTCTGGTCTGTTGACCTCTTTGATGACCGTTACCTGTGTATGTGCCAATTGGAAAAGGCTGTGGAGGAGAATCACTGCTTTCGTTAAAGAAATACCATGAATACCCATTTAATCCTCCATTTACAGTTTCTTTAATTGATGTATACGCTATCGAGCCAGCCTCACCTAAAGAAGAGAGTGGGCTGGAAGACCTGAAATGAAACACCGTATTTTCTACTGTGAACTCTGTGAAGTGAGTCGGTTCGTTTGGGAAATATCCGCTCGAAATAGAAGAGTTATTACTTTTTGTGTATTCGTATGTTTTTATCACATTATTGGCTGTTGATACCCCGTCATGATCAGTGGTCTTCTTAATTCTGAGCCCTCCTGTTACTTTTTTATCTACGCTAGGTGGGGCTGTAGTTGTTTCAACCCAGGTAAGTTTAGAGTGAAGCTCGCAAGTACTTACAGCACGCTCTGTAACTATTTTATATGTTCCGGTACTTAGAGTTAGACTTGAATTTCCATCTGTAATATCATCTACATAACTACCGCCGGAGTCTTTAATATAAATTCTGTTATCCGGGCAGGTCATACTACCACTTCCTAAAAAAATGCCTCCACTTACTGTAGTTACAGTTAAGCTTGATGTCCCTCCACCGATAAATAAATCCTCCTCATAGGACAAAACGCTAGAAGAATTATCTAAGCTAACAGCAACTCCTTTATTGTAGTAATAAGTCCCACCTATATGCTGTACCCTGGTTTCATTGGCTTCATATTCATACGTAGTACTTCCTCCGGTTGGGTAGGTCACTTTTTCCAGCATTCCCCAAGTCGTACAGTTTGTATTTGGAGTTCTGTTGTCACCTGGATGGATTACATTACCTGCTATATCTAAGGCTTGTGGCAAGGTACTTCCTCCATCATTTGTGTCAACACAATTGTAATATCCCCAGTAATCTATCGCTTCAGAATCCAATGCAGGTATTGCTCCTGATCCTGTATCGTACTGGAAGCTCCACCCGGGCATCGTTTCACTATTTAAACCTGTCTGAGAAATGCTATTTAGTTTTAGCCTCTTGTTTGTTGTCCCAAAATACCCATAGTTAAAGCCATAGGTTTTTACCACCTGGCTATTTACAAGGTATTCCATACTATTTAGATAACGTTCCTTGCTAAAATCAGTTCTGTCATTTATACCGGAGGGATAAAACTTTACTTGCTTGTTACCTGCTGTAATGGTAGAAAGCAGTTTAAAGGTATGTTCATCTTCTGTGCTAATCCGTGTTGTTTGAGTTCCATGTCCTGTAACCTTTTCTTCATAATCCATTCGCTTATGAGAATTGCCGGTATAGGTGTTATAGGTAAAAGTAATGGAGTTATTGGAAGGTGAAGTAATGGAGGTTAAGTACCAGGAACTGTTATAAGCTTCGCTTGGACTGAAGGTAGTTCCGGCTGAGCCTCCACTTTCAACAAGTGACACAGACTCTGTTTCTTCAACTTCATCAAATACATATACAAAACCACTTGGATCTGTAATCGTAAATTTTATGATTTTATAGTTACTGATTTGTCCGGTTATTTTAATCGGGGCATCATCAAGTAGCCTGATATTGATATTCTGAGCTTCATCTACCTGGTAAATAAATTGCCCGGAATATCCCTGGATATTATAAAAGAAAAGATCAGGCTCCCCATCTGCCTCTCCTTTATTTAGTTCACTATGATAGGAAGCATTAATAGATTTCGTAGACCAGTTTACTAAGGCATCATCAAAAAGTTTATGACCTGTAGCAAGAAAGCCATAGTCTTGAGTTTCATCTACTACTCCACGAACTGTTCTGGTAATGACGGCTCCGGCATTCAGGCTCCAGCCATGACCTACCCAACTTGGAATTTCTGCGGGCTTGAAACCTGAACTCGCGTATTGCAATGAAACAGGAACACTTACATCTTGGTTGGTAACCGTTATAAGAGGAATAGAAACGCTTGTCTGCCCCTTATAAAAGTTTACCGGCGAAGCCCCGTATTTGCCTAATGAAGCAGCCGTTGGTGATTGAATACCCCGGTCGAATGCTTCTTGTGAATTTCCTTTTGTTGATAGCGCTAGTAAGCACGTTAAAACGATTCCTAAAATCCAGATTCTCTTTTTCATAGTCTCCCAGTATTTTCTTTAAACTTAGTTATGGCTTTAGTATGAAAAAAAAAGATCAGCTAATCCACACTTAACACAAATAAAATGTTATGTATGTACTTAGCCACAGAAAACAAGTTCCTGAGTATGCTGGATTAGTATTTAGTCTATTAAAGAATTGGCAAATAGTTATAAATCAATGAGGAATAATTGCAAATGACTAAATAACCTGAGCGTGAGTTTTTGGGTTCCCAAAAGTAAACTCCTGGTAAGCTTCTCAAGTTCGAAAAGATCCAAGTGAGGCGCCTGGATCTTTTCCAGGCCTATAAAACTTGGGGGTCAATTCTCAGTTTCAGATTTATCTATTTATACACCTCAATAGCTTTAGACAGGCTTTTAATTAGGTCTTCAAACTTCTTGTTCATCTGCTGATACCCAATTTTTTCTGTAAAGGCATTATCCATATCGGTAACAATTTTGCCATGCTGAACATAGAAATGATCGTCTTCAGGGATGTTTTTCATTCTCTTTTCGAGTGTTGCTTCCAGGCCTGCTTTAGCTGAACGAAGTAGCTCTATAGCTTCCTCATGCTTTCCTAATGCTTTATATGACTCTATAAAGTAAGCAGGCAATTGAAAAGAGGTATAAGCACCCTCATAGCTAAGTGTATTTAGCTCTTCTGTTACTAAATGGAGTACTTTTTCATGATCGTTCTTGCCCTGGTATAAGGATGCCACATTGTATACCTGCCCAAATAGCCCGTATCGGTCTTCTGGCATTGGCTTAAACCTGTTGCGGTATTTTTTAATGTCTTCTTCTACTACAGCGTGTAAATCGTAGGCCCGGAATTTAATCTGCATTGTCCGCTGCCAGGCCGACCTGCCTCGCTTACCCTCTTCATCCAGGAATGACTTATATGCTTCTTCTGCTTCTCTCGGTTTGAAATCCCAGAAATATACTTCTCCAAGATAGAATTGCTCATCAGGTGAAAGTTTGGTGGTAATTACGCGCTCAAGGTATGGTAATGTGTTGTCTATTCGGGAAACGTCCGGGTTTTGATCAACAGCATTATACATCAAAACCAGCGCTTCTGACGGTAGTAGCATTCCTGGTTTTTGTTCCTGGGCCAGCGCATAATTATCTGACAAAGTTAATGTAAGCACGATTGAAATGAGTAGTAGATAGACAGTTTTCATAGTTAACTCGGGTTGTATTTTGTTTCAGCAAATGTACCTGCCCGGAAAACGCCGATCGTACCAATTTCGAAATTGTGCCTAGTTATTTGTAGAAAGGACCTTGTTTCTATACTCAGAAGGAGAGAAACCAGCATGCTGCTTAAACACCCGGTTGAAACTCGTCTTGTTTGAAAACCCGGCTTCGAATGCAATCGCCAGGATTTTCAGATCTGTTGTAGCCAACAACCGCTTGGCCTCTTTTACCCGAAAGTCGTTTACAAAATAATTAAAGTTTTTTTTGTAATGCTGGTTTATGGCTCTGGATATGATATAAGTTGGAGTACGCAGCTCTTTGGCTACTTTACTTATGGTTAAATCCTGCCGGAGATATAAGCGCTCGGTTTTGAAACACAACTCAATGGAATCAAGTATTTCATCCGACACTTTGTATTCCTTTAACAAACTTAGCGTACTAAACCCGGTCGAAGACTTTAGTTTTTCAAACAGTAGTACGTTTATGAATACGAAACTGACTACAAAAAGTGAATTCACTGAGATACTTTCCATCGCGTTCCACGAAACCGCCCATCTCAGGTAGTCGATTAATCCCGAGATCAATACAAGTGTAAAAAATCCCAGAAACCTGTATACCGCTGATAGCAATTCCCCATTTAAGACTTCTGATTTTCGAAGCAGGTATACTGCTGCAGCTATATAGCTTAGTGGTTGTATAAAAGAAAAACTGTATAAAAGATAGTTCTCAAAGCTAAGTAGCTCGTTCAAAGAAAATACTTTGATAAGAATTATTGATAAGGAAGGAATGAAGTGTATGAATGTGAACTTGTCTAGTGTGAAATCAGTCTCCAAAATTGAACGTGTATACAACCAGATTAATGGGCCATAGCTGAAACAGAAAATCAGGTTTAAACGGATTTTTGTAAATCCCTCGCCTGCCAGATAGATGTTTGTAAAATGAAGGGCGAGAAATAAAGTGAATACTCCCAGAAGTAAACTGCTTTTCCCAAATTGCCTGCTTTCCATCCATAATGATCCCGAAAGCAATAACGCCTGAACAACTATTACGCAGGTTATAACTAAGCGAAAATCTTCCATTAAACTAGAACTTTAAGACCACCGTAAATAGTATGACTAAATTTATCGGGAAAGTAAATGTGAATATGGTGAAGCGGATAGAGACTGGTGCTTGGTAAGCAAGTCATAGCTACCAAAAAGGCTCCGGTTTTACACCGGAACCAGTTTAACTACTACAGTATTAGACTTAAATATGATAACCGATTTCTTACAATTGTAGAAATACCAGATTATTCCCTCAATAAATCTTTCACATCAAGGTCGAGTACTTTGATCAGGAAAATGATTTCGTCTGTAAATGTATCGACCGGGGAATGAGTTTGTGAGCCAAAGCCACTATGGCCTGAACCCCATGCCATCTGTAAAAGCATCGGATTATCGGAACGGGTATCGTTCTGTAACTGGGCAATGAATTTATAGGAATCAGTATTGAGAGGAGCATCCATTTCACTGGTAAGGGCTAGTACCGGAGGATACTTTTTCCCGCTTTCGATTTTCTGATACGGGGAATAGGTTTTTAGGACTTCGAAGTCTTCTTTGTCTGAAGCGCGGCCTATTTCAGGAACCATATATTGATGATTCGCATCCGACCCCAGTTTTTGTTCATAGCCTATCATGTCCAGCATTCCATAATGTGAAACTACGGCACCTACAAGATCGGGACGTTGGGTTAATACAGCTCCGACAGGAATTGTACCAGCACTTACACCATTTAGCACCATTTTTTCTGGTGAAGTAAACTTTTCTTCTATTGCCCATTCTATTGCTGCAATGTAATCATCTGTTCCGTTTTGTTTGTTTCTGGCGATACCGTCTTTGTGCCATTGTGATCCATAGGCTCCACCACCACGAATATGAGCTACAGCATGAATTCCACCCATTTCCAACCAGGCGATATAGTCTCCCTGGAAGTATGGATAATTCGTGAAGGCGATAGCTCCGTATACCTGCATCATAAATGGATTCTTCTTATCACGCTTCAAACCTTTTTTATAGGTCAAAGAAATTGGAATCCTGGTTCCGTCTTTACTTTCAGCAAATGCTATCTCACTTACATACTCCTCAGCATTGAAGGGTGCATTAGCACGAGCAAAAGCGTTCACTTTACCAGAAACTACATCTAAGTTAAACACTGTATTTGGCTCTTTGATACCAATGAACCTCATATATACTTTTGAACTGTTTCGGCTTCCGCTTAACGCATTTAGCCCATTTTGATTGAAATATAATCCTCCGGTTGGCAGTGCTACGGTGTGTTTTAGCTCTCCTCTGAGTGTGTAAATTTTTAAGAGAACGATTAAATCCTGTTGGGTTGGTATAACAAAACGCTCTCCTGCTAGCAATGGAATAAAAGTCCCTCCGGCTGATTGAAATCCCATCATACTTTCATCACTTTCAGGAATCACATCTTTCCAGACTTTAGTGGTTTTACTGATATCAACGGATACTACTTTACCGTTTGGTGCACCTAGATCGGTCTGGAAATAGTATTCTGAGTCGTTATTACCAAGGAAGATATAGGACGCTTCTGCATTACTGATTAACGTAGATACTAAAGATATTGGACCAGTTGTATTTACAAGATGAACTTTCCCTGCCGTTGCAGCTCCCTCTCGTTCCAGGATCACCAGGTTTTCGTTATCATCCGAAAGATTTAGATGGAGTTTTGATCCATCTGATTCCGGGGTAAAAACCATCAAGTCATTACTGGCGTCTTCACCGGTTTCATGGTATTTAACTTTCAAGCCACTTCTCCTTCCGTCATCAGATTGGCTGTCTGTACCTACATAGTAAACGCCATCACTATCTGATGACCACACCAATCTTGTATTCCCTAAATCTGTTCCTGTTAGTTTTTCAGGTAATAACTCTTCCTTCTCTATATCATAAATCTTCCAATCAAAATTTCCGCCTCCAATTGCCAGGCCCAGTGCCAAGTATTTCGCATCAGGGCTGGGCAAAAAGAAAAAAGCTGCCCTTGGATTAAAGGGCAATATCAATTGTTTAGCCATTCCTTTTTCTCCTTCCTGCATATACATTCCCCAGCTGCCTTTAACATCTTGCTTCAGGTAAAATATTTTCCCGTTTGCCTGGGTCACTAATGTTGTGTTTTCAGATACCGACATGAGTTCGGCTATTCTTTGCCTTACCGCTTCATATTCGGGCAGTGACCTGGAAAAAGCTCTCATAGTGCTGTCTTGTACCTTCGTCCAGCTAGCCACTTCTTCTGAACCTGCTGCGTCTAACCACGAATAGTCATCTGTGATTGACATCCCGTGAAAGGTATTTACTTTAGCTTCCTTCCTTGTTTCAGGGTAATCGATTTTTGATACCTGCTGTGCTTTGCACGACGGAGCTATCAAAAGGGATATCATTAGTACCCCTAATTTCTTGTGTGTTTGTGTGTATTTCATTTCAATACTCTAGTTGATTAAACATTCATTAATTCATGTTAAGAGCACTGTTTCCTATACTCCTTAGGGAAAGCTTCTTTTTAGCTTAAGAAAAACTCTCTCCGAAATTCCTGATTCCCTTCTGAAACACTTTATTACTGCACTAAAAGCTTATGAAAATGTTAGGTTTTGCCAGAATGCGACTTTTGTGCTGTTTCTCTTTTACCTTTCTTACGGCTTAAACGTATTAGACTTTCGGTTTCTAATACTTATCAATCACAGTTATGGCAAAAGATTTTTATATCGGCAAGTGGCTCATTCAACCTTCGTTGAACCGGGTGTGTCTTCAAGAGGAGCACTGGAAAATTGAGCCGAAGATCATGAATGTTCTTCTTTGCCTTGCTGAACACCCGAATGAAGTAGTAACCCGGGAATTTATTTTCGAAGCAGTTTGGGGAGAGACTATTGTTGTGGATATGGCTTTAACTCGTGCAATCTCTGAGTTACGGAGCATTTTTAAAGATAAAGCCACTTCCCCTGCTGTTATTGAAACAATACCTAAAAGGGGATACAGGCTTATTGCTACTGTTGATCGTGAACAGAACACCTTGGAATCATCTACCAATGTAATCCCGCCTTCCGCTTCTCAAAATGACCGATCCCCCGTCTTTTTTTATAGCACTGCTGCCATAGTGGTAATCCTGGTTTTCATTTTTACGATCTCTATACTTGATGCCCCGGAACCTGTCAAAACGTATTCAGCTAAACCCGTTACCTCTCTTAAAGGCTGGGAGTTTAACCCGGCTTTTTCCCCTGATGGTAATAGCATTGCTTTCGTACTCCAACAAAATGGCATCCCTTTTTCCCAGATTTATACTACATCCTTGGATGGAGATGAAGAGCCTGTTCAACTTACGTCTTCAGAAGGGTTTCATTTCGCGCCGGCCTGGTCACCCGATGGTAATACACTTGCCTTCTATTTTAATGATAGCGGAAGAGTTTCTATAAAAAGCATTCCTCCCTTTGGTGGTGAGGAGAATCATATAATAAATGTAAACGCTCTTGCTGCGGGTTTGCACTGGTCTCCTGATGGCAATAGTTTTGCTTATGTAAATGCTGATACTATGACTCAACAACATGCGATTTATCACTATTTTGTTGAGGATAAAACTTCTATTAAACTTTCCTTTCCTCCTAGAACTAATTGGGGCGATCATTACCCGAGGTATTCACCGAATGGCGATCAACTTGCTTTCATCCGTTCTGAAGTAGAAGGTAAACAAGACTTATTCCTTATTGATATAGTCAGCAGAGAAGAAAAAAGACTAACTAATTTTTCAAGACCTATCCTCGGCTTTGATTGGGCTGATAACGAGACCCTTTTTCTCTCTTCCAGTGAGCAGGGAGAAGTTTATGTTTATGAGTTTGACCTTACAACAGAAGACACTGCATCTGCCTTAAAGAAACTTCCTCTTGGAAAGGATAAACACAACCCAACCATTCATAATGGGCAGCTTATTCTAGAAGACTGGACAAAAGACATTGACCTGTTTAGTATTTCTTTAGCAAATGATGAGATCAATTCTCTTCAGCCCTCCCCTCTATCTTCTTCCCAATGGGAATTACATCCTTCCTATTCAAAGCTTCATGGAAAGCTAGCCTTTTCTTCAAACCGATCCGGTAGTTTTGAAATATGGACTTCCGATCAGGATGGTTCAAACCTTCAAAAACTAAGTGACATCGGTTCTTCTTTGACAGGTATGCCTGCATGGTCGCCTGCCGGAGATGTAATCGCTTTTGATTCGCGTATCAATGGCACTTCTGACATTTTCATTATTGATGATTCGGGAATGGGAACCTACCAACTTACAAAAGGTAGTTCTAATGATATGTCACCCACGTGGTCTGCCGACGGAAGTGCCATCTATTTTGCTTCTGATCGATCTGGAAGCTGGGAACTTTGGAAGAAACCTATTAACGGGGATAATTCAGTCCGCGTAACTACCAATGGCGGTTATTATGGAGCAGAATCGGTTGATGGGCAATTCCTCTTCTTTACCAAACACAGAGTGGCAGGCCTTTGGAGACTAAATCTAAATTCCATGGAAGAAGAGCTCATTATCCCTGAACTGTCGAGCCTCGATTGGGGAAACTGGGTGGTTACTGAAAACGGAATCTATTTCTTTCAAAGGAGACAAAGTGCGAGAGTTTCATCTGTTTCATTTTACAAATTTAGTTCTGGTGAAATAGAAACTGTTGCTGAGATAAGGAATTCTGTACCTGTACTTGATCCTTCCATTGCTATTACGCCAGATCAAAAAAAATTGCTTATTGGTTTGATTACTGGTTACCAGGGAGATCTTATAATGATTGAGGATTTTTGATTATGAAAAACTTAAAGTATTTAAACCTTTTAATTTTAATTGTCTTAGTCTGTTGTTCAGACCATAGGATTAATGAGCTTTCGATTCAGGATCTTGAACAAATAAAACGAATTAACTATGAATATGTTGAAGGTTGGCTAGAAAACGACTCATCCAAGATTCTGAACTTATACCTTGATTCAGCAACAATAAGCCCAAGTGGACTCCAGCCTAAGCGTGGGAAAAAAGAGATCACAGATTTCTGGTTCCCGGACGACAGTTCAACCACGACTATCCATTTTTATGACCTGGAAACCCTGGATATTTATGGAGCCAATGACCTGGCTTATACTTATGAGAAAGGTCACCTCTCCTTTACATACCAAAAGGATGACTTTGTCCTAAATAGAGAATCAAAGTCTTACGCTACTACTATTTATCGTAAAACTGAAACGGGAGAATGGAAAGTCCAATACCGCATGTGGACTGATATGAAATGAAATACCGGGTCAAAACAACCCGGTATGATATACTAACTCCGCTAATCTGCCCGTACGGATGAAGATTCATCCACAACAGCGCCTGAAGGCATTTTCACTTTCATCTGATCAAACTTGTCTATAATGGAGTAATTCAACAAAGCATGATGACCATAAGTATTGGATTGATCCATATTCGTTGTATGCATCCTCGCTGGGAAGTATAGTCCATCCACATTAACATATTCGTCAATATGCCGGAACACCGGGCCAAGAGTTTCAGCAGACTTTGGCAGCCCCATAATATCTAACTGCGCACCAAATCCCATAGAGTATTCGTAGGCTACCAGTTTTCCGGTTTCCTGGCTGATATAAAGAACGAAAGAGTCTTTGCCTACTTTACCTATGGCGGGATCCTCTTTGAAGGTCATGGTTACTTTTGCTACTTCTTGTTCGTTATAGGTTGCCATTTCAGGAGAAGAAAGCATTACGTTATCATCCTGAGTCAACCAGGGAAGGTTTAGGAAGTAGTAAAAGAAGTAGGTCATAAACTTTGGATAATTCCCGATTCCCCAATTCTCACTGGCCCATACTTTTTCGCCGTCATGAGCCATCTGAAAGGAACCTTTAATTCCTCCTAAGTGATATTCGTGGAAAACTCGTTGGTCGTTTCGCTTTTGGCCTCTTTGTTCAATTATTTCGGTACTTACCCACCAGGGGTTTTGAGCTGCATTCGGTGATGTATTATAAAACACATTATCGTACCGAATACTAGGGGCATTCGCCCACTTATCCCACCCACCGTGACTTTCTATTAATTGCTCAATTATTTCCTTTGTTTCGTTATCGGCGTACACAGGATTCCCCTGGATTACCTGTGCTGTAATACCAAATGGAAAAAGTAATGCGAATACTAATGTTGTAAGTATTTTCATGATCTCCCTCCTTTTGTAAACACATCTTTAGTGCTTTCAGCACCAGAGGGTTTAATCATTTTAGCCTCATCAAAACTATCCAATAATTCCCAGGCCCAGATATCATGAACCGCTCCAAAAGGTTGCTTCCCTTCCGAATCTCTAACATCTGAGTTTAACTGATAGGTATGATATTGTGTTGGAAACACCAGTTTTGACACTGTTTCGTACGTATTAAACACATGAATCATCTCGGGAGTGGTTGGGCCTCCGGGTATAAACTTCCCCATGTTAATGGAAAAGCTTACTGCTTTAATTAAATGGCTTTCCTGGTCGATATAAATTCTATAAAAATCACCAATTGCATATCCAAAGGATTCATCAAAACTTACCTTTATGGAGTAGTATTCTTTGGTGTCATTAGGAATGGTTACCTTTTTTGCATCTTCCAGTACAACTCCTTTTTGCTGAACCAGCCAGGGCAGGTTTGTGAATTTATAGGTCATCAGTGAAAGCATCGCAGGCCTGACCGCTTTCTTCTTTTCAGCAGAGATATTTATATCCCAGATTTCTTCCCCGTTTTTGACAATAATGCCATCATCTTCGGGAAGTTCAATAATTGCTCTTTCACTTTCAATATGAACGGTTTCTTCTGTAATCCAGGGCTTCGTTGTTAGCTGCCCGTTTGGTAATCTTGGTGTTGCCTTTTTTATGAACCGAATGGCTTCGGCTTCTGCCCAGATGTCGTAGCCTCCGTGAGACTCCAGCATTTGTTCGATTATTGTTTTAGTTGCTGAACTCTTGTA
The DNA here is from genome assembly GCA_040222185.1 of Balneolaceae bacterium. GTDB lineage: Bacteria > Bacteroidota > Rhodothermia > Balneolales > Balneolaceae > JAVKDP01. The sequence continues at coordinate 40,270 of JAVKDP010000093.1, read as the reverse complement.
AGCAGGTTGTGCCATAAGAGTAGTAGTTGTACACGCTACAATTACGAGCATGATTGTTCTCTTCATAATCATCTTAGTAGTTAATGGTTCAGCAAGTCTACGAACCCAGGGCTTTGTTAACCTGAGGCTTGTGCTGAACCGTTAAGATTGTGATGAAGAGTCTTTTTAGAGTGGATTTAATTCCAGGAACCTTTGAATATTAGTTTTATATGTACGACCTGATTTATAGTTACTTCCATTCGATAGGTTGAACTCATATTCATTATTTCCTTTATATACACAGGATTTCACATACTTTGTGTGTAATAATATTTTGCGGTGAATCCTTAAAAATGGATACCTACTGAGCTGTTTTGATAGTTCGGAGATCGGACTTCGATACAGGTAATTTTTAGAAGACAGCACAATTCTTGAATAGTTTCCTTCGGCTTCAATAAGTATGATTTCTTCCGGAAAAATGGTTCGTACTTTGTTTCTCTCTTCAATCGTAAGTGAAAACTCCCCTGATCGATTCTGCTTTAGCTGATCATAATAGTCCGCCAAATCCTGTGAGTACCACATCTTCTGGTCCTCCATTTCACTTTCCAGCACTAATGTAACAGCTTCATCAAACCTTTCTTCTTCGATTGGCTTTAAAAGGTAATCGGATGCGTGTACATCAAAGGCTTTTAAAGCGTATTCATCATAAGCAGTAGTAAATATAATTTTTGGAGACGCTTCTTTACCCTTAAGTCGCCCGATAACCTCAAACCCATTTAAATCCGGCATCTGGATATCAAGAAATACGATATCTGGTTGTTCTTTAGTGATAAGATCTATGGCTTCCAGCCCATTCCTTCCTTCGCCAACCGAAAGGATATCAGGATGTTTTTTAAGCAAGTGTTTTATCCTAAATCGAGCGTGTGGCTCATCATCTACTATTATGGCTCTTAGCTTCATGGTTTTATTTTATTGGCTGGAAATCTGAGAATTATCTCAAAAAACCGGCTTGCTTCACTGTTTATTATTAGTGATGAATTATCTCCATAAACCCCTTTCAACCTTCCCGAAATGCTGGAAAGTCCAACTCCTCCTTTACTAATTAAATTCTCAGTGTTGGAAACACCCTCGCCATTATCCCAAACCCGGATATAGAGCCTTTCATTTTCTATCTTACATTCAATTTCCAATTTTACCAGTTCTGAAGATTTTGAAACGCTATGTTTTATGCAATTTTCCACCAGCGGCTGAATAATGAGATACGGGACTTCATAATCATCAATTCCATCACGTATATCATAACTAATCTCCAAACGATCATAAAAACGTTCTTTTTCTATTTCCAGATAGTTTTTTACGATTTCTATTTCTTCCGCAAAGGGGATACTGTGCTTCTTACTTTTCTCCAATAGTGCCCTTAATAAACGAGAGACTTTTCCAAGAACTCGCTGAGCCTGGTTTATATCCTGGTCCATCAGAGCGCTGATCGTATTTAGTGAATTAAACAGAAAGTGCGGGCTTATCTGGTTTCGAATCGCACTCAGTTCTATGGCTTTAAGTTGAGTTTCCAGTTCTGCGATCTGGAGTTTCTTCTCGTTATAGGTGTTATAAAAAGTAACCGAGATTAATACTCCTACAATAGCTACAAAGTCAATAACACGACTCAAGGTTATCGGGATAATATAAAGTATGAACTCATCCAGGTTTGTTTGAGCTGCACCTATATCAATTACTAACCAGATTATAAGTATATAAATAGCATTTGAAATTATGGCGTGACTCAGCGTGATAAGTATGGTATACAATAACCCTGTTCCGATTATTCTGGCCTTGGTATCCTGGCTGCCTCTGTATGTTTGAATGACTGAACTGATCAATGGAATGTAGAGTGCCCACAACAGGTACTTACAAAAAAGCAGAATGGTATGCCCTGTTATATCAACTTCAAGCCCTTCTCCACGAATAAACATAGACCCTGTCTGTGCCGCTAATAGTAGCGCCAACGCAAGCATGGCTAGCACCACATACTTAAACGGAATAGGACTTTTTTGTAAGTAGGATTTCATTTCTGCCTGAAGTTTTCTTGTGCTAAAGAAAGCACACATACCATGGACTTCCAAATATCAGGATATATCCTTTTTCAAACCCTTCTGGTTGTGTTTAACAGTTGAGTTACTGCTTAATGGTTTGAAGTTGGTTCCTCAATGACTAGTTACTTAAATCATTTTCAATCTATCAATCAACTCATTTTCTTTGGTCAAGACATATTCAACTTATGCACTAGTGCTAGTCCGTATTTTTTGTTTCAGACTTATTACTCCCCAGGTGATTAGATAAACTATCAAAGACCAAAACAATATGTTCAACACCAAAAAAAATAGAGAGCCTTCTACTATCAGTGTTATCCAATCAACTGGAAACTCATATAGCCATATAAATGCACCTTTATATGGGCTTTTATGCCCGAACCAGTCCACGAGGAATATGGTGCCAAAAACACTAAATATACTATAGAGAATTAGAAAAAAGCCCGAAATCTTTAGTGCACGCTTATTAATCATTTTACACCTCTTTATTTTAGGCCATTGGTAATTGCTTCAATTTTCTTACCCGAAGCTAATTTTGAGACCGGCTTTAGCTACTACCTCACTCGCGACTTTAACATCTGTAGTGTCAAAATCTGAAGTATTCCAGAATATCTCAGCGTCAATCATTCTTTGGTTTTGTAAGCTCCCAGTTGTTTAAAAAACTATAACTCAAAAAATAAAGCAGGAGACACACGAAAATGTAAAAGCTATAGGTAATGACATTAGACTCTTCGATGCCCGATTCCATATAAAAAACATATAAAATCATATTAATTCCTCCTGGCTCTTTTATTATAAAAACACATAAGCAAGATATTATTATTGATATGATCTTATTTCTCCTTTTTTGGTTAGTCATCTTAGTCTAATTGTGCTAGTTCAAGATTGCGGATCAAGTCCGCAATGACATATTTTATGGAGCGCGATGGCGAATATGAAAATACTAGATAGAAAAACTAGTCCCGCAGCCGCAGTCTTCGACGGAATTAGGGTTGTCGAAAGTAAACCCGCGGGCATCAAGTCCATCAGGATAATCAATTTCGATTCCTTCCAGGTACATAAGGTGTTTTGAGTCAACAATGAGCTCTACTCCGAAGTTTTCAAATATCGCGTCTTCTTCGGTGCGGTGATCTAACCCAAGTTTATAGCTAAGCCCTGAGCATCCGCCTCCTTCTACAGCAACCCTGAGATACAGGTTTGAGTCCAACCCTTCTTCACTCTTAATCTTCTGAACTTGTTTTGCCGCTCTCTCTGTAAGACTAACAGGCTCTCCTGTTAACTCTTTCTTCTCTGTTGAAGGGGTAGATTCCTCCTCATCTACATCAATTAGTGATGCAATCAGATCATCCAGGTTTTCTTCGTGAATACTCATTTCTTTCCTTGTTTAGAACGAGTCAAAATTACGGACTTTTTTTGGAAAAAGTATAATGCGCCACTCCATCCTTTTCGAAAAGATCTAAAACCCCGGCACTTACAAGGTTCACAAGGATTTTTGCCGAGCTATGTGTGGTCTTATTTATAATGATAGAAAACCGTTCTACAGTGATTTCTCCATACTCATTCAGGAATCGAAAAAGCAGTTGCTCGTTCTCTCCAAACTCAAATGTTACCCCTTCCTCTGAACTCCCCATCTTTAATACTTCAACCATTTCGTCGGAAGCTACCAGGCTCTCATCTTTTTGGCGCACATAAACGGTCCTGATTTCTTTTCCCTTTACATAAACAGGTTTTTTATCTACTTCAGGCACTTCAACAATAAGGATGTCCCTTGATCCTATATTCAATAATTCAATTTTTATGGATACAGCTGGAATGCAAATTTCTTTGGCTGCCTGGCTTAACCAAAACTCTTCTTCCATATAACTCTCGGTACCTACCAGCTCACCATTATCACCAACACCGATAAGTATGGTACCGCCCTTTGTGTTTGCAAAGGCAGCTATTTCTTTAGCTATTTTCTCCGGGGTAGAGACTTTATGCTTGAACTCGAGAAATGAACTTTCTCCTGTAGCGATTAGATTCTTAAGATCCTGCTTCGTCATCCCTGAAACTTCTACCGTGCCGGTATGCTGTAAGTAAAAATCGAGTTCGCTTTTCATCCTTGCAAGAACGCTATGTATGTACTACTAGTATAAAGCCTTCTTCGATCGGCTTCTTTAAATTATAATTTCGTCTTTCGGGTCTCTCGTCATCAGGGTATTCAGAGCGTCCTTCGGGTCTACATCTACAAACAGAACTTAATACGCTGCCGCTGTAATCGGCAAATCGATTCCATTTTTAATAGCCCAATCATGAACCGATTTGGTTGTCTTTACCCCTTCAGCAACCATATTCATACTTTTGATAATCTCGTCTAGTTTTTGCCCCTGCCCGATCTGCTGCCCTACATACCGGTTTCGGCTATGTGTTGAAGTACAGGTTACAATTAAATCTCCCATCCCTGTTAACCCTGAAAATGTATCCGGATGAGCACCAAGAAGTGTTCCCATTCTCTTCATCTCATGAAGCCCCCGGGTTATTAATGCAGCTTTCGCATTGTCACCAAGTTCGGCACCGTCAATTACACCTGCGGCAATGGCCATGATGTTTTTTACAGAGCCGCCAATCTCTACGCCTATTACATCATTATTAATGTACACCCTGAACATTGGAGTTAAAAAAGTCTCCTGGATTAACCTTGCCGTTCGGGTTGAATATGCAGCCGCCACAACGGTTGTTGGTTTTAAAGCTCCAACTTCTTCGGCATGGCTCGGCCCATACAACACTCCAATATTATCTTCCAGCGTAACACCTTCCATCACCTCAATCAGTATTTGAGACATGGTTTTGAAGGTGTCGTTCTCAATTCCTTTTGAAACTGTTACCAGGATTTCATGACCATCTAAGCACGGCTTTATCCTTGCCGCCATTTCCCGTAGCGTATGAGATGGAGTGGCGAATAAAATCATATCCTGATCTCTCAGGCAATGCTCCAAGTCATTGTACGCTTTTATCGTGTCTGGCAATACCAGGTCAGGCAGGTACGACGGGTTTTTGTGCTCATTGTTGATCGCGTCAACAATTTCCTTTTCCCTGCCCCATATCTGAACGTTATTTCCAGCTGTATCTAGCACTGTTGCTAATGCGGTTCCAAAACTTCCAGCCCCGATTATAGTTACGTTTCTCATGCCTGTACTTTCTCCGGTTCGACTTCAGTTTCCTCTGTTGCGGATTTTGTAGAACCCACTTTGCTCTCAGTACCGCTTAATAACCTTCCGATATTGCTCTTGTGCTTATAGATAATACCAGTCGCTATGAGTGCCCCAAAAATAATAATACTTCCATCCACATAAATGCCCAACACATAACGCATTACCAGTAGAGTAATAGGATATAGAGCTGTAGCAATAATGGAAGCCAGCGACACATATCGAGTGATAAGAATAGTGAGTCCAAATACTACAAATGAAATAGCTATAGATACTGGCTCGATTCCGAATAGCATTCCACACGCTGTAGCTGCTCCTTTCCCTCCTTTAAACTTCGCAAATACCGGGAACATGTGCCCAACTACCGCTGTAACACCACATGCAATCCTCAGAAAAGCTTCTACTTCCCAATTTGGTGGTGCAAGAGGGCCAGAGAAAAGATCAAAAGCGATAGCGCTTAACCAAAAAGAAGGGACAAAGCCCTTCATAAAATCCATAACAAAAACAGTGATGCCAAAGGGTACACCTAGTACCCTGAATGTATTCGTAGTTCCGGCATTACCGCTTCCGTGCTCACGTACATCAACACCTTTGGTTAGTTTACCTACCCAAATAGCTGAGGGGATTGACCCCAAAATATAGCTAATAAAAAGTACTGTTAGTGTTGAAAGCATAGACTCCTGTTTTGCTCTAAGATACTACCTGAGACTTAAGAAAAAAATAAACTAGACGTGTCGTTCCGCGTGATAGGAAGAACGAACCAACGGGCCACTCTCAACATGTCCAATTCCTAGTCTTTCACCGATTTCTTTGTATTCAGCAAATTGATCCGGGTGTACCCAATCCATTACCGGGTGATGCATTTTGGTAGGCTGCATATACTGCCCGATTGTAAGTACATCAACCTGGTGATCTACACAATCCTGCATCAACTCGATTACTTCTTCGCGGGTTTCTCCAAGGCCAACCATAATTCCTGTCTTGGATTTAATTCCGGCATTTTTTGTGCGTTGAAGCAACTCTAATGATCTCTCATATTTTGCCTGCGGACGTACCCTGCGGTATTTACTTGGCACCGTTTCCAGGTTATGACTAAGAACGTCCGGAGGTGTGTCTAACACTATTTGTAGTGTATCCCAGTCTCCCCTGAAGTCAGGAATTAATGATTCAATGGTAACTCCTTCAATAACTTTGCGAAGTTCAACATGAGTAGCTGCAAAAATAGGAGCTCCACCATCTTTTCTATCATCGCGGTTAATCGAAGTTAGTACCACATGCTTTAATTTCATTTTGCGAGCTGCATCTGCTACACGCGCCGGTTCATCCCAATCCAGGTCTGCCGGGGGACGGCCTGTTTTGATTGCACAAAATGCACATGATCGGGTACATACATCACCTAAAATCATAAAGGTCGCTGTACCAGCACCCCAGCATTCTCCCATATTCGGGCACCTTGCTTCTGCACAAACGGTGTTCAGCTTGTGGTCGTTGATTGTATCCAGCACTTCTTTAAACTTCTCCCCTGATGGCAGTTTAACACGTAACCAATCCGGGCGCCTTTGCGCTGATTTTTTTTCTACAATCTGAAATTCTTTGATCATAATTCTCTAAAAAAAGTGTGCTTAAACTTACAAAAAATTCTTCTCTACTTCTGCCTTCCCACCTTTGGCAACAATTTGAACCTCGAAAACCTTCTCAAAATGAAAAACGATCCTTTCTTTAACTTCTTTCAGATCTATTTCCTTTCCGGTTAACTTTTGAAGGCTCGTAACAGCCTTATCCTGAATTCCACAAGGCACTATATTCCGGAAGTAATCCAGGTTTGTATTCACATTTAGCGCAAAGCCATGCATGGTTACCCAACGTGAGCATCGAATGCCTAGTGCTGCAATTTTTTCTTCCCCAATCCAAACACCCGTAAGCCCATCAATTCGCTCTGCCTTAAATCCATAATCGGCACAAACCCTGATCAAAACCTCTTCCAAAAACCGAAGATACTTATGGATGTCTGTAAAGTGCCTATCCAGGTCCAGTATAGGATAACCAACAACTTGTCCCGGCCCATGATAAGTGATATCGCCACCGCGATCTATTTTCACGAACTCGGCATCCAGATTCATAAGCTCCGCCATAGAACGAAGCATGTTTTCTTCTGCTCCGCTTTTACCCAGGGTGTACACGTGCGGATGTTCCACAAAAAGCAGAGCGTCAGTTTTACGAGTTCCTTCAAACTCCTTTTTTTGCTCCGCCCTTTTTTCATCGATAATACGCTTTTGAACCTCATGCTGGAGATCCCAGACGGGCTGATAAGAGCCTTGCTCTAAATCATATAACTCGATGGTTTTCGGCATATTCATTTTCCTAGTCATTCTGATCCCGAAAGTTCGGGAGAAGAATCTTCGAGACTTACTCTCAAGCCTATTTTGTAGATTCTTCGCTCCGCTCAGGATGACTTTAAGGTTTCTCAATAAGACAAAAATGGCTCCCAAAATAGGGAGCCAATATTCTTGCTTGCCATGCTGAACTAATCCAGTGTGACAATTAGGTATTTATTTTTTAACCGGAGTTCCTAAATGAACACCTTCATTATATGCTTCAGCTACTGCTTCCATAACCGCCTCAGAAAGAGTCGGGTGTGGGTGAACAGCGCTAATAATCTCGTGGCCGGTAGTTTCAAGCTCACGGGCAACAACAGCTTCAGCAACCATTTCAGTTACACCGAAACCGATCATATGGCATCCAAGCCACTCGCCGTATTTAGCATCAAATACTACTTTCACAAATCCTTCTTCATGTCCAAGAGCTGTTGCCTTACCGCTTGCTGATAACGGGAACTTCCCGACTTTAACATCATAACCTTCTTCTTTAGCAGCCGCTTCAGTTAAACCAACAGAAGCTACCTGAGGTTCGCAATAGGTACAACCAGGAATATTACCATAGTTAATTGGTTTTGGAGAAAGACCGGCTAATTGCTCTGCCAGTACTGTTGCTTCGTGCGAAGCTTTATGTGCTAACCAGGGTGCGCCAATGATGTCACCAATTGCATAGATACCATCTACGCCCGTTGAGTATGTTGACTTATCAACAACAATAGCGCCACGGTCAACTTTAACACCGATTTCTTCCAAACCAAGGCCTTCCACATTTCCGGTAACACCAACTGCAGAAAGTACTACATCTGCTTCAAGTACTTCTTCACCCTTTTTGGTCTTAACTGTTACGCTTACGCCGGATCCTTTTTTCTCAACTTTTTGAACCGTGCTTTCCAGCATCAGTTTCATGCCCTTCTTTTTGTACACTTTTCCAAGCTCTCTACCTACATCAGAATCCTCAACAGGCACAAGTGTCTTTTGAAGCTCAACGATAGTCACTTCGGTACCTAGTGTGTGATAGAAGTATGCAAACTCAACACCAATGGCGCCAGCCCCAACAATAACCATTTTCTTAGGCTGCTTTTCCAAAGTCATCGCTTTCTCTGAATCGATAATCATTTTACCATCAATCTCTAAGCCAGGAAGCTGACGGGCACGTGCTCCTGTTGCAATAATGAAGTGCTTCGCTTTAATGGATTCAGTTTCTTTTCCTGCTTCATCGTTTACAGCAAGCTCTGATTTTGACTTGAAAACACCTGTTCCCATGAAAACATCAATCTTGTTTGCTTTCATCAAGAACTGAACACCTTTGCTCATCTTGTTGGCAACGCCACGGCTTCTTTTTACGATGCCGTCAAAGTCTGCTTTAATGTCTTTTACAGAAATTCCATAATCCCCGGCATGCTGGATCGACTCTAGTACTTCTGCCGATCTCAATAATGCTTTAGTAGGAATACAGCCGATATTTAAACAAACTCCACCAAGGTGTCTTTTCTCTACAATCGCTGTTTTAAATCCAAGTTGTGATGCGCGAATCGCGGCTACATATCCACCCGGTCCTGATCCAATTACGCATACATCAAATTCTTTAGCCATAACTTCCTTTTAATAATAATTAGGTTGATTCTTGACGCCTTTTATAACATTCTTGAGTAGTAAAAAGTTCTTGCTCGTCACCAGTATGAAGCCACTTTTTAAAAAGGCATATGAAGGTACGGGTTTTGTATTAGAAGTTCGAACGAATTGAGAACCCATTTAATCATTCTCAATAAACAGTATATCATCAATTCCTTTTTCTTCGAGCTTTTTTCTTGCTGGAGCTTCTATTTTCTTTAACTCTCTATTTTCTTTCTTTTTACTAATGTCAGATTTAAGCAATAGTTTTATTGATGGGTAAAAATTCTCCGAAGAAATTTCATAATCTATTTTATTATGCTTTTTACCTTTCACCTTTGCGTGTCCAACCAAATAGATTCCTTGTATCAGTTTGTAGTTATGAGTTAACAACTCAAAGGGAAATATTATTCCCATTTCTTTTTCTGGTAACTTATCAAGAGCCCAAAACTCCAATCGTAACCAAAAATTTTCTCGTTCAATCATCTTAACAAGAAAATTAAATCTCTTCTCTTGGTTGATTAAAATATTTGGCTTTAGTTTTGTCCTTGTGAAATTAAAATGCTTAAAGACTTTTAGAGCATTATATATTGCAGCCGCGTGTTCCAATACATATTGTTCATTTACAATTTTTAGAGTAGGGTAGAAATGAAGCCATTTTTTATCATCTATAAAAAGTGTTCCTTTCAACTTGGTCCCTCTAACTTCAGACCTATTCAAAAGAGTCAATAATGAGCTTGCACTCTCTAATAGTTTAATATCTATTTCTTTATTTGGGTCTGGTAAATCATACTTCAGTTCAATTCTTTCAGTTTTGTAATTTATTTCTAATGATAAATACTCATCCTTTACTAAAAACTTTAGCTCATGTTTTGGCACATTAGAAACTGCCGATGGTGCGTATAAGTCAAGCTGTAGATTTTTAGTATCAACTAAGTCTTCACTTTGAAGTTCCAGCCTAACCTTAGAGCTCGGGGTAACATCTACTTTTATTCTAGCAGGCCCTAAACTTATGTACTCTGAAAATGTACCGAATCTTTTTCTCCTTGTTTTTACTTCGATAGTATCTAATTCTTGAGTTTTACCAATTGTAAAGTCCATCATTTGTTCGATAGGGGTTTTTCCTTCTAACGATTTTACTGTAAAGACAACCTCTTCTGCTTCATACCCAACTGTTTTAACTAGTTCTGTTTTCCAGTTTGTATAACCAAAAGCATCTTGTTTAATTTTTTTTTGGAGTGCCTCTTTTAAGCTCTTTCCATCAAACGCCTCTATCAAGTCTTTCTTTTGCCTTGGGTAAATCATCATTCCCTTTAGTTTGTACTTTTCCTTATTCGTTATTCCCCTTAATTTTTTCATCGTTTTTGTAATTAGTTCTTCTCCAACATGTATTAAATATACTCTTTGAGGGTCTTCCAAGTTATCGTACTCGACCCTAAGAATGAATACTGGTGATGAATCTTTAACCATTTTATCCCAATTGCGCAGCTTTATACTTCTATTCGATGTGGTATCATTTGAAGATTTTACCTGAATAAAACATTTATGCCGTGGCTTATTTTCATCAAAAGTCGAACTATCCTCATTGCTATTATCAAACTCAATGATAAAGTCCCAAGCCTCCTTGTCTTCTATCGACTTATTACATGTTATTCCTGCTTTACTACACCAATTACTAAAAAACTTCTCTCCCGAAGTGCCAATATCTATATCTGTCATCTTTTCTTGTTTTTTAGAGAATCTATAAAAAATTAATTCTCTTTCCCTTACAAAAATATCTGATTAGTTTAGAACCTTAAGTATCGTAAAACTCAATCTATTACCATGAGATTTCTTCCTATACTATTGATTTTATTTATCACTTGTGCACCAGCTGAAAAGCCTTCTTTGGAGGATGCTAACTGGATTGACTTAACGCACGATTTCTCAAATGAAACATTGTACTGGCCAACGTCTGATACATGGCAATTCGATACTGTTTTTGTCGGTGAGACAGAAGGCGGGTTTTACTACGAAGCCTTCAAGTTCAGTACTGCAGAACATGGTGGAACTCACCTTGATGCCCCTATACACTTCTCTGAAGGCAAAAAAACGGTTGATCAGCTAACCATCGATCAACTTTCAGGAATGGCTGTAGTGATTGATGTAAAAGATGCTGCTGCCAATAACCGGGATTACCAGGTACTAACTTCAGATTTAGAAGCATGGGAAGCTGAGCACGGTCCAATTCCTGACGGATCAATCCTGCTATTTAATACCGGGTTTAGTAATCACTGGCCTGATGCTGAAAAATACCTGGGAACTACCAAGAGAGGTCAGGAAGCGTTGGCTGAATTAAGTTTCCCCGGTATTCACCCTGAAACCTCACAGTGGCTCGTAGATAACAGAGATATTAAAGCAGTAGGCCTTGATACGCCTAGTATCGACTTTGGTAAATCCACCTTGTATGAGTCGCACCAGATTCTTTTTGCAAGCAATATTCCCGGCTTTGAAAATGTGGCCAACCTGGATCAGTTGCCATCAAAAGGGGCTTACGTGATTGCCCTTCCGATGAAAATCAAAGACGGTAGCGGAGCGCCACTTCGAATTATAGCAAGCGTTCCTACCAATTAACCTGTTATTTGATCAAAGTAATTTTCTGGTTTTGAACGGTTCCTGAACTTATCAGCTGAACCAAATACACCCCGCTTGAGAGGCTCGATGCATCAAAACGGACTGTATTCAATCCCTGAGGTCTGGAATCTTCTAATAATGTGGCCACATTTCTGCCCAGCATATCATATACAAGAAGCTTTACAGGAGCAGCTTCAGGTATTGTGAATGAAATATTTGTGGCCGGGTTAAATGGATTGGGGTAAGCCGGAAGAAGCTCCACTTTATTGGGTAGTTCTTCATCCTCTTCATTTGATACCATTAGTGACCTTTCTTTCACAGAAACATTATCGAACAGCACCTGCCCGGTACCAAGATCACCCAGGAAGAAGGTAAAAGCAGGAACATCATCAACATCCGGTTCGAATGTAGTTTGATAAGTTGCCGGGTTTGTTCCTATTTCAAATGACTGCTCACTATAAAAGCTGTAAGGCTCGCGATTTTCCTGCATATACAAGTTCAGTGTAAACGACTGACTTCCTAAAGCGTCGAAAGTTATGTCATAGGCGTATCCTTTTTTGACTTCAAAGAATTGCCTCAATTGTATGTGCCAATCTGTGCCAGTGGAGGAAGTAATATCCACTAATCCTCCGTTAGTCTGATCTTCGAAAACCCCTGTTTCATCTAATGTAAAGTCTGCGGTAGCGCCTTCATTGAACAAATTAAATGCCCAGTTATTTATTCCATCATCGAAGCTTCCATTCAGGATTTTCTCACCTTCAGGTAAGGCGTCCATCACTTCTTCTTCCACAGATACCGAATCAATCCATACCTGTGAAGTTCCAATATTACCCAGGAAGAAAGAGAGGAATACAAAGTCAGTCACGCTAGCTGTAAAACTCGATGTAAAAGTCTTTTCCGTTGTGCTTAAGTCAGTTTGAATCTGGTTATAAATACTGAATGGGTCATTTACCTGTTGAATCACTGTTATGAAATCGATGTCAGTATCTGCCTTTGCTTTGAACTTGATTGTATATTTGTTTCCAGCTGTTATGGTCATGCTTTGCCGTAGCTGAATATTCCAATCAGTTCCTGTTGAATTTGTCACAAACACGGTTCCTGAGCTATCTCCTTCAATCGTGTTAAGACTTGTGGCCAGAAAGCTTCCTGCCCCTCCCTGGAAGGTAGTGAAGTCCCAATCTTTTGTACCGTCTTCAAAACCACCGTTTGATATCTTTTCAATAATATTTGATGTCTCAACAACGATTTCTTCGGATGCAGCACTTTCTACACCGCTTCTATCCACAGCTACAATTTTGTACGTATAGGTTTGAAGTGGCCCTAAACCTGCATCTTCATATGGAATCGACAATGTGAAGTCATGCAGCTCATCGTTTCGGTAGATTTTGTATCTGGCAATGCCTGAAGCATCCGTGACGGGATCCCAGCTAAGTATAGCCTGGTTTTCACCTCCCAGGTTTTCAAAGTTCTGAACCTGCGCCGGAGCCTGATCATCTACATATCCCAACCTGTTTCTGAAATCAAATTCAGATGAAGCATGAATGTACTGAGCCGAATCCAGCTCTCCCTTATACCTTCCCTCAACAAAACCCGATTCTTCAATACGGGCATCTCCCCAATTCGACCATTGCGGGTACTCAGCCCAGTTCCAGTTGATGTAATTTGTTTGTTTTACTTCCGGGTTATCCTGGATAAACTTAAAGTAGTCAACAAACCATCCATTCCAGCTGGCTTCACCACTTTTGGTACCCACTCCTCTCGGTGTTGTTTCGCCGATCATAACAGGCTTTTGGTGTACTGCAGCACTATCCATAAACCGTACGGTATTCATGTCACTAAAATGTGCTTGAGAAAACAGGTCAATACCAAACCAGTCTACATATTCATCCCCGGGATAAAAATCAAAGTAGTTCGTTGCCCCATCGATAGCTACACACCAAACAGTGGCAACTTCCAGGTCTGCCGCCTTGATTTCATTAGCAATTTTAATAAAAGCTGCTTTATAGGTTGTTGGCTCATATCCGTTCCAGGCAACCCCGTTGAACTCGTATCCGATTCTTACATAGGCGGGCGCTCCCAGTTTTTTAAACCCTTCAATCAGGTAACCTATTTGAGTATCATAAACACCTGCCGCCACATCGTCTTCATAATGCTGTTCAGGATTTCCATCACTGGTCATAGACAAGCCAATTTGAGGGATTATTAAATAATCTTTTCGCTTCAGAAGTTCGTCTTTTAGTTGTACATACCAGTTTTCATTTAAACTACTAAGACCGATGTAGTACATATAAACAGCTGGCTTCTCCCCCTCGTCCATAGCTTCCCAATAATTCTGAAAAGCACCAGAACTCTGACCTGCACCATGTACAACCCCTGTTTCTTGTTCAAGAAGAGCTCCGTAATTAACTCTTGGGACGAAGGTCTGGGCTGCTGTATCTAAAGACAATAAACCCAGGAGAATGATGATTTGTAAAGACTTAAATTTCAAAACGTGCTCCATATATATTTGACTTTTTTATTTCACGCCGAATGAAAATAACGCAAATTTTTCTCACTTATCAAGAGAATTTGCTCAGGTTTTACTTATTTAAACGATAATTGGAGAAGTTTTTTGTTTTGAATTAATAATTATTCTCATTTTTTGATGAGCAAAATTTGCTCAATCGATATTAAAAGCTGTAATAAGTCCAATCCCGTCTCGTTTTCCTCTTGGTTTTTAGGAATCATCCTTTAAATTGTGAATCTATAAATATCATGCTTAGAATCGGGTCATCATGGCGCTATTATTACTCTTTATAACCTTACTGATCAGTCCTGCCTCAACTGAAAACTATTCTTCCAATTCGGAGATAAATAAAAATATTGAGGAACTGATTGCTCATTTCGAGAAAAAAGGTACAGATATAAAACCCCTGCTGGAGGATGAAAGATTTGAACTCATTGATGGTATTAAAGAAAAGTTCACTCGTTCTGCAGAAAAGAAAATCGAAGGCCTTGAAGACTACAAAAAAGCTGTCGGGTTTGATAGAAAGCTGACTCTTTTGGACTCTTTTATAGGAACCTATTCAGATGAACTTGCCAAAGCAGAAGAAGATTATGGTATCCCAAAAGAAGTAATAGTTGGGATTATAGGCATTGAATCAGAGTTTGGAACCTACTCAGGAAAGTATAATCCATTTAGTGCTTACGTTTCAATGTATGCTGTTGGGTATCGTTCCAAGTTCGCACTTGCCCAATTAGAAGAACTACTTAAATGGACTGAGAAAAACGATGTTGATGTGCTGGAACTCAAATCCAGCTACGCAGGAGCCATGTCTTATGCTCAGTTTGTACCCTGGTCTTTGAATCGCTGGTTTGTAGGAACTGATCTGTACCATATGCCCAATAACATTTCTTCTGTAGGGAACTACCTCGCTCATTATAAAAATGTTACTGGTACTATTGAGAAATCTATTCTGCGATATAACCCAAGCTCTCTCTACCAACAGGCAGTTCTCGCACTAGCTGAAGAAGCAAAAAAAGTCACAGGTTAACACTTCCTTCTGATAAAAATTTCGATACAATTTGATTTTAGATTTTTTTATTCTACATTTGTAGAAACAATTCTAAACATGTAGAAGTATGAAATTATCCCAAACGGAAGAAGAGCTAATGCAACATTTATGGAAGCTTGAAAAAGCTTACATGAATGACCTGCTGAACGCCTATCCTGAACCAAAGCCCGCGCCAACTACTATCGCGACTTTGTTAAAGCGTATGAATGAAAAAGGCTTTATTGATTATAACCAGCATGGGCGGTCAAGGGAGTATTTTCCGCTGGTAAAGAAGTCAGACTATTTCTCAACACATGTAAACGGTCTTATTAAAAAGTTCTTCAATAATTCTTCTGCCCAGTTTGCCTCTTTTTTTACTTCTGAAACCAATCTTTCGGAAGATGAGCTAAAGGAATTAAAAGCTATTGTTGAAAAAGAGATTCAAAAGAAGTCAAAATGATTATCTATTTAGTCAAATCTACTCTCTTGCTTTTTCTGCTCTTAGCAGTATATAAGTTACTTCTGGAACGAGAGAAGATGCATCAATTCAATCGCTTCTTTTTGTTATTTGCTTTGGTTTTTGGTCTTACTGCGCCGCTTATCACATTTGACTTAAGCCCCGGTACTGAAGTCGCAGGAATTGAACTCAGGAAGGTAGAACAAATCGTAGAAGCCCCCGCTGAAATTATAACTAAAACCATCGCCCCAAAGGCTATCCCTCAAGCTGAGTCTCCAGAAGTTAAAAGCTTAAATAAATACCCTTCTCTTTCTATATCTAAAGAAGGATTCTTTTTGGGGGTCTATGGGCTTATTACTTTTCTTTTATTTATTCGATTTGGGTTCGGGCTTTTTCAAATACGTTCCACAATCCGATCAGGAGAGGTTTCCACTTTTAAGCATGCAAAGCTTGTTCTTGTTGAGGAGGCAATTACCCCTCAATCCTTTTTGAAGCACATTTTTCTGAACAAAGATGAGTTCAAGTCTGGAAAAGTTGGAGAAGAAATTCTATTGCATGAACATACACATGTAAGTCAGCTTCATTCCCTCGACGTTCTATTCATTGAGCTTTTAAAGGTGCCCTTCTGGTTCAACCCAATCCTTTATTTCTATAAGCATGCCATACAACTAAACCATGAGTTTATTGCTGACAGTTTTGTTATTCAGAAAAGCCCGTCTGTTAAATCGTACCAGGAGAAACTTATTAAAGCATGTACTTCTATCGGGTCCGCGTCAATAATGACTAGTAAATTCAACCAGTCAAATGTAGAAACGCGTCTTAAAATTATGGGGAAAAGCTCTTCGTTGCTTGCAAAGCTATCAAGATCGATACTGTTAGTACCCGTTGTACTTGCTTCTGCTTTACTATTCTGCACAAAAACAGAGCCTGTTTACGGGTTTAAAGTTCTGGATAACCGAAACCTCGGTCATCCAATAGAAGCCATTGGTACTAATGGCACCCTTTATCATTCTGATACCATTTTAAAAATAAAAGTTATAGCCCAGACTGACAGTGCGGGAGTAACTAAACCTCTTGGTGATGGCCTAATCTACTCTGAGGATGAAAATCTGTTTACTGGAACCCAGCAATTTTCGTTGGAGCATAGTGATATAGTGGCATTTGAGTTCATGTTCGAAAAAGGTCTCAGGACAGGTTATAGATATTTTGATGAAGGAGGAAGCCTTGTGCAACGAGGAGAAATTATTTATGAAAACGGAAACAGGGTTTTTACTGCCGGGTTTGATGGTAGCGGAGTCGAAATATATCGCGTTGAACAGATTTTTGATGGGAATACACGGCTTTCTATGCGAATGTATTCTGATGGAAAAATAACCCATGAAGTAGTTGACCCTTCAGTCGAAAATTCTTTCTCAGGCACGTATAAGGAGTTTTATGAAAATGGTCAGTTAAAATTCGAAATGCCAGCAACTAACTCTATGGAATATAATGGCCTAATGACGCTCTACGATGAGCAGGGACAAATTCTTGAGCAGGAACTGTACAAGAACAACGAGCTTGTGGAGAAGATTAAATGAAGTGGTTAACTCCAAACTTAACTAGTAGTCTGGATTTCTCATTGACCAAAAAGCGATTTATGATGATGGGAAAGAATTCTTCTGTAGCGCGTCTTTACTTTAAAGCCCTGCCTTCAATACTCGCTTTTGCCATAAGCCCTTTTCTTTTCTTTGATCTACAAATAGAAACAAACGAGCCTTTCACTATTTCAATTCAAGAAATATGGGCTGATAGGTCATATTCCGATATTAATCTTGAGTTCTTGGGTTTTCCATTTGGAAAAGATAGCACTTCTTTGTTGAGTCAAATATCAAGTCAGGCGTTTTTGGATGGAGAACCCTTTACAGGAATAGAAAACATCTACGACTCGAAGACTGACCTTCTTGAGATATCGAGAGTATTTGTAGATGGCCTACCGGTACATCAAAAAACATTTGGTTCAGATGGCAAAGAGCATGCCTCAATAGATATTTTTTACAATCAACACAAAACAAAACGAACCTCAACCCGATACTTTCAACTTGGAACATTAAAGCTCGAAACGATTTTTTCGTCTCCAGATCATAATGGAAAGCGAGTACTTAAATTTTGGAACATTGATGGTACTCTGGACACTATTATGATTTCCGGATCAAGTAGTGATGAATTGATAAACTATGATCCGGAAGGAAATGTAGTGTTTCATGAACGCTACGAAAACGAGGAACTAGTGGAGAAGATTAAATGACTTTAGAATTTGATCTGATACCATATCTATTGAAATCAGGCATATTGCTGACTGTGCTGCTATTGTTATACAAACTCCTGTTAGAGGGAGAGAAAATGCATCGCTTTAACCGGTTTTTTCTTCTGTTCAGCCTCCTCTTTGGGCTCACAGTTCCGCTTATCTCGATTGACCTTAACTATGATGTTTCTGAATTCGGTCTTGGACAAAGTATTCCACAGTCAGTAGAAACCTTTTCTAAACCTATGGATTTTGTTGTTTCTGGAATGGAAACAAGTACTGGTACAACAGAAGCTCCCTTCTCCATTATTCCTTTCGTTGTGGGGCTCTACTTTCTTGTTGCTGTTGCTCTTGTTATTCGAATGATCAAAAACCTTTACCAGGTTTCAATAGCAGCTAAAAACTCATCAGTAATTAAGCTAAAAACAGGACGGCTGGTTTTGATGAAAAAAGATGTGATTCCCCATACATTTCTACGGAACATCTTTGTAAATGCAGAAAAATACCAGAAAGGCCTTATTGCACCAGAAGTATTAACTCACGAAGTCGCCCACGTAAAAGGCCTTCATTCTCTTGATGTGCTATTTGTTGAGATTCTAAAAATAGCATTCTGGTTCAACCCGGTATTCTATTTCTATAAAAAAGCGATTCAGTTGAACCACGAGTTTATTGCTGATGAAGTAATTGCCAAAGACTCGCAAGCCATTCCATTTTATCAAAGCTTATTGCTTGATCATACCCAACAGTTTCAAGCCATTCCCCTAACCAGCAATTTCAATTATTCATTAACAAAAAAGAGGTTAATCATGATGACCAAAAAAACAAGCCGGACCCAGGGCTTATTCCGTAAACTGTTCTTTATCCCTGTTCTGGCATTATCGATTCTGTCGTTCAGTGATGTTACTTTTGCGCAGACCATACAAAAAGCAACTGTAAGTGAGCTTATAAATGAGCTTTCTACCAAAGTGAAAACCCAGGACGATTTATCAGTCGAAGAAAAGGAAGAGCTCCGAAGATTAATTGCTGAGATTAATAAAAAAATGGAGGTCTATAAACTTGTCCAAATTCCACCTCCTCCTCCCCCAACAGTAATGAGAGTGTATACTGATCAGGAAATAGAAGACATGATTGAACAAACTTCCAGAAATTTTCGGGAAGCTATTTCAACCTATCTTAATATTGAAGCAAAAGCTGAAAATGAAGTCCGGTTAAGAGCTTCATATGATAAGGCCGTGATCTATTATCATGAGTTAATAAAAGTTGCAGCACTGAGGAGCGGGGATGAAAAAGCTCCACCTCCACCACCTCTTCCTCCAGGGCCTGACAAAAGGCTTGAAAAAAACTAGTCCTCATAACAACCCGTTATTCCAAGAAGAGTAACGGGTTTTATTTTATCAGTTTGGTCATGAAGTAGAATTTTGGGTCTCCGTATTCAAACCCCTCACGCTCATATAATCTTCTTGCCGGATTATTCTCCAGTACTTCCAGTGTAACTTTGCAGCAATCCAGTTCTTTTGCTTTCGCCACTACTGCTTTTATCAGGGCCCCACCAACTCCTTTTCCTCTGCCTTCGGGTATAACACCCAGGTCATGAATATTAATCAGTTTTTTGGCATAAAAGGTGGAGTACCCTATAAAACAGTTTGCCATTCCA
Organism: Balneolaceae bacterium; assembly: GCA_040222185.1. GTDB lineage: Bacteria > Bacteroidota > Rhodothermia > Balneolales > Balneolaceae > JAVKDP01. The sequence goes on along the minus strand of JAVKDP010000093.1, from coordinate 20,492 downwards.
ATCGGGGTTTCCTCATCAAAGGCAAGAAATACAAGTGCGTTTGGCATTTCCTTCAATCCGGAAATCATATTTTCCCGGACATACACAGGTAATGGCTCTCCACCTCCCATTACGTCCATAGAATACATGTTGGTTAGATCGAGAATGTGATTGGTGTGAAGCGGGTTCTCCAGGTCGGCTTCAATGATTTTAAGACTCAACCAGCACTCCGTCTTTATAATTTTCTTGTTTTAAAACATTCCCCTCTTCATCGTAAAGAGTCATTAAGCCCTGGTAATTACCATTCTCATCCGTTTTCATTTCGAACTGAAGCTGGCCATTATCATGCCACCTTTTTACGAAACCAAACCCATCGTTAGTGACTTTATAGCTTTTTGATTCCATAACAAGATGGTCATCTTCGTTATAGCGCTTATTCCACACCATCTCTGATTCGAGATATTCATGCTCCACTCTTGCTCGTTGACTTCCATCTTTATTGTATAATATTAAAGAAGTATTCAGACCATCTTCATATTCAGATTCGGAATATAGCTGATCGTTCTTCCGATAAAATAAAGACGATACTCCCGTATAGGGTTCTCCTGTCCAATCATTCATTCTTATCGATTGGCCTTTAACAAGATCTTCAACCGGGTTTGGAAGATATAACTTCACATCAGCGTAAAGTTCGTCACTCTCTCCAATCGACTTATCTGAGACTTTTCTTTCCTGACAGCCAATGCCAGCCAGTAATGTCACAGCAAAACAAATAACGGCAAACTTTTTCATAATCTCTTTTTTTTAAGCTCAGTTATGCCTGAAAAAACTAAATTTAGAACTCGTATTCAACTTAGAATACTCTTACCACATTACCCTTGCTTGAATTTGAACAAGTTCTCTGCTCCCACTTTGTCCTCGCCCTGGTTCAGGGCATACATAGAATCAAAAAGTACGATCGGGTTTTCTTCTAGGTCTTTGGTTACATGAGTTGAGTAACTGGAACTTAACTTGTCTACAATGTCATCTCTTTCATTCGGTAACCAGCGTGCGCAATAATAGGAAACGGGTGTGATTACCAACTCAACAGTATACTCTTCCATCATCCGGTGCTGAACCACTTCAAATTGAAGCACTCCTACGGTTCCCAATAAAAGCTCATTACCTACCCCATTTGGAACCTCAAATACATGAACAACACCTTCTTCTGAAAGTTGCTTGAGGCCTTCGCGTAGTTGTTTTCTTTTAAATGGATCTTTCGTGGCTACTTTTTGGAAGTGCTCGGGAGTAAAAAGTGGAATCACATCGAACCTGACCGGAGATTTTTCGAAAATGGTAGATCCAATCCTGAAATCCCCCGGGTTGAATATCGAAACAATATCTCCTGGGAAGGCTTCTTCCAGCAATTGGCGATCATCTCCCATCAGTGTATGCGGAGTAGCAAGCTTGATCTTCTTACCTGAATCGGCGATAACTACATTTTGCCCTCGCTTGAATTGCCCTGAAGCAATCCGGATAAAGGCTGCACAATCCCTGTGCCCCGGATTCATGTTAGCCTGCATCTTGAAAATAAAACCTGAAAAAGATTCATCGATTGACCTTAAATCTCCTTCAGAGTGCTCATAGCCCTGCGGTTGAGGGGCCAGTTGGTGAAAGTAGTTCAGGAACACATCCAGGCCGAAGTTGTTTAGTGCCGAGCCAAAGAACACTGGTGTTACTTTTCCACTGTTATATTCGTCCTTATCCATCTCGGGATACATATCTTCGATCAGCATTAACTCTTCTCTGAACGCATCTTTTTCAGATTCAGAAAGATTACTTTGTTCCAGTGCTTCTTCTACTTCAAGTATTTCAGTGCTGGCCTTTTTAGCGCCATGATCTTCCTTTTCATATACATGCACTTTCTTTCCAAGCACATCATAGATACCCTGAAACTTTGGGCCATATCCTAGCGGCCAGCTTGCAGGTACTGCCTCAATTCCCAGCTTGGATTCCACGTTGCTCAATACTTCCAATGGATCCATACCCGGGCGGTCACACTTGTTCACAAATGTAATTACAGGGACTTCTCTAAGTTTACATACCTCAAAGAGCTTCTCTGTCTGTTCCTCAACTCCTTTGGCCACATCAATTACCATTAAACCTGAATCGGCTGCAACCAGGGTTCTTAGAGTGTCTTCAGAAAAATCTTTGTGACCTGGTGTGTCAAGCAAGTTGTATTTAATGCCGTCTTTTTCGAATCGCATTACAGATGAAGTCACTGAAATCCCGCGCTCTTTTTCTATCGCCATCCAGTCAGAAGCTGCATGATGAGAAGCCTTTCTGGCACGTACAGACCCTGCCTCGTGAATTGCTCCGCCATAGAGCAATAATTTTTCCGTAAGCGTAGTTTTACCTGCATCAGGGTGAGAGATAATAGCAAACGTACGTCTCTTCTTTGCTTCTTGTACAATCGTTGAATCGGCTGCGGCCGTCTGTGACATCTTACTTATAACTTGAAATTTCGAAACGATGAAAATACGACGATTTTAACTCTTTTGCGTCACTTACTGGTTTCTTCAATTTCTATTTGTTATATCTTAAACTATGCGTCGAATTCTAACTCTTTTTATTCTCTGTGTCTCTTTCTGGCAATCCGTTGCAAATGCCCAGATTATAGGAGATGAATCATTACAGAAACTGCAGAATGGTGAGGTTTCTTTCCTTGAAGGTGAGTTCATTGCTTTTTTGGATGATACCGTCTCTCCCGACTTTGTTCGTTCTGCATTCCTGGAGCTTGGGTATGAACTAGGTTTTGAAGATATACACTCCATCCAAATTCTGATTATTAATACTCCGGCAGATTCTACAATTGAAAGGCTTCGTATGCATCCTCTTGTCTCTGATTTCATACAGCAGACGGAGAAAGTAGACACCCTTGCCATCGAGCGGGCACTAAAAGACCAGGGTGTAGAAGGTTCTTTCTATAACCAGGCCTTAGAGAATATTCTAAATAGTCCTCCAACCATTTCGATAACCTGTGAGTTTGAGTACAGTGTAAATGAGGCAAAGCTGAAAGAAATCATGAGTACATTCCGAAATGTAGCCTATGAAATCATTCGTAATATTCCCAGAAGTGTAAACATTAAAGCTGAACCTGGTAGTGAAGCTGATGTGATGGAGAAAGTAGAAGAGCTCCCTTTTGTACAAAGCACAGCCCTTATAGGTGTAATCAAGGACTAGAATAAACCTAGTTGTGCTTCCCTGTCGATAGGCCACTCCGGGAGAGGCGGGAGCTCAATCAATTCGCTTAGCAACTTGTGGAAGTGTGTGCACAACATGGGCTGGGAAAAAGTGTCTGGCGAGTGGATGAATACATACGGATGAAGCCCATCTTTAATCCAGTCGGCCACTACTATAGCCCACTCTTTCAGGTATACATCATTATTGAGAATATCATTAGTACCAACATATCTAAGCATAGGCCTCGAGCCTATGGCATCGAACCGAACCGGAACTTTAGGTTTCTTTTTTTTGGTCTCAACTATAGTGAACTCTTCAGAGTTGGTAGAGTGCAGCTTTCTCGTATCAAATATTACCCGATCTATTCCATAGCTACTCAAAAGTGTATTCAGGTTGTGTTCGTTGTTGCCGTGATCGTAGAAATCGAGATGCCTTACTTCTACGGTATAGCTCATTGTCTTTGGAAGAATTGATAGTACTCTTTCCAGTTTAGGAAGCTCTCCTGGAGAAAAGGAATCGGGAAACTGGATCATGAATGGCCCAAGCTTTGTACGGATTGAATCGAACAGGCTTAAAAACCCAAGTACCTCTTCCTCTACACCATTCAATCGTTTAATATGAGTGATAATCCGTGGAAATTTAAAACAGAATTTGAACCCGTCCGCTGCTTTTTCTCCCCACCTCTCAATGGTTTTAGCATCCGGTGCGCTATAGAATGTTGTATTTCCCTCTACTGAATTGAACACAGAAGAGTATTGTGTAAGAAAATCGGCTGGCTTTGTATTCTTCTTATAAAACGAACCTACCCACTCCGATAGACTCCAGCCGGTACAACCCAGGTGATATTTACGAATTTGATTAATAGTGGTCCCGCTATTGGTAAATCCTATTAACTGTTAATATAACTTACTCCTGTGCATAAATTCCAAATAACTATACACACTTCTCCCTGATTCCCGATTACTTAAAAAGGTTTGGATTTTAACCTGTGTACCGTGACCTTTGTTGAGTTACGGAAAGCTTTTCATTTTAACGCAGAATATGCTCTTTAGTACACTTGATTATGTTGTTATTGCCGGGTATGTAATAATACTTGTAGCAATTGCGATTATTGCCAAAAAGCGTGGTCAGAAATCCCTGGATGATTATTTCGCTGGCGGGAAGGATTTGCCATGGTGGCTAGTAGGTGTTTCTATGGTAGCTACCACCTTTGCTGCAGATACTCCTCTTGCTATTACTGGAATTATAGCTTCACAAGGTATTGCTGGAAACTGGTTTTGGTGGAGCTGGATGATCTCGGGTATCATCACTGTTTTTGTGTATGCAAAACTCTGGAAAAGAGCTGATGTTATTACAGATTGTGAGTTTATTGAACTACGATATGGCGGGAAACCCGCCAGCTTTCTTCGTGGTTTCAGGGCCCTGTATTTTGCCTTCCCGTTTAACTGCGTAATTATGGGATGGGTTACGGTTGGTATGGCTAAGGTTATGTCGGTTATTACCGGAGCCGACCAATGGCAGATTATTATTATCCTGTATGGGGTTACGGCTTTATATATTGCTATTTCCGGGCTTTGGGGAGTGGTTGTTACGGATTTCATCCAGTTCTTTATTGCAATGATTGGGGCTATTGCCCTGGCTTACTTCTCTGTGGATTACGTAGGCGGGTTTAGCGAATTAAAGACCCAGCTGGTCCAAATAGATAAGTTTGATGTGTTGAGCTTCAATCCTTTTGACAACCCTGAAATACCTATTGTAACCGCATTAATCTGGGTTGGAATGGCGTGGTGGGCGGCATGGTACCCAGGAGCTGAACCTGGCGGGGGTGGATATATCGCTCAACGAATGTTCTCTGCTAAAGACGAACGGAATGCTGTTGCTGGAACGCTCCTGTTTAACATTGCAAATTATGCCATTCGCCCGTGGCCCTGGATTTTAGTTGCACTCGTATCTTTAGTTGTTTTCCCCGAACTCGTGGATAAAGAAGCCGGCTACCCAATGATGATGGCAGAAGTACTTCCGGTAGGCTGGTTTGGATTATTATGTGTTGCCTTTCTTTCAGCATTTATTTCTACCATTTCAACCCAGCTCAACTGGGGAACTTCCTATGTTATAAATGATTTTTATGCCAGGTTTATTAAAAAGGAAGACGAGTTTGATTCTCCCGAAAAAGCCCAGACTCACTATGTTTTTATTTCCCGGGTAGCCACAATCGCTATGGCAGGTATTGCTATCATAGTATCCTACTTTTTTGACTCAGTAAAAGGTGGCTGGGAATTTATTCTTTCTTTAAGCGCAGGGATTGGAGGAGTTATGCTACTTCGTTGGTTCTGGTGGCGCATAAATGCCTGGAGTGAAATATCTGCAATGATCGCAGCATTTATCGGTGCTGTTATTTCTAAAATTATGGGCTTCGATTTTGCCTATAGCATGATCTTCACAACAGCCTTTTCTACTGTTATCTGGCTCATCGCTACTTTTGTTACTAAACCTGAAAGTGAAGAAACACTTAAGAAGTTCTTTGCCCAGGTTCGACCAATGGGTAAAGGCTGGGCTCCTTTTTCAAACGGCCTGGTTTCTCATGAACGCCTGTTCCCAATTTTCATAAACATTGTCATCTCGCTGATGGTAATCATTTTCTTTCTACTGGGAATGGGAGAGCTCTTCTTTGGAGACTGGATTAAAGGTTCAAGCTATATTATTGGCGGAATAATCGGTGTGTGGGCTGTTGTGAGAAAGATATAAACTACGGCTTAAGTAACACCTTCAAACACTCATCCTTATTTTCATCAAAGAAGCGATAAGCTTCTACTCCATCGCTTAGGCTAAACGTATGCGTTATCACATCCGTGATTTTCAGAACGCCACTTTGTACTAAAGGAATAAGCTTCTCCGCGTAGTGGCGTGAAGAGCACCTTCCCGCTTTCAGTACTATGTTTTTATCATACATATCCGGAGGAGAAAAAGGAAGCACATCAAAGGCCTGTACACCAATTGAAGCCAGGATTCCTGCCGGGCGTAACAGCCTAAATGAAGATTCCATGGAGGCCTTACTTCCCACTGCTTCAATAACACAGTCTGCGCCTCTTCCTCCGGTAGCTTCCTTAATTATTTGAAGTACATTCTCTTTCAAGTAATTGATGGGAATCGCTCCATTCTTTTCGGCCTCTTTCAACCTGAAATCTATACTGTCGATAGCAAAAATACTCTCTGCTCCAAGATGTTTACTCGCTTTGATCGCCATTATTGCAACAGGCCCGGCGCCTACAACAACACATATATCACCCGTTTTTATTTCTGCCAGCTCAGCGCCAAAGTATCCAGTGGAAGCAATATCGGCCAACAGGTTTCCTTGTTCCCAGCTCAAATCGTCCGGAAGGCCGAGCAGTGTTGAATCAGCCATCGGCACTTTGACATATTCTGCATGTACTCCCTGAAGTCCTTTCCCATTCTCGACCCAACCGTATAGTTCACTTTTTATACATCGAGCGGTGATTCCCTTCCTACAGAAATAGCACTCTCCACAGTTCACTGTAAAAGGAGAAAGAACCCGATCTCCTTTTTTGAAATTCTTTATTCCACTTCCAGCTTCTACAACTGTGCCCGTAAACTCGTGACCCATAATGGTTCCGCTATCAATACCTGTCTCTCTTCCATGATATACGTGCATATCAGATCCACAGATAGCCGCACTTTCTACTTTTATAATAGCATCTGTATCAGAAGTAATCCCAGGCTTGGGGACATCACTCAATGCTACTTCTTTTATTCCTTGAAATGTTATTGCTTTCATCAGCGATGATCTGTTTTATCGGTCTTCTTTGCGATAAACGAACTTCAACCCGCTCCAGTCTTCATCAACGGCGCAAACTTTCACGTCCACTAATCCAATATTTAAACCAAGGTCGCGAACTTCATTCTCAGTGAAGGTCCAGTCAAAATTCTTAGAGGCTTTTTTGATCCACGAAATCCAGATGAGCCCATTCCTATCAAGCTTCTCTTTCATAATCGGAAATTGGTTATGCAACGTCTCCAGATCTCTGCAAAACAAGTGTATGAAATTGATCGGTTCATTATGGCTGTAGTCAACTGCTTGTACATCTTGAGGAAGTTCACCAAGCATTCCGAAATAATGGTTTGGTTCATTTAGAATCAGGTAAGAAAAGCCTGGTTTTAGGCCTAATTTTTTTACTAATGGAGTACCTGAATATCCGGCCACACTAATCCTCGTAAGCTTGTACAAGAGCCAGTAGTTTTTTCAAATCTTCTACTCTTTCAGGCTGCTCTTTTCTTTCGTAGCTATGAATCAGGTTTCGGATACACCTTATTAAGAGATCCATATCAGAAGCTATTTTAAAGTGATCAGGTTTAGGTGTAATGTTGTTTTTCTTGAGGAAAAAATAACATTGATCATAGGTTACAATAGCTCCTTTATCATAGGGGTCTATAAGCACCTCTTCTTTTTCCCCAATGTAATTCAACATGAAATGAATTGGCATATTTACACCAAAAAAGGGTAAGTCGAGGCGCCGGGCCAAAAACATGACAACCATACTCAGTGTGATTGGCAAGCCTTTTCGGCGGTTAATTACCTGGTCAAAAAAGATATTATTGGGGTTATGATAATCCTCGGTATCTCCACCAAAATTTAAATCTTCGAATACAAATTTTATGAGCTGCTTCATTCTGCGACGCTCATCTAGGCGGTATCGAATAGTCGGCTCTACCATCTCAGCAAAATGATCCAGCTTGCGTACAAAGTCGAGGCTTCGCAATGTAGGGTTTCCGAAACGAGCCAGCATCAGTGCCGCCTCTTCCAGCCCTAACCTGTTTTTTACACCCCGCTCAAGTAACTCATGGAAGTCGCTATGAAGGGTTTGAAAGGTAAGCTGGTGGATGATATTCGAAACCTTGTCTCTTTCCTTCTCATTCTTAGATTTCACCCTGTATTCGTCAAGCAGGGGAACAGCATTTTCTCCCAGCTCGCTAAGACGTGTCTGTACACTCTCTTGTATAAATGGATCCGGATCTTCTAAAAGAACAAGGAGGGATTCTATTTCTGATTTTGTAGTCATTCTGTTTTAATATCTGTATGAAAAGAGATATATACAATCTTTGAATTAGCTTGCAATTATGGGTGCATTAAATCCTATATTTATCAGGTTCTTTTAAACGATCAATGCCTTTATGAACATAAACGTTTCTTCCGAAATTGGACATTTATCTGGTGTAATTGTTCATACTCCAGGCCACGAGGTTTCTCTGGTTAATCCTGAACTAAAGGATGAACTCCTTTTTGATGATATTATTTTTGAAGATGATGCCAGGGGCGAACACCTGGATATGCTTGACATCTTTAAAACGGCCATGCCCGAACATGGTAAAGTACTTGAAGTGATCGAACTTTTTCGTGAGGCTATTCATAATAAAGATGCTCATGCCTTCTATATTGAGCAACTTATCAAAGAGTTTCCGGAAGCAAATCTTTCAGTTATTGAAAAGGAGCTGTTGGGGCTGGAGCCTGATGATCTTCTCCGTTTTAGCACACAAGGCACACTGTCTGGTTCTAAAGAATTTAACCTCCTGCCATCACCAAACCTGCTGTTTACACGAGACCTTGCAGCGGTTGTTGGAAATAATATCCTTGTTTCCAGGGCGGCGACCCGAACCCGGCTTCGGGAATCTTTAATGATGGAGACACTCGTTCAATTTCACCCTCTTTTTGATTCAGTAAGAGACAATGCCATACGAATTTCTGGAAATCAATCTATTGAAGGTGGAGATATCCTGGTAGAATCAGAAGATCTTGTGCTGATAGGCATGAGTGAGCGTACATCATTTACTGGTTTGATGAAGGCTGCAGATGGTTTATTGAATCATGGTGTTAAAACAGTTCTGGCTGTTGACATCCCCAAGCAACGGGCATCTATGCACCTGGATACTATTTTCACTTTTGCCAGCAAAAATGAGTGTATTGCCTTTCCTCCCGCTATCATAGAGCAGCAGGATAATGTAGTGGCGCTACAGAAGGAAGGAGACAAAATTACTTCCCAAGCACATTCTTCACTTCAACAAGCTTTGAATGAATTTTCCGGTGTTGATTACCAGTTCATTAAGTGTGGTGGCGAAGACAGAACCAGCCAGTTTAGAGAACAATGGACAGATGGAGCAAATGTATTCGCTTTGGCTCCCGGTATTATCGTTGGATATGAGAGAAATACCAAGACGTTTAATACTCTTATCGATCATGGTTATTCATACATGAATCAGTTTGAGTTTATCGAGGAGTATTCCAAAAAAGACCTGGAAATTTCGGACACTAATAAAATTGCAATTAGTTTCCAGGGTCATGAGTTATGTAGAGGCAGAGGCGGCGCGCGATGTATGACCATGCCTATTTCAAGAGCAGTATTATAATAAATCACTTTTTTAATTGAGTTCAGAATCTAACGAATCCCTTCATTCTCCAAAGTTAGAAGAGGTCATTGTACCTCCTGCTACCGCTATAAATAAGCCCGACCGTAAAACTATTCTAAAACACCTTGGGCTGTTTATTCTCACATTTATTTCAGTTTCTGTGGTAAGCACTTTTCTTGTTGGAGGAACCGAACCTTTTGGTATGTTCGGGCCAATCCCTGTACCTGGTGAACGCGATTTAATGCAAGGAATCGTTTTTGCTATCCTTCTATTAACCTTTTTAAGTATTCACGAGTTTGGACATTATTTTGCAGCGGTACACCATAAGGTCAGTGTTTCGCTACCGTATTATATTCCAATCCCATTGGGTATTGGTACTCTAGGAGCTGTAATCCGAATTAAAGAGCAGATTCTTGAAACTAAGAAACTGTTTGATATCGGCGCTGCTGGCCCTATTGCCGGGTTTATTGCTTCCCTGATTATCTTGTTTATTGGATTTGTAAATCTTCCTGAGCCCGAGTTTCTAAACCAGTTTGGTGATCATAATTATATGATCGAATACTTCGAGGAAAACGGACACTACCCGGAAGCACCTCAAGTTACCGAAGGCCAAATGGTTCTGTTTTTTGGAGAAACCCCACTTTTTGCGTTTCTATCTTCGCTTTTTGAAAATGCCCCTCCTCTTTGGGAAATTCAACATTATCCTTTTCTCCTGGCTGGCTGGTTTGGGCTGTTTTTTACAGCACTAAATCTTATGCCTGTTGGCCAACTGGACGGAGGCCATATTCTCTACTCATTAATCGGCTATGAAAAGCATCGTATTGTAGCCCGGGTTTTCTTTTCTGCTATAACCATCCTGGCAGGAATTGAGGCCGTGCCCTTGATTCATGATCAAATCATCGATTATGATAATGACTTTGGTTTATTGTCGTGGACGATCTGGGCCCTTGGTCTTTTCTTGATCATGAATAAGGCATTTATGAAGGAACAGCTCTGGGTTGCTTCTATGCTCCCCGCGTCATTGATTGGTTCGGGTATTTACCTTTATTTCATTATGGAAGAAGGTAAACCAGAATCCTCTATAATCTGGTTGTTCTGGTCGTTATTCATAGCTTTTGTAGTAAAAGTTGAACATCCGCCGGTGTTCATAGAAAAACCTCTCACGCCAACAAGAAAGGTGATTGGCTGGCTAAGTATGCTTATATTTGTGCTATGTATCAGTTTAACTCCAATCGCTTTTAAATAACTATTCATGAAACACTTTTTACTTCTCCTGCTTATGGTAGGATTTGTTGCCTGCAACCAGGAAAAACCAAAGGAAGCTCCCGTAAGTATTGACACTCTTTTAGAGCAAGATAGATACGAAGAAGCATTTGCTGCTATTTCAGAAATGGAAGATGGGCCCGAAACAAGCCTGTTAAAAGAAAAAGCTCACCTCAATTATGGCCTTTTCCTTGAGTACAGAGATTCTGACGTAACTAATATGCGTGATAAGATGAATGGCGCATTGGCTCAGTATGTAGAGGTTTTGAAAATCAATAAGGATAATGAAAAAGCTATTTCTGAGATCGAGCAGATATTAGGTATTTATTCAACCTTCCCGGATCGGAGCCCTGACGAGGCTATTGTAGAAGAGCTTAAAGCCCTGGGATTTAGTTTATAGGCTCCTTCCTTTTAAGAAATGTCTGAAAAAAAGAACACACCGACCATCCAGAACCGCAAGGCTTCTCATGATTACCAGATTGAGCAGACCTACGAAGCAGGTATTGTACTCCAGGGCACGGAGGTGAAATCGATCCGCCTGGGGCATGTCAGTTTCACAGATGCTTTTGCTTTTATTCTGGATGACGAGGTGTGGTTAAGAGAGCTTTATATAAAACCTTATGAACACGGGTCTTACTATAATCATGACCCGCTTCGCCCACGAAAACTTCTCTTGAACAAAAAAGAGATACGGGAGCTCCAAAAAGCTATTCATCAAAAAGGAAATACTGTAGTTCCTTTAAAAATCTACTTCACTAAAGGGAATGCAAAAGTGTTAATCGGGTTGGCCAGGGGTAAAAAGAAATTTGATAAACGAGAGAGCATTAAAGCCGCCGACACCAAAAGAGATATGGATCGTAGCCTGAAGGGAAGTTTTAAACTGAATATGTAGCCACTTGTCTTATTCTGGCTTAAAGAAATACAAAACCCCGACCTTTCGGACGGGGTTTTCATATAGTTGCAGGAAAGCCTGTAAGCCGGATTCTGTTCCTCATGCAAGCATGATTCGGTAATCATTTATCTAATGCGTTCCACCCGGCAGCGTCATGACAAACGGCACATACTGCCTGCGTGAACTTGCACCCCGCGAGGTTTACCATGCCTCCTCAGTTGCCCTTGGAGCGGTGAGCTCTTACCTCACCCTTTCACCCTTACTCTAACGCAGAACGTCGGAGCGGTTTACTTTCTGTTGCACTTTCTATCCTGGTTAAGTCGCCCCAACCAGGCCTCAGCTACGCCCGAAGGATCGCTGAGCACGGTGTTTGTAGGTGTCCGGACTTTCCTCCCTGCATTTTCATACAGAGCGATTACCCGGCTTTCCTGCCAGTAAAGGTACTGTTTTTTGTTGCTACCTGCGAGACTCTTGTATTGTAGATTTTGTAAATGTCTCGAATACTCTATAAACAAAAAAAGGAAGCCCGTTCGAGCTTCCTTTTAAACTTGTGTGCTGATCACAGTTTATATTGTCAATTGCTTTTTAGCTTCGTCAAAGAAAGACTGGTCAACTACTATTCGTCCGCTGCTTTCATCGATGATAACTTTATTCATCCGACGAACTTCTACCTGCATTTGCGGAGGTAAAGTCATACCAAATGCTGCGCCACGGTCCATTGCTACTACGGCAATACCGTTAGCCAGGCCATTTCTGAGACGGTTATAATTTCTCATAAAACGAGCATCAATAGTTCCTTCAACCTCTTCTCTCTTTTTAATAAGAATCTCTTCTTCTTCTTTTGTTGACTTGGTCACATCTTCCAGGCTATTCTGCTTTTTTTCATAGATTGCCTTTACTTCTTCCAGGCCTGCACGTGCAGTTTCCAGCTCAGGACCAATCTCTTCTCTTCTTTTCTCTACTTCAACGATCCTGGCTTTTGAATTTTCGATCACCTGCTTCATTGACTCAATCTCTTTGGTAAGAGCATCGTACTCACGGTTGTTTCGTACGGTCAATTGCTGATCTTCATACTTCTTTACCTTCTCTTCAGAGCTCGCAATCTCAAGTTTGAGACTGTCAAACTCAACCATAAGGTCTTTTTCTTCGGTCTCTAATTTACCTAGCCGGGATTCACTTCGTGCGATATCCGTTTCGATATCAAGAATTTCTTCCGGTAAATCGCCACGTAATTGCTTTAGCTCATCGATTCTGCTGTCGATGTACTGTAAATTTGCTAGCTGTTGTAATGCTTCTTTCATGGAATGATTAATCAACTTTGATGAATGGATTGAGGTTCGATTTCAGAAACGTAAATCTTCATAGGATTGGTCACTGTTTGCGTTACTGAAACTGAAATTTCTTCAAATGCGTCAGAGAGTTCATTCTTAAGAGCTTCTGCTATCGGGAATTCACTTTCATAGTGCCCTACATCAACCAAAAGGAAGCCTTCTTTCTCTGTAAAATAGTCGTGATACTTAATATCTGCGGTAATAAATGCCTGTGCTCCTGCTGCAATAGCTGCTTTCGTCAACGAAACTCCGGATCCACCACAAACAGCTACTCTTTTAATTCTGTCCACATCTCCTGAAAAGCGTACCGCTCTCACATTTAATGCCTTTGAAACAAGATGCAGAAATTCGTTTTTCCCTACACCATCGTCCGGGTACTCACCAACAACTCCCATTCCAAAGTTTTGCGAGGTAGACGCCAGTTCTGTTACCTGGAATGTGCCCGCTTTTAATAGTCCTTCTTTCTTTAATCCCGCTCTTAATGTAGAAACATGATGCTTATCAATAATTGCTTCAAAACAGTTTAAGTTATGCTCCCTGTTCTCAACGGAAAAATAATGTGCTTCTTCTGCGGAATAATAATTCAATAACTTCAATACCGACTCAGGATCTTTAGAGTCAGTTACCAAGCGAATCTTCCTGCTTATATCATAACTCTTGTCCAGGAAGCTAAGATTGTCTAGCCCTAAAATATTTGCTAAAACGAATGAAACCCCATCCAATGCTGCATCAAGATTGGTATGAGCTACAAGTAGTCCGATATCATTTTTAATCAACTTGTAAATGATACGGCCCTGCTCATTTGAAGGGTTAATAGAACCGATTTTACCAAAAATTAGCGGGTGATGAGCAACAATAAGCTGGCAGTTTTTCTTAATCGCTTCGTCTACAACTTCATCAGTAACATCAAGGCAGGTAAGAACAGAGCTAACTTCTGTATTGGAATCTCCAACTAACAAACCGACGTTGTCGTAATCCATCTTGATGCCCGGAGGAGCCCATTGATTTAGAAAGGTGGATATGTGTCGGATGAGGGTTGCCACTTTATCTTTTCCTTTCAAAGCTTATCTTTAATGAGTGGCCCGACAATCGGTGTATGTGTGCGTAGAATTTCAGTATCAACCAGGTAAATTTTTACGGCTTCTTTTAGCTCCCAAAAATACCACTAAAAGCTGAATTATAAAAGGATATCTTCTTTTTAATAACTAAAACTTAACTTTAAAGGGATTCAATCAGAGTATGTCTGAAATTTCAATTGAGAAAAACCTGGCTAAAGTCCTGGAATCTATTGAGCAAAGCTGTCTTGAATGCGGAAGAAACCCGGAAGACGTTCAACTCATAGCTGTAAGTAAAACCAAGCCCCATGAAGCTATTACTGAAGCTTTTTTTGCAGGCCAAATACACTTCGGTGAAAACAGAATGCAGGAACTCCAGGAAAAAATGAGCGCTCTTGACCTTCCCAATGCTCAATGGCACATGATCGGCACTATACAATCTAACAAGATAAAATACATAGCCGAACGGGTTGATTGGATACATTCCGTATCAAAAGCCAAGTACCTTACCGAAATAAATCGCAGGGCAGCTGAGCATAATAGAATCATCAATGTGCTGATACAGGTAAATATCAGTGGTGAAGATCAAAAAAGCGGATGTGAAGTTTCTGAGCTTGGAGGCATCCTTGATCATGCCAGAACACTTCCGAATATTGTGGTCCACGGGTTAATGGGTATAGCCAGTTTTGTAGAAGACCCTGAAGATGTGCGCAGCGAATTCCGGTTACTCAGAGAAACGCTGGATCAGTTCGCCTCTTTAAATGGAGGCAATGTGCAGTTAACCGAGCTTTCGATGGGCATGAGCGGCGATATGGAAGTTGCAATCCAGGAAGGGGCAACCATGGTTCGGGTTGGAAGTGCAATTTTTGGCTCGCGAAACTATGCTTGATTTATTCCGTAGCCATTCTCACTTTATTTGGTCACCTTAAAATTATTTGGGCATTATGTTATTTGGTTTACCCTGGTTTGCACTCATACCTATCATAGCAATTGTTGGCGGGCTAGTTCTTGCTTATAAAGAAAAAGAACTTAAGCTTGAAGAGAAGCGATTAACGAGCTCTAAAGAATCTAACGAGCTTCGAAAAATGATTCTAAACCTCAAAAACAGAGTTGAGAATCTTGAATCAATCATTACAGAATCAGAAGAAAAAAGAGTTGAAGTTCCTCTTGACGAAATTGAGATAAAAAATGATCTTGAAGACGGTGAAAGAGGAAACAGATCAACCAGAGTAAGAGGTTAAATTAATGGATGAAGAACGCTTTATAATTTCTTTAGTTGCTATCGTATTTGGAACAGCACTTACAGGTTTTGTTCTGCACAATATTTTTAGCATCATAAAATCCTGGATCAACCGTAAGAGTGGTACCTCCTCCGGCGATATCAACCCACAGTTTTTTAAAGCCCTTGGTGAGTTTAAAAAAACCACTGAACGTCGAGTTTCTAACCTGGAGACTATCGTAAATGAACTGGAAGAGGAAAAAATCCGCATTCCGGAATCTTCTTCAAGTACTGGTGAAATCGAAATCGAAGACACCAAAGTTCGATCAACTGCAGCAAAAAAAGACGATAGTAATCTGCGGAACATGTTAAATGAATAAGTGTTACTTTAATTAAGCCTACGATACTTTAAGAACACTTATTATGAAACTTACTCCCATTGAAATCAAACAGCAGCAATTTGAAAAGTCGTTGCGCGGTTATGATGTTTCTGACGTACAAGCTTTTCTTACGTTAGTATCAAATGAGTACGAGCACCTCATTACAAAAAACAAAGAACTTGAAGAACAGATTGAAAAGCTCAGTGACCGCATAAAGCACTATGAGCGTGTTGAAGAAGCGCTACATGAAACACTACAGACTACCAAAGAGTCTGTTTCTCAAAAAATGGAGAACGCGCGCTTAGAGGCTACCAATACCGTTGACAGGGCACAGATGGAAGCGGAAGCTATTGTTAAGGAAGCTAATCAACAAAAAATGCAGATTCGACAGAGCGTGTTGCGCCTGCTTGATCGCCGGGAAGAAATTATAGCCGGTATAAGTGCTTATTTGGAAAATGCACACACTTCGGTTCAACAGTTTACCAAAGATGAAATGAACATCTTCGGACTACCTAAAGAAGAAGAAGGGACAATTGAAACTGAATTAGCCGAAACAAGTGTTGAAGCTGAGCCTGAATCAGATGAAGAAAAAGGTTCCCGCTTCAAGTTTGATGAAGAATCTGAAGAAACTGAAACTACTTCCGAGGTTATGGAAGATGACGATAGCGCCTACCCTCCCGGCACTGATCGTTTGAATGATATTCTTGACGAGATTGATTGATAGTTTTCACGTTTTCATTCAATTAATACCAGTTTAAAATTAAATACTATGGCATTTAATACCGTTGAAGAGTTTAGGGCAAAAAGAGCTGATGCCGTTTCTTTTATACAAGACCAAACTTCCTTTCAGCCTGAATATCTTCTCATCCTGGGCTCTGGTCTCGGGCAATTAGCTGAAGAAATCGAAGTAACTACCACCATTTCCTATGATGAAATTCCGCACTTTCCTGTTTCTACAGTGGAAGGACATGCGGGCCGACTAATTTTTGGTGAGCTTGGCGGAAAACCTGTTGTGGCGATGCAAGGCCGCTTTCATTATTACGAAGGCTACAATATGCATCAAATCGCATTCCCAGTGAGGGTAGCCAAAGCACTTGGTGTACAAACACTTATCGTAAGTAATGCCTGTGGTGGGGTAAACCCGCTTTACAGGCGTGGCGATATCATGTTGATCCATGATCATATCAACTTCCTGGGAGATAATCCTTTGATTGGCCCTAATGACCCGGAACTAGGTCCACGATTCCCTGATATGAGTGAGCCTTACACCGAACGACTTATTGAAACCGCAGAAACGGTAGCCTTAGATAACGCTATAAAAATGCATAAAGGTGTGTATCTGGCAGTATCAGGCCCAGTCCTCGAAACCCGGTCAGAGTATCGATACATCCGCCAGCTTGGTGCCGATGTAGTTGGTATGAGTACCGTTCCAGAAGTTATTGCTGCTGTTCACATGGGATTGGATGTTTTTGGAATCTCTGTAATAACCGACGAATGCTTTCCTGATTCTCTAAAATCCTTTAGCCATGAAGAGGTAATTGAAGCTGCAGCACTCGCGGAACCCAATATGACGCAAGTTATTATTGGTGTTTTAGAGCGATTATAAATCGAATATTTATCCACAAAAATCGTTATTTTTCCACGTTCTATTGCAAACGGGCTTTTAAATTCGTTTCTATAGCAAACCATAACCATCGATTTAGAGAACTATATGCATTTAGATGGATCTGACGGCGAACTTTGGGATGAATTCCGATGGGAAGCCCACCTGGATGAAGTTGAAAAGAAAAGTGACCAGCTTCGTAGATTTATATCCTCTGATCCTAAAGGAAACACGCCGCGCTGGATTACACTGCTTAAGGAAAGTGTAAATGAAGACGATGCTTTCGAAGCTTATGTTGAAGAAGAGCTTCTTCTTGATGAAGCCTATTTCCCGGAAGATGACGAAGACTGGGAAGATGAAGACGAGTTTGATGACGAAGATTTCCTCTTTGGCTCGTTTGATGATCTCTCAGAATTTGATGAAGAAGAAGACGATTTCGATGCCGGAGAAGAGTGGAAATCTTTAAGCCAGGATTATGCCAATTCAGAATACGGCTCACTTGATAACCTCTTTATCTATATCAATGCCAAAGACCTTGCCGTTGATGTATTGAAATGGGCAGAAGGTATTCCATCAAAAGGGCAGACCAATGTATTCTTCGAGTTTGTAGGCGAATCCCTGAAAATTGGTGCGAAGCTTGCCGGCGGGTACTCTTTTGGTTTTGAAACTGAGTACCTCGGTGCGAATATCGCTTATACCAAAAAAGCTCTCAAATATGCGAACCTTTCGTTAGCCTTGCTTCAATCGTTAAGCGCCAAAGATTACTTTGACAAAAGAACATACCAGGATTTTCATTCTCGATTTTTTGAACTCCGAAATGACATTGGAGTATATGTCCAGGAGTTAAGAGATCGGTTTAAATCCGGGCTTTAAAGAGTTTTTTAATTCAGCTTTGACGGGGTCTCTCATCGTTCATCGAGAAAATCTATGCGTTCATCGAATAGATTTTTCTACCTCTCTCAACATCCTTTCCTTTGTTTCAACAATTTGAACGAATACATTTTGACATGAAACAAACTACTAAACTTTTATCACTTGGCCTTTGTGCTGTTATTCTTTTTAGCGGATGCTTTCTTAAATCCGTTCACCCTTTAGTCACCGAAAAGGATGCTGTTTTTGTTGAAGACCTGGAAGGAGTATTTGAAGGTGAAGATAGTCGCTGGACATTTGTGAATGACCCCGAAACCTTGCCTGAATTACAGCTTTCAGGAGATAATTATGATGGAACCTTTACAGTTGAGCCCGACTCAGGTTCCACTATCTTTGAGAATCAGTCGATGTACCTGGTTCTGTATGAAGACATTAAACCAAACTCTATTGATACTACAGTGTTTGTAGGTTTGATAGGCGAGTTTAACGGAAACAAGTTCCTGGACCTCTCATTACTAGACATGCGCATTGAAGGAAATACCTTCAGGAACTCCCATCTCTTTGCTGTTCATACTTTTTCGAGGATTTCGCTTACTGATGAGTACCTGACTCTTTACTTCTTTAAAGATTCATGGATCAGGGAGCTCATTATGGGAAACCGTGTCCGAATTAAACATGAAAGAATCCCGGATGGTATTACCGGGGACAGTGATGACATTCTTATTACTGCTTCTACCAAAGAACTACAGAAGTTTATCATGAAGTATGGACATGAAACTGAACCCTTTGATGACCCAATCGGACTAAAAAGGATTAGCCGTGCTCTCTAAAAAGACTCTTATAGCCAACATTGTCCAGAACCTGGTGTTCTGGACAATTTCTTTTGTTATTACGATGCGCCTGTTTATGCAGACAAGCGAAGTGAGGAGCATAGATATTATTTACACTTTCCTATTCCATATTCCTTTTATAACCATCGTATCTATCAACATTTATCACCTGGTTCCTAACATCCTTAACAAGTATGGTTTTTGGCTTTACCTCTCTATGACACTTATTGCGGGTTTTGGTGTAACTCATGGCTTGTATTGGCTTTCTTATGGCCCACTGGCCAGCTTCCTGTTTCCCGATTATTACTTTGTAGCCATTTACGGGCCTTTAGAGATTCTTGGAATCATGACTGTTTATATACTTTTCTCAACGCTGATAGAACTTTCAAAAACGTGGTTCAACCGTAAAGAAACAGAGTTAAAGTTTTCTCAGCTGGAGGAGGAGAACACTAAAAGTGAACTCAAAGCGCTAAGGGCCCAGATTAACCCCCACTTTCTCTTTAACAACCTCAATACCATTTATGGCGAGGCTCTAAAAAAATCCGATAAAGCCCCGGCTATGATTCTTAAACTCTCTTCCATTCTTCGATACATTGTCGAGAACATGGAAAAAGAGGCTGTGCCCCTGGAAGAGGAAATAGACTACATTGAAAAGTTTGTAGAACTACAGCGAGACCGGTTAAGCAACCCGATGCGTGTACTATTTAAAACTGAGGGAGATTTCAGCAATCATTCTATTTCTCCTTTGTTACTCATCACTTTTATAGAGAATTGTTTTAAACACGGAACTGTGACCGGGGTTAAAGACCGGATCAATATACAGCTCTCACTTACCTCTAATACACTTACCCTTCGAACTGAAAACCCAAAGAATGCCATAGAAATACTAGAAGAGACTTCATCAGGCACAGGAATTGAAAATGCCACCCGGCGGCTTAATTTTATGTACCCTGAAAAACACTCTCTGAACATTTCGGAAACAGATACTCACTACAAACTGGAACTAATGGTAGAGCTCTCAAAATGATTCGATGCCTGATTATAGAAGATGAGCCTGTAGCCCGCGAGATTCTTCGCCAATATATTACAGATGCGCCAGACCTGGTTCTCTCCGGAGAGTGCGAGGATGCCATTTCAGCGCTCGCTTTCTTGAAAGAAACTGAAGTAGATGTCCTCTTCCTGGATGTGAACATGCCCAAATTATCCGGGATAAGCTTCCTTAAAAGCCTGGATAAGGCCCCGCAGGTTATTCTAACCACAGCCTATTCCGAATACGCATTAGAAGGATACGAGCTGGATGTGGTTGACTACCTGTTAAAGCCCTTTTCTTTTGAGCGCTTTTTAAAGGCAACGAATAAACTTGCGAACTCAAACACTTCAGCTCCGCAAGACACCAATATCACCGTAAAAGCGGATGGCAAAACGTATCGG
>JAVKDP010000092.1:0-16306 GCA_040222185.1 Balneolaceae bacterium | reverse complement strand
TTGATGCGGCATATTAGCAAGGGCTTCAGCATCTCCACCACTAGCTTTTCCAGCGATTAGACCAGCCAACAAATTACCTAGAGATGTTGCTAAGAACCAAATCCCCATCATCTGACCGGAAAATTTCTTTGGTGCTAGTTTCGTGATTAAACTTAATCCTACTGGGCTTAAACTTAGCTCACCAAAGGTGTGAAACATGTATGTGAAAATTAACCATGTAGGTGCTGCAAGGTTGCCTGAAGCTGCAATTTTAGCTGCGAAATACATTACCAGGAAACCAATTCCTAAAAATATCAATCCACCAGCAAACTTAAGGGGCGAACTGGGATCCATTTGTCTTTTTGCTAACCAAACCCACATTGCTCCAAAAACAGGAGCAAAAATAATAATGAATATCGAATTAATGGATTGAAACCAAGCTGCGGGCATTTCCCATCCAAAAACACTTTTATCCGTAAATCGCTCTGCGAAAAGATTGAGCGTGGAACCAGCTTGTTCAAATCCTGACCAAAATACGGAAGCAAAGGCGAAAATAATCCCTATCGCAACTACTTTTTTCTTATCTGCTTCGTCAAGACCACCAAATAGAGCTACATAAGCAAGATAGCCAAAACCAACAATTGCAATAATAATCCCGGAAGCTCCAGCAATTGTTGGGGCGTCTATTGGAATAACTCCTGCAAAAGCTAGAACTAGAAACCCGACAAATAGGCCAAGTACGGTTTTCGCTTTATTCGCTATTGATTTTACTTCTTGAGCTTCTTCATCATTTTTTGGAGGTTTAAATTCACCAACACCATCTAAATGTTTGTCAGTAAGTTTGTATTGGATTAACCCTAAAACCATTCCTAAGCCAGCAATACCAAATCCTAGATGCCAATCTGTTTTTGCAAGTAGCCCGGTAACAATCGGTGCAATAAGTGCTCCAATATTTATCCCCATATAGAATAAAGAAAAACCTGCATCTCTTTTACTTCCGTCTTCATCTTCATATAAATCTCCTACAATAGCACTTATATTTGGCTTTAATAAACCAGTACCTAGCACTACCAAAATCAATCCAATAAAAAAGGAATTGGTATCAAAAGCAGAAACACCAACACCAGAGCTTTCCCCAAACAGTTTTACAATTCCAGGTATTGCCATCGTAAAATGACCTAAGGCAATAATAATCCCGCCATACCAAACTGATTTTTTTAGCCCAAACAACCTATCAGCAACCCAACCACCTGGTAATGCTAATAAATAAACACCCATTGTATAAAGGCCATAAATAGCTCCTGAAATAGTATCATCAAACCCAAACCCTCCTTCAATAACAGGAGCACTCATAAAAATAATCAGAAGTGCTCGCATACCGTAATAACTAAACCTCTCCCACATTTCTGTAAAAAAGAGGGTAGATAAACCTCTCGGATGTCCAAAGAATGTCTTTACATCCGTGCCCGTTGTCCCATTTGCCATAAAAAAATAAATTTATTTAGAGTTATGCTGAGTTTGAGTGATCGGATATGATACCTAAACCACACGTTGAGCGCAAGAACGATTGATAGGCCGCTATTATGGTAGATTTATTTGATTAAGCTCGATTTATTTCTGGTATGATTATTAATACTCACTGGTCATAATAAAGAGTGGCTGCATCTCGAAGCTTTTATAAAATGGGCGTAGTCTTTCTATGTTATAATGACGCTGAATATTTACAATCTTCTTCTTACTGGTTACGATATCAATTGGGACATTATCATACCGCCCGTTTTTGAGTACTACTAACCTTCCATGAATATTCTGAAGTATCAGGTCCATGGCCAGGTTACCATAAGCCATGGGTACAATCGAATCTATGGCATCCGGGTCCCCGCCACGTACTACATATCCAAATTTTTGATTGATGATATTCACCGTTTTGCCATTGTTGTATTTAGGAGAAAGTCTCTTTAGCTCTTCGGAAACCAAATCACCAATCCCGCCCAGTTTTTTATGACCATACGCATCTGTGGTAGCATCCTGGAATACCATCTCTCCTCCTTTAAACATTGCTCCTTCTG
This sequence comes from Balneolaceae bacterium, assembly GCA_040222185.1. GTDB lineage: Bacteria > Bacteroidota > Rhodothermia > Balneolales > Balneolaceae > JAVKDP01. The sequence goes on along the minus strand of JAVKDP010000092.1, from coordinate 14,258 downwards.
AAACCAGTAACATAGAATATTTACTTGGATTCTTGTTTCGGTCATAATTCATAAGATCTGCAAGGTGTTCCATTTCAAATTCGTACTCCGGAATTACACATCGGCTTGCTGCTCCTGCCATAGTAGGTAGCATTGCTGTAAACCCCGCATACCTTCCAAAAACCTCCATCACCAAAAAGCGTTCATGGGAACCGGCTGAAGTGCGAAGCGAATTTGCCAACTGGATAGTTCTTGTTATGCATGTACTAAACCCAATACAATAATCTGTTCCGGGCACATCATTGTCCATTGTTTTTGGAAGGGCAACTACTTTAACTCCTTCCTTATATAGACGGACTCCATAACTAAGTGTATCATCTCCGCCGATAGGAATCAGATAATCAATTCCTATAAAGCTCAGGTTTTTCAAAACTTCATCAGTCAGATCATTTACTTCTTCTGAATAACTTTCTTTTAAATGATCAGGAACGGCCTCTTTCTTGACATGGCTCGGGCGTGTTCTGGAAGTATGAAGAAATGTACCTCCCGTTCTACCTGCTTTATTTACGATTTCCTCCGTTAGCTCAATATAGTTATTGCTATTATCAGCTTTTTTGTCCCGGATAATATCAATCAAACCCGCCCATCCTCTTCGAAAACCTACTACACGGTATCCTTCTCTTAAAGCTCTTATTGTAATTCCACGAATTGCAGGGTTTAGTCCAGGAACGTCCCCTCCTCCGGTTAATATTCCAATACTTCCTTTGCTACTTTTTGCTTTTGTCATAACTCAAAGATTAGTTTCCAAAAGTCTACAGCCTGGTTATGAATATTTGATGAAAGCGCTTTTCTAATGTAAATTCATACAATCTTCAATTAGCCGTTCTACAATGAATTGTTATTAAAGAAATAGAGAGGTTCTTATGAAGAAGAAGATTGTTATCGCAGGTTCAAGCTTTGCCGGATATTCTGTAGCGCTTAGTCTTTCTAAACTGCTCAAGGATAGACATGAAATTACTGTTATTGACCGTTCGCCTGAATTTATGTTTCTGCCCTCGCTGGTTTGGCACCCGTTTGGCTTTCGAAACTCAGGTGATATCTCTTTTGATACCAGACCTATTTATAATGATTTGGGAATTAAATTTATTGAAACCACTGTATATGGATTTGACCTGGAGGCGCAATTAATATACACCCCAAAAAAAGATATTGAATACGATTATCTCATTATCGCAACTGGAACCCAACCGTGCTATACCAGCGTAAAAGGTTTTGTACCTGGTGAAACAGCTTCCTCTATTTGTAGTTTATATGAGGCAGAAAAAACACGACAATCCTGGAAAAACTTCCTGAAAAATCCTGGCCCTATAGTAATTGGGGCTGCGCAATGGGCTGGCTATTTCTTTACAGCTTATGAGTTCCTTCTAAATGCACTATTTCAACTCAAAAGAAGAGATCTTCTTGATAAGGTGCCTATCCATTTCGTAACTGCAGAACCTTACCTCACTCATTTTGGAATCGGAGGCGTTAAGGAAGATATAAACGCATGTGAAGAACTCTTTGATCGTTATAACATCAACTGGTATACCAATGCAGAAATTCATGAGCTTAAAAAAAAACTCGTTGTCCTGGAAACCGGAGAAAAGATTCATTCCAATTTTAGCATGATTGTACCTCAATTTGTTGGGGTAGATGCGGTTCGAACTACCCGTAAATTTGCAGATCAATTTGGTTTGATTCATGTAAACAATGAGTTTCAGCATATGGACTATCCCAATATATATGGTGCTGGTGGTGCTGTCTTTATCCCTCAAAAAGAAGATACTCCTGTTCCCTGTGGTGTTCCAAGAACACGGCACTCGTCTGAGGTTATGGCTAAGGTTGTAGCATATAATATTGCTTCCGAACTAAACGGAGGAGCAAGAGTTTCTGTGACACCTGAACGGATTTATGAATACTGTAAGCAGGATATGGACCATTTAGGATTGATCTTATTCGGAAATTCAGGAAAAGAGAATCACGATCTGGATTTTATTGCCAAAGGTTCTCAAGAGAAATGGGCTAATATCTCTATAGAACAATACATCGAAGTTTCCTTTGATAAGGACTACCTGAGGATCTAAGATCTCCGAAACTTTAGTACCTGTAGTACGTGAGAGTGCAGAGTTAACTATCTTATGCACTATGGAAATTATCTGGATCACACTTGGTATTATATTAATCGTTGTTGGATTAGTAGGGGCTTTCCTTCCTGTTGTACCGGGTTTACCTTTTAGTTATGCCGCATTACTTGTTCTTCACTTCAGTGGTGTTGTACAGTTTTCAACCTTCTTCCTTGTAGCATGGGCCATTGTTATAGTAACTATTATTGTACTTGAGAACTTCATCCCGGCATATACTACCAGAAAGTATGGAGGTTCGCCCTATGGTGTTACAGGAAGTACTATTGGTATGATCCTTGGAATGCTTTTCTTCCCTCCTCTTGGTTTCTTCCTTGGTACTTTAGTTGGTGCTTTCTTAGGTGAATTGATATATAAGCAAGATGTTAATGTTGCCTTGAAATCAGCCTGGGGTTCTTTTATCGGCTTTTTAACCGGTACAGCTATTAAAGTTACTGTGGCTGCTATGATCGCATTCTCCTTCTTTAACGCTATTATATAATCACTGATTTTTACTTCTCAAGTGTAGTCTAATAGCGTACGCAGCTATAACAAAGCAAATGGTTGTACTTATTCCAAACATTGTTCTCGCAAGTACCACATTACTTTCGTTTGATAAAAAAGGAAACCCTCCTGAATAATCTGCAGCGTCCCCGTAAAAAGTAACCCAGGCTCCGATACATCCGAACGAAAGTATCATTAATGCAGCCAGCAGATTATTAATCCCGGAGTTCTCTCCTAAAAAAATCATTACTCCGGCTAACGCAAATACAAACCCACAAAGGCCTACCACCCATCTTGGACTATTTATTTCCGATTCAGCAATATGAATGATGTCAAAAGAAATGAGGATGAAGACTAATCCGGCTCCAAAAAAGATCAACCCAAAGACCACTCTATTCTTTTTACTAAGCTTGTTTTGATTCATTTCTCCTGTACTGTCTTAATGGGTATATACATTCAAAAGCCTAAATAAACCAATATTTTTACTTCTAAAAATCCATTTGAAACTTAATCCTTTTTTCGTTCGTCTATTATTCCTACAATTAGAAAGAAATATATTTCAACAGAATACTTTGCTATGAGTACACAAAAACTTGGTGAATTTGAAGAGCTGGTTCTTCTTGCGATAGGAGGATTAAAAGACGAGGCTTATACCGTTTCTATTCAACAACTACTGGAAAAGCACTCTGGAAGAGTTATTAGTATGGGTGCTTTATATACCTCCCTGGAAAGACTTACAAAAAAGGGACTACTCACCTCTGCAATGACTGAACCTACTCCTGAAAGAGGTGGAAAAAGTAAGCGTGTATACAAAGTTACCTATGCCGGAGAAGTTGCTTTAAGAGATACAAGAGCAGTCCGCGACCAACTTTGGAGCTTATTTAACTGGAGCCCGGCCTGGAGCTAAAATGCGAGATAAAAACACAACTCCCCCTAAACTGGCCCAATGGTTACTTGCTCTAAGCGTAGCCTGGAGGTTCAAAGAAGAAGCTGAAAGTGATTTGGACGAACTATACCAGATCAGGCTTGAGAACTGGGGAGAAAAGTATGCCCGTAAACAATACTGGAATGATGTACTCAGCATCTGGGCACGGAGAAGCTGGTTCCAGGAACTCGAATTCACAAACCTAAACACATTTGCCATGCTAAAGAACTATTTAAAAGTCACCTTCAGAACACTTAGAAAGCAAAAAATCTACTCTTTTATAAATGTGTTCGGGCTGGCTATTGGGTTGGCTTTTTGTGCGCTTATTTTTCTATATGTTCAGGATGAGCTCAGCTACGACAGTATGCACCAAAACCGGGATAGTGTATTTCGGGTTGAACTCGGGTTTTTTAATGAAGATGGTTCTTTAAAAAATAGTGGAAGAAATGGGGCAATACCCCTTGGACCCAGGTTGCATGAAGAAGTGCCTGGCATAGAGACCTTCACCAGGTTCTTTACAAGGCAACATTATGTAAAAGCTGATGGTGAACCAATTAAAGAACGAATTTTATATTCGGACCCGGACATATTTCAACTCTTTACTTTCCCTTTCATTGTAGGAAATCCTGACAACGCATTACTTTCCAATAACTCCGCTGTGATTACAGAGAAAACAGCTATTAAGTATTTTGGCGATACGCAAGCCGTAGGAAAAACCCTACAAATCAGGAAAAATGAACTTTTTGAAGACTTTGAAGTCACTGCTGTCGTAAAGGACATGCCTTCCAACTCTACTATCCGGTTCAATATTCTTTTAAACATAACAGGAGATGCTTTTTATACAGCGCGCTTTATCGATCGGTTTGATATGAATATTTATCAAACTTATGTGAAATTAAATAAGAATGTTTCTGAAGAGTCTTTAGCTAATGCATTAAACTTATTTACTGATAAACACCTATCAGATCATCAAACTTCAATTCGCGAAAAAAATGAATGGGATGAAACAGTACGCCCCATTGCCTACCGATTAAACCCCTTGCCTGAAATTCACCTGAATAGTTCGAGCGATCCACGTTATTCTTATATTTTATCAGGAATTGCACTCGGCATTTTACTGATTGCCTGTATTAACTTCATGACACTCTCAATAGGCCGATCCTCCCGCCGCTCTAAAGAAATTGGGATGAGAAAGGTGATTGGAGCACAACGACATCAATTAATGGGTCAATTCTGGGGGGAAGCATTTATTGTATGTGCGATATCGCTTGTAATTGGAACCCTTCTTGCAGAGCTGTTTCTGCCTGTTTTTAACTCTTTAGCAGATAAAAATCTAGATTTCAAATACCTGGAGAATTATCAGACCCTAGTTGTGCTGACAGGTTTTATTATTCTAACTGGCTTTATTGCGGGGAGTTACCCAGCACTTCTTCTATCTGGTATAAAACCCGTAGCTTCTCTTAAGTCCAGGTTAAAACTAAATGGATCAAATATATTCACAAAAGCATTGGTTTCTTTTCAGTTTGCTCTCTCTTTATGCCTGATTGTAAGTACACTTGTTATGAATAATCAACTTCAATTTATACAGAGTAAAGACCTTGGATTTAATACTGAACAAGTCCTCATTATTCCTCTGAACCGACTTAATGGCTTAGAACTGGCTGACCAGTTAAGAAATACTGCCGGTAAAAATGCTAACGTTTTGGATATCACTGCAGCGGGAACTCCTCTTGGTTTCAATGGCTCATACGGATATGGTATAGATTATAATAATAGGCCCATAAGTATTAATGTATTTACAGTAGAAAGTAACTATATCGATTTCATGGAACTGAATTTGGTCAAAGGTAGGGGGTTTGACAAAAACCTTGCCAGTGATACCCTTGAAGCTGTAATCGTTAATGAAATGCTGGTTAGTCAAATGGGTTTGACTGAACCAATAGGAAAAGTGATTCCCGGGTTAGTCCAGGGAGAAGACCCACATGGCGGAGCATATATCATAGGTGTAGTTGAAGATCATAATTTTGCTGCTTTATACCAGGAAATTGACCCTGCCTTTCTCACTATGAACCCGGCCTGGGGTCATGGTAACATTATGATTCGTATTCATCCGGAAAACATGTCGGAAACGATTGCAGAAATCAAAGAACAATGGGATATATTGGTAGCTGATGTGCCTTTTGCTTATTCATTTCTTGATGATGATCTATACCAGACATACCAGGAGGATGAACAGTGGTCGAATATTGTAAACTATTCTTCATTTTTTGCCATTTTCATTGCCACCATGGGGTTGTTTGGATTAGTTACACTATCCGTAAACAGTCGCCAAAAAGAAGTGGGGATCAGGAAAGTGTTGGGAGCTTCTATTTCTCAAATTACAGCCCTGTTTGCTAAAGACTTTCTGAAACTAGTGATTCTTGGAATACTCATAGCTACCCCCATAGTCTTTTATTTTATGAATGATTGGCTCACTAATTTTGCATATCGTATTTCTGTGAATGGATGGCACTTTGGCATTGCTACAGCTTTGGTTATGATCATTGCCCTCATCACCATTAGCTTCCAAACCATCCGCGCCGGCGCTGCAAACCCTGTTGATACACTTATGAATGAATAGTTAATTTGCATCGTGAGTTGGGTTTCTTATAATGGTAGTCTAATTATTATGTTTACCATTACCCATATTATTCGATTATGAAAACTCTATTCTCAGTATTACTTCTGGGCTTTATTACACTTGCTCTTGAGCCCAACTCTGACCCTAAAGCACCAATTAGCAATATTACCGTAGATACTTTTTCTACTGAACTGGATGGTGGGACAGGTGGCATCTCTATTGATAAGGATGGTAATATTTACGTGGCTGACTTTGGCCAAAACCTGAACGGTAAAGGAATACTAGGAACTAAAGTCTTTAAGATTACACCAGGTGGTGAGGCTTCGGTTTTTGCCAGTGATCTAAAAGGAGCTTCTGGAAACGGGTTTGATTCAAAAGGGAACCTGTACCAATCGAATATTATGGCAAATTATATAAGTCGAATTACGCCTGAAGGAGAAACAAGTATACTTACTAAAGAGGGTATTGTACTTCCAGTTGGAATTGAATTGGATGCTGATGACAATCTCTATATTGCCAATTGTGGAAATAATACCATTCGTAAAGTAACTCAGGATGGCACCTCTACCCTTTTTGCGGAAAGCGACCTGTTGAATTGCCCAAACGGTATCGTTTTTGATGAGGAAGGAAATTTATTTGTAGCCAACTTTTCTGATGGTTCGGTACTGAAAATTACCCCTGATGCTCAAGTAACAAAGTTAGCTACTGTACCAGGCAACAATAACGGACACCTGATTTATCATAACCAGTTGCTCTATGTGGTTGGGCGTGGTGCTCACCAGGTTTATACGGTTTCCCTGACAGGAGAAGTTGAATTACTGGCTGGTACGGGCGAACCAGGTCATAAAGATGGCCCGGCTTTAGAAGCTTCCTTCTTTTTCCCGAATGACATCGGAGTGAGCCCGGATGGGAAAATACTATATGTAAATGAAGTTGCCGGGACTTCCAGTACCGGTGTTTTGCTCAGCCCAATGTTAGTGAGAAGGATTCACTTGAATTGAAGAAGCAAAGTGTTAGTTCAACTCCTCCTCAATCAAGCGGAATAGTTCAGCTTGTGCCATATTGTACCTATTAAAATCGTACATATAAGCTATCACCATTGCCTGTACCTGGTTTAGTGATTTCATGTAGTTCTTGTCATTTTTTACTAGTTCCCAGTTAATACTAGCTGTTTTGGTTACATCATTACCTGTTGGATACACATTTAATCGATTCTGTAGATTTTCTCTTAATAAACCGGAAGGCATATGATCGAAACGCGCCTCTCCGTAATTACTTGTATATGCAAACTTCTGACTTTGAACTTCTTTTTCAAATGTATCAAACTCGTAATAATCGATAAGCGCTTCTTTTAGAGTTCTACTCTTGATATGATTGAATGCACCACGTTCAACCAAAAGATTATATGATGTAGTTATTGCTGTGAAACCAACCAGATTATTCGCTTCTAAAAAAGCCTTTACCAATCGGGCTTCCTCCGCATTTTCAAATTTTCCAGTAAGGAAACCAAGCAAATACTCCGAATTTCCGTCCCTTAGTTCCATATTGCGTCTTAGTACTTTTATTTGCGAAGTATCTGCTTGCAAATCTGAAATTATATCCTGAAGTATCTGATCCTTTAATTGGATCATGGTTCGCTCTTCGTTCCAGTTATTTACCTGCAAAGCAATCAGGATTCCAACCACGACTAGTAAAATTTCTCCGATCGCATATAATGCATAGCTATTCAGTGTGTCTTTGGTAACAAGTTTTTTTCGGATTTGGCGGAAGAAGCGAAGCATCGGTTACTACTAGTCTCCTATTTTGTAAACAATTCCATCTTTCATCACAAAAGTGACTTTTTCGACCGTTTGGATTGCCTCAAGGGGGTTCTCATTTACGCCAATAATGTCAGCGAACATACCCACCTTGATTTGTCCCAAAGATCCTTCCATTTGAATTAACTCCGCAGGAAGCATTGTTGCAGACCTTAATGCTTCAGCTGAAGACATTCCCCGATCTACCATGGCTAAAATTTCATAGGCATTCCTTCCATGAGGGAGAACTGGCGCATCAGAACCCAAGGCCACTTTAACACCAGCATCGATAGCGTTTGAAAGTGATTGCTTTGCTATTGGTAATACATACTCTGCTTTGGCTTTGTTTTGTGCTGGCAGCATATCAAAGTTTATGAGATCCGCCAACCCGGTAGTTGGCACTAGAAATACATTATTATCTATCATCATTTGAATGGCTTCATCATCTAACATACTTCCGTGTTCAATAGATGATACCCCGGCTCTAATGGCATTTTTTATACCTTCGTAACCATGCGCATGAGCTCCCACAGGTATATGATGTCTTTCCGCTTCTTCAATAATGGCTTCCATTTCTTCATTACTCAACTGTTGCGCACCAACCGACTCTTCGGTAGATAATACACCCGCCGTTGCATGAATTTTAATTACTTTTGCACCATGCTTGATTTGATATCGCGTTGCATGAATTGCCTCATTCACTCCATTTATGACTCCGGTTTCTGGCCCGAGATCAAGTATATTTTCTGCTAAACCCTGCCCCATAGAAAGATCGCCATGACCACCCAAAATAGTAATCATATGTCCAGCCGGTATTATTCTTGGCCCTGTAATCCAACCCTCATTTATGGCCTCTGATAGCGCTACATCCAATAATTCGTTGGTATAATGGATTTGTCCCAGGTTTCGAACTGTTGTAAAACCTGCCATAAGAGTGATCTCAGCATTTTTTGCTCCTCTAAGAGCTCCCTTACTTCCACTTTCGGTTACTACAACCTGAAATGCATTTGGCCCAAAATCTAAATCCAGATGTACGTGCATATCCATAAACCCGGGTAGTAAGATTTGATCCCCAAGATCTACTACCTCGATATCTTCGGGAATGGATCGTGGGTTGATCGCAGTAATGATGTTTCCTTCGATAACAATGTTTGCAGGGGTAATCAGCTCACCTGTTTCAACATTCACATAACCCTTCGCCTTAATAAGAGTGGTTTGTGCATAAAGATTAAAGGCTCCAAAAATCAGTAACAGTGTAACAGCAATTTTTTTCATCAGAGGGTTAGTTTGTTTAGTTAGTATTTGTATTCATTGATATCAGTTCGTTCTCTCCTTCTAAATCATTTCTTTCAAACAAAGCGAAGCATAGTTAATGAGAAAAAAAGCGTTCAATGATGGCGTAACCTAAAACGAGTATAGAAAAGATGAGCAACCAGAAATTAAGTACCTGATCTTCAAATGTTTCTTTAGTTTCATCTTCTTTATAGATAACCAGGTATGCTACATACATTACTAGTGGGAAGGTTAAAACTGTGGCGACTAATGAAAACCGAAGCGACCATACCGGAACAATCTCAGCAACTACCAATGCTTCCACTCCCTGGTTTATCAGGAACGTAGCAATCGTAAATATTACGACTACCTTGATCATGTATATGCGCCTAAGCTTTTTTAATGTATACATACCGAACTCTATTGCTGCCTGACTTTATTTACCTATCTGTACCCAATTTGGATTAAGAATTATGAATTGACTGAATCCAATTCATAATTCTTAATCTTCAATTTTTAATTTCCTACTTCCCATTCTTCTTTCCACTCGCCTTCATCTTTCAGATACTGGAATACATTATTTCTCATAATTCCCAGATCCGCATAAATCCGGTCAAACAATGCTACGAACCCTTCATCTTCAATCATTTCTTTGAACAAGAAATCGTTAGTAGTTGTGAAACTTGGCCAACCTGTTTTTGTGCCTAATTCAAAATACATGTGATCTATTGCATCAATGATTGGCTGGGGATTGTCACTAAACACATCACAATTAATAGATGAGAAAAAGGCTGCTATTTCTTTACCTTCATCTCTCTTTTGAGCAGCATCAGCTTCCGAAAACTCACAAATCCTGGAAACAAGGAAGTCTAAATCATCTAATCTTCCTGCTTCACGAACATACGCGGCATACTGGAAGGCCGTACCTATATCCTGTTCTGTATAAGTGTATTCAGGAGTTAATAAATCAGGATTGTACTTTTCCAGAAGCTCAATAGCTTGATCCAACTCACCCAACCGAAATAAAAGATTAGATTCCGGTTGATGGTATACTTCTTCTAAATCACTTCCTCTTTGCTTTAATTCTTGAAGTATATCATATGCTGTTTGGTAGTCTTGTTTATTGAGTGCAAGATTAAGTCTCAAACTTTGAGATGCAAGGTTATCCGGATAAAGTCCCAGCCATTGATTACTAAAAAAATCAGCGAGTTGTGGAGCATCCAGGTCCATTGAATAGCCATATAGAGCAGCAATAAAATTTATATCGTCCCGGTTGGCTTTATAAGCCTCAAAGATATACTGAAAAGCAATGTCCAGATTTCCATATGGTGGGCTAGATTGTATGCCTGCAATTCTGTTATAAGCCGGGCTATAGCTGGGTGCTCTTTCAATAATGGCATTTAAAATATCCAATGCTTCTTCCCAACGTTCTTCTCTCACAAGGTAACCTGAATAATTGCTTGAGAGCACATTATTGAGTGGATCAATTTTATAAGCCACCTGGATCAGGGAATCTCTTTTTACAAATTCCCCCGTAGTTCCGTAAAGTACAACTAAAGAATTTTTAGCCATCGCATTATTAGGCATCAACTCAGAAGCTCTTAGTAATGCATTTTCTGCTTTCTCGTAATCCACCTCAAAACTAGTATAATAACTACCAAGTGCACGATAGGCATCTCCATCATTTCCATCTAAAAACAGGGCTTTCTCGCCATAATCGCGTACTAATTCTTTAGCTTCTTCGATTGGAAAATTGCCATTACTCCATAATAAGTAGTATGCAAATGCCAGCCGCGAGTGCGCTTTTGCAAAAGTTGGATCTATTCGAATAGCTTCTTTAAACCTATCTATGGCAAGCTCAATATCATCTGCCTGTCGGGTAGTTAATAACTGGTTAGCTTCTAAATAGGCATTATAAGCTTCAATATCCTGGGTGAGTACCAATGCAATATTTTCTTCCTCTTCCGGAAGAAGGCGAACTTTTAACTCTACAACCACTTTCCTTGTGATCTCTTCCTGGATATCGAAAACTTCTGTAGCTGAAAGCTCACGATCATAAGTTTCACTCCATAAATGAAACCCATCTTCTGCCTGGATTAACTGAGCAGTAACACGAACACGATTTCCTGCCTTACGAACGCTACCTTCCAGGATATGTTTAACTCCCAGAGCCGTTCCTACATCCCTTAAATCAGGGTTAGACCCTTTATATTGAAAAGAAGAAGTCCGGCCTGCAACCTGCAAGCCTTCCAACTTTGCCAAACCATTCAACAACTCTTCGGAAAGACCATCGCTGAAATATTCATTGCTTTGATCATCACTCATATTTACAAAAGGAAGTACGGCAATAGACGCATTTTCAACATTCAGAGTATCACGATCCAGCAACGTTGATTCTGCAAAGAATATCCGTTCTGATAATAATAATACAACCAATACACCTAAGGAAGCAATGATAATACCGTTCAGTTTTTTCCCTGTAGATGTTGTAACTGACTCCGCGATATCTACTTCATCGGATTTTTGTAAACCATCCGGGGTTAGTTCAAATGCCCAGGCTACAATCAGCGAAATAGGAAGCCCGATGAGTACCATTATGATAATAAGCGTTATCGTCCAATCGGGAAGGCCCAGCCTTGGAAAAACAGTATCGGTAACCTGAATGATAATCCAGCCTGCTATGGCATATGCCGTGGCCACTTTGAAGACGTTTCGTCGTTTCAGCTCCTCTACAAACTTTCCGAAATTCATATTATATCTCCTGTTAAAGTCACTCTAACAATTTTGGATTATGGATTTTGAATTGGGATTCACCCTATTCAAAATCCATAATCTTTAATTTTTAATTTCCACTTCCTACTTCCCATTCTTCTCGCCACTCGCCTTCTGTTTTTAGCCATTCAATCACTTCAGTGCGTTGTCGGTGGAGGTCATCCATAATTTCTTTTTGAACGGCTTGTACATCCGGGTGATCTTCAACGAGATGATGCCCAATATTTACAGCAAAATACCCTGGCCAGCCTAATCGCGCTCTACGCACGAAGTATAGTTCGCGACTATAGCCCGCTACGGCTTCCCCATCTCCCCGCAAAGCGAAACAAGAGCGAGCTTCACCCAGCTTTTCGTTTTCCCAGCTGGTATAATCACTTTCCAACTCTTCGATTCCATAGTATTCGCATATCCAGTCCACATATGGTTGTGCATCTTCAACCCGGCCAAGTTTTATTAGGCTTCCACCATAATACAGCATTAAGTTTTCGATGTTATTGTTGCCATTCTCATCTTTGCCCAGGTCTTCTTCAGTGAATGAAATAGCTTTGACTTCAGGAAAATTACTTTCTATTTCGTTCACAACTTCCTGATACTGTCGAAGGTTAGAGTAGCTGAATACCATGGGAGCTACACTAGGACGAAGCGATGCAGCACCGAATCGTTGTCTTAGTTGAGTGAGTATCTCCACATTTTCAGCACTTTTTCCAGACAAGTGATTCGTAGAAATCAGATTAAAATAAATATCGAAATTATTTGGAAAGGTACGCTGTAGTTCAAGCATTTTATACTCTGCAATTGGTAGCAAATCTAAGTCACGTGCTTCCAGGTTTACAGATCGCATAAACCGAAGATCGCCTGGCCTGGACTTGTCCAAATTGTAGATAAACTTAAATGCTTCCACCAATTGAGCATTTGGGGCCAACCGAAGGGCATCCAATTTTACCATATAAGTAGCTGTAAAATCCGGATCGCGTGCGATATTCGCATCTGCGATCTCAATCGCCTTATCAAAGTTTTTCTCTTTCAGATAGTATACAGCTACATTGCTGCTTATGGGAGAACTTAGAGGATCTAATTCGAATGCTTTTAGCAAATAGGTATCAGCTTCTTCGTCTCTACCTTGGTCTCGCACCGATATCTGTAACGCATTGTATGCCATGGCCGAGTTAGGAAGTATATCTATCGCTTTACGCAATGTTTCTTCTGCGTTTTTCTCGCGATCTTTAGCTATGACCCTGCTTTGCACAAAGGCTTTGGCAAGGAATCCCTCTCCCAGGTTTGGGTCCAGAAGAAATGTTTGATCGCTATAATACTGTGCCTCCGAGATCATCTCTTCATATTGGATATTTCCATAATCACCTAATAGGGTATAGGCAATCGCTAAACGAGCATGAGCCAATGCAAAATTAGGATCAATAGCGATGGCTTGCTTGTACTTTTCGATAGCTTGTTCCAACTCCTCAGGCCTTCGACTGGGTTCAAGCTGAGTGGCTTCCAGATAAAGATTGTATGCTTCAATATCCTGGGTAGGTAAAGCAGCCATAGCTTCGGCTTCTTCGGGTAGCAATTGTACTTTAAGTTCGGTTAGTACAGTTCGCGAAATTTCTTCCTGGATAGCGAAAACATTATTTACGGTTAGTTCGCGATCAAAGGTTTCTGACCACAAATGAAATCCATCATCTACTTTAATCAGTTGAGCTGTGATACGTACCTGGTTACCTGCTCTTCTCACACTTCCTTCTAATATATGGCTTACTCCAAGTTCATCCCCAATCAGCTTAAGGTTTTCGTTTTGTCCTTTAAACTTGAAGGAAGATGTACGTGCCGCCACTTTCATATCCTCTACCTTAGCGAGGGCGTTCAACAACTCTTCAGAAAGCCCATCCGAGAAATACTCGTTGGATCGATCATCGCTCATATTTACAAACGGTAATACTGCAATGGATGCGCTCTCGACATTTAGTTTATCTGCATCAAAAATGGTAGACTCTGCAAAGAAAATTCGCTCCGATAGAAGTAGAATCACTAAGATTCCTAATGTAGAGATAATAATCTTATTCAACTTCTTCCCTGTAGACTCCGTTACCGATTCCGTTATTTCAACCTCGTTCGATTTTTGAATCCCGTCAGGAGTAAGCTCAAATGCCCAGGCGAAAATGAGAGCTAAAGGAAAACCAATAAGCACCAAAATGGTAACGAAAGGAGCAATCCATTCAGGGAAACCAAGTTGT
>JAVKDP010000091.1:0-2430 GCA_040222185.1 Balneolaceae bacterium | reverse complement strand
ACAACTTGGTTTCCCTGAATGGATTGCTCCTTTCGTTACCATTTTGGTGCTTATTGGTTTTCCTTTAGCTCTCATTTTCGCCTGGGCATTTGAGCTTACTCCTGACGGGATTCAAAAATCGAACGAGGTTGAAATAACGGAGTCGGTTACTACTACCACGGGTAAAAAGTTAAATGGAATTATTATAACTGTGCTTTCAATGGCGGTTATTTTTCTTGTGGTAGAACGGGTGTTTTTTGCAAAGGCTTCTATTCTTGAAAATGCAGGAGACGCTGCCGAAGTAGAAACTGCTTCTATTGCAGTACTTCCTTTTGTAAATATGAGTAGCGATGAGGAAAATGAATTTTTCTCAGACGGGCTTTCAGAAGAGTTACTTAATGCTTTGGCAAAAGTTGAAGACATGCAGGTAGCAGGCCGAACATCATCATTTAAATTCAAAGGTCAGAACGAAAACCTGACACTAATAGGTGAAGAACTTGGGGTTGCTAATATTCTGGAAGGAAGTGTGCGCAAATCAGAAGAAAGGGTAAGGATTACTGCACAACTTATTCGGGTTGAAGATGGATTTCACATGTGGTCAGAAACCTTTGACCGGGAACTTAATGCTTCAAATATATTCGACATCCAGGAAGAGATATCCCGAATGGTGATGCAAGAGTTAAAGATCCGTTTATTACCTGAAGAAGACATTCAATTAACAGCTCGCCCTACCCAGGACATTGAAGCTTATAATGCATATCTCGCAGCAACCCAATTAGAATCATCCAGAAATGCGGCTGATATTGAATTAGCAATAACAAAATACCAGGATGCTATTCGCATTGACCCTTCCTTTGCACTAGCCTATGCAGAACTTTCTTTAGCTTATAACCTTTTGTTAGTATATGGAAATGCTCCAAGGCAGGAAATTACCCCATTAATAAAGGAAAACGCTGATAAAGCAATTCAATTGGATGCAAATCTTGGAAGAGCATACCAGGCATTAGCTGATTTTCACATAAGTGTTTTTGAAGCAGAAATTGCATTAGAAACCAATAGCGAAGCATTAATGCTATTACCTAATGATGTGGAAGTGTGGAATCAAAGGCATACTATTTTTGAAATGTTGCAAGATCGCGAAAAAGGGATGGAGGCGCTGACTATTGCGTATGAGTTGGACCCATTAAACCCTCCAACAGCAACAAACTATGCCAACCATATTCGGAATGACGATCGATATGAAGAAGCGATTGAAATTTATGATCGTATAATAAACGCGTACCCAAGATATAGCCTGGCATATTCCAATAAAGCAATTATCTACCGGGATTCGCCTTATGGAGATTTAGTAGAAGCATTCAAGTATATGTATACCGCTTATGAGCAATCGCCAAATGTGATTAGCAACATAGATGAAATGCATGAAATTGCCCTGGATCTGGATTACATTGAATTAGCTAGCTTCTTTAGCGATGAAGCAGTACGTCTTTTTCAATACAACCCGGCGAGTTATAGTATCCGAATGGATCAGTTTTTGGTGACTGGACAATATGAACAAGCCGAGCAGTTAATTGAACAGGCAATAAGTGTATTTGGGGATCAGATACGGCCAATAACAGCAAACCCATTGGCTCCTAATTTGTATTATTTGGGGAAATACCAGGAAGGTATAGATTTGTACCATTTGAACTATCCTTTATTAAAAGAAGAGGAACCCGTGCTCAATAGGCGCAATTACAACCAGGCATACTTGTACGCTTCTTTTTTGAAAGCATCGGGTAATACGGAACGCTATCAATTATTAGCAGATACTATTTGTGAATATGTAGAGGAGAGTTATAATGGAAAAACGGATCTGGAGATACAGGAACGGAGCTATTACGAAGAACTTTCGAACTGTTTTGCACTACAAGGCGATGTTGAAAAGGCTATGGAGTACCACAAAAAGATATTTTACGAGTTTAATTCAGTAGCCAATCTACTCCGGTATCAAAAGCGATACTTCTACAATGATTTTATTTCTGATGATCCGCTGTACAAGGAAACATACACGGCTATGTATACAGAAATTCATAAGCAAAGAGACCAGGTTGTTAGCTATATGAAAGAAGAAGGTTTTTGGCAGGAAGAATGGGAAGTAGAAATTAAAGATTAAGAATTATGAATTGATTCACTTTAATTCATAATTCTTAATCCAACATTCATAATCATAAATTGAATATTTCGAAATTTATAGAAGAACTAAAAAGGCGTAACGTCTTTAGGGTGGCTACGGCTTATGCTATTGCGGGATGGCTCATTATCCAGGTTTTCGCTACTGTTGCGCCACAACTTGGTTTCCCTGAATGGATTGCTCCTTTCGTTACCATTTTGGTGCTTATTGGTTTTCCTTTAGCTCTCATTTTCGCCTGGGCATTTGAGCTTACTCCTGACGGGATTCAAAAATCGAAC
>JAVKDP010000090.1:0-3708 GCA_040222185.1 Balneolaceae bacterium | reverse complement strand
CCAGATTCCATGATAACGGATATATTTATATCGGTCAGTTCGGATACCATGCATGGTTGGTGTATGAGGAAAATCATATTCCCAGTAGTATTCATAAAAGATTTGTTTACGCCAATCGTCAGGAGTTGCACCTTCAAGGATTGGTAATATGGACGCCCCATGCATATGATCGGGTTTTTTAATTCCTGCTACTTCAAGAATTGTCGGAGCTACATCGATGTTTTGTACCATCTCTTCAATTACCTGTCCACCTTCAAGCACTTCCGGATAACGAACGAGGAATGGAACTTTAGCTGATTCCTCGTAAAAATGACGCTTGTCAATAAGCCCGTGTTCTCCAAATGAAAATCCATTGTCTCCCATGTAGATGATCAGGGTTTCATCCAGGATTCCCTTTTCTTCCAGTGCATTCATAACACTGGCGATGCTTTCATCAACAGCCAACAAGGCTTCTGTATATCTTTTATAGAACTCTTCAAAATTCATTTTACCGTGGTACATATAATCTACTCCATGCCACGACTCTCTTTGGTTTTTTACCCAATCAGGCATACGGTTATCACCATAATACTCTTCGGCCTCAAGTGGAGTGCCCGTATACTGACTGGTTGGCAATTCCGGGATTCCATATTTGGGCGTGTCGTAACTTTCAGGATATACAATTTCCATATCCTCATATTTACCCATGTGCCTTTTTGCAGGTTTAAAATCTGCATGAACAGCCTTGTGTGATAGATACATAAAAAATGGTTGTTCAGAATCTTGTTCATCCAGCCAATCCACAGCCAGTTCAGTAAGTAAATCAGTTATGTAGGTTGAGTCTCCGTAGGATGTACGTTCTCCATTGATGTTCAGTGTTGGGTTATAGTATTCTCCTTGCCCTTTAAAACTTACCCAATGATCAAATCCTGGTCTAGGATTATCACTGGCATCACCCATATGCCATTTTCCAAAATATCCTGTTGAATAACCTTCCTGTTGCAGGTATTGAGGGAAAAAGGTTAAATCATCTGGAACAGGAGCCTGGTTATCTACAACAGTATGTGTATGAGAATATAAACCAGTAAGAATTGAAGCACGGCTTGGAGAGCACAAAGAAGTAGTAACATAGGCATTAGGAAAGTAAGCGCCTTCAGCAGCCAGACGATCCATCGCAGGAGTTTCTAACCAGGGTACTTTTCCGGTGAATCCCATGAAATCGAAGCGATGATCATCGGATAATATAAAAACCACATTCTTTGGTTTTACAGATTTATCAACCTCAAGATCAAATTTCTCAGACCCGGTCTGGGTGCATGAAATTATAAGAAAACAGGCTAATAACGAGGCTGGAAATATTCTATTGAAAGGTATCATAGGTAGTATTAATTGGCAGGATTATAATCTTTAACGGTTCTGAATCCGGTGTGCAGCAGCCCTGTATCGGGGCTTGATCTCATACGAGAAGAAACTCTATATCCGGCGCAATAACTTTCGTGGCAAAGGAAGGAACCTCCCCGTACTACTTTTTTGGGAGAGGTTGGTTCATCAGGATCATAGCTTTCTTCCGGGCCTTGCGGATTTCTTGAGCCATCTGATTCCTCATAATAGTTGGGATGGTACCAATCGGAAGTCCACTCCCAAACATTCCCGGACATATCGTAAAGTCCAAGGGAATTGGGTTCATAAGATTGAACAGGAGAGGAATAGAAGAAGCCATCGTTTTCAGAATTTGTATACGGGAAATTACCTTGCCATACATTGGCTTGATTAGCAGCGATAACTCTTAGGCTAGTATTAGAAACACCACCTCCACGGGCAGCATATTCCCATTCGGCTTCTGTCGGCAGGCGATGGCCAGCCCAGTCGGCGTATGCTTTGGCATCTTCCCAGGAAACATGTACTACAGGATGATTTTCTTTGCCTTCAATAGTGCTGTTCGGACCTGTTGGGTGTCTCCAATTTGCACCTGGAACCCAGTTCCAAATTGGAGTTCCGGAATTAAGAAAGTCTTTTTCAAATACTACCGATCCTGCAACAAGAACTGAATCAGGAGGTTTTGGTGTGCCAGGAGGAACCTGCAATTTGAGAACCTCCCAATCAGGCTTTCGTTCTGCTACGGTTATATAACCTGTCTCTGATACGAACTCTTCATACTGTTGGTTTGTAACCTCATGGATATCCATCCAAAAACCGTCTAAAATTACTTTGTGAGTTGGCTTTTCATCATCTCTTGAAAGTGCATCCTCACCACCCATGATAAATTCACCAGATGGAATCCATATCATCCCTTCCGGGTTTTCAGGGGGAGCTTCCAATAGTGGAAGCCCATTATTTTGTGAGCAGCTAAAAAGTAGAACCGAGACTAGTAATACTGATTTTAATTTCATCCCGAAAAGAACAAAACTTTTCTAAACAAGTCTACTGATAAGATTTCTCTCAGCGGTTATTTTGAGCATGGGGAAAACATGGTTTTTGTTGTAGCGTAAAACTCTAATGATCTGAACTCACCTGGTTTTAAATCATTCAGGAGTTTTAGCCCACCACTTTTTTGAACTTCTTCAATAATACTCTGAAACCGCTCTTCTGCTTTGTTGTATTCAGCTTCGCTTTTGTACCGGGTTACCAGTATAACATCGAACCTGGAGTCAGAGTCTTCTAAAGTAGTCATCAGTTCATAGGATTCTATATATCCTTTCTCAAGAGCGATATCACGAAGTACTTTCCAGTTGTTCTCATAATAGTAAATCAGTTCTTCACGGTTTTCATCAATAGTTTTAACAAAATCCATTGTTGAGATTTCCTGGGAAAAACCCGGGATTGAGATAAGAATAAACAGAGAGAGGAAGAGTGCCTTCATATTTAATATCAGCTAAAGGTTCAAAGTTGTGAATGAACAGATTATACCAAAAAAATGGAGGGAAAGATTATAAATGCAGTAGAGGGATTAAAGCTTGCAGGAAAGAAACAAAAGCCTGATACTCAAGGCGTCCAAGAACTAACGGAGGCAAATGATGTCGGAACGCGACTTAAAAGGCTATTGGAATAAAAATTTGAAGTACCTGGGAATACTGCTTTTTATATGGTTTATGGTTTCATATGGCTTTGGAATTCTATTTGCTCCATGGCTTAATGACTTTAGAATGGGAGGTTTTAAACTTGGTTTTTGGTTCTCACAACAAGGTTCTATCTATGTTTTTGTGCTTCTGATATTTGTGTATGTATACCTGATGAATAAACTGGACAAAGAATATGGTGTTAATGAGGAGGATGTATAATGGATGTACAAACCTGGACCTATATTCTTGTTGGAATCACTTTTGCACTGTACATCGGTATAGCCATTTGGTCTAGAGCCGGATCAACGAGTGAGTTTTATGTAGCCGAAGGAGCGGTGAACCCTTTTGTTAACGGTATGGCTACTGCAGCAGATTGGATGTCAGCTGCTTCATTTTTATCGATGGCGGGGCTTATTTCATTTATGGGCTACGATGGAGCTGTTTACCTAATGGGGTGGACAGGCGGCTATGTTTTACTGGCGCTATTACTAGCTCCGTATTTGAGGAAATTTGGCAAATTTACTGTTCCTGATTTTATCGGTGACAGATATTACTCAGATATAGCCCGGACGGTAGCCGTGATCTGTGCCTTGATCGTTTCATTCACTTATGTAGCAGGTCAAATGCGAGGGGTGGGGCTTGTGTTCTCAAAATTCCTGGAAGTAGAAAT
>JAVKDP010000089.1:0-29232 GCA_040222185.1 Balneolaceae bacterium | reverse complement strand
AACCACCGAGGTCGATATTTTCTTCTGTTCTTGTATCGCGTAACTCGTTAAGAGCATTAAGCTCAGTGTCGTTATCCAAGGAACCGATAAGCTGGTAGATACCATTTTGACCATTATCATAAGCAGAAAAACTTCTGTTATGAGAAAAACCAACTATATAGCCGAATTCTTTATTAAGAGCTACAAATTCGTTTCCAAGTGATACTGATAATCCTGTATTAAAAGGAATTGTAATTTGCCTTGGTGTCATCTCGCTATTAAATGACCTGCTTATTTGATCCAAAGTATCGGAACTAGCTACGTGATCGGG
This sequence comes from Balneolaceae bacterium, assembly GCA_040222185.1. Taxonomy (GTDB): domain Bacteria; phylum Bacteroidota; class Rhodothermia; order Balneolales; family Balneolaceae; genus JAVKDP01. The sequence continues at coordinate 28,922 of JAVKDP010000089.1, read as the reverse complement.
ATCAAATGCCAGTACCGATTTGATTGGTTTTAATACCGATAGAAGAGACTTGCCAACCATCATCACTGATTTAAACGGGAATATTCCGGATCAATCAAACTCGATACTGGCATTTGATCCCGATCACGTAGCTAGTTCCGATACTTTGGATCAAATAAGCAAGTCTCTTCTATCGGTATTAAAACCAATCAAATCGGTACTACTTCTTTCTGATCCAAGACCATCTTTAAAAGTAGTTCTGCTATTGTAACCTACAGAAGTAGAAAAGTTAAATAAGAGACGCTCAGGAAAATCCTTCGTTGTAACATCAACCAATCCACCACTAAAGTTACCTGGTTTGTCTGGAGTAAATGATTTTACAGTTACAATATTCTCTATAACATTGCTTGGAATAAGATCGAGTTGGAAAGCATTTTTATCAGGATCTGCACTTGGTAGTTCTGATCCATTAAGATGAGCTGTGGAGTAACGATCTCCCAGTCCTCTTACATAAACGTATTTTCCACCAATAACAGAAGCGCCGACAACCTTTTTCAGTGCTCCTGCAGCATCTCCACTTCCTGTTTTGGAAATACTCTCAGAAGAGATTGCATCAGAAAAAGCAATAGACTTTTGCCGTTGGCGCAATAGCCCTGCTTCACTATTTAGAATAGCATCGGCCTGTACTACAATTTCATCCAAAAACTCTGATTCTGGCTGAAGTGTAATATCAAGCTTTATGGTTTCTCCGTCACCAACAATTACGCCAGTGATAGTTTGAGTAGCAAATGAAAGGTAGCTTACAATTAAATTATAAGTACCAGGATTTACTTTGCGGATGGTATAATTTCCATCTATATCGGTAGCTGTTCCTTGCAGGCTACCTTCTATTACAACGTTAACACCGATAAGAGTTTCGCCTGTTTCGGCGTCAACAACGGTACCAACGATTTTTCCCTGGCTTTGCGCTAAAAGATTAGTAGAAAAAGTAAGCGCAAGAAGAAGGAAAAGTGCGTGTTTTATTTTATTCACGAGTGTGCTGATTTTTATTTTTAGTTCGCGTTCATCTTTGCGACCTAAAACTACCGCACACTCTTTGCGGTACTGTTATCCTGAGTTTATGCTTCTGTTATGCGTTGATTATCTAAATGTTATCAACGCCTTTAACACCATCAAAACTAGACATTATCAGTATTATCGTCTTTCGGCTCTGTACTTTCTTCTTGTGTTTCTTCTACACTTTTTTCTTTCTCAACTTTTGGCTTTTTCTTTTTTGGAGCCGCTTTCTTTACTGATTTTTTCTTTTCATCAGCTTCTTTCTTTTCTGCTGCTTTTCCATTTGTATAAGCTTCATAAGTAGTCTGTCTTTCAAATGGCCTTTTACCAATTAGTGTCTCTAGATCTGCCTGGAAGAGGATCTCTTTTTCGAGAAGTTCTTTTGCCAGAATTTCCAGCTCTGATTTCTTCTCAGTAAGAAGTTCAAGCGTCCTGTTGTAAGCATCGTCAATAATCTTTTTGACTTCCTCATCTATTACTTTTGCAGTAGCATCAGAATATGGCTTATTGAAGTTGTACTCACTCTGCTTAGAATCGTAATAAGAAATATTTCCGATCTTATCATTCATACCATATACCGTTACGATGCTGTAAGCTACTTTTGTGACTCTTTCCAAATCACTTAAAGCTCCGGTAGATATTTTTCCGAATATAATCTCTTCTGCAGCTCGTCCTCCAAGTGTCATACACATTTCATCAACCAGCTGTTCTGTCTGGTACAAGAACTGTTCTTTCGGTAGATATTGAGCATACCCTAGTGCAGCTATCCCTCTAGGAACGATAGAAACTTTTACCAATGGATCGGCATGCTCAAGATACCAGCCTGCAACCGCATGCCCTGCTTCATGATAAGCTACAATCTTTTTCTCTTCAGGAGATATGATCTTGTTCTTCTTCTCAAGGCCACCAATAACTCTGTCGATTGCATCATTGAAATCACTTATTCCAACTGAAGATTTATTTCCACGAGCCGCTATTAGCGCAGCTTCATTACACACATTTGCAATTTCAGCTCCAGCAAAACCTGGTGTTTGAGCTGATAACTTTTTAGGATCAACATCTTTGTTAAGCTTTAGTGGCTTAAGGTGAACTTTGAAAATTGCTTCACGCCCAACAATATCAGGCTTATCAATGCTTATCTGACGATCAAATCGACCTGGCCTTAGTAACGCGTTATCAAGTACATCAGGACGATTAGTAGCAGCAAGTATAATTACACCTGAATCGGTAGCAAAACCATCCATTTCAACAAGCAGAGAGTTCAATGTATTTTCTCTCTCATCGTTTGAACCTGGCATTTGCCCCTTTCCCCTGGAACGTCCTATTGCATCAATCTCATCAATAAAAACAATACACGGGGCTTTTTCTTTGGCTTGTTTAAAAAGATCTCTAACACGTGCAGCTCCAACACCTACAAACATTTCCACAAAATCAGATCCTGAAAGTGAAAAGAATGGTACGCCAGCTTCACCTGCAACAGCTTTAGCCAATAGAGTTTTACCCGTTCCTGGAGCACCAACCAATAGCGCTCCTTTTGGAATCTTACCACCTAATTTGGTGAACTTATCAGGGCTATTTAAAAAGTCTACAATCTCTTTAACCTCTTCTTTTGCTTCCTCTAGCCCTGCAACATCTTTGAAGGTAATCTTGGTATCCGTCTGTTGATCGTAAAGAGCAGCTTTGTTCTTTCCTATGTTAAGAACCTGCTGACCAGGATTCATTTTTCTAAATATGAATACCCAGAAACCTACAGCAAGTGCGATCATAATAAGCCACATGAATACGCCACTAAACCACTCTTCTTCTATGCGAACATCGTAAGTCACTTCGGCTTCATCAAGAAGAGGACGTATTTCATCTCCGGGAAGCATCGTTGTAATAAAAGCCTTGTACTCTTCGGAAGTATTTGATGAGAGATTTAATGGACTTTCATTTTGGATAGGCCGGCTTATAATTCCGTCTTGTTCAGCCTTATCATTGTATTTTCCATAAATGTTGACCCCATTCTTAATCACTATTTCTTCAACGTAACCGCCTTTCACATGATTAAGAAACTCACTGTATTTTATTCCATTACCTGCTTCAGGATTTAGAAACATGAATTGAACAACAATCAACAACAAGATAATTACCAGAAAACCCCAGGTAGGAAATTTTGGCGCATTACCAGGTTTGTTACCTAGTGGTGTTTTTATCGGCTTTTTTGGAGTGGGCTTTTGATCGGCCATCAATACTTATACTTAAAATTTTTATCAATATAACGAATTCGAAACTCTATTGACTTCTCAATGTAACAATGTGTGGGCAAAAAACGTGCCACTAAATTCCTTATGACAAATCATCAAAACTTACTACTGCACCTTCTGCTGTTTGCATATTTAGCCCTTCATCTTTTGGAGTCAATCGACCTATTACTGCAAAGTCCTTAAAATGTTCGATAAATTTTTCCACCTGTAATTCGGAGAGTGTAAATAGAAGTTCCAGATCTTCACCTCCAAACAGGGCGTAACGATCAACATCTTCTTCCATTTCGTCTGCAACGTGCCGAGTTTCGATAGCAATAGGTAAAGCAGCCTGGTATAAATATGCTCCAAGATCAGAGGCTTCACATATCTCAGTTACTTCATTCACAATTCCTTGTGTAATATCAATCATAGAGGTTGGGATAATACTTTGAGAATCCAGAGCTTCAATAAGATCCCTTCTTGCTTCTGGCATCAATTGCCGCTTCACTACGTACTTATAATCTTCCAAATCAGGTTGTGCAGCCTGGTCACCATGTTGTTGCCAAAACTGTTTTTCCCTCATCAAAATCCGAAGTCCTGCAATTGCACCACCTACATCTCCAGTAACACAAATGGCATCACCAATATTGCCACCTTTTCTATAAGTGATTTTATCAGCATCTGCTTTACCATACACTGAAACTGTTATCACAGCATGATTGTGATTACCTGTTAAGTCTCCTCCTACAACTTCTACATCATGTTTCTTACAGGCGTTATCTATACCTACATATAAGTCTTTTACCATTTGAACCGACATACGATTCGGTAATGCCAAACTCACTACTAAAGAGGACGGCATCCCATTCATAGCGTAAATGTCACTTATGCTTGAAGAAACCATTTTATATCCAAAATGAGTAAATGGAGTATAGCTGGGATCAAAATCTACCCCTTCCACAAATGTGTCGGTTGTTAGCAGAGTCAACGATCCATCGGTCTCTGTTATTACCGCTGCATCATCACCTATACTTGATTTAGTGGAAGATTGCTTCGATCCTGTAAATTGAGCTAGTTCATTTAGCAGCCCTTTCCTTCCGATGCTTTGTATTGTTTTGAATTCTTCAGACATAGTTTTTAAAAATAAAAAAAGGCAGCCACGCTGGGCGTGGTTGCCTTAAACTTTTTGAAACGTAGAAAATTAATCTTCGCGTTTGGTAGAGTAATTAATTCTCAATGTTTGAGCTTGTTGAAGTTCTTTCTGAACATCAGTCAGCAATCCAAACTCAGAATTCTCATCTACACGTAAGGATACAATTAATCTTGGTTCGTCTATCAACTTGTCGTACATGATATTTCGGATTGCTCCTATATCAGGCTGGATAGAGTCATCAATTTGTACCTTATCTTCACCATATTGATTATTAGGTAAACGCTCAGGCCCCATGTATATATAGGAAACCAATCGTTTCTCTTCAATTTTCTCAATATGAGTTGCAGTAGTAAGATCTAGTTTCACTTTTAGCGTAACTTCACGAAGTACCGTGGTTACCATAAAAAAGAACAACAACATAAATACCACATCAGGCATAGCAGATGTAGGCACCTCTTGTTTTGTTCCAGCTTGTTTCTTTTTAAAGTGAGCCATAACTAGTTCTCTGGTGGTTCAGCAATTGAAATTTTCTTAGGGAACATCTTCTTGATGTTATCCTGCTGTGGGCTACCTGCAACCAATTTAGCGTATTCCACACCGTAATTTGATCTTGAGGCTGCATCCCTTAACTCTTTGTACGCACCCATTACTTCATCTAACATATCAATGTAAACTTTGTAAGGAGTTTCTCGTTGAGTTTTAAGAGATACAATAGCTGCTTCAGGGGAAATTGCGAGTTCCTCGTTGTTTTCAGGGTTAGCAATAAACTCTTTGAGTTTTTCACGAACATCATTTATAGCAACGGGTTGCTCATCCATAAGAATTAATCCCTGAGCGCTCACCAGTATATTCATAAGATTTCTCTCACGAATCGGTGGTGGCTCAACTTCCGGATCTAAAGGTGGAGGAAGTACCATCCCAATACCTGTATCCACATTGATAGTAGTGGTTACAAGGAAGAAAATGAGTAGCAGGAATGCAATATCCGCCATAGACGAACCATTGATCTCTGCACCATCTCTTTCACGTTTTTTTAACAACATACTTTGAGCTCCATTAAATATTAAAGGTGCCGCGTATTCCAGTTAAAGCGATAGAAAGGACCATAATCCCCATCATTATCATAGTAGTCATTACGCCTGCCATAGCAACATCAGAAAGTATAGCGTATGTAATTCCAAAGATAACAAAAGGGACAGCCATTAAGCCTATTCGTTTCACATCTTGTTTGCCCTGGGTTAATCCTTTAATGCCTGATACTATCATAGCAAGGATACCAAGACCGATTAAACTGAATGCTCCTATAACTGCAATTTGAACAATAATATTATCTCCCATAATGTCTCCTGGGTTTAGAATTATAATTTATTATTCTGAGTCAGATGAATCTGCTGCAGGAACAAGTGATTTACCTTCCTGAAGAAGGAGTATAGAATCAATAAGAGTGATTGAACTTTCTTCCATTTCTGCAATCAAACGATCGATCTTAGAAACACAGTAGTTGTACCCGATTTGAAGAATGATACCAGCAATAAGACCACCAGCTGTTGTTAAAAGAGCTGTTTTAATACCACCAGCAACAATACTAGGGGAAATATCAGAAGCTGCTTGAATATCATCAAACGCCTCGATCATACCTACTACCGTTCCAAGGAATCCAAACAGTGGTGCAATTGCAATAAAGAGTGATAACCAAATAAGACCTCTTTCAAGGAAACTCATTTCGATTGAACCATAAGCAGCGATTGCTTTTTCAGCTGCATCAATACCTTCATGTGAACGCATTAAGCCAGCTTGAAATACTGAAGCAACAGGACCACGAGTTTGAGCACATAGTTGCTCAGCTGCTTCTACTCCGCCTTCTTGCAACGCTTCCTGAACGTCTACAATGAATTTACGAGTGTTAATATCTGCTAGGTTAAGTGTAATAATTCTTTCAAGGAAAATAGCGAGGCCAAGGATAAGAGTGATCAGTACTGGCCACATCCACCCCCCGTCATTACCTTCATTAAATTTCTCTACGATTAGATTGAAAAAGCCATCTTCTGCTGGGGCTTGTAAAAGAAATAGAGCAATCGACGATGTCATGTTCACTCCGATTATATTTAAGTGTTAATGTCTAAGATTTGTGAAGCGAAAGGATAGTTCATTTTAGATTAAATGTCAAAACACTAAAGCCCTAATGAGTTAATCTTTTGTTAACATTTTACCCTATTTAATATTCAACCTATAGAAACAATAAAATGCCTTTTTTACTTTAAAAAACAGCACTTATCACCAGTTTTGTCGTGTGAATATCAGGCCTGTCTTCTACAGTCCTGCCATCATAATTAAAACTAAGTCTTATTAAATCGCTGACTCTGTAAGTTCCTGTTACAGACCAAACCAAATTAGTCCCTGTCCCGGTACCTTCTGTAAGCTCATAATTACCTAAAGAAGAAGAACTTCCTTCAACTTTAGCGTTTCTGAGTTCTATCCTGGCATTGGCCTGAATCCTTTTCCATAAGAATGCTCTGTGCGAATTTGTGAACTTAAGTATCTGGGCAGTAACAGGTTCACCTGGAAACTGATCTTCTTTTGATGCATAAGAAACGGACATATCAGTTTGCCATGATCTATTGATAACTGTTTCTATTCCAGGATTAAACGAGAATGATTTAATATCAAAATTACGACTTGTAAGACGATTACTTAAACTGGCATTACTACTGGATATAAACTCAGTATATAGTCGGGTTCTGTTTGTGATTCGAAGTGAACCATTTAGATAAAACAAATCTGAGTTTTGTTTTAGGGATTCTGAACTTCGTTGGTTGAGTGTTTTATTCTCATTGTATCCTAAAAGAACGTCAAACTTCTGCCTGTCAGGAAATAAGTCTAACTCCTTCTCCCAAAATAATCTTCCCTGTACTGTTGTAGAATCATTTCGAAATGTATTTAGATTCAATAAATAAACATCTCGCAACTCTTCTGTAGTTGAATTTTCCGCAACATCAAACCTTGAGCGTATTTGTATTCCTTTTAGAAAACCTCCAAACCCTTCTTCAAAATCCAGCGATTTAAAAGGACTTATTTCATTTCTAAACCTGACTTTCAAATCAATAACAGGGAATAGTTCATCCGATGGTAAAAACTGTTTAATAAATGTCCCTTCATTTACACTCAGTTCTGGAAAAAACTCATCTACCTGTTGTACCCCATCCCTGTTATCATCTATCCAAACAAATTGCCCGAGTTCCGGACCCACTTCAAAGTATGTTTCCTGGAGTAACGCCCTTCTTTCGGTATTTGCCTCGTACTGTAACTGACCATTTAAAAACTCGGAAGGTGTTTCATAGCTCGTGACCGATCGAATTAGTAAACCCCTCCTGTTTGTACTTCCTTGTAACTCAAACTCATTTGTAAACGATTTACTCCTTACAGAAACCTCATTCCGGGTTGAGATAAACTGACTCGGCCTATAGTCGAGCTTCAACCTTTGTTCAATTGCCGTTGCTTCATGTTGTAAAGAATTATCCAATACTCCATCTTCTGATCTGATATAAATACTGGCATCTATATCCAATGAAGGTTTGGTAAATCTGAACCCCGGACCTAACTCAAAAAAGGAAAAAGAGCTGTTTAATAAAGAGTCTGTTGCACTATTTCTTTGGGTTCTGTTTTCATGTTCAAAACCAAAATATGGAGTAAGCCCGCTAATTATTTCCTTGCCTATGTTTCCTCTCTGTCTGAACCAATCTCCTTTTTCTGCCAGGATATCATCCGAACTATTAACCCAATCCTGTTTATATGAGATAGAGAATAAGTTTGGTTCATCACTAGAAAAACTGAATCCCTGCCTGTAGCCTTTATAATCCACCCGATCTACAAACCCGTATTCAGCCAGTATACTCGTATTCTGAGATGGTAATATTGAAACTTCAGCTTCATTTATAGATTCTTCTGATTGAGAATCCCGCCCGGTATTCCATTTCCGGTCAAATTCGACATCCCGTGTTCGTTCAAAAAACTCAAAATTTCTTCCCGAATACCTCCTTGAGATTGAAGCATTCACTTTACCTATTCCTGTATTCCATTCTTTGATTTTAAATCCCGAGATGTATGAGAAATCGTTATTATCGTTATCACCTAATCCTGAAAACCTGTTCTGATCATACCCACTGGCTGCCCACTCACCATAAAATTCTACATTTCTACTCACATCAAATGAGCCATTAATTGCTACCATCTGCTGTTCCTCTGGCGCCGGAAGTTTTCTGAAAGCTTCGTAATCCCCACGCCCGGGGCCGACCCACTCATATAATAAACCGTTAACCGACCCGCTGATTCTATTATAACTTCCTGTACCATCTTCTACTTTGGTAATCTCACTATATATATAGAGGCAGCTGAGCCTGGTATATTTTTAAAAATTGTAAGCGGTTGCCCATTGAATGTGGTATCCACTTTGGCGTAGAGTATATTGTTTTCATCGTCTTCCGTAGCAAGCCTTTCACCAGAAACAATCGCAGCGTCCAGATTATCACCTACACTTCTTAGAACATCAATATCATCCTCATTTAGAGACTGTTGAGAAAGAAGCTCATCTCCATCTGCCTGCCGGATTATTGATGCTCCGATTTTCAATCGACCGTTTAAAAAGTCTTCTCCTGCTTCGGCAGCAATCAATGTTCTGTTAAAATTCTGGTCTACAAATTCGTATTCAACTATTATCCTTGTTTCATCTTTAATTAACAGGCTGTTTGTAAAGGATAGTTCACCTAAACCGTAGTCAATTATGTAATCATTTTCTTCCCCCCTTTGTACTCTCTCTCCGTTAATATATACTCGTTCTGTTCCAGCCAGAATTATTACAAATTCATCTCCATCTCTTCCCGTCAACCGATAAGGTCCCTGAACCCCATCCTGTCCTTCAAAGGAAAGCGATTTAAATGTTCCTCGCACTACAGATAATGCTCCTTTATAATCCCCATAACTTGTTTTTGTATATCCTGCAGCACCCTGTAGCCTCCTGTTAAGTTGGGCAAAAGTGCTTTGTTGAAAACTCACATCAACATCTCCCATTTCCAGAGTTGTGTTCTTTGACTGGAGCTGGATAAAAACACGGTCGAACTCACGAAGATTTTGAGTACTCCCATCAGGTTGTATAGGAATACTCTTATCAGTTAACGACGCAAGAATGGAAACATCGTCTGTAAGCTGTCCACTTAACTCAAATTGTAAGCCACTTTCCAAAGCAAAATCCTGGTTCGTACCCACGATTATCCCCCGGCTCAAGCTCCCGGTTTGTTGAAGATCAGAATCATTAGATCTGCTTTGTTGTTGAGCGTTGAACAACTCATTTCTAAGTGTATCGCTATCAGCTGTCAGAAATAATGAATCCAGTTCTTGCTCAGTACGATTCTGAAATACTCTTTTTACAGCCAAAGGGTAGGCACTATATATAATCCTGACTTCTCCTACATCGATATAACTTGATATAAATTCTGGTCTCAATCTCCAGTTACCACTTAGCTTATTGAAAGCCCAATGATCTGAATTCATTAAAGAATCGCCAACAAGAACTTTAATGCTATTTGGAAGCGCCCAAACACTAAGACTATAGGATGAATCCGGATCAAAGTCCTCGATAGTGAGCTCAAGCTCTACGGTAGTTTGTGCAAATGTCTGCACACTACAAAAAAAGCTACTGCCAAACAGAGCAATAGCGAAAAGCAGAATGGTATTTTTTTGAACTGAGCTTTCTATTAACATCAAAATAGTACTAACCGAATAGTTCAATATCGTGAAGATTTTTAAAAATCTTCTCTCTTTAATAGATCAGATAAAGCTATTCGAGTTAGTAGCTGTGTTTGATAGAACTAATTTGAGTTAAAAGAATCGATCCCCTTCTTCAAAAATGAGATAAATTTATCTTCATCAACATATCCAAGTTCCTGAGCAATTACGAGCTCAGTATTCGGATCAAGTATTACGTATGTGGGTAACGCTACATTGCCTGTTAATGCAAATTGAAGCTGTTGGTTTTCCTGGGCTCTTGCTCCGCCATCTGTGTAAAGATGAACTAACTTCATTTTATCAAACTGTTCCCGAACTTCAGCCAAAGGAAATACATTTGATTCCATAGCCCTGCAATTTGTACATGTATATCCAGTAAAATCTATAAATACAGGTATTCCCTCTTCCTTAGCTTCCTCTAAAGCAGCTTCATAGTCCTGGGTCCAGCCTTCTGCATCAGCAGAACCAGAGCCACCTCCTCCCATTGCAGCAATTGTCCCAACAACGCTAACATCCGTTTGCATCTTTGGTGGTAACCACGAATCCCAAATACCTAATGAAGCACCCATAAGCCCTGGCATTAAGTAAAATGTAAATAGAAGCAGTGGTAAAGAGATGAGTAACCTTCCGGTAGTTACACTTTCCGGTTTTGTATCATGCTTTAATGCGAAGAAACCAAGCACATATAATCCAGCTACAAAGAAGATGGCCATCCATGCTGCGATTGCAAACGGACGAGAAACAAGTCCCCAGCCCATTACTAAATCAACATTTGAGATGAACTTGATTGCTGCAGCTAGTTCAATAAAACCAAGCAGTACCTTAACTACATTCATCCACGATCCACTTCGGGGTAACGCCTCCAGCCATTTTGGAAACATTGCAAAGAGAACAAACGGGGTAGCAAAAGCAGCAGAAAATCCAATCATACCAATAATAGGATAAAACCATTGCCCACCTGCTGCTGCCGCAAAAACTGCTCCTACGAACGGCGCTGTACATGAAAATGAAACTGCGCTAATGGTCATGGCCATGAATATAATACCAACAACCCCTGAGCTCTCACTGCTTTTCTTATTCAAGAAATTAGTAAGCTGATGAGGAAGCTGAAGCTCATACATCCCTAAAAGGCTTAAAGCAAAAGCAATAAGAACAAAAGCAATTATTGCATTTACTATAGGATTTGAAGCAAAATTCTGTGCACCGGAAACACCAACCAAAGCAGCGAGGATAACTCCTATCAAGGTGAATGTGATTACAATCGCGATACCAAAGAATAACGCCTGACCTACTCCTTTTTTACTATCATCTTGTTTGGAGAAATAAGAAACTGTGAGTGGAATCATTGGAAACACACAAGGCGTTAAAAGCGCAGCGAATCCAGCCAATAAAGCAATTCCGAAAAAGGATAAAAGTCCTTCAGAAGCAAATCCTCCTCCAGTTGAATCCGTTGTTTCACTGATTGTTTCTACACCTCCTACTGAGCCTTCAACTGGTGTATCTGAAACACCAACAACTTCCACAGAAGCTATGATCGATTTGGTTTTAGGAGGTAAACATACTCTATCATCACATACCTGGTAAAATACTTCTATATCTAAGGTTTGTGTTCCTTGTACTTCAGTTTTAACAGCAACAGGTAAAGTGAATTTGGCAAAAGAACTATGCCAGCCTAGTTCTGCTTCAAAATTGGGATCAAACTCAATATCTGCTTTAGACTCTATGACATCTCCAGCCATTATAAAGTTAGGCGAATTTGCTGAAAACTCGGTAGGGTATGGTCCCGCATCTGGATCATTAAGTACCGAATATAGATGCCATTTCCCCTCAATTGAAGCATCTAGTACAATATTGAATGCTTCACCAGCTTTAACTTCAGCTGGAATTTCGATTACTTCAAATTTGACCGGATCCGGAATTTGTCCGTAACCTGAAAGTGGAATTAATACTGAAAAAATAATTCCGGTTAATAATGTTTTAAAGATATTCATTGAAATAATTTCATTTCTAAAGTTCTTGCAATCTTTCGGCTAATGATAAGCCACAATTCCAAACCATCAAACAGCAAGAAGTCACAATTGTATAACATTTACTACTTCTTACCTAACAAATTAGTTTATATCTCCTAAAGATAAGTCTATTCCCTGTTACCAGCACTAAATATAGTGCATATAATGTATGCGCACCCTTCTGACTTTATGCGAGATAGTTAAATATAGATATTCAGAAATTGATTCATGAAGATACTGTCTCTTATAATGTTAATGACTTGCTTTACTCTTCAAAATCGTATATCACCCGGAGGATATCATTATGATCCTGACTTCTTAATAAGTAGACGATGAAGAAACCAATTAGACTTTGACGTATTTGCAAAGGAGTAACTATTATCCAAATTCAAAACACTAACGAAACGGTCATCAATTTGCTATTAACAGATATGAACGCGGAGCTAAAACCAGATTCTAAATGCAGACCATACTAAATCAACTCGTTTACTTTGGATTTTTTCAAAGCATATTGATACTACTTATTTATCTTTTTTCATCCAGGAAAAGAAAGAATATTAATGGGTTTATGGCCTTTTTGATATTCATGCTTTTTATCGGGCTTTCCGGAAAAGTTCTTCACAGTGCCGGGTTTTGGGATAGCAATTTCCGGCTCATTGCTTTTTCTGAGCTTTCGGCTCTTCTTTTTGGACCAACTGTATTCTTATTTACCCGCTCAACCTTAGAACAAAAAGAGTTCTCAACCCCTGATTTAGCACATTACGTTCCAGGTGTATTCTATTCCCTCTTTATTGTTATCTATTTTATGATTCAAACCGATGCTACTTTAATCGAACGGGCGGCAACTGGTGAAACTAAGCGAGCTATATATGGTTTCCATGCTGTTGGGCTAATAGTTAACCTAACGTATTGGATTCTTAGCTGGAGGGTTTTCAGAAACTTTTCAGAAAAAATGAGAAACGAATTATCCTATGAAACAAGAACTCGTTTCATTGTTAATTTTCTAATCGTTGTCGGAACTTGTTTATTTATTTGGACTGTGTTGTATATAACCAGTTTCTTTGGTTATGAAATGCTAGAACGCAATGCCAGGCCTTACATTTGGATCGTCTTAACACTCATTATTCTATTTGTTACATACTATGGAATGGTTTCACCCGAAGTATTAAGAATCATCCCGGAATCTACAACGCGAAAGTATAACCAATCAAAGCTTAGTATCCAGGAGATGAAACGACTCAGTGAACAGCTGGATAAACTGATGATGGAGAAAAAACCCTATCTGAATAATAAACTATTGAAAAGTGAATTGGCTGAAATGTTCGGGATAAATGATCCTGAACTTTCCCGGTTACTTAATGAAAGTATCGGGATGAATTTTTTTGAATACATAAACTACTATCGAATTAAAGAGTTCATTTTGTTAGCCAAGACCGAGAGAGCTAAGCAGTTAACTTTTTTTGGGCTTGCTCAGGAAGCCGGGTTCAATTCCAAAACCACTTTCAACAAATCTTTTAAAAAACTGATGGGCAGCTCACCATCAGATTACTTTGATAAAAACCAATGATAATGAAAACAACTATCCTTCTATTATTCCTTTTAATTCCAGCAATAACATCAGCTCAGATAACAATTCCAAGTCTTAGTTCTTCTGCTTTTGTAAAGCAGGTAGTTGGACTAACTGAAATTATCGTCGATTACTCAAGACCTAGTGCAAAAGGGCGTATAATTTTTGGTGAATCCGGTTTACTACCTACTGATGAGTTATGGCGTACGGGTGCAAATAATGCTACTAAGATATCTTTTACGTCTGGTGTTACTATTCTTGGGCATGATGTTGAAGAAGGAAACTATACTATACTTAGTATTCCTGGAGAAAAAGTCTGGATGATAAACTGGTATTCTTATGAAAGCACAAATTGGAACTCCTATGTTGAGAAAGAACCCTTATTTACTCTGGAACTAAATGTTGAAGAAACTGAAACTCATGTTGAGACATTTGAAATCAGCTTTCAGGATATTAGCCTAAATAGTGCCTCAATTTCCTTGAAATGGGAAAACACGTTGATACAAATTCCAATCCAGGTTTATGAAAGTGAACAAATTCTGAAGTCTATCGAACGAACTTTGTCAGGGCCTTCGAACTCCGATTATTTCCAGGCAGCTCTATACCTTCATGAATCAAAAGGAGATTTGAATAAAGCCCTTGAGTACATTCAAATAGTAACTGCTTCAGAGAATGCTCAATTCTTCCAGGTTACGAGAGAAGCGCAGATACTTCTGGAACTTGGTAAAAATAAAGAAGCCCTTAATGCAGCAAAAAGAGGCTTGTCTCTATCAGAGCAGGTTAGTAACAATGATTTCATAAGAATGAATAAAAAAATCATCGATCAGTTAGAAAGCATGTGATTTTCAGCTTAAACTTTTGGACAAAAAAAATGGGGATGCACCTTAAAGATGATCCCCATTCTATATTCTTAGTGTAAACTGAGAACCAGAACTTATTCTGCTTTTACTACCCAGAATTTCACTACTGGCTTTAAATCGCCAACAAGGTTAACAGATGCTGTATACTCGCCAAGAGCTTTAACATCACCATCGATAGTAATATTTCTTCTATCAACTTCGATTCCTTTCTCAGCCAGTGCTTCTGCAACATTAACATTTGTAACTGTTCCGTGAATCTTGTCTTCTTCACCAGTAGTTACTGAGATAGTTAATGAAGTAGATTCTAACTGCTTAGCTAATTCTTTAGCTTCTTTAACAGTTAGTTCAGCTTTTTGAGAAGCTCTGGTTTTCATCAGTTCTAACTCAGCAATACTTCCTTTAGTTGCTAATACAGCTTTTGCCTGAGGGATAAGGTAATTTCTTCCATATCCGTCTTTCACATCAACAAGCTCACCTGCTTGTCCTAATTTTTCAACGTCTTCTTTAAGAATTATTTTCATGATATCTGCTTACTTAAATTATCGAAGGTTTTCGGCTACATAAGGCATTAGAGCCAAAAATCGAGCACGTTTTATTGCTGTAGTTAACTGACGCTGGTGCTTTGCACTTGTACCTGTAACACGACGTGGAAGTATCTTGCCCTGGTCGTTAGTAAATCTTTGCAAAGTATCTACGTCTTTATAGTCGATGTATTCTAAGCCAGCTTTAGTGAACTTGCACTGCTTAACTTTACGAATACTTTTCTTTGGGTGTGATGGATTCTTGATCATAATTGAATTTCTTTAAAGGATATGGGATTAAGCTTCTTTAGCTTCTTCTTCTTCAACAACTGCGAAAACGTCAGGAACAGCATTGTTCTTAACCAGTTCTCTGTGACGTAACATTTTAGCATCAAGCTTCAATGTCAGGTATCGCATTACGTCGTCATCAATTCTTAAAACCTTTTCAACTGCTGCTATAGTTGTAGCTGGAGCAGTGAAGTACATGTTAACATAGTAACCGGTTCCTTTCTTATCGATTTCGTAAGCAAACTTACGCGAACCCCATTCTTCTACTTCTTCGATTTCACCACCGTTGTCAGTAATAAGCTTACTAACTTTTTCTACGACAGTTTTAAATTGATCCTCTTCAAATACAGGATTTATGATATACGTGAATTCGTATTGATTCTTACTCATAGTATGTTTTTGTTTCTGTGGATGTTTTCATTTGAAAACAGTCATTCAAGTACTTTACCCAAATGACAGAAGGCGCGAAAGATACAGCTTTTTAAACCGTTTTGCTACACTTCGATACTTATTTTTTATACCCACCAAGCTGGTGTGAAAGCACTCAGGATATTCTTTCGATAGCTTTTGCTAATGCAGTGTCGCTTGTTGTTACCTTGTTACCAGCATCATGCGTTTGTAGGGCAATAGAAACTGTGTTATACACATTGAATAGGTTTGGATGATGGCTTAACGCTTCCGCTTCAAAGCCAACTCTTACTATAAAAGACATTGCCTCTTTGAAGTCCTTAAATTTGAATTCCTTCCAGAGTTTGTCATCATTAAACGCCCAACCGGGTAATTCCTGTAATGCGGTTTTTATCTCGTCTTCTGATAATGCTGTTATCATAACTATTCTACTATTTTGAATAAATTTTCTTCCATAGAATAAACTAAGAAATGGATAATTTTTTTTTAGAAAATTCTATTTACAATTTTTTAATGCTGTTTTTGACTTTTTAGTTAGTTAATATTTTTTGAAAGGGTTTTTCTTCTGTTATTTTAGTACAGAAAAATTTTAAGTGCGGACAGCCTGTGAATCTAAAATCTATTATTAAGAAATTTCGAATACTGATATCCACAATATTTGTTTTTCTATTCCCTAACGTTGTTTTTGCTGCTGAAGCTTCGGCAGGTCATGGCATAGATGGCAGCGGACTTGGTCTACTTTGGGCTTTACCATTTGCCGGGTTGCTTCTCTCAATCGCAGTGATTCCTTTGATCTCAGAAGATTGGTGGCATCACAATTTTGGCAAAGTATCAGCTGCATGGGCAGTGCTGCTTGTAGTTCCGATGATTTTCACTTTTGGCTTTAATGCTACTTTGTATGAAGTACTTCATGCTTACCTGTTAGAATACTTCCCTTTTATCATTCTATTACTAGCCCTATTTACAATATCAGGTGGGGTAAGAATAAAAGGATACCTGAAAGGGACACCGGAAGTGAATACCGGAATTCTGCTTTTGGGTACACTGCTTGCCAGCTGGATGGGAACCACCGGAGCTGCAATGCTACTTATTCGTCCTATCCTCAGAGCAAATGCCTGGAGAAGTGTAAAAAGACACATAGTAATATTCTTTATTTTTCTGGTAGCTAATGTTGGTGGTTCTTTATCACCTTTAGGTGATCCCCCACTATTCCTTGGCTTTTTACAGGGAGTCGACTTCTTCTGGACTACCCAGTTTCTTTTCTTTGAAATGTCGTTCGTAGCCGCAATTTTATTAGTAGTCTATTATTTCTGGGACCGATACCTATACAAAAAGGAAACCAACACTCCTCCTAAAGATGATGGAACTGAACCCTTAGGTATTGAGGGAAGTCAAAATCTCTTGTTGATCCTTGGTGTAATTGGTGCAGTTCTTTTTTCAGGATTGGTTCATCTTGGTGAAATCACTGTATTTCACGTGCATGTAACAATTGAAAACATTGTCCGGGATATTATATTATTGATATTAACCTGGGTTAGCTGGCAAATCACATCCAAAGAAAGCCGGGCAGCAAACGGGTTTAATTGGTTTCCAATTCAGGAAGTTGGAAAATTATTCGCAGGTATTTTCATAACTATAATTGCTCCTATTGCGATGCTTAAGGCAGCTAACCAGGGCGAAGGTGCACTGCAATTTGTTAACGCTGCGGTGTTTGATGATGCCGGAGATCCAATTAACAGCATGTTCTTCTGGATCACAGGTATGCTTTCCGCCTTCCTGGATAATGCACCGACTTATCTTGTTTTCTTTAACGCTGCTGGTGGAGATGCTCAGGTTCTGATGAATGAAATGAGTCATACACTAATGGCAATATCTTCAGGTGCTGTCTTCTTTGGAGCTCTCACATACATCGGTAACGCGCCAAACTTCATGGTAAAATCTATTGCGGATCAAAGTGGTGTTAAAATGCCAAGCTTTGGTGGTTATATCGTATGGTCGGCATGTATCTTGCTCCCAATATACTTCCTAGTTACTCTACTGTTTATCTGACCAGGAGAATTATATTTTGCATATTTTTCGAAGAGTATACATTCTTCTGTTATTTACCTTTTGTATTACATTTCAGGCATTTGGGCAAGAATCATCTTCCCAAGATTCTATTAGCTTCGGGTTCTTACCAGCTCTATCCTACAATAGTGATTTCGGGCTTATCCTGGGTGGCCTTGGTAGTAGATATCATTACAAAGAAAACAGCACCCCTTTTTACTCTTACTATAATATAGCTGCTGTTCTTTCTACAAAAGGTCTTGCATCCATTCGGCTTCTTACTGATAAACCAAATGCATTTAATAAAGATATTAGGGTTACGAATACCCTATTCCTGTCAAGGTTCTTTGAGGATAACTACTTTGGTATTGGTAATTATGATAAAATAACTGATACGCCTGAGGGGCTGCCCGACTTCTACAATTTCCAATCCTTTTCAGTTGGCTTTAGAAATATAGTCCGCTTTCCTTTGATTAAATCTGAGACTTCTAAACAGCTTGATATAAATACGATCATTAATTTAGGATATGAAACTCCGTGGGATAATGATTCTGATCGCTTAATTTCCTCCTCCCAACCCCTTGGCGTTGAAGGAGGAAGAACTTTTATGGTTGGTGTTGGTATGGTTTGGGAGGGCCGAAATCATGAATTTAGGCCCTCCAAAGGCAACTACCTGGAAACTTCATTTGAAATTGGACAAAAATTCTGGGGAAGCTCCTTCAATAATAGCATTTTCAAATTTGACGCCCGGCAGTACCTTAGTTTTTTTCTGATTAGAGAAATCACCTTTGCGAATCGTATTCTGTTTAATCATACGAATGGCCAAACTCCTTATTGGCAACTCTCTTTTGCTGGAGATGAAGAAACTTTACGTGGGTTCGAGTCAAAGCGTTTCTTAGATGACAACTCAATAATCTACAATACCGAATTAAGAACCTGGCTATTTGATATAGAATCTATTGAGACAAAAATAGGGGGCACACTATTCTTTGATACAGGACGAACCTTTCCAAATGGAATGTCATTAAGCTCTGTCACTTCCGACCTTAAATACTCTTTTGGTTTTGGAGGACTTGTCTCTCTTTTTACTCCCGACTTTATCGTTCGTACAGACTTTGGTTTTTCAGAAGAAGGCTTAGGAGTTTACTTTACAAGTGGATTTATGTTTTAATTCAGAAAGTAAATAAGACCTACCCCGCCTACCAGCCAACAATAATAAGCGAAGTAGTGAAATCCTTTCTTCTTTAAAATTATGATCAGGTACTTGAGTGCGTAATACCCTGAAATAAACGACGTTAGAAAGCCCACAACAAGGCTCATCACCTGGGCATCACTTACACCAACCTCCAGCATTTCCCTAATCTGAAGTAGCATAGCTCCCCCAATTACGGGAATAACCATTAGAAAAGAGAAATTAGCAGCATCCTCTCTTTTAATTCCGAGATAAAGCGCAGTTGAGATTGTAGATCCGGAGCGACTAATCCCCGGAATCATTGCAAAAGCTTGTGCCAAGCCGATCAAAAAGCTTTTGCCTAGTGTGACCTTTCCCTCAGGAGCTTTCGCAAATTTAGTAAGGAATAAAATAAACCCTGTTAGTATCAACATGCCGGACACCAGTAACGGGCTATCGAATATTCCTTCGATGTAATCCTTAAGAGTAAATCCGACTATAAATGCCGGTATCATACTTATCAGGATAAAAAGAATAATCCGAACATCAGGATCATCCTTTTTTGCTGATGGAGCTTTTAAAAAGCTTAAAGCAGAACCAATTAATCTGATCAAGTCGGTTTTATAGTAAATAAGAATACTACAGAGTGTACCAAAATGAACTACAACCTCGAATGTAATCCCGGCTTCCGTTTCACCTCCAAGAAAATACTTCCCCAAAGCAAGATGCCCCGAACTGCTTATCGGCAAAAATTCTGTAAGCCCCTGAATAAGCCCTAATAAAAAAGATTGTAAAACGTCCATGTGATAAAATATCCAAGTATTATATTTGTGGTACTTTTGAAAGACAGAAATTAACTATATCATCTCCCAAAAATAACATCGAATTATATAAAAATGATTGAAAACGAAATTGACATGAATGCCCTTTCTGAAAAAATTGAAAAGCATAGTGCATTTATAGAGGATATCCGAAAAGAGCTAGATAAGGTGATCATTGGGCAACAATATATGATCGATCGTTTATTAGTAGGGCTTTTAACAAATGGACATGTACTTCTAGAAGGAGTTCCTGGTTTAGCAAAAACTCTAACTGTTTCTTCATTAGCTACTGTACTTAATACCGGGTTTCAGCGCATACAGTTCACACCCGACTTATTACCCGCCGATTTAATCGGAACACTCATTTACAATCAAAAAGAAGGTGACTTTTTTGTAAAGAAAGGACCTATTTTTTCAAATATCATTCTTGCTGATGAGATAAACCGATCCCCTGCTAAAGTTCAAAGTGCTCTATTAGAAGCTATGCAGGAAAAACAAGTTACTATTGGTGAAGAAACCTTTAAACTGGATGAACCATTCTTAGTTCTTGCTACTCAAAACCCTGTTGAGCAGGAAGGAACCTATCCGTTACCTGAAGCTCAGGTTGATCGTTTTATGTTAAAGCTTAAAATCGATTACCCGACCGAGACTGAAGAACTGGAGATTATGAGGCGAATGGCAAAAACAGGTAGCAAAACTGAGTTAAGTGCTGTTATAGACCCTAAGACAATCATGGAGGCACGAAAGATTGTTAACGAAATTTATATGGATGAAAAGGTTGAGAAGTATATCGTTGATTTAGTTTTTGCTACCCGAAAACCGAAGAACTTCGGACTCGACGATTTAAGCGATTTAATCGGATTTGGTGCCTCACCAAGGGCAACTATCAACCTTAATCTAGCAGCCAGAGCACAGGCATTTATGGAAGGAAGGGCTTATGTAACTCCTGAGGATATTCGTACCATTGCAATGGATGTTTTAAGACACAGAATAATCCCTACTTTTGAAGCAGAAGCCGAGGATATTTCCTCTGAAGATATTGTTGAAAAAATTATGAGTAACGTCCAAGTTCCATAGTTTTTTTTCTAATTATTTTTTTCTGTTAAAATTCTATTAATTATGTACTCATAGTTAATAGAATTTTTTTTGAGATGAAGATAAAAATAGTTCCACGTCAAGAGATCTCCAGTTCCAGAAAAAAGAGCTCTATACATTCTCAATTGATGGATGTGCTGAGTAAGCTAGAACCTGGTGGAGATGCCGTACAAGTTAAATACTCAAGTGAGAAAGAGTTAAGCTCTGCTCGAAATGTAGTATATGCTTTTAATCGAGAGCATAATAAAAAGGTAAAAAGCAGAAAAGATGCTCAGAATAAGATTGTCTTTTTCTTTTTGAAGTAATTGATCCACCTCTTCTTCAACAGTATAGAGCAAATTTTTTCGCTTTTTGTATTAGATTTCGAAGTGTATCCCCTCTTTTGTTAGTTTTAGATACACATCTTTATTAAATCTATACAGCTTTCCAGGTCTGCCAGATCCGGATTTTTTTTCAAATTCATTAAGTTCTTCTATGAAACCAAAGCTCATGATTTTTTTCTTAAAATTTCTTCTATCAATTTCTCTATCAGAGAGAATCGTATATAATCGCTCCAAATCAGAAAAAGGGAATTTTGTATCTAACAACTCAAAACCCAATGGCTGATATTCAATTTTATTCCTCAGCCTTTCTATAGCTTTTTTTAATATCTCTTTGTGATCAAAGGCTAATACTGGTAGAGAATTAATACTAAACCAATTGGCATCATCTGCATCAGTACTAGCGCTAAGCTTTAAGAATTTATCGGAATTAATTAGCCCAAAATAAGCCACGCTAATTATTCTTCCCCTTGGATCACGGTTTATTTTTCCAAAAGTAAACAATTGTTCCAGATAGTTTATTTTCAATCCAGTTTCCTCGTATAGTTCTCTTTCCACAGAATCTTCAAGAGACTCCCCATCTTGAACAAAACCTCCTGGTAATGCCCAGCATCCCTTAAATGGATCATACTTCCTTTTTATTAGAAGTATTTTTACTCCATCATTTTTGCTATACCCAAAAACTACAGCGTCTACAGTTACTTTTGTCATAATTAAACTAAACCTTCCATTTAAGTCATATTTCGAGTATCAAATGTAAGAAATTTAATAAGTGTTAAAAATACACAAATAAAATTTGCTGTTTAAATAATTCTATTTATATTTGTGTAATTAATACACAAATTAAACGGAGATAATCATGTTTGGACTTAATTACTTAAAATTTGACCCAATGAATTTTGTTATACACTATAGAAATGGAAAAATAATAAGAGAAGGAAAAGGGCTTTCCTTCTTCTACTTCAATAAAAACTCTTCTATCGTATCTATCCCACTAAGCAGTCAGGATATTCCTTTTGTATTCAAGGTAACTACAAAAGATTATCAAAATGTTACTGTGCAGGGACAGATTACTTATTTCATTAAAGAACCTCTCAGAATAAATGAGCAGTTAGACTTTAATGTCAATTCTCGGAAAAAATATACCTCCGATGACTTTGAAAAGCTCACTCAAAGACTAATAAACGAGGCTCAAACTAGTATTACTGGGTTTGTCCATAAGCAGACAATAACAGAAATTCTCTCACTTCTTTCAGAACTAGAACTAGAGCTTATTGAGAATCTTAAAAACTCTATCATAATAGAGAACCTCGGGATTGAAGTGATGAGTACTAACGTTCTTGGGATTAGCGCAGAACCTGAAATGCAAAGAGCACTGGAAACTAAAACTCGGGAAGCACTACAACAGGATGCAGATCAAGCTATCTATAGCAGACGCAATTTCGCTGTTGAACAAGAGCGTAAGATTAGAGAAAGTGAATTAAATACTGAAATAGCCGTCGAAGAAAAACAGAAGCAAATCGTAAAGAAGAAAATGGAGACAGACCTTACGAAACAGGATAATGAGAGTCGGTTAAAACAGCTTGAGATGGAAATGAATTTGAAGCTCGAAGAATTAAACATCGAACTTGTGAAGCTGAAAGCAGAAAATATAAAATTAGAAGCTGATGCAAACGGATACAAGATAGAGAGCGAAGTAAAGGTGTATAGAGATATGGATTGGAGAGTTCTTAGCGCTCTTAATCAAAACGGAAATGATGCAAAAAACAATATTGCAATGGCCTTTAGAGAACTTGCATCTAATCATTCCAAAATTGGAAATTTAAATATTTCCCCAGACTTGATTGATTCACTAATTAGTACAGAACAATGATCTTTGAACAGGTAATAATTATCAGATCAAAAACTTTTCTTGAAGAGTTGATTCAAAGATTTAACTCCAAAAATCAAGCTCAATTTTATCTTGAGTCGACAGGTCAAAATTTCAAAGATTTAGTCAAAGATCATCATACATTCTATTACTCATTGAAACAGCTAAAAGAACTATTTCAACAAAAAATAAAATACAAAGTAATTGATCGCGATTTTCTTCCGAATTACATATTTACTGAAAAAGACCTAATAATTGGTATCGGGCAAGATGGTCTAATCGCCAATATTGCCAAGTATGTTAATGGACAACCCATAGTAGGATTTAACCCAAACCCTAAAATCTATGATGGTGTCCTTCTTCCCTTTCAAAAGCTATCTTCAAAACAGCTTGTTCGAATACTGAATGGGGAATTCAACTCGAAAAAAGTTGTCATGGCGCAAGCCTTGTTCAATGATGAACAAAAGCTTTTAGCTTTTAATGATTTTTTTATTGGGCCTAAATCTCATACTTCTGCCAGATATTCGATTCACTTCGAAGGAAAAAATGAAATCCAAAGTTCTAGCGGTATAATTATAAGTACTGGTGCAGGAGCAACTGGATGGATGAGTTCGATATTGAATATGATAAATGGGGTTGGTCATTCATCATTTAAGGTTAATCTGGACCCCGAAAAAAGAAAACTATTTTTCATTGTTAGAGAACCTTTCAAAAGTAAAACATCTGAAATAGAAATTTGCTCAGGGGAGATTACCGATGAAAATAAGTTAATTATAGAATCAAATATGGTAGAAAATGGAATGATCTTCAGTGATGGAATCGAGGCTGATTTTATACCTTTTAATGTTGGCTCGAAAGTAGAAATTTCAATTGCGAATGAATATGCTACACTGGTAAATAATAAAAAAGCCCCATTCTGAATAATCAAAATGGGGCTCTGAGTAATCTCAAAAGATGATTTTATTTATCATCCTCTTTCTTAGCTGCTTTAGCAGATGCTTCTGCTTTTTCTTCAGCTTCCATCTTTTCTTTTAAAGCTGCTAGGCCTGACATTTCACCTAGTGTTGGAGCACCAGTTTCCATGTTTGCTTTGTCATCAGCTTTTTTCTTAGCTGCTTTTGCTTTCTTTTGATCTGAATCCAACTGGCTTAGATCAATTGATTTACCAGCTTCATCAAATTTGAAGATGAAAGCTTCAACTTTATCGCCTTCTTTGAATTCAGGCTCAACAGCTTTGGTATAGTTCAAGAAAGCTTCTGCTCCTAAAGAAAGCTTAACAAAAGCTCCTCTGTCAGTAGCTTTTACAACTTCACCTTCTACAGCAGTTCCCGGAGTATATTCACGTGCATATTGCTCCCAAGGATTTTCAAGAACCTGCTTATGTCCAAGAGTGATTCGTCGGTTATCGAAATCAACACCAAGAATAACAACATCAATTTCCTGATCCTTTGAAACTACTTCATTAGGATGTTCAACTTTGTCTTCCCAGCTAAGATCAGATACGTGGATTAAACCATCAATACCTGGCTCAAGCTCAACAAATACGCCGAAGTTAGTAAGGTTACGTACAACACCTTTGTGCTTAGAACCAATTGGGAATCTATCAAGGATATCAGCCCATGGATCTTTGGTAAGTTGTTTAACACCAAGAGAGATTTTCTTCTCGTCTTCGTTGATGTTTAATACAATACATTCAACAACATCATCTTTCTCAACAAGCTGAGATGGATGTTTGATATGCTGAGTCCATGACATTTCAGAAATGTGAATCAGGCCTTCAACACCTTTTTCAAGCTCGATAAAAGCACCGTAGTCAGCAATAGAAACTACGCGGCCTTGAACTTTCATTCCTTCAGGGTACTTAGCGTTAATTTCTTCCCATGGATGCGGCTGTAATTGCTTCAAGCCAAGAGAAACTCTTTTACTACGCTCATCAAAGTCGATAACAGCTACATTTAAGCGCTGATCTAACTGTACAATCTCACTTGGGTTGTCAACACGTCCCCATGATAGATCAGTAATGTGAAGCAGGCCATCAACACCACCAAGATCGATAAACACACCAAAGTCTGTAATGTTCTTAACAGCACCTTCAAGCACCTGACCTGATTCGATGGTATCAAGAATTTGCTCACGCTGTTCTTCAAGATCAGACTCAATAAGAGCACGGTGAGAAACAACAACATTCTCAGCAGCCATGTTTAACTTAACAACCTGGAATTCCATAGTCTTGTTAACATAGGCATCAAAATCCCTAACTGGACGGACATCAATTTGAGAGCCAGGTAAGAATGCGTCGATTCCGAATAAGTCAACAACCATACCACCTTTAATTCTGCGCTTGATAAGACCTTCAACTATCTCACCACTTTCGTGAGAAGCTTCGATTTTCTCCCATGCAAGCAGGATATCAGCTTTTCTTCTAGAAAGAATAAGCTGGCCTTCTTTATCTTCAACTCTGTCAAGGAATACATCTACTTCGTCGCCAGGAGCCATGCTCTCTAGAACGGATGAGTTAAATTCATTCACTGCAATAATACCTTCGGACTTAAATCCGATATCGATTACTACATATTTCTCATCGATAGAAACTACTCTACCTGTTACAATTTCTTTCTCTTCAATTTCATTCAGAGTATTCTCGTACATCCCCATTAATTGGTTGTACTCGTCTTCAGTATACTCATCTGATGGGCCAGCTAACTGATCGTAGGTGTAAACTTCACCCTCTACTTCGCCATTAAACACATGGGTTAGTGCTTCTTCAGTTTCTTCTGCTGCTGTAACTTCTTCTACAATTTCTTCTTCCGCAGTTTCTGTTTCTTCAACTGCCTCGGCTACTTCGGCCTCTGTTGTTTCAGCCTCAACTACAGCTTCTGCAGTAGTTTCTTCTGATACGATTTCTTCCTGTTCAACAGGATCTTTATTTACGTCTTCTGACATTTTTCTGTTTTGTTATAAGTTTACCTCACAACCGACTTTCGGCTATGGGATAGGGTTAAAGTTATACTATGCTGTGAGCAGAGGTTTTATCTGATCACAAATAATTGACACTTGTTCCTCAAAATTGAGTGTTGAAGTATCAATCTCTATTGCGTCTTCCGCCTTTTTGAGGGGATCTGCGCTTCTGTTTGAATCGATCTCATCCCTGGCTGCTATATTTTTCATGATATCTTCGATTTGAACAGTGTTATCCTGAACAACTAGTTCAGCATATCTTCTTTCAGCACGAGTTTTTAAATCAGCTACCATAAAAAATTTCAAAGCTGCATTCGGAAACACTGCTGTTCCTAAATCGCGACCATCAGCAACGTAAACATCCTGCTCAACAGCACGATGCATAAGCTCATTGACAAATGATCTTACTTTAGGTTTAGCAGCAACCACACTTACACTTTCAGAAACTTCCATTGTCCGTATTTCTTTTGATACATCAGTATCGTTTAGAAAAACAAAAAAAGTTTTTTCTTTGAAGTGAAATGAGATCTTACTTTCTTTCAGGAGTTCAAAGAACAATTCATTATTCTTGCCTGCACGAAGATAGATTAAGGTGGCTACTCGGTACAACGCTCCGGAATCCAAAAATTGAATCTGAAGTTGCTCTGCTACAGCACGAGCGGTTGAACTTTTACCTGACCCTGCAGGGCCGTCTATTACTACTATCATACAGAACAGCTAAATTACCTTTTTTCTTCTAATTATTCAATCATTTCTTGTTTAGTATTTGAGGAAGCCTTAATTTTGAGTTCTAAACAATTTTTGGACTACGAAAGAATTAATCGACTGAATATCCATGGCACAAAATAAATCTGCAATAAAGCGTGATCGCCAAAATGCTACTAGAAACGAGCGTAACAGAAATCGCCGTTCTAAAATGAGAACACTTATTAAAAAAGTAGTTTCTAGTACTGATAAGGCACAAGGAGAAGCAGCTTTAAAGGAAGCAACTTCTTTTCTTGATAGAATGACTACAAAAAATATCATTCACAAAAACACTGCTGCAAGAAAAAAAGCACAGCTTACAAAGCACGTTAATAGCTTATAAATAAACTTCCGCATCATGCCCGAGCTCGATTCTAAAGCACTACTTGTAATTTTAGATGGGTTCGGAGTAGCGGTTGACCCATCCGTTAGCGCGATTGATAAAGCGCAAAAACCTTTTTACGATTCTCTTCTGAAACAATATCCACACTCTCAATTAAGTGCGAGTGGTGAGGATGTTGGCTTACCTGATGGCCAGTTTGGTAACTCTGAAGTTGGACACCTTAACATTGGAGCCGGACGAATAGTTTGGCAAGCGCTCTCAAAAATAAATAAAGATATTCGGGAAGGTGGTTTTTTTGAAAACCCTGAACTCCTGTTTGCTATTGAACAGGCAAAAAAGAAAAACAAGATTCATCTAATGGGTCTTTTCTCAGATGGAGGAGTTCATAGCCACAATGAACATCTATATGCTCTCTTGAAGCTCTGCAAGGAGCATGATATTGAAAATGTATACATTCATGCATTCACTGATGGCCGGGATACTGCACCTGACTCCGGGGTTACCTACGCAAAGGAACTTCAGGAAAAAATTATTGAGATTGGCACAGGAAACCTGTCCTCAATCGTCGGGCGCTACTATGCTATGGACAGAGATAACAGATGGGATCGAGTTCAATTAGCCTATGACCTTTTGGTAAACGGTAAGGGTGAGATATTTGAAAGCGCAGATGATGCTTTTACTAGTAGTTATTCAAAAGATGTTACGGATGAGTTCATCAACCCTATACTTCTTGATACTTCAAGCGAATCCCGAATCCAGGAGAATGATACCGTAGTTTTTTTTAATATAAGAGGTGACAGAGCAAGAGAAATCTCCAGAGCTCTCAATGAAGAAAATTTTACTGAATTTGATGTTAAAGCCAATCTAAACCTAAGCTACATCACATTCACTTCTTATGACGCTACTTTTGAATTTGCAAAGGTTGCTTATCCTCCGCAGGAATTAAAGAATACAATTGGTGAATGGGTAAGTAAAAAAGGTGGAAAACAGTTTAGAATTGCTGAAACTGAGAAGTACCCACACGTTACATACTTCTTTAATGGAGGTGAAGAAACTCCTAATGAAGGCGAAGACAGACTTGTAATCCCCAGTCCTAAAGTTGCAACCTATGACCTTCAACCTGAAATGAGTGCGCCGGAAGTAGGTGATGCTTTATGCAAAGCTTTGGTAACCGAAGAGTACAGGCTTATAATTCTAAATTTCGCTAATACAGATATGGTTGGCCATACTGGCGATATGCAAGCTGCAATTGATGCTGTTGAAGCAGTAGACTTCCAGTTAAAAAGAGTTATCGAAACTGCTTCAGAGCACGGATATAGTTCATTAGTAATTGCGGATCATGGCAATTCCGATCAAATGGTAAAAGAAGATGGGAGCCCTCACACTGCTCATACTACTGCTCCTGTGCCGGCCATACTCATAAATTATCCCAAGGATGTTGTAATGCATAATGGAATTCTTGCAGATGTATCTCCTACCCTTTTAAAAATGATGCAATTAGATCAGCCTGAAGAAATGACAGGAAAGCCTCTTTTTTAAAGTTTACAGGTTCATTTTGTTTGCTTTTACTCACTTGCTCTACTACATTCGATTTAGAACGAACTAAATCTCGGTTTGGCGCGTTTTTTGCCTCAGTAGAACAGAATTTATTTATCATTTAGAAGAGGACATACCACATGGAGGGTAATTTTTCAAGTAAAGTTAGAGATG